>JANYKC010000056.1 GCA_025358255.1 Spirochaetaceae bacterium
CGGCGGCACCCGCGGAGGCGGCGCCCGCGGAGGCGGCGCCCGCGGAGGCGGCGCCCGCGGCGCCCGTGTTCAGCGTCGCCATCGAATTGAGGACGAAGAGGATGTCGAGGGGCCGGTTGAGGAGGGTCGAGCCGAATGCCCCCTGGTCGCTATAGGTGCTGTCCGTATGGTCTATCGAGGCCACGACATAGCCCTTGCTCGCGAGGTTTTCCGCCAGGTGCGAGAGGAGGAAGCGGTTGCCCGGATAGCCGTGGGAGATGATGACGAGGGGGTAGGGCCCTCCCGAGGAGTCGGCCAGGGCATCGCGCACCGCGCGGCCGTAGAGGTTGGTGAGGGTCTTGCCGTCGCGGGTAAAGATGTCCTTGTAACCTGTCTGGCCAAGGAGTCCGCTTCCCGCTTTTGCCGGATACCAGACTTCCACGGTCAGGGGCCTGTCATAGCTGGGGGTGGGCAGGCCTTCCTTGGCCTTCGCTACGTCCATCTGTCCCGGGTTGACGAATTGCAGGGTCTTCATGCCGACCGGAAAGGCGCCGTAGGGGGAAAGGTCGGGAGCGTCGGGACGGATGGTATCAACCCTGTTGTCCTGGGCGAAGGAGCCCGCGGCGATCCCGATTGCGAGTAGGGTGAGTGCGCACAAGCCTTTCATTTTTCCTCCTGATGGGAAGTGTTTTGCTTGAGTCCAATATTGGGCTGTCGCTTGGGGATGTCAACCGGGATCGCCGAAAAGCCTTTGTTGCCCTCGCGGCGCGCTCCGCGCCGCTTTAGCGGTGCACGACGCGAAGGCCGGTGACCGGAATGCCGGTTTGATGATACGATCCGCCCGTGGAGGACGGATAAACGCAGTTTCGCGAATAGACATAGGCTTCAGCGTCAGACATGTTTGAAGCTCCGCCCCGAAGGACAACGTTCGATCCGCTTGCAGGACCTCTGGGATTGATAGCTGGCGAGACAGCGTAATACCCACTTCCATAGCGGTTGTAGCATAGCTCTGCGGCATTGCCGCTCATGTCGAATAGGCCCAGTTCGTTTCCTGCCTTGGTCGCCACCGGTTTGGGGAAATAGCCGTAGGTGAGATAGCCATAGGTGCTTTTCTCTTGCCGGTAGGTGTTGCTCGTAGTCCAAGCCACTGTATCCACGGCGGCGGATCCGGCGTACATGTATCCTTGGCTTAGACCGCCTCCCTTTGCCGCGAATTCCCATTCGGCATCCGTAGGCAAGCGATAGCCATTCCGTGAAAAATCGGCGCCCACATTGTCGGGGCCGCTTCCGTTGATCGTATAGACTGGTTGCTTGCCTTTGTAGGTCGATAGGTCATTGCAGAATGCCACGGCCGTATCTCAGGAAAAGGACATTGGACTGCATTCCGTCTGGCCGTCCGCGTAAATTGCCGTGCCGCCCATCACTTTATGATTGCTCCTGTCGCGTAGGGCTTCCATCGGGCGGTCGCGCCTTGGGCCAGGTCGAGGTTCGTCGATGCCGGAAGGACGTCGGTGCCTCCAGAGCTCAGGGCATAGGTCCCGACCGGGACATCCTTGAAAAGAGCGGAGCCGAGCATCTCAAGCTTCATATCCTTGCCGGTATGGAGGACCTTGGCCTCGGCGGGCACCTCGATCTCGATTTTCCCGATCGGATGGGGTTTACTGACCCGGCAACCAAACAATGGCTTGGGCCCATGATTCTGACCCGTAGCGACGGGCCAGAATCATGGGAGAGCACCCGATGTTATGTTGCCGGGTCAGTAGCTTCGAGCCGCAAGGTCTCGTTCGCGGCTACGCCGACGGTCGTGGCGAAGTAGAGGTCCTTTCCCCTGAGCTCGACACGTGGTTGCCTGCCGCCAGGTCGCGGAAGATGCCATTGCCAAGCGTGCCCTTGTCCAGGCCATCGATCAGGACGGCCAGCGTCTTCTCCGGAGAATCGATGAAGAGGTTGCCGAGGCTCTTTTTCAGCTCGAGGCTTATTTCCCTGAGCTCGCCCGGCTTCAGGCTTGGTTCGACCCTCGCGGAGAGGTCCGCGCTCCTGGCTTCCACGACAAGGACCTTTTCCGCCGCGAGTTTCTGGAGGAGGAAGGGAGCCTTGCCCTTCGAGCTGCCGTCCACGAAGATATCCGCGCCAGCCGTGGACGCGTTGACCATGAGATCTGCGGTCTTGGATGAGGTGGCCTGGGGCTGGATGGCTGCCGTGCTTGCAGCCGCAGGCGCATCCTGCCTCAGGAAAAACAGGAAGCTGCCGCCCTCCTAGTGGTCGACATCCTTGAGGGTACCCAGGAGGGGCGTCGTTCCCGTGACCCCGAGACGCACGTCATTGAAGATCATGAGGGGCTCATACACAAAACCGTCTCATCAAGGGCCGCGCGGACGCCTGCCAACCCCCTCTTCCCGGTGAACTATCTTGACAGGGAGATCCGGAAGGACCTCCACGAGCACGTGCGGGAGACGGCCTGCTTCGGCCGGAATGTGAACGCCCAGATGGAAAGGTTGACACTATACCTATTTTATCATAACTACCGGAATCGACACCGTGCACACGGTGACCGGCACAGCAATGCCGAAATGGCAGGGCTGGATCCCGGCGAAATGAGCGTAGGAACCGAAGCTTCCTTGGCGGCGGCGTGCATGGCATTCCCACACGGTCTTGACCGAGAGCGGGTAGGAAACCTGGATGCGGCTTCGGAAGACCCCGCTACGGAAGCGACAAGAGTACCTTCCGCGGTATATCGCAGCTTGATGCGTGACGTGGGATCGATAGCAGCCGGCCATTGTTCTTTCCAACAATCTTGGTCGCACTGAATGCCGGGGACGGGTTTTGAACCCGCACGCCGCTTGCGCAGCAAGGGATTTTAAGTCCCTGGTGTCTGCCAATTCCACCACCCCGGCCGGGGACGAGCCCTATCCTTCACGGGAAGGGCAAGTTCGCCAAGACACAATACGGAGGGGCGGGGCAAGCCGTCAATGGCAAATTGGCGCTTCGCGAAAGTCGCATCTTGCGGCGCGGGCAAATGACTGATACCCTATCGGTATGGAACTTCGCCACCTGCGCTACTTTGCTGAGGTCGCCGAACGGCTCAGTTTCGTCAAAGCGGCCGAGTCGCTCAACATTTCCCAGCCCCCCTTGAGCCGCCAGATCCACGAGCTTGAAGCCGAGATCGGCACGGCCCTCTTCCTCCGGGACAGCCGTGGGACCAGCCTGACCAAGGCCGGCGAGTATTTCCAGCTCGAAGTGAAGCAGCTCCTCGCCCAGGTGGATGCGGTGTGCAGGACCGCCAAGATCGTCGGGGAGGTCTCCAGCAAGAGCTTCCGCATCGGTTGCGGGACCTTCCTCCTCCAGACGATCCTTCCCCCCTTCGTGCGCCGCATCGCCGATACCTGGCCCGACCTCAAGCTCGAGCTCCTCGTGATGTCGACCGAGGCACAGGAGCAAGCCCTTCGTTCCGGGGCCATCGACTTCGGGTTCCTGCGATCGTGGATACGTCAAAACGGCCTTGTTTTCGAGCCCCTGCTTGAGGAGCGCCTAACTCTTGTCTATCCGCAATCGGCCTGTTACTGCCAGGACCCCAAGATCTGCATGTCCCGCCTGGCGGGCTCGCCCTTGATCGCCCTCGCCCAGGAATCATCGCCGGGCTTGACCGAGAGGAACCTCGCGATCTGCGCCAACCACGGCTTCGTTCCCCAGGTGGCCTATGAATGCAACGACGCATACTCGCTCATAAAGCTGGTCGCCTCGGGATTGGGCTGGTCCATAGTCTCCGATCTTGGGATCGACCAGCTTCCGGAAGGCGTTGGGGCCGTCGATCTGGACGAGCCCATGACGCTCGGACTCTGCTACCGGGACGCTCCGAGGGCAGAGTCCCTCCAGAAGGTCATCGACCTGGCACGCGAGCATTTTTCGAATTTCGGCAGGACGCTTCCCCCTTGGAGAATACATGAAAAGGCCTGAGCGATGCCTTCAAGGTATGGCTTGGTGCGGGAAGGACGGAGAGGGAAGTCCGCATGCGATACATTCGACGTGACGGGAAGTCTCGCCGACCCGGCCTGGATCCGCCGGGTATCCGCAGCAAGGAGGAAAAAACGATGGGCCGGATGATGTCGTCCCTTCGGAATCCGAGACTCTGCGTACTTTCCTGTCTGGCTGGCCTTGCCCTCAGCACGGCGGTCGCGGATCCCCCGGAAACGGGCTTCTTCTCCTTCCTTCGCCGGGAGCTCGATTTCCGCTCCGCCAACCAGGAGCTCTTCCAGCGTGATGCCGATGACGCAACGGCCGAGGAGCAGGCAGCCAAGTCGCTGCGGCCATTTTTCATCGAACTCTCTTCCAACCTCCTATCACCCGACGGGGACGGGAAGAACGACTTCCTCTCGATTGGGCTGGAGGGGGTTCCCTACCTCTCCAACCTGACCGGCTGGAACATCCGAATCGAGGACGCAAATGGGCGCAGCTTCGTGACCTTCCAGGGATCGTGGCCGCAGGTCCCCATTGTCTGGGACGGCCGGGGCGACGATGGCTCGATGATCGCCCCCACCAGCGGCTATGAGGTGGTGGCCAATCTCAGGGACGAAAACGGGAACACGGAAGAGCAACGACGCGGGTTCTTCACGGACGTCTTCGCGCACCGCGAAGGCGCTGAATATCACCTGGAGGCCACCGCCTTGGTCTTTGGTCCATTTTCGGCCGGCCTGGCGGCGGGCGGGGATCCCGACGGCGCCAGGACAACTGCCAAGGTCCTGGACCTCGTCGCCGCCAAGCTGGCGCGGTATCCTGGCTACATTTTCAGGCTCGAGGGCCATGCGGTCATGACAAATTGGGCCGATCCTGCCAAGGGCCAGGCGGAGCAGCGGGAGGTCCTCGTGCCGCTGTCGCTCGCGCGGGCTGAGGCGGTCCGCGATGCCCTTCTCGCACGCGGCTACCTGCCAGCGCGCTTCATCGTGGAAGGCGCGGGAGCCCGGGACCCCGTGGTCCCGGACAGCGACCTGGGAAACCGCTGGAAGAACCGCCGCGTGGAGATCTTCCTGGTCCCTGAGCGCAAGGACTGACGATCAGGCCTGCCGGGCCATCCAGTCCAGGCCCGCGGGGAGTTCGGGATAGAGCGCGACCAAGCCCTTGAGGATCACCGCCTCCGTGGTGTCATGCAAGGCCTCCTCGGCGAGCCTCCAATAATAATACGGGCATCCCTCGAAGCTGCGCTTTGCGATAGCTTGCCTCAGCATGGCCACGATGCCCAGTTTCCCGAGCTTGCCTTCGGTGAGGAGTTTCGAGACCCGCGCCTTCTCGATCGCGAGCCTCCCGAGGATGGACGCCGTCAGCTCCCCGTAGCTGTACAGCTTGATGCGTTCCACCTCGAGGATGGACGCGGCGCATTCCAGGGACTTGAGGAGGAGCTTCCTGTCCCAGCGCATCCGCTCCGGGAATTCCGGAAGCGGTTCGCCTGCATCGGCCACCGCCTGCGCGAAGGCGCGCTCCGCTTCGGGGTCGGGGACGAGGAAGTAGGAGTAGCCCTCGATCCTCCCGAAGGTGCGCATCGTGTCCAGCCAGCCAAGGAGGGTGAAGGAATCCAGGAAGCCGCGGTCGAAATCAAGTACGCCGCCCATGTCTATCGAGTTGCGGATGTAGGCGGTCACGCTGCCCGCTATCTCGGGCTTCCGGTTCCTTCCCGCGCCGGAGATGTCGGAGACGATGACATGGCGGTAGCCGCGCCTCCTCGCCATGGCATAGGGGATGTTGTCGTGCAGGCCGCCGTCCACGTATTTCTTGCCGGCTATCACAGGCTGCTCGAAGCCCGGGAAGGCCGCGCTGGCCATGAGGTAATCGGCGAGCTTGCCTTCCTCCATGTCCTCGAGAAGGACCTCCCGCGGCTCAAGGTCGGTGACGTTCACCGTGACGATGCCCAGGTCTCGACCGGAGGCGCGGATCGTCTTTTCATCGATGCCGACGCTGAGGATCTTCCGCAGGGGGCTGGTGTCGAGCCCCTTGTTGGCCATGAGCGAATGGAAAAGCTCGCGGACGGCGGAAAGGGATTCGCGGTCGAGCTTGACCTCGCCATTCTCGGTCAGCTCCGCGGGGAGCGCGAGGATGGAATCCACCGTGATGGAACGGCCGAGCTCCTCGAGTTTCTCATCGGAGCCCTGCGCGAGGAAGCCGGCGATGATGGCGCCGATGGAGGAGCCGAAAAAGGCCTCGACCTCGATGCCGAGCTCGCGGAGCGCCCGCCAGACACCGATATGGTAGACGCCCTTGGCCCCACCGCCGGAAAGGACCAGACACCAGCTTTCGCCGCTTTTGCCCATTGAAGCCTCCTGCCGCCCCGGAAAGCCTTGCCTTTCGAGTCGGCTGTCGAGGACTATAGCGCCGCGGCGGCCCGGGGTCAAAGGGAAGGAGGTCGGCGGCAGCATGTACATCATCGTCAGCGGCAGGGTGTCCGTGTCGAGCGACATGGGCTGGGGACAGCGCGAGCTTGAGCGGATGGGCCCGGGCGCGGTCTTCGGGGAAATGGCCCCCATCTCCAATGAAGTCCGTTCGGCAACGGTCAGGGCCCTCGAGAAGTCCGAATGCCTGCAGCTCGGCAAGGCCAGCTTCGGCGACCTCCTTGACAAGGACCCTTCCATCGCCCAGCAGGTCGCCAAGGTCATGACCAAGCGGTTGTCCGCCCTCGTCCACAAGACCTCGGGCGAGCTCCTTGGCGCCTACAAGGCCCTGATGTTCGCCATAGCCGACCTGACCGAGTCGCGCGACCCCGAGACGGGCGCCCACCTTGAACGGACCCGGAACTATTGCGTCAGGCTGGCGGAGAGGCTTGCAGGCGATGGGCGATTCCGGGACCGGATCACCCCTCCTTTCATCGACGGCATCTACCAGGTCTCGCCCCTCCACGATGTGGGGAAGGTGGCGATCCCCGACGCGATCCTCCTCAAGCCGGGCCGCCTGGATCCCGCGGAATTCGCCGTCATGAAGACCCACAGCACCGCCGGGGCAGGCGCCTTCGACAAGGTCCTCATGCAGAGCGACACGGAGATCTTCCGCATGGCGCGGCGCATCTGCCTCCATCACCATGAGCGATGGGACGGCACTGGCTATCCCCTCGGCCTTGCCGGGGAAGCCATCCCCCTCGAATCCAGGATCATGGCCTTCGCCGATGTCTACGACGCGCTCCTGTCCAGGCGCGTCTACAAGCCGGCGATGACCAAGGAAGCCACCCGCGAGGAGATCCGCAAATCGGCCGGTTCGCAATTTGATCCATACATGGCACAGATCATGCTTTCGAACATCGGGGAGTTCGAGGAGATCCACGCGAGGTTCCGGGAGGACTAGGAGTCCCCGCTTCCATCGATGCGAAGGAAGGCTGCCTTGTCCTCACGGTGAAGGCCGGGCCCGGCGGGAATCCGGGCTCCTCCCCTTGATTTCCATGCTATTGTATCCCCCGTGTCCGTGAACCCACAAAGGCTCGTTTCCTTCATCCGCTCCAGTCTGGCGGCCAGGCTTTTCCTCGTGGTGGCCGCCACAGTCGTCGTGCCGGCGGCCCTCCTCTTTGTCACCGCGCTGTCGCTCTTCGAGGGCGCGGTGAAGCAATCCATGGAAGCCGAACTCGGCAGCGCGCTCGACCGCAGCGAGCGCGACCTCACCCAGTTCCTGGCCGACCTCGTCGCGGTGACGGGAGTCCTCGCGACCGACGAGGAGATGGCGAGGGCCCTGGTATCGGACGAGGCCGAATACAGGCGGGTGCGGGCCGTGGATCGCTCGGTGGACGTCGCCCTCGCCGCCATGCCTGGCCGCGATTCGATCCGTTTCACGATCCTGGGCTCAGGTCGCATCTACACCAGCTGGTCCCGGAATTTCCGCGACTACTCCTTCATTTCGGGCCTGCCGCTGCCCAGCCGGGCAGGCAAGGCAGGCGGACATCTCGTCTGGCAAGGGTTTGGTCCATCCTTCGTGACCGAGGAGGGGGAGCGTGAGCTTCTCGTCTCGGTGGCCAGGGCCATGTCTGCGCCATCGGCCGGGCCTCCCGGGATCGTGATTGTGCAAGCCGAACGCGAGGCTTTCCGCAAGTACTTCCGGGAGCGCCGCGCGAGCGCGAGCATCTCGACCCTCCTGGTGGCCAATGGCCAGGTCCTTATGGACACGACCCAGGGTTCGGGGAACGGGGGCGCAGCCGGGGAGGATTCCGCCGGCCCGCTGGCCTTCGCCCGCGAGATCGCCGTGGCTGGCAAGGGCGACCGGCTTGCGCGCATCGGCACCCGTTTCGCGGCGGGGCGACGGCTCATGGGCCTGCCGCCCGAGCTTCTCGCCCAAGACTGGACCCTCCTGATCCTCTATGATTACGGAGACCTGGGCCGGCGTTTCGCGCGACTGCGCGCCTTTTTCGTGCCTTCCTTCTCGATCCTCCTCCTCCTTGCCCTCGGGGCATCCTGGATCGCCTCGAGGCGGATCATCGGCCCCCTCCACCGGCTCTCGGCACGCATGGAATCCTGGTCTCCTGAAAAGCCGCTCGCCGACATCGGCGCGTGCATGCCCGGGCGCCTTGACGAGATTGGGGTCCTGGACCGCTCTTTCCGGAGGCTCGAAGGCAAGGTCCTCGAGCTCCTTTCAAGCCTTCAGCGCGAGCACGAAGTCAAGGAGCTCTACCGCTTCCGCGCCTTGAGCGCCCAGCTCAATCCGCATTTCCTCTTCAACAGCCTGAACTCGCTCCGCTGGATGGCCATCCTCCGGAAGGCGGACAATATCGTCCAGGCCATCGACCACCTTTCGGTCATACTTTCCCACAGCATGGGGAAGGGAGGGGACCGTTCGACGCTTTGCGAGGAGGTCCGGAGCGTCGAGAGCTATCTAGCGATCCAGAATCTCCGCTATGGTGGGCGCTTCACGCTTGAGGCGAGCGTCCCCGACCGCCTCCTCGACATGAAGGTGCTTCGCTTCATGCTGCAGCCCTTGGTCGAAAACTGCGTCCTCCACGGCTACTGCGGCGCTTCGGGAGCGGGACGCATCGAGATATCGGCCGTCCTCCATGGCGATTTCCTCGCGGTCGATGTCGCCGATCGTGGAAAGGGACTCCGCCCCGACGAGGCAACTTCCCTCGGCGACGGGCCTGCGATCGTCGATGATCCCTCACTTGAGCGCGAAGCCGGGAGCGGCCTGGGGCTTTCGAATGTCCGGGACATGCTCCGCATCGTGCACGGGACAGGGGCGACCCTGGAGCTTGTCGCGAGGCCAGGCGGCGGGAGCGTCGCCTGCATGAGGATCCCCATCAAGGAAGGGGAGGGCCTGTCATGAAACGAGTCCTTGTCGTGGACGACGAGCTCCTTGTGCGCATGGGCATACGCTCAATGCTTGGCGAAGGCGATTCCGGCTACGAGGTGGCAGGCGAGGCCGCAGGGGGGCGCGAGGGCGCGGAGCTTATAGCCCGGCTCGCCCCTGACCTCCTCCTCACTGACCTTGTGATGGCTGAAGGCGGCGGCATCGAGCTCATCGAGGAGGCGCGAAGGACCTGCCCTGACCTCGGCATCGTGGTGCTATCCTGCCGCAACGAATTCGAGCATGTGCGCCAAGCCCTCCGCTCTGGCGCGGACGACTATGTCTTCAAGCCGACCCTCAAGACGACGGAGCTCATCGATGCCTTCGCGAGGGTCCTTGCCAAAAGGCCGGTCAGGCCAGCTGGTCCCGATGGCCTTGCGATGGGTGCCGGCCCGGGTTCAGGGGAGATCCTTGACGGGCTGCTTCTGGGCTTGCTCGGCGGATCGCCCCTTCCCGACCCGTTTACGGAGGGGCTTCCTGCCTCCTCCTACCGTCTCCTCTTCCTCGACTTTGGCCCGGAAGGCGAATCGCGCTCTCCCCTTGCCGATCTCCTCCGCGAGATGCGCCGGGTCGAGGCCTGCATTGTGGCAGCGGCGGCAGACTCGGGAAAGGCCTTGGCTCTCCTGTGCGGCGAGGGGAGGGCCGGAGCCCTTCGGGTATTCTCCCTCGCGGAGGATTTCGGCGGCCGGTATCTGGGCCGCCTGCCCCACGGAGGCCTCTCGAGGATGGGAATGAAGCCAGGGGAGCTTCCCGGCCTCCTGGCCGAGTCCATCGCTGCGGCAGACCGCGCCTACCGCAGCGGCCCGCCTCTGGCTTTCGCCGAGGACTTCGATCCGGCCGCCACCCTGGCCGGGGTCTGCGGAGATCCTGACGAAGGCCAGTTTCGCCCCGAGCCTTACACGGCGGCGACTGTCGCCCTCCGCCGCGCGGTGGAAGCCCTCGATGCATCCTCGATGGAAACCGCCTTCAATTCTGTGCTGGACCGGCTCAAGGAGGCCTCGGACCTTGGGAGCGACGGCCTCCGCGCCCTCCTGGGCGAGGCTTCCATGCCGTTCAAGGAAAAGGCCCGGGCCCTGGGGCTCAAGCCGGACACCCTCCGCCTCGATCTCTCGCCCGAGCCCCTTCTTAGATCGGCCAGGAGCCTCGGGGAACTCAGGAAAGCCCTCCCCGGCTTCATCGCGGCATTTGTCGAAGCCGCCGTCGGCGCCGCAGGCATGAGGCGGGAGGTGGTCGAGACGACGCGCTGGGTCCTCTCGGACCTTGCAGTGGCTTTCAGGGTGGAGGAGGCGGCCTCGAGGGTGGGGATGAGTCCCAGCCATTTCGCCCATGTCTTCAAGAAGGACACGGGGTATTCCTTCATCGATTTCGTGAACCAGGCCCGCATGGAGCGCGCGAGGGAACTCCTCCTGGGGACGGATCTCCTGGTCAGGCAGGTCGCGGACAAGGTCGGCATCGAAAGCCTCAACCACTTCGGGCAGCTTTTCAGGCGCTGCTTCGGGATCTCCCCGAACGAGCTCAAGAAAAAGGGGCGCGGGATCGAGACATGAATGCGCAGGATCGCGTGTTCCGGCGCCTTCCTTGATGACAGCTTCCCTCGGTGAATGCGCAGCTTTCGGCATTTCCCTATCCGCGAATCGGGTTGATCGTGGAGGAACACCATTCCCCGGAGGTAGTCCATGAGGAAATCAGCCCTGTCTTTCCTGGCCTTGTCCCTGGCCTTTTCGATCCTTCCCCTCGCCGCCGCTCCCATCCGTCTCCTCATGTGGGGAGGCGTCCCGCCCGAGTCCGGTCCCCAACTCGTCTGCGACGCCTTCAACAAGGAATTCGCCTCCAAGGGCATCAGCATCGAATACGAGCGCTTTGTCAACGACGACCAGGGCAACATGAAACTCGAGACCAACCTCCTCGCCGGCGGTGACATAGACATCTACATCACCTACACGATGGACCGCCTGCGGAAGCGGTCGACGGGCAACATGGCCCTCAACCTCGAGCCCTTCATGAAGAAGACAGGCTTCAACCTCGACACGGCGATCGGAGCGGAGGGAGCCATGATCTCCCGCATCGATGGCACGACCTATGGGGTCGCCTCGAAGACCTACAACAACGGCTTCTGGGTGAACAAGAACATGTTCGACGCCGCGGGCATCCCGGTCCCCAAGTCCTGGACCCTTGACGAGTTCAAGGCGATCACCCGGAAGCTCACCAAGGGCTCGGGCGACTCCAAGGTCTACGGCGCCTTCCTCCAGACCAATTCCTACAAGACCCTCGCGGCGGAGTTCGCCGGCGTCAACCTCGGCGGCAACGCCGTGTATTCGAAGGACCACAAGTCCACCGCCATCGACAATCCTGTCTTCGAGAAGGCCCTCGGCACCATCGTCGAGCTCATGAACGACGGGTCCATCCCGAGCCATGCCGATTCCCTTTCCCAGAAGCTCCAGGGCGCGGCCCTCTTCACGAGCGGGAAGGTGGCCATGGTCTTTGGCAGCTGGCTCTACCGTGACATCAAGAACGTGGCGAGCTACCCGCACGACTTCGTCGCCGCCTACGTCCCCCTTCCCTCCGACAACAGCAAGGCCTACTACATGAACGGCGGGCCCGGAGACCAGGTCTGCATCAATCCCAAGTCCAAGAACGTCGAGGCGGCCTGGACCTTCGTGAAGTGGTACGTCGAGGGCGGGATCATCCCCATGGCCCCCTTCGGGCGCTTCCCCCTGTACACCAAGGTCGACATGGCCAAGCTCGAGGCGACCGCCCTCGCCGGCGTCGAGAGGTACTTCGACCGCGCGTCCACCGTGAATGGCTTCCTCACGCCGGCCAAGACCTTCCAGGTCGAGACCTTCGCCGATCCCCAGGTCCAGGCGGTCCTCGCCGAGGAGTTCGAGCTGGCGATGCTCGGCAGCAAGGCCGTGAAGCAGGCCCTTGCCGACGCCAAGAGGCGTTCCGACCCGATCCTCGCCGCAAAGCCCTGACCCCGACCCCATTCGCCTGATCGTGGCGGACAGGTGCCGCGCCTGTCCGCCTTCAGTCCGGACCCCACCATGGCGCAGGGGAAGGCGCGCGGTGGCGGACGCCAAAGATGCCTGCAACCTTAAGCCAATTGCGAGGACCTCATGGAAGCAACTGTACCTAGGCGGAAATCGCCCCGTGACGACTCGGTGGCCGGCTACGCCTTCATAGCGCCCAACCTCCTCATCTTCGCCGCCTTCACTCTCCTGCCCTTCGTCTTCACGGTCGCCACGAGCTTTACCGACTGGGACTACACGCAGGGCTTCGGGGCCATCCGCTTCAACGGGGGCCACAACTACCTGGAGATCTGGAAGGACAAATGGTTCCTCGATTCCCTCAAGAACACCGTCTTCTATGTCGCGGGCACAGTACCGGTCACGATCGGCATCGCGGTGGTCCTCGCCACGGTCATCGATAGGGCGGTCGCCGGCAAGGACCTCGCCAAGCTCCTTCTCTTCATCCCCTACATCTCCAACATCGTCGCGGTGTCCATAGTCTGGACCGTCCTCCTTGCTCCCTCCGGCCCCTTGGCCAAGGCCGCCCTTGCCGTGGGCTTCAGGATGCCCGTTTGGCTCGCCGATCCGCATTGGGTGATGACGGCCATCGTCGCCATGTCAGTCTGGCTCGGCGTGGGCTACGCCGTGATGATCTACTCGGCGGCCCTCGGGGGCATCCCCGAGGAGCTCTATGAGTCGGGCGACATCGACGGCGCGGGACCCTTCCAGAAATTCTTTTGCATCACCCTCCCCATGCTCTCCCACACGACCTTCTTCCTCACGGTCACCCTCATCGTCGCGGGCTTCAAGGTCTTTGGGCAGATCTTCACCATGACCCAGGGAGGCCCGGCCTCCTCATCCCACGTGCTGGTCTACTACATCTACACCGCCGCCTTCCGGTTCTTCCGGATGGGTTACGCCTCGACGATCTCCGTCGTGCTCTTCGCTTTCCTCCTGGGGGTGACGGTGCTGCAGTGGCGCGGACAGCGGAAGCGGGAGGACTGACATGGGAACGACAGCCAGGAAAGGAAAGGCAGGCCTCATCCTTCGTATCCTCGCGACAACCGCGGTTTTCGCCATCGCCCTGACCTTTGTCGCCCCACTCGTCTGGATGGTCTCCGCGTCCTTCAAGCTCCCCGGGGACATCTTCGAGTTCCCGGTGCGCTGGATCCCCAAGACCTTCCGCTGGCAGAACTACGGCATCGTGTGGAACTTCCTCCCCGAGGCACCGCGCGACTATCGCTTCGCCCTGGCCTATTTCAACTCGGCCAAGGTCACGGCCATCAACGTCTTCGGGTCCGTCCTCACGAGCTGCCTCGCGGGCTATGCCTTCGCGAAGCTCCGCTTCAAGGGGCGCGACTTCCTCTTCCTCCTCTACCTTTCCGCCATGATGATCCCGCAGGAAGTCGTGCTGATTCCCAAGTTCATCCTTTTCGACCGCCTCGGCCTCATCGGCACGCATTGGCCGATCATCCTTCCCTACCTCGTCACGCCCACGGGCACCTTCCTCATGAGGCAGTATTTCCTGCAGATACCGGATTCCCTCCGGGAGTCGGCGAAGATGGACGGGGCGAGGGAGTTCACCATCTGGCGGAAGATCATGCTTCCCCTGGCCATGCCAGCCGTCGCCTCCCTCGGCGTCCTTACCTTCATGTGGAACTGGAACAACTTCCTCGAGCCACTCGTCTTCCTCACCCGCTCAAGGACCTATACCATACCGGTCGCCCTTGCGGGCTTCATCGACGAGAACCTCTCGGACTACTCGATCATCATGGCGGCCTCCGTCTCCGCCTTGTTGCCCATGGTCCTCGTCTTCCTTGCAGGACAGAAGTACTTCATCAAGGGTCTCACAGCCGGGGCCGTGAAGGGATGAGAACCCGGCGCCGGGGCCGACAGCCCCGCGGGGAACCGGCTCGCGCACACATCGACCCTATTGGAGGAACATCGCCATGAACAGCAGCCTGCCACCTGATGCCTGGTCCCTGGACCTCCGGCACAAGCCCGATTTCCTCGAGGCGATGGACCGCGTCTATGCCTGGTACGAAGGCGCCATGATCGACCGCGTGCCGGTCCGCTTCACGCCCCACAACCTCCTCAAGCCACGCGGGGCTGGCAGGACGGACCGCGCGGCCCTCAAGGCCAGGTGGCTCGACACAGGAGCGGTGCTCGATGCCTTCGTCGAGGGGCTCGCGCGCCAGTCCTTCCTGGGGGAGACCTTCCCCCTCTACTATCCCAACCTTGGTCCCAACGCCTATGCGGCATTCTACGGCTCCCGCCTTGAGTTCGGGGAGGAGACCTCCTGGGCCGAACCGGCCATCGCCGGCTGGCGGGACATCGGGGGCATCGCCTTCTCCCGGAACGGATATTACGCGAAGATCCTCGAGCTGACCCGGGAAGCCCTTGACCGCTGTCCCGGTTCCTTCATGGTCGGCTACACGGACCTCCATCCCGGAATGGACTGCCTCGCGGCCTGGCGGGACACGCAGGCCCTCCTCATGGACCTCTATGACGAGCCCGAGCTCGTCAAGGCCGCCTCCCTCCTCGCCGAGGCGGATTTCCATCGCATTTATGATGAATATGACCGCATCCTCAAGGCGGAGAGCCAGCTTTCGGCCACCTGGATGGGCATCCCCTCCTTCGGGAAGATGCACATCCCGAGCTGCGACTTCGCGGCCATGATCTCGGGGGAGCAGTTCGAGGAGTTCTGCCTTCCCCTCATCCGCGGCGAGGTGCGGGGCATGACCCACAACATCTTCCACATCGACGGGCCTGGCGTGGCCCGCCACCTGGACATCCTCCTCGGCCTCGAGGAGATACAGGCTTTCCAGTGGGTCCAGGGCGTCAACGACGAGAAGCCCATTGCCCGGTGGATCCCCCTCGTGCGGAAGCTGCGGGAACACGGCAAGTCCGTCGTCCTCAACGTCGAGGCGGCCGAGATACCCCTCCTCATGGAGGAGCTCGAGCCCGAGGGCATATTCCTTTGCACCGCCGCGGGATCGGAGGCGGAGCAGCGCGGCATCCTGGATCTCCTGTCCCGCTGGAGCAGGAAGGGGGTGGCCGCATGAAGCGCATGACCAACCGCGAGCGCATCCTGGGCGTCCTCAAGGGCGAGAGCGTGGACCGCGTGCCCATCTGGCTCCTCTTCCCCTGGGATCGTACCAGTTATTATACCGACGTCAGGAAGGAGCCGAGCTACGCGCCGGTCGTCGAGGCCATGCGCCGCTCGGCCTCCATCCTGAACCGCCGCAACTTCGACATCGAGGCCTTCGCGGCCGACTTCCGCCTGGCCTTCCCGGGCAAGTCCTTCCATGCGAGCCTGGCAAGGGAGCTGAGCGCCCATGAGGTCACGGAGGGCAACGCCAACGCCCTCATGGCGGCGGGCCGCTTCCTTGATTCCGAGGGGGACCTCGAGGCCTTCATGGCCCTCCCCGTCCTTGGCGACGCGCGCGAGGTGGCCGCGGGCCTCGAGCGCCTTCTTCCGACCTACCTCGAGGAGAGGGCTGCCTTCCCGATGGACTGCGGCGCGATGATGCTCGACCTGGGCGAGCCCATCCTCACCCTGTATTCCGCCTCCAACCTCCTCGAGTATCCCATCTGGTCGATCACCCACCGCGGCGAGGTGGCAGCCTTCCTGCGCCGCCTGCAGGCCCACTACCTCGCGAAGTACCGATGGTGCCTCGAGCGCGACCTCGCGGACATCTACTTCCTCGTGGGCAGCGAGCTGGCCGCGCCGCCCATGGTGGGTCCGGAGGCCTTCCGAGAGTGGGTGCTGCCCTTCCAGAAGGAGATCATCGACCTCGTGCACTCCTACGGGAAGCTCGCCATCACCCATTTCCATGGCCAGATACGGGACAGGCTCGAGGACTTCATCTGGCTGGCCCCCGACGGCCTCCACACGATCGAGGAGCCGCCGATCGGGAACTGCCCCCTCTCCGAAGCCCTCAGGATCGTCGACAACAGGATCGCCCTCATCGGCACCATCCAGTACGACGAATTCAGGGCACTCGAGCCCGATGGAATGCGGGCTGAAGTACGGCGGGTCCTGGACAGCGCCAAGGGGCGGCGCTTCGTGCTTTCGCCCTCGGCGGGCCCTTTCCACAAGATGCTTGACGACCACATGAGGGACAACTACCTCGCCTTCCTTGACGAGGGCGAGCGCCATGGAGGCTGCGATGCGTGAAGTGACCGTGGATGTGGATTTCTGCGTGGTGGGAGGCGGCATGGCCGGCCTCTCGGCCGCGGTGGGCGCGGCACGGCACGGCGCGAAGGTGGCGCTCCTGCAGGACCGTCCCGTCCTTGGCGGTAACGCCTCGAGCGAGGTCCGCATGTGGATCTGCGGGGCGCATTCGACCGGCCACGGCCATGCCCACGAGGGGCAGCCGCCCGCCGAGGGCGACAGCCACGAGACGGGCATCATCGAGGAGATCCTCCTCGACAACCTCTGGCGCAACGGGCATCCAAGCTATTCTGTATGGGATTCCATCCTCTACGAGAAGGCCCGCTTCCAGGAGGGCCTCCAGCTCTTCCTCAACACCTATGTGAGCGAGGTGGAGACCGCGCCGGGCGAAGGTCAGCCCGGATTCCCGGCGGCCGCAGGGAAGCGAATCCTCTCCGTGACGGGCCGGCAGATGACCAACGAGAGCCGCGTGACCGTCAAGGCCAAGCTCTTCGCCGACTGCAGCGGAGACGGCCTCCTCGGTGCCCTTGCCGGGGCCGAGTTCAGGATGGGACGCGAGGCGCGCTCGGAATTCGGTGAGTCCATAGCTCCGGAAAAGGAAGACCGTCATACCATGGGCCTCACCTGCCTCATCCAGGCCCGGGAGGCGGACGGACCCCAGCGCTTCACCCCGCCGGCCTGGGCTTACACCTACACGACCGACGGCGAGCTCCCCGAGCGGGGCCACCGAATCGAAGGCCTCCAGAATTTCTGGTGGATCGAGGTGGGCGGGATGGGCGACTCGATCCACGACGCGGAGGAGAACCGCGACGAGCTCCTCAAGATCACCTTCGGGGTCTGGGACCACCTCAAGAACCATGGCGACCACGGGGCCGACAACTGGGTCCTCGACTGGGTGGGCTTCCTCCCCGGCAAGCGCGAGAGCCGCCGCTTTGTCGGGGACCACATCCTCTGCCAGGGCGACGTCGAGCGCGAGGGGCGGCATTTCGAGGACATCGTCGGCTACGGCGGCTGGACCATGGACGACCACTTCCCCGAAGGCTTCTACAAGAAGGAGGCAGGCACGATCTTCCACCCCGCTCCTTCGCCCTATGGCATCCCCTATCGTTCCCTCTATTCGCGCAATGTGGACAACCTCTTCTTCGCCGGGAGGAACATCAGCGCGACCCATACCGCCCTCTCCTCGAGCCGCGTGATGGCGACCTGCTCGACCCTCGGCCAGGCGGTGGGCACGGCGGCCGCGATCGCTTGCCGTGACGGCCTCTCCCCACGCGGCGTCTACGAAGGCCGGCTGGCGGAGCTCAAGCAGTTCCTCATGGAGGACGACTGCTATCTCCCCTTCAACCGCCGCGAGGTCAACGAGCTCACGAAATCCGCCCGGCTATCCGCAAGCCGGGGCGATCCCGAGCAGCTCCGCAATGGCCTGGACCGACGGATCGGCGCGGACCGCAACAGCTGGGATGCCCTGCCAGGGGACTGGGTGGCCTTCGATTTCGGCAGGCCCGTCGCCCTCTCCTCGGTCCGCCTCGTGTTCGACTCGGACCTCTCCCGCACGACGCGGAACATGCCTTCCTACTACGCGAAGGGGACGTCGGGCTTCGTCGTGCCGCCAGGCCTCCTGCGGTCCTTCGCCATTGAGGCGAAAGCCGCGGACGGCTCGGAGTGGAGGACGGTCGCCGAGGTCCAGGACAACCACCAGCGCCTTGTCAGGTTGCCGCTCGGCCTCACGGCCAGCGGTTTGCGCTTCACCGCCCGAGCGACCTGGGGAGCGAAAGAGGTCAGGGTCTTCGCGATGGACTGCCTGTGACGGCGCCATCGCGATGGACTGCCCGTGACGGCGCCATCGCGCAAGATCACCTTCATCGGGGCGGGGAGCACCGTCTTCGCGAGGAACCTCATCGGGGACTGCCTCATCGAGGCCCATGGGGACCTGTCGCCGGCGTTCAGGTGACGTCGTGAAGCCAGCGCCTCGACCGGAGCCGCCAGATGCCAAGGAGTGACTTGCCGAGGTCGTCGCTTGCCGTCATGAGGTAGATCCCCCATGCCGGGAAGCCCCAGGCGAAGGCGCCGAGGGCGGCAAGGGGGAGGGCGAGTCCCCAGACCCCGAAGAGGTCGTAGAACATGCCGAAACGCGTATCGCCACCCGCCCTGCACACACCTACGACGAGGTGGAAGTTGAAGACCTTGAAGGGATAGAGGCCGGCAAGGACGAGGAGCATGACCGAGGCCTGCGAGAAGACCGGCCCCTCGAGGCGGAAGAGGAAGGGCAGGAGGAGGCGGAAGGGGACGATGAGCGCCCCGACGCCGATCCCGAGAAGGGGCGCGATGAGGGCGAAGCGGCGCGCATAGGCAAAGGCGCTCCCGCGGTCCCCTTCGCCGATCTTCTTCCCGATCATCATCGCCGCGGCGTTGCCTGTCCCGAAGAAAATGACCATCGCGAGCTGGCTCACCGTGTTGGTCACGCTGTAGGCGGCCAACGCCTCCGTCCCCGCGCGGGCGAAGATCACGCTGTAGAGGGTTATGCCGACGCTCCAGGTCACCTCGTTGAGGACGACGGGCAGTGCCACCTGGATATAGCGCTTCACCCAAGTCCCTGGCCAGTCCGCCATCTCGCGCAAGCGACCGATGCAGGGATAGCGCCTCGCCCGGGCGATAAAGCCAAGGATGGCGCACTCGATCACACGCGCCACGACGCCCGCCCAGGCCGCCCCCTCGACGCCCATGGCGGGCGCGCCGAGCTTCCCGAAGATGAGGACCCAGGAGAGGAAAAGGCTCACCGCAAGTGAAAAGGCAGTCGCGAGGAGGGGGAGGCGCACCTTCTCCACGCTCCGCATCGACAATCCCAATACGGAACTGATGGCGAGGGGCAGGTAGCCGAGGGCCGAGATCCTCAGGTAGCGCGCGCCCAGGGCGATTACCTCGCCGTCGCGCGAGTAAAGGCCGATGAGGGCGGCGGGCGCGATGGCCGCGGCGGCAGCGAAAGCAAGGGCGGCGAAGACGCCGATGGCCATGGAGAGGCCGACCGTGCGCCTTACCCCTGACAGGTCCTTTTTCCCCCAGTACTGCGCGGTGAAGACACCGCCGCCCGTGGACACGCCGAAGAGGAAGAGCATGAGGAGGAAATAGACCTGGTTGCCGAGCCCCACGCCCGCAAGGCTCGTCGCGCCGAGCCTTCCCACCATGATGGTCGCGATCATGTTGACGCTCGCGGACACGAAATTCTGGAGGGCGATGGGAAGGCCGATGCGGAGGAGGTCGGAGGCGAACCTGCCATCCAAGGGGAGGAGCTTCTTGTCCACGGTAGGCAGACGCTACCGGCCTTGTGGGCGAGGGTCAAGGGGTGCGTGGGGGCTGCGCGGTGAGGCTGGCCGAGTTGGCGTGATCGATCTGGAAAATGGCTGGGATGCCCGGTTTGCCCAATGGCGCCCTGAAGCGGTTGAGGCATCGGACAAGCGCTTCTGGATTCGCTCCAGCAATCGAGAGGGTTTTCATTGCACGACGACGAGTTGTTCATGTTGCCTCGTGCCTCCGATTGATGGTTGATGGACAAACAAATATTAAATCACAGCATATAAATATTGAATCTCAATAAGAATTACTTGACAATCAACATTTGCCTAGGTATCATCCAAGCAGTTCGATAGGAGGAAGCCATGCGCTATTTCGGCGAAAAATCCCTTTCATCCAAAGCAAGCAAGGCCTTGGATGTTTTCTGGTACCTTGCGCTGGCCGGATCGGCGCTCGCGGTCCTGGCCGCCGTGATGAATGTCTTCTCCATATCCTTCGGGGATCCTGTCACCTCGGAAATCGCAAAAGGCGACTTCCTCATTGACCGCCTCAGCACCGCCGACAAGAAGGATTGGATCGAGTTACGAAGCCTCCCACTGGTCTGGAAAGTGATAATCATGCCCTATTTCGTCGCGGTCGACGCGTTGTTCCTCCTCATGATCCGGCAGACCCGGCATCTGCTGGCCAATTTCAGCAAGGACATCGTATTCAACAAGGGCAACGTCCATATCATCCTGAAAATCAGCAAGCTGAACGTCGGGCTTTCGGTGTTGACCGTGAACATCACCTCGTTCCTGATCAGCATCATGCTCTTTTTCCTCTGCGATGTCCTGGAAAAGGGAGCCGTCCTGCAGGATGAGCATGACTTGACCATATAAGAAGGACTAATTATGAGCATAATTTTCAGGCTTGACAGGGTGATGGCCGGAAGGAAGATGCCGCTCAACGAGCTGGCAAGGCGGATCGGGCTCACCGATTCGAATTTGTCGATCCTCAAGACCGGCAAGGCCAGGGCCGTGCGCGTCAATACGCTCGATGCGCTGTGCAGGGAACTGGGATGCCAGCCCGGGGATCTCCTTGAGTACGTTCCGGATGAAGGAACCGAAACTGAGGATGAATGAGGCGGTGCCTCGATGGCGCCGGTTTTTTTTCGGGTTTTCCCGGTCATGGAATGGCCGCAAGCATCACGCTAGGGGAATTGGAGGATGAGATGGAAGACAAGGTCAAAGTCGCCGGGATCGATGTGAGGCTGAGGCTATCCACGCTCTGGGTCGTGGTCATGTTCAACATGGTGTTCGCGGACATCCTTTCGTTCATGATGCCGGGCATGCTGCAGGAAGTCATGACTGGAATGGCGGGGGGGCTCAAGGTGACACAGGTGATGTTCCTGGCGTTCGCAGGCCTGCTCGAGATTCCCATCGCCATGGTTTTCCTTTCCCGCGTGCTGGGGCGCAAGGCGAACCGGATCGCGAACATCGTCGCGGGCGTGGTCACGATAGCCTTTGTCGTGGGCGGGGGCTCTGCGTACCTGCATTATTATCTTTTCGCAGGGATGGAAGTGGCCTGTATCCTTGTCATCATCTGGTGGTCATGGAAATGGCCCAGGCCCGCACAGGGCGATTGACGCCGGGCGCCATTCCCATGCGGCAGGCGCATCGCTGGATCGGCGCTTCGCATGGGAGCGGCTGCAGGGATGCGGATGACCGCAGTCTCATTGGGCACGGATGCCATCTTGGCTTGCTGATTCAGCCTGGCCGCACTATTATGTCGTGGTGCAAGCTCCCATGTTGGCCGCAAAGATGCGCATCCCCGCCACGCAGTCGGCCATGGTGCCCCGGGAGCGCCTCCTCGAGCCGCTGTGTGAAGGCCTTTTCCAGGATGGAATGTTCGCGCGGAGGCTGACGCTCATATCCGCCCCGGCCGGCTTCGGCAAGACGACCTTGGCCGCCGCCTGGGTCCGCCATTGCCGCCAGCTCGAGCCCCGGCTGGGCGTCGCCTGGCTGTCCCTCGATGAGGGCGACCGGGATCCGGCGCTCTTCATGTGCCACCTGCGGGCTGCGCTGCATGAGGCGATATCGGCTATCGGCTCGGAGAAGTCCGACAGCGGGCCGGACCTGCCCTCAGGCGGCGAGGCGTCCATGACCATGCTCCTGAACGAGCTCGCCGACATCGACTCGAGCATCCTCCTCGTACTCGACGATTACCACTATGCGGCAGGCGAGGAGGTCGATCGCTGCCTGGCGCTCCTGGTCGACCACCTTCCGCCCCGCCTCCACGTCGCCGTGGTCACCCGGGTGGAGCCCGGCCTATCCCTTCCGCGGCTGCGCGCGCGAGGGCAGCTTGCACAGCTGCGGGCAGAGGACCTGCGCTTCGATGCCGCCGAGGCGGGGGATTTCCTCAGGCGATCGATGAGACTCAAGGTCTCCGAGGAGGAGCTGGCCGCCTTGGAGCTCCGTACCGAAGGCTGGATCGCAGGACTGCAATTGGCGGCGATCTCCCTGCGCGGAAGGCGCGATGCCGCGGCCTTCATCAAGACCTTCGCGGGAAGCCATCGTTTCGTCCTGGACTACCTTGTCGAGGATGTCCTCCTTCGCGAGCCGGAGGCGGTCCGGGATTTCCTCCTCCGCAGCTCGATCCTCGACCTAATCTGCGTCCCCCTCTGCGAGGCGGTGGCGCTTGGCGGAACAGGCGCGGAAGGCGACGGCAGGGCGATGCTGGAGGCCCTCGAGCGCGCCAACCTTTTCCTCGTGCCCCTCGACGACCGGCGCGAGTGGTACCGCTATCACCGCCTTTTCGCCGATGTCCTCCGCTCGCGGCTCGCGATGGAGCGACCCGCGGAGACCAGTGCCCTCCACGGTCGGGCGAGCGCATGGTACGAGGTGGAGGGCTTCCCCGAGGAGGCGATCCGGCACGCCCTCGCGGGCAGGGACTACGCGCGTGCGGCGAGCCTCATAGAGCTGCGGTGGCAGGTGATGGACGGCGAGTACCGCTCCGCCGCATGGCTGGGTTGGGCGAGGCAGCTGCCTGAGGACGAGATCCGCGCACGACCGGTGCTCAGCGCGGGCTACGGCTGGGCCCTCCTGGATTCCGGCGACCTCGAGGCGAGCGAAGAGCGCTTCCGCGATGCCGAGGGGCCGCCCCAGGGCTACCGCGTCTCCGATGACGTTCAATTCACCTCGCTGCCTTCCTCGATCGCGGTCGCCCGCGCCTACCGCGCCCTAGCCTTGGGCGACATCCCCGGCACCGTCGCGCAGGCCAGCGCGGCCCTCGAGCTCGCGCCTGCGGACGACTCCACGCGGCGGACCGCCGCTACGGCCCTCCTCGGCCTCGCCTGCTATTCCGAAGGCAGGCTCGCACAGGCCGAAGGGTTGATCGTAACCGGCATGTCGATCGCCCGCGCCGCGGGCAGGCTCTCCGTCTCGCTGGGCATGACCTTCCTCCTCGCGGACATACGGACCGCGCTCGGCCGCCTCCGGGACGCGGAGCGCGCCTACGAGGAGTCGCTGCGGCTCGTGGAGGGATGGGACAAGGAGCCTCCCGCGGTGGCCGCGGAGCTCCACCGCGGGATGAGCGAGATACGCCTTGAACGCGGGGAACTGGATGCCGCAAGCGACGAGGCCAGGATCGGCAGGGAGATAGGCGAAGGGGCTTTGTTGACCGATTGGAGGTATCGCATCTCCATAGCCGAGGCCCGCATAGCCGAAGCCCAGGGGGACCTTGGTGCCGCCCTCGACCTGCTTGCGGAAGCGGAGCGCTGCCACGTCAGGACGCCATTGCCTGACGCGCGTCCCGTTGACGCGATGAAGGCCCGGATCTGGACCAGGCTCGGTGATGCCGGGAAGGCCCTTGACTGGGCTCGCGAGCGGGGCCTCATTGCCGCGGGCGAGCCCGGCTTCCTCGACGAATTCGCCCATGCGACCCTTGCTCGGGCCCTCATCGCGCGTTTCGGCGCGGACAGGGAGCAAGGCACGATCGAATCCGCGATACGCCTGGTCAATCGTCTCCTTGAGTCCGCCGAGGCCGGCATGCGCCGGGGAAGCGTCATCGAGTTCCTCGCCTTGCTTGCCCTCGCCCAGGATGCCCGTGGTGACCTTCCCTCAGCCCTCGCCTCGCTCGAGCGCGCCGTGGGCATGGCGGAGCCCGAGGGCTTTGTCCAGGTCTTCCTGGGAGAGGGACTCCCCATGACGCGCCTGCTCAGGAGACTCGAATCGAGGGCCGCTGCGCCGCTTTCCAAGGCGTATATCGGCAGGCTGCTTTCCGTCGATGAGCGCGGCGCTTCCCGGCGCCCGCCACCCGCCTCGAAGGGGGGGATGCCGCGCCCGCCCCTCGAGCCGCTGAGCGAAAGAGAACTCGAGGTCCTCGGGCTGTTGCGGGGCGATTTGAGCGGGCCGGAGATCGCACGGGAGTTGTACATCTCGCTGAACACCCTGAGGACGCACACCAAGAACATCTTCGACAAGCTCGACGTGAACAGCCGCCGCGCCGCCGTCCACCGTGCCGAGGAGCTTGGGATGGGCCAGGAATCCCTGAAAAATCACCACATCATGTGATGACGCCTCACCATGGCGCTCTGTACTATTGGGGCCGTAAGGAGGCGTGCATTGAAAAGTCTTCAGAAAGCAGGCGGCGGCGCCGCCCTGTATCTTGCGGCGGCCTATCTGGCGGCCATGCCGTATTTTCTCCTGGTCGTGGATCTGGAGGGCATAGCCGACCCCATCCAGAAGGTCGCGGCCCTCGCTGGCCATTGGAAGGGCCTGTACACCATGACGCTCATCGTCTACTTGTTCTTCGGGATCTTCCTGACAGTCCTGGCAGCGGCGCTCAAGGAAAGGCTGCAAGCGGACGCGGAGCCCCTGATGAAGGTCGCGACCCCGATCGCCCTGATCTGGGCCGGACTCCTCATCGCCAGCGGCATGATCTACAACGTCGGCATGGCTCCCGTCATCGCCCTCTTCGGCAAGGACCCGGGGCAGGCCGCCTCCCTCTGGAGGGCGATCGAGCTTGTGTCGTCGGGGCTCAGCGGGAATGGCGAAATCCTGGGCGGCACCTGGATGCTCCTGGTCAGCATCGCCGCGCTCAAGACCGGCAGACTGCCCAAGGCCCTGAATGTCCTCGGTCTCGTAGTGTCAGCGGTCGCCCTGGCCTCGGTCGTGCCTGTCCTCAAGGACCTGGCCAAGGTCTTCGGCATCGGCCAGATAGCGTGGTTCTCATGGCTGGGGTTCCTTTTGCTGAATGCCCAAAGGCGCAGGGCAAGCGGCGATGCATAAGGGGCAAGCGTTATGCGCCCTGGTTGCCATCGGCGCCACCCTTCTGGGCGGATGCGCGGGCAACGCGGTCGATGCCGTTTCCAAGGCGACATCCGGCATGGAGGAGACAATGGCCGTCTATGACACGAAGGGGGCGGATGTGCTGATCATGCTTGCCTCCTCCAAGGGAAACAGCACGGCGAAGATCGCGGGAGCGATCGCACTGGAACTGGGGGCGAAGGTGGTGTCGCCGGAGCGGGTCGACCCCGACGAGCTCCAGGGCTATGCCCTGATCGGCTTCGGCTCAGGCATATTCGACCAGATGCACCACCGCTCCCTCCTCGACGCCGCCGACCGCTTGCCGCCGCTCCAAGGCAGGAAGGTATTCATCTTCTCCACCAGCGGCGTGGCGAGGCGATATGCCATGGATCACGGGATAGATGATCCCCATACGCCGCTCAGGGACAAACTGCTGTCGAAGGGCTGTACGGTCGTCGGCGAGTTCAATTGCGCAGGGTTCAACGACAACAGCTTCCTGAAGTTCTTTGGCGGGATGAACAAGGGCAGGCCCAACGAAAAGGACCTGAAGGGCGCTGTGGAATTCGCCGGACGATTGTGAAGCGCCGCCTTTCGCCGGCGATCCCATGGGATCCGCGCGGGTGACGATGGGATTCCCTGCCAGCGATCGCAAAAGCCGATATATACTGGGCCCATTTCCGCGCCCCTGTTGGTCACGAAATTCTTCATGCCTCCGCCCCGGCCGCAGGCGATCAGGAGACATCGGCTGATCTCGCGATTGGACGAGGGCCTGCGCCGGGGACGGCAGCTCGCCCTGGTCTCGGCAGCGGCGGGCTTCGGGAAGACGACCCTTGTCGGGGAATGGGCCTCAGGCTGTGGCAGGGCTGTCGCCTGGCTCTCCCTTGACGAAGCCGACGGCGACCTTCCACGCTTCCTCCTCTACCTGGCCGCCGCGTTGCAGGAGGTCGAGCCCGGCTGTTGCGCGGACGCGATGGCCGCCCTCCAATCGCCCCAGCCGCCCTCGGCCGAGGCCATCCTGGGCGGCCTCATCAACGAGATCGACGGCTTCTCCGAGGACTTTGTCCTCGTTCTCGACGATTACCACGCCGTCGACTCGGCCGAGGTCGACCAGGCACTCGCCTTCCTCCTTGAGCACCTGCCGTCGCGCCTCCATCTTGTCGTCGTCACCCGCGAGGATCCTGCCCTGCCCCTCGCGCGCCTGCGCGCCCGGGACCAGCTCACCGAACTCCGCGCCGCCGACCTGCGCTTCACGCCTGGGGAAGCCGCCGAATTCCTCAAGCGTTCGATGGGGCTGGAACTCAGGGAAGGAGAGGCCGCCGCCCTGGAGAGCCGCACCGAGGGGTGGATAGCGGGACTGCAATTGGCGGCGCTGTCCATGGGCGGACAGGAGGACATCGGCGGCTATGTCAGGGCCTTCGGCGGCAGCCATCGCTTCGCGCTGGACTACCTGGCCGAAGAGGTCCTACGGCACCAGGGCGAAGGCGTTCGTGCCTTCCTCCTTCGTACCTCGATCCTCGACCGCCTTTGCGGACCCCTCTGCGACGCCCTCATGCGTGGGGATCCCGGGCACTTCCATGACCTGGGCGGCTCGGGACAAGAGACCCTGGAATACCTTGATCGCGCCAACCTCTTCATCGCGCCATTGGACGGGGAGAGGAAATGGTTCCGCTACCATGGTCTCTTCGCCGAACTGCTCCGGCAAAGGCTGGGACAGGAGGCCGCGCCCGGCGGTGGCCTGGGGGATGGGGGCGAGGCCGGGCTGCATATCCGGGCCAGCCGGTGGTTCGAGGGCGAGGGCTTGCATATCGATGCCTTCCACCATGCCGTCGCCGCAGGCGACATCGATCGCTCAGAGCGCTTGGCGAAAAGCAGGGAGATGCCCATCCATTTCCGCGGCGCAGTGACCGCCATCCTGGAGTGGCTCGCCTCCCTGCCCGCCGCCGTCCTGGACGCCCGGCCTTCGCTCCGGGTGCTCGCGGCCACGACCTCCCTGGTCGCTGGCAGCACCGCCGGCGTCGAGGAAGCCTTGCAGGCCGCTGAGCGGGCCATGCAAGGCGCGCAGATGGATGAAAAAACCCGTGGCCTCGCCGGACGCATCGCCTCCGCCCGCGCCACCTTGGCCATCTCCAGCTACCGGCCGGACATCATCATCCGCGAGGCGCACCGCGCCCTCGCTTGCCTGTCCCCCGACGACCTGCCCTTCCGCTTCACCGCCGTATGGACATTGGCCTTCGCGCGGGACCTGCTGGCGGCTTTCGCATCGGAGAGGGAGAGGGTCGGAAGCATGGGCGCCGGAGCCGATGCCGCGAACCCAGGACAGCTCATCGATCCCTTGAGCCCGCGCGAGCTTGAGGTCCTGAGGCTCGTCGCCGAAGGGCTCTCCAACCAGGAGATCGGCGAGCGCCTCTTCCTTGCCCTGGACACGATCAAGGGCCACAACCGCAGGATCTTCGACAAGCTCGAGGTCAAACGGCGCACGGAAGCCATTGCCCGTGCCCGCAAGCTGGGCCTCCTGTAGGGGCCTTCTCCTTCCCGCATCGCCCTTCCGTCCCCGACTCCCCTAAAACAACACCCAAATCGACACTTTCGTGTCTGCAATCCCCGGCGCGGGAGGGGGCATACTCGCTGTGACAGCGGCGCGGGGGACAAGGAAAGCCAATGACTGGGTACCAGATACGGATCGAGGGCGAGCTGGGGCCAGGCTGGACTGACTGGTTCGGCGGCTACGCCATCGCCTGTGAAGGGGACGGCGTCACGCTCCTGACCTGCGCCCTGGCCGACCAGGCGGCCTTGCACGGCATCCTCAGGAGGCTGCGAGACCTGGGGCTTCCTTTGCTGTCGGTAAACCGCGTCCACGATGCCGCGGCATTTGGGCGAAGGCCATGCGCGTGGCAAGATCGTCGTCACTGTCTGGAACGACCACGGCCAAGCCATGGAGAAAGGA
This sequence comes from Spirochaetaceae bacterium, assembly GCA_025358255.1. Classification (GTDB taxonomy): domain Bacteria; phylum Spirochaetota; class Spirochaetia; order Treponematales; family Rectinemataceae; genus JANYKC01. Next base: position 27,973 of record JANYKC010000056.1, read on the forward strand.
GAATCAGCATGATCGACTCGAGGATGAATGCCGGGCTCACAGGCATTCTGTTCATCCTGGAACTGTTCCGCCGGTCGTGATCTGCCTGCTCTGCAGCCAGTCCGTCTCATCCCCGGACTACCTGTCCGGGGATGGCGGCAAACAGCGCGCCTTTTCGGCCATGAAGAGGCACAAGGAGAAAACCATGGAAACAGCAAAGAGAGGATCGCGGATGCTTGGCTTGGCCTTCCTGATCCAGTTCGTGACCTCATTCGCCTGCGGCTTGTTCGTGCTGCCCGCGGCCACGGGTGTCGGCGGCTTCGCGCTGCCTGCGGACATCGGCCAGACCATGGCCACCATCGCAAGGAACTCGGGACTCATCCGGCTCAACATCGTGATGGAGCTCGTCACCGCGGCCGGGGTGATCTTCCTCGGTGCCATCCTGTACTCGACCGTACGGAAGCACAATGAAGGCCTGTCATTGACGGCTTTTGGCCTATATGTCATGGAGGCCTCCCTGGTCGCGGTCAAGATGCTCCTGCTTTTCGCCCTCCTGGCATTCAGCCGGCGGTTCATCGCCGCAGGCGGCCCCGCCTCGATGAAGCCTACGGCCGAGATGATCTATGAAGTCATGTCGTACTCATCCAAGATGCTGAATTTCGTTTTCGGCATTGGCGGCACGATCTTCTACGCCCTCCTCTTGAAGGCCCGCACCGTGGCATGGCCCTTGTCGCTCTGGGGCCTCGTAAGCGCCCAGGGCGTCTCCGCCGGGGTCGTGCTCGGCTTGTTTGGGGCAGCGGCGCCCATCTTCCTCTACGTCGCCTATATCCCCTTTGAACTCGTGATCGCGATCTGGATCCTCATCAAGGGCATCAGGAAGGAAACGGAGGGCTGATCGGCGCGCGGCGCTCCATGAAAGCCTTTGTTTGACGGCTTCGCCGCAGCGCAGGATACTCCCTCATGCGGGTTGCCGCGCGATCGCGCTGGCGCCGGGCCGTGGAGAAGGAGACCACGCCTGTTTCCTTCCGCGGCAGGGACCTGGAGGTCGCCAACGCGAACCTTGACAAGGGCGGCATGGTGCGCCGTCTCTTCAGGGACAGGGCTGGGGCGTCGCGACATTCAATGACCTTGAGGACCTCCGGGCGCGGGTCGACCAGGCCTATCGCCGCGCAAGGGTCGGCTCGGCGCCCGAGCCGATCGAGCCGACGCCCGCCGTCCCGGTCGAGAAAGGCCAGGTCGTCGGGCGGGCCAAGGAGCTCTCGATAGCGGGCAATGTCTATGGGCTTCTCAAGGAGGTCACGGCGGTGAGCCGGGAATCCGAGTGGGTCCATGGCTCGTACCGGGCGCCGTATATCCTGGTCCCGGACATGAATGTGGCGGGCAAGGCTGGAAGGATTGGCCGGGAAGGCTGATCTCAGCGCGCGACGAGGACCTGCAGGTCGCAGACGTTCGTGCCGCTCGGGCCGGTGACGACGAGGCCAAGCGCATTATGCAATAATTGGTAGGAAGCGTTGTCCGCGAGCGCGGCCTTGGTGTCGAGCCCGCCTTCGCGGACCGCGGCGAGCGTCACCGCGTCGGCCAGGCCACCTGCCGCGTCCGTCGGGCCGTCGTTGCCATCGGTGGCGCACGCGAGGAAGGCCGTCCCTTCGAGCCCCAGACCGAGGTCGGCCGCCGCGTCGAGGAAGGCGAGGGCCATCTCCTGGTTCCGTCCTCCCTTGCCCCTGCCGCGCAGGGTGACCGTGCTCTCGCCGCCTGAGAGCACGCATGCCGGCAAGGGGAGGGGCAAGCCGCTCCGGTGAAGGTCCCAGGCCATCGCCGCGAAGACCTGCGCGAGTTCCCGGGCTTCGCCTTCGAGACGGCTCGTGAGCGTGAGGACCGAGTACCCAAGGGCCTGCGCGCGGGTTTTCGCCGCCTCGAGCGAGAGGACGTTCGTGCCCACGAGGATGTTGTGGCAGGCAGCGAAGGCGGGGTCGCCGGGCTTGGGGGTCTCCTCGAGTCCTCCGGCGATGCCTCTCTCCAGGACCGCGCGCACGCCGCCGGGAAGCCGGTCAAGGAGACCGCGTCCGGTCAGGGTGGCAAGGGCTTCCGACCAGGTCGAGGGATCGGGCACGGTGGGCCCGGAGGCTATGGTCGCAAGGTCGTCACCCATCACGTCGGAAAGGATGAGATTCACGAGGGTGGAAGGAGCGAAAGCCCGGGCCAGCCGGCCTCCCTTCACCAGGGAGAGGTGCTTGCGCACGCGGTTCATCTCCCCAATCGTGGCGCCTGAGGCGAGGAGGAGCGAATTGACCGCACGCTTGTCCTCGAGGCTGAGGCCGAACCCTGGCGCGCACAGGAGCGCCGAGCCTCCGCCTGACACGCAGCTGACCACGAGTGTCCGCTCTCCACGCACCTCGGCCGCGAGCTCGAGGATCCGACGGCCCGCCTCCTGGCTCGCTGCGTCGGGAAGCGGATGGCCCGCCTCGAATATTTGCGCCCGGGAGAGCTCCTCGCCATGGCCAGGCTTCGTGACGACGAGGCCCGATCTGATGCGCGGGCCAAGGAGACGCTCGACTCCGAGCGCCATGCGGGCGGAAGCCTTGCCGTAGCCTAGGAGGATGATGGTGTCATAATCGGCGAGGGCCCACTCATGTCGCGTGCCCGCAGCCTCGACAACCAGCATCTGGCCTCGCGGGCCCCGTTCGAGCCGCAGGCAGGTCTCGATGAGGCCGAGCGGATCGGCTCGTTTAAGGCCTGCGGCGAAGATCTCCAGGGCATCGCGGCCAGGACCCGAAGGGCGCATGCCTTCCCATCCTGCGATCATCGCCCAGCCTCTGACCTGCGGCCAATTTGCGGGTTGTTCAATCAAGACCCCAGGAACGCATGATACGCAGACCGACCCATCACGGCAATACCATGGTCGGAAGGCCGCGGGGCAGGCGAGCTTCCGGAAGCCATGGCTTCTTAGGAGATTGCGCAACGAAGAGCGATCCTCCCCGTCTTCCGCCTTGAGCGGAAAGACGGCTGGGTGGATCCCGCATCGTATCGACTACGGAGTCCAGCAGTCTTTGTAGTCCATTATGAATTGCGACATGTGCGTGGATGCCCTGCCCAGGAGCCTACCCACCTCGCCCGTCACGACATCCGCCATACCGCCCTTTGTGTTCGAGTAGAGCCAAGTAGTTACGAGGGCGAACATGAGCGGTTGCTTCCGCGCGAGCTGCCGCTGGAAAAAGGCCATGGCCGACGGACTCTTGTAGGTTATCTTCCTGCCGAGGGTCTTCGTGAAGAGCTCGGCTACCTGATGATAATCCAGCGCCTCGGGACCTGTGAGGTCATAGGCCTGGTTCTCATGCCCGGGGCTGGTCAACGCAAGCGCCGCCACCGCCCCGATGTCCCGGACATCGATGAAACTGGTCCTTGCATCTTTCACGGGGATGAAGATCTCGTTTCGGGATCGGATCTCGTCACGGTGGGTCGTACTCAGGTTCTGCATGAAGAAGGAACAACGCAGGAATGTGTAGGCTTGGCCCGAGGCCTTGAGAAAGGTCTCCACCTTGTAGTGGGGCACCACCTTATTGCCTTCGATGCCGATGAGGGAAAGAAAGACCACGTGCTCGACCCCAGCCCGGCGGGCCGCCTCGAGGGCGGGTATCATGTCGCGCTTGATGTTCGATATCTGCGGCGGCCTCACCAGGAACATTTTCTTGATGCCGCGGAAGGTCCCTGGGAAGGAATCTGGCTTCGAGAAGTCGAATCGGACGGCTTCGACACCCGTCCCGAAGCGTTCCGTGACCCTCGTGGGATCGCGATCAGCCGCTCGCACCGTCGCTCCTCGGGCCAGCAGCGACTTCACCGCCTCGGCGCCGACATTGCCAAGGGACCCGAGAACCAGAATATCTGCGCGCATCACCTGCCCCTGGGCCTGTCGGAATCCGGTCCCTGTCCCAGGGTCTCCAAGGCACGGTCATCGACGCGCGGCCGCGTTATGGGGATCGGGCCGGCCCCGGTAAGCAGCGTTCGCTCGGGCATCGTGCCGTTCCGCACCACGAGGCGTTTCCCGTCCTCGCCGACGAGATCCTTGAAC
>JANYKC010000006.1 GCA_025358255.1 Spirochaetaceae bacterium
TTGTTCTTGATCTCGTTGAAGTCGCCGTTGTAGTTGTCCGTGATCTTCGGGGGCAGGTCGCCCTTGGAGATGCGGTCCACATAGTTGGCCGCCACGTTAAGTGGCCCGATGACCATGTCGAGGGTCCTGTTGACGCCCTCGACGATCTTCCTGTAGTCGCCCTGGTGCTTGCTCGCGTCAGCCCGAGTGGCGAGCTTGCCCTCCACGGCGGCCGTCGCAAGGAGTCCCGCGTCAGCGACGAGGGCGTTGACACTCCCGATGCAGGTGTTCAGGTTGTTCTTGATCTCGTTGAAGTCGCCGTTGTAGTTGTCCGTGATCTTCGGGGGTATGTCGCCCTTGGAGATCCTGTCCACATAGTTGGCCGCGACATTGAGGGGCCCGATCACCATGTCGAGGGTCTTGTTGACCCCGTCCACGATCTTCTTGTAGTCGCCCTGGTGCTTGGAGGCATCTGCCCGGGTGGCGAGCTTGCCGTCCACGGCGGCCTGGGCCAGGAGGCCGGCGTCCGCGACGAGGGCGTTGATGGAGCCTATGGCCGTGTTCAGGTTGTTCTTGATCTCGTTGAAGTCGCCGTTGTAGTTGTCCGTGATCTTCGGGGGCAGGTCGCCCTTGGAGATGCGGTCCACATAGTTGGCCGCCACGTTAAGGGGGCCGATGACCATGTCGAGGGTCCTGTTGACGCCCTCGACGATCTTCCTGTAGTCGCCCTGGTGCTTGGAGGCGTCGGCCCGCGTGGCGAGCTTGCCCTCCACGGCGGCCGTCGCAAGGAGGCCGGCGTCCGCGACCAGGGCGTTGATGGAGCCTATGGCCGTGTTCAGGTTGTTCTTGATCTCGTTGAAGTCCCCGTTGTAGTTGTCCGTGATCTTCGGGGGCAGGTCGCCCTTGGAGATCCTGTCCACATAGTTGGCCGCGACGTTGAGGGGGCCGATGACCGCGTCGAGGGTCTTGTTGACTCCCTCCACGATCTTCTTGTAGTCCCCGTGGTGCTGGGACGCGTCAGCCCGCGTGGCGAGCTTGCCCTCGATCGCCGCCTTTTCGAGGAGGCCGGCGTCGGCGACGAGGGAGGCGATGTTGTCCATGCAGGCATTGACCGAGGTGGCCAGCTCGCCCACCTCGTCAGAGGACTTGATATCGAGCTTGCGGGAGAGGTCGCCGGCGGCGATCCTGCCCGCCCCGTCCACGACCTTCTTGATGCCCGAGGAGATGGAGTTGCCCAGCATGAGGCCGATGACGATGGCTATGCCCACGATCGCGATCACGATGACGGTCATCATGGTGATGGCGCTGACGGCCGAGGCGATGGAGGCCTTGGGCATGTCGACCGCGTAATACTGCTGGTCGTAGTCCTGGAGCTTCTTGAGGGCGGCTACCATGTTGTCGTAGACCAGTCGCTTGTCGCCGGCAATCAGGACGTAGATCTGGTCATAGATGGCGGCACTGGCCGAGGCCACGGTGTTCCCGAGAGCCGGAGCCTGAGGGGCTCCCCTCGTGGCCGGAGCCGCGAGGGCGGCTGCGCCCAGCTGGGTCTGGAGGGCGAGCTGGGTCTTAAGCGACCTGGCCTGGTCCACGAGGCCGATGATGGCGTCGTTGTATTCCTTCGCCGCGGGGAGCATGTCCTTGAAGGTCTTCCAGAGCCTGGCTTCCTCGGGTGTCTGGGCTGTGGCCTCGAAGTCAGCTATGCCCTTGTTGTAGGCATCGCGGTAGGTAGCGATATTGGCGAGCTGCCGCTTGTAGAAGACATCGTCGTCCACACCCAGGGGATTGGCGATCGAGCGCATCGTCCCCTTGAGCGCGAACAGGTTCGTCTCGATCGCGGCAAGCGCGTTGAGGGTCGGGATCGTCTCTTTCGAGAGGGCCGTGATCGACTTCTCCGTGCCCGTAAGCGACAGTATGCCAATAAGCCCGATCGCACCCGCGAGGAGGGCCACCGAGAGGAATCCCACGAGGAGCTTGACCCTGATTTTCACAATAGCCTCCTTCAAATCCCCGCCGTTTCAAGGCGGAGCGACAGCAATTTCCCTGTGTCAATGATAAAGCTGACCGTACCATCTCCCAATATGCTGCAACCCGAGATGCCCTCGACCTTGCCGAGGTATTCCGAGAGTGACTTAACGACTATCTGCTGGTTGCCCACCACCTCGTCGATGAGGAGGCAGGCGCTGCGGCCGCCCGAATGGACGACGATGATCACGCCCTCGGTCGGGTTGAGGATGGCGCCGGGAATTTTGAAGACCTCGCCGAGCTTGACAAGGGGAAGGATGGAGCCGCGCAATGCCACCATCTCCTCGCCAGTCCTCGTCGTGGTCAACTGGGAAGGGGCGACCTTGAAGAACTCGAGGATATCCCCGAGGGGGATGGAATAGTAGTTGCCTCCGGCCCGGACGGTGATGCCATCGATGATGGCCATGGTCAGCGGTATCTTGAGGATGAACTCCGTCCCCTCGCCGGGGGCGGTCTTGATGTCCACCTTTCCCCGGATGCGCTCCAGGTTCTTCTTGACCACGTCCATGCCCACGCCGCGTCCGGAGACCTCGGTCACCTTGGCCGCCGTGGAGAAGCCGGGTTCGAAGATGAGGGCCCACACATCCTTGTCGATGACTGCGGCGGGATCGCCCTTGACCATGCCCTTTTCCAGGGCCTTGGCGAGTATCCTCTCCCGGTTGAGCCCCGCGCCGTCGTCCTTGATGCTGATCCAGATCTCGGAGCCTTCGTATTTCGCGTCGAGGTGGAGGCTGCCGGTAGCCAGCTTGCCCGCCTTGAGCCTGGTCTCCGGCGCTTCCAGGCCATGGTCGATGGCGTTGCGGATGATGTGGACCAGGGGGTCGGATATCTGTTCGATCACGTTCTTGTCCATCTCGGTGTCCTGGCCGGTCACGCGGAAGTCGACCGGCTTGTCGGACTTGCGGGAAAGGTCGCGGACCAGGCGATTCATCTTCTGGAAGAGGCTCTCCAGGGGGATCATCCGGATCATCATCGTGGTTTCCTGGATTTCCCTGCTTATCTTGTTGAGCCCCGCGAAGGACTTGGAAAAATTGTCGAGCTTGAGGCCCGCGAGGTCCGAGCTGTTGAGGACGATGGCTTCCGCCGTGATGAGCTCGCCCACGAGGTCGAAAAGCTTGTCGAGCTTGGTGGTATCGACACGGATCTCCTTGCGCTGGATCTCCTCGATGGGGGCCTTTTCGCCTTTATTGCCCTGGCCCTTCTGGAGATCCAGGGCCTTGGAGAGCTCAGCGGGCTTGAGGCTGCCGTTTTCCACCAGGATCTCGCCAAGGGGGCGTTCCTGGAGGTCGAGGGCCTTCTGGACGTCCTCTTCCCTGGCTGCGCCCATGTCCACGAGGATCTGGCCCAGGGGCTGGTAGGCCATCTCGGCGGAGCTGTCCGGCCTGGCCGCGTGGGCCGCCTCGGGCTTTGCCAGCCTCGATACTTCCTCCGCGGCCTGTGGGTCGACGATGCGAAGGCCGCCCATGGCGGAGCGCAGCGCGTCTATGCGCACGATGAGGGAATTCACGAAGCCCTCGCCCAGGGTCATGCTGCCCTTGCGCGCGTCATCGAGGAGGGCCTCGAAGTCCATGCAGAGCTTTTCCAGGTAGGCATAGCCGAAAAAGCCCGAATTGCCCTTGATCGTGTGGATGGCCCGGAAGATGCCGTTGACCGCTTCGGCCTTGTCAGCTGCGTTCTCGAGGGCAAGGGCCACCCGCTCGGCGCCCTCGGCGAGGTCGGCGCATTCAGCGACAAAGCGCTGGACCATGTCGCGGTTGACGAGCTCGGAGAGGATGATGGTGTTCTCGACCTTCGCGACGGGGACCTGGGCGGCTCGCAATGCGGCGATGCAGGCGGCGATGGTCGAGGCCTGGGACAGGGCGGCCGCGGCCCCGGTCTCGTCGCTGAAGTCGCTTTCGACGGTCTTGATGAGGCTGCGGAGCAGGTCCACGGTGGCGTAGATGACATCGAGACTCTCGGGCGTCGGCGCTATCTTTTCCTTAAGGAAGACCTCCAGGAGGGCCTCGGCCTCATGGGTCAGTCCCTTGATCCCCTCGAAGCCCAGGAAGCCCGCCGAACCTTTGACTGAATGAAACAGCCGGAAAATGGAGTTGAGCCGGCTTGTGTCGTCGGCGTCGCCAAGCTTGCCAAGTTGGGCCTCCGCATCATCGAGCCTCTCATAGCCTTCAGCAACGAATGAGACAATGATCTCTTTGGTTTCGTCATCGACTTCTTTTTTCATGATGGGAAATCGCGACCTCCGACCCTGTTTAGTATAGGCTTTGGCGATTCAGGATACAAGAGCGCAGATACTTTTTTCGAGAAAATGGAGATAGCAAGATTTCCTGGATCGGTTATCGCGCTCGTCTCCACACGTAGCGATCGAGGCTTTCGGCCATAAAGCCGAGCTTGGTCCAAAAATCGCGGGCGGTGCACCGTACCCGATCGGCGACGATTTCCTCGTGCTCGCCCTTGAAATGCTCGATCACCGCCTTGGCAAAACCTTGGCCCTCATACTCGGGATAGATCATGATGGAAAACACCGTCAGGCGATCCGGCTCGATGCGGCAACGGGATTTGCCCACCTGTGTCCCCGCAAGCTCGATGTCGAACCAGTCGTAGTCCCCGATCTCGGGCCTCCGCGGCAGGCGCTTCAGGTCTAGGTTCTTTCCGATATGGCTGTCCATCAGGCAAATTCCCGGCAAAATGCGAGCACGTTCGCTCCTAGGTCGGGCAGGTAGTAGCCGCCTTCAAGCACGGCAAAACGGCGGCCTCCGCAGAGGCGCAGCGCCGCTTTCCGCAGGAGGCGGCCGATCTGGCCAAAATCGGCGGTATCGAGCTTCTTCCCTTGGTCCAGCCTATAGGCATCGAAACCCGCGGAAACCGCGATGACATCGGCCTTCGAAAGCTCCAGAAGCCTCTTTTCCACCACCTTGAGGTACTCAGGCGCGGTCTCCGCATAGGGATTGAAAACCTCGGCACCTTCCCAGGAGGCGAGGATGTTGCGCGTGCCATCCCCGGTATGCTGGTCGATGTCGATGACAAAGACATTGCGGACCAGGCCGCGGTCGCGGAGGTCGAGGAGGGCCACCGCGAGGTTGTTGAAGCAGCACCAACCCCAGGCATCGGCCCTGGAGGCATGGTGGCCAGGGGGCCTGACGCAGGCGAAGGCTGCCTCGCCCTCCATCGCCAGGTCCGCGGACAGGATGGCCCCGCCTGCCGCCAGGCTCGCCATCTCGAAGAGTTCCTTGTCCCCTTTCACCCGGCCTATATATACGGCATCGTGGGAACGCAGGAGCTGTGCCTCGTCGGCCGGGGTCGGCGCAAGGATTTCCCATCCTTCACCCCAGACTCGGCTCATCGCGGCCTCCATCCTGCCCTCAAGGGAGGCATTGTCGGTCGCATAGGTGGACAGTGCGAACTTCCGGTCGTATACGAGCTTCATGATGACCTCGACGGACTCCTAGTCCTGGATCAGGGCGCGGCTGGCGTTGTCGATGCATGCGTGGATGAATGAGGAGACATTGTCCAGTATCGGAGCCCCATGGCCAGGATAGACAGCGACCAGGTCCAAGGCGGCGAGGCGCTCCAGGGATTCCAGGTATGCGTGGGTGTAGCTGCCCTGGCTGTCGGTTATCCGGAAAATGGTGTCGCCGGAAAACAGGGTACGCACGGCTGGAAGGTAGATGCAGATGGAGTCGTCCGAATGGCCCGGCGTATGGACGATGATGGCATCCTGGTCGCCGACAGTCAGGTGCATGCCATCCCTGGCCTCCATATGCTGCTTGCCCAGGGGCAACCATGAAAAGGTCTTCGGGGCAAACTGCCGCTCAAGGCCCGGCAGGCCGCCCGCGTGATCGAAATGCTCATGCGTGAGGATGACCTGTTCGACGGCCATTTTCCCGATCCCCTTTGAGAGGATCGTCATCTCCTTCATGAAATAGGCAAGGTTGGACAGGTTTGAGCTCCCTGTATCGATGAGGGTATTCCGGTCTGTCCCCGTGTTGTGATCGCCCAGCACCCAGTAGCAAGTGCAGGAATAATCGGAATCGCTGTCGCGATGGAGGGGAATGACACGCATCGCGGTCAGCCGGGCATTTTCTGGAAAAGCGGTATCCTGGGTTCCAGCCGCCGGAAATGGCTTGCCAGGGCCTTGGGCATGGCCTGGTTCCCATCAAGGGCCAGGTAGCCCCCGGGGACGAGGGAATCGTAGTACATCTCCAACACGCCCTCCTGTTCCTCCGGCGAGAAATGCATGAGCACGTTCTTGCAGACAATCAGCGAATGCCCGCTTTCCGGAGCGACCATGGTCAGGAGGTCGTGCTTCCGGAACCTGACCAGGTCGCGGATCTCCTGGGCCACCTGGAAGGTCTCGGGATCGTCTGTGGGCAGGAAATACAGGCTGCGGAACTCCTGGGGCACCCAAAAAATGTCCTGACGGCTGTAGCGCGCATCCCGGATGCGCTGGGCGAACTGGGGGAAACTGCTTTCCTCGTGGTCGGTGGCCAGGATGTCAAGGTTGCGCAGCATGAAAGGGCCGAGCCTGGAGGCAAAAAGGATGGCGACGGTATAGGGCTCCTCTCCGGTGGCGCAGCCTGCGTCCCATACCTTGATCTCCCGGCGATGCGCCAGGTCGGGGATTGCCACGTCACCGATTGCCCTCAGGGCGTCGGCGTCACGAAAAAACGAAGTATATGCCATGGTGTTGGTCGCCTTCCGTCAGAACGCTTGGGACAAATTCGGTCTTTTTCAATTCAGTATACACCATAGCTAGAGCGAATGGACTTTTCAATTGAATTTTCTCGAGAAACCTGTATACTTTGTTTTGTCATTGGCTGGCCGAAGACGGGAAAGCGCCGTCCGTCAGCCTTCGCGTGGAGGCAGAGGCATGGGAAAACTGAAAATACTCGTGGTCGAGGACGATTTCCTGAGCCGAAGCCTCTTGGCCAGCATTGTGGCCGATTTTGGCGAGGTTTCCGTCGCGGTGGACGGCCTTGAGGCTGTCGAGTCCGTGAAAGCATCCTACGCGGAAGGCAAGCCCTTCGACCTTGTTTTCCTGGACATCATGATGCCCCGCAAGGACGGGCAGGCCGCGCTGAGGGAGATCCGGGAGTTCGAGGAAGCGTCAGGCATCTTCGCCCCCGATGTCTGCAAGGTCGTCATGACGACGGCCCTAGGCGACGCCAAGAATGTCATGGGCGCCTTCAGGTCCCAGTGCGAGGGCTATATAATGAAGCCCTTCTCGAAAAAAGCGATCGGGGACCTCCTCCACAAGCTCCTTCCCGACTCGGCGAATTGAACCCGATGACCGCAAGTAAAACTATCACGATATCGGCCGCACTCCTTGCCCTCGCCTCCGCGGCGGCGGCACTCCTGGGCGCCGGCCCGGCCATCACGGCCATCCTCGCCCTCATTTCCAGCGCCTTGGCCGCGATGGCCGCATTCATGCCTGGCGGCCTCCGGCCTGCCAAGGCAGGGAAGGCAGCCGCCTCGGCGGCCCCAGAGGGCGCCGTGGCGGACGGCAACGCCGCGCGGAACGAGGGAGGCGAAAAGGCCGCCGCGGAGGCTAGCCGGCTGGCCAGGGAGACCGAGGACAAGCGGGCGGCATTGCTTGACGCGCAGGAATCCGCCCAGGCAGCGGCTCAGGCCGCGGCTCAGGCCGCGGCGGCTTCGGCTTTGCGGAGGCTCCGTTTCGCGGACTCGGTCCTGGCCAAGGTTCCCGTGAAGACCGAAGAAGCCGCGTTTACCCTCATGGACAAGCTCGTCGCCCTCAGGGACCAGTCCGCGAAGGCCGCCGATGCCGCCCTCCAGGCCGAAAAAGGAGTATTTGACTCCCGCGCGGTCTCCGGCCTCGCTGCCAGCGCGCGCAGCACCATAGCCGGCGTGCGGGTGGCCCTCGCGGACATGCGCAAGCACGACAAGGACTCGGCGACGGGCCTGCGGAACCTGGGGCAGGAGCTGAAATCCGGCATCGAGCTCCTGACCGGCATCGAGGAGATCACGGAGAGGTCGCGCCTCATCGCCTTCAACATGGCCATCGAGGCGGCCCGCATGGGCGAGAAAGGCAGGGGCTTCAAGGTCATCGTCGGCGAGCTGCGCGCCCTCAACGACAGGACGGCGGATTTCTCGAAGCAGGTGTCCGAACTCCTCGGGAGGTTCAAGAAATACAACGAATCCCTCGTCCAGACCTCCATGGCCAGCTCGGGCAAGGTCGCGGAGGAGGTCGAGCGGGGCATCGGCGAGGAGGAGAGGACCATAGAATCCCTCCTTGCGGCCAGCACCTCCTGCGTGGAGCTCTCGGACGACGTCACCGCGGTTGTCCGCGCCATGAACCACGAACTCGATGGGATCCTCGAATCCCTTCAGTTCCAGGACATCACCCGGCAGATGGTCGAAGGCGCACTTGAGACGATAGCCGAGGCCGAAAAAGAAATGGCACCCATCGCCCACCGCGACGAGACCGCCGCGACACGCGAGGAAGACCGGCGCCGGGTGGAGGAGCTGCGCTCCATCCTCCTGGCGCGGGCCAAGACCCGGGGCGAAAAAGAAGCACTCCAGGAGGTTAAGAAATGAAGTTCCTGATCGTCGACGATTCCCCGACCATGCGCAAGATAGTGTCGCTGGCCCTTTCCGGGGCCGGCCATGAGTTCGCCGAGGCCGAGAACGGCAAGATGGGCCTGGAGAAGCTCGGCGCCGGAGGCTATGTCTGTGTCCTCCTGGACATCAACATGCCCGAGATGAACGGCCTGGAATTCCTCGAGGCGAAGGGCAAGCTGCCCGCACTCGCCGCCATTCCCGTCATTGTCCTCACCACCCAGGATGAGGAGGACCTGCGGAAAAAAGCCCTATCCCTGGGCGCCAAGGCCTTCCTCGTGAAGCCTTTCAAGAAAGAGGACCTCCTGGCCACCCTTGCCAAGATCGGCCTCTAGCTCCGGCGAGCCTAAAGGCGCGATGACCATGGAAGCGCGGACCGTCAACATGCCGGTCACCGGCATGTCCTGCGCCAATTGCGCCCTGTCCATCGAGGCCCAGGTCAGGAAGCTTCCAGGGATACTGGATGCGGCCGTCGATTTCGCGGGCGAGAGGCTGAAAGTCGTATTCGATCCTTCCATCCTCGGGGAAAAGGACATCATCGCCCGTGTCCGGAAAACCGGCTACGGAGTGCCGACAGGCAAGCTCGACTTGCCCATCACCGGGATGCAGGACGGCACGGACGCCCTTGCGCTCGAAAAAACGCTCTCCCGCCAGGAAGGCGTCCTTGCCGCCTCGGTCAGCCATGCGGCCGCACGCCTGGGGCTCGAGTACATCCCCGGCATGACGGGTGTCGCCCGCCTGGTCGCCTTGATACGGGCAAGCGGCTTCGACGTCGTCGAACCCGGACTGGCGGCGGACGACGAGGATGTGGAGGCCAAGGCCACCGCCCTCGAGCTTGAGGCTCAGCGGAAGTCCCTCATCCTCGGCCTCGTTTTCACGGTGCCCCTCGTCGCGTTCAGCATGGCAAGGGATTTCCTGCCGATCGGCTTCAGGTACGACCGCTTCGTCATGCTTGCCGCGGCGACCGTCGTCCAGTTCGTCGTGGGACGGCGCTTCTACAAAGGCGCGTGGAGGAGCCTCCGCTCCGGCGGCGCCAACATGGATGTCCTCATCGTCCTGGGCTCTTCGGCCGCCTATCTCTCCAGCCTCCTCGTCACGGTCGGCGTGATCGCGGGCCAGGATGTCTATTTCGAGTCTGGCGCCGCCATCATCACCCTCATCCGTTTCGGCAAGTACCTTGAGGCGCGGGCCAGGGGCAAGGCCTCGGAGGCGCTCAAGGCCCTGATGGGACTGCGCGCCAGGACCGCCTTCGTCCTGCGGGACGGGGTCGAGGCGGAGATCGACGTGGCCGAAGTGGTCGTCGGGGACAGCATCGTCGTGCGCCCCGGCGCGAAGGTCCCCGTGGACGGGATCATCAGCGAAGGGCGCTCCGCCTTCGAGGAGTCCATGATCACGGGCGAGTCCATGCCCGTGAACAAGGGTCCGGGGGACGAGGTAATCGGCGCCACGATCAACCGCGAAGGCTCGATCCGCTTCGAGGCCACGAAGGTCGGGAAGAACACCGCGCTAGCGCAGATCGTCGCGATGGTGAGGGAAGCCCAGGGGAGCAAGGCGCCGATACAGAAGCTGACCGACGAGATAGGCCGGTATTTTGTCCCCATCATCATCGGCCTCGCCGTCCTCACGTTTTTCGGCTGGATCCTCGTGGCGGGGATCGAGTGGACAGCGGCGATGATCAATGCCATCGCCGTCCTCGTGATCGCCTGCCCCTGCGCCATAGGACTGGCGACGCCCACGGCCATCATCGTAGGCAGCTCCAAGGCGGCCGAGAACGGCATCTTGTTCAGGAACGGCGAGACCCTGGAGAAGGCGGGGCGGACGAACATCGTCCTGCTGGACAAGACCGGCACCATCACGAAGGGGGAGCCGCAGGTCACGGAGGTCCTTGCCGGAGAGGGCGTGGAGGCCAGCCGGCTCCTTTTCCTGGCCGCCAGCGCCGAGAGCGACTCGGAGCATCCGCTTGGCCGCGCCATCGTGAAGGCCGCCCTCGACCGGGGCATCGGCCTTGCCGGATCGAAACGATTCCTTTCCTTAGGCGGATTGGGCATCCGGGCCTTCGTTGGGGATATCCCTGTCCTGGTCGGGAACCTGCGCCTCATGCGCAACGAAGGAGTGGACCTGCATGCCTTCGAGGACGAGGTCGCGCGGCTGGAGAACGAAGGGAAGACACCGATCCTGGTAGCGGCCGGCGGCGCGGCCGGCGGCGCGGCCGGCGGCACTGTAGGCGACGCTGCCGGCGGCGCGGCCGGCGGCACTGTAGGCGACGCTGCCGGCGGCGCGGCCGGCGGCACTGTAGGCGACGCTGCGTCCACCGGCACACGCGGCTACGGGGACAGGCCCCTTCGCGCCCTGGGCGTGCTGGCCGTCTCGGACACGATCAAGACCGGGGCCAGGGAAGCCATCGCCGACCTCAGGCTCCTCGGCCTTGACCTCGTGATGATCACCGGGGACAACAAGAGGTCGGCGGACGCGGTGGCCCGCCAGGTCGGGATAGAACGCGTCCTGGCGGAAGTCCTGCCCGGCGGGAAGGCAGAGGCGGTCAAGGCCCTCCAGTCCAGCGGAAGCCAGGGCAACTTCGCCCATCCCGTCGTCGCGATGGTGGGTGACGGCATCAACGACGCGCCTGCCCTGGCCCAGGCCGACGTCGGCATCGCCATCGGCACCGGCACGGACATCGCGATGGCGGCCGCGGGGATCACCCTCGTGAGCGGCGACCTCGGAGGCATCGGCCGCGCCATCTCCATCTCCAGGGGCACCTCGCAGACGATCGTGCAGAACCTTGTCTGGGCCTTGTTCTACAACGTCGCCCTCATACCCATCGCCGCCTACGGACTCCTCAAGCCGATGTTCGCCGCCGGCGCCATGGCCTTCAGCTCGATTTTCGTGGTCACGAACCGCCTGCGCCTCCGCGCCTGGGAAATGCGGACCTTCGCCCCGCGCAGGCCGATCGTCCGCCAGGCGCTGGGCATGGTCCCCCGCGTCCTGGCGCCCGCCCTGGCACTGGCGGTCCTCATCGTCGGACCCATGCTCATCATGCCCGGCGGGATGGAGATCAGGGGGACGATCGCGGGTACCATGACGCCCTTCCTCATGATGGTCATGGCCATCGCGAACGCCCTCATCGCCATCTCCTACGGCTCCATCCCCTTCTTCATCATCGTCTTCATCCGCAAGCGCCGGGACCTGCCCTTCACCTGGATGATCTTCCTCTTCGGCATGTTCATACTAGCCTGCGGGACGACCCACCTCTTCCATGTCATCGGCCTCTGGAAGCCGGTGAACTGGTGGCAGGCGGCCGCGGACTCGATCACCGCCCTCATCTCGCTGGCCACCGCGATCGCCGTCTGGCCCTCCCTTCCCAAGCTCCTGGCCATACCCAGCCCCTCCCAGCTTCGGGCGGCCAACGAGTCCCTTCAGAAGGAAAGGGACAAGTCCCTTCGTGCGCAAGCCGAGCTCCAAAGTGCCTATGCGGAGGTCGAGCTCAGCGTGGAGGAAAGGACGGCGGAGCTCGTCCAGGCCAACAAGGCCTTGCGCACAAGCGAGGAATATTTCCGGAACATCTTCGAGTACTCGCCCTCGGGAAAATCCATCACGGGCATGGACGGGACCATGAGGATGAACAAGGCCTTCGCCGGGATCCTCGGCTATTCGCGAGGGGAGCTGGCCGCGATGCGATGGCAGGACCTGACCCATCCCGACGACGTGGAGCGGGACCAGGCCATCCTCAAGACCCTCGTCTCGGGCAGCAAGGACAATGTGCGCTGGGACAAGCGCTACATCCACAAGGATGGCCATGTCATCTGGGTCGACATAAGCACCTTCCTCCAGCGGAAGGAGGACGGGGAGCCCCTCTATTTCATCACGACCATCCAGGACATCACCGAAAGGCGCAAGACCGAGGAGGCGCTGCGCGCGAGCGAGTCCGGCTACAACTCGCTGTTCGGCTCGATGCTCGAGGGCTTCGCCCTCCATGAGATCATCCTGGACGAGGCGGGGAATGCGAAAGACTACCGCTTCCTGGACATGAATCCGGCCTTCGAGAAGCTCACTGGCCTGCGGAAGGCCGGGGCCGTCGGCAGGACGGTCCTGGAGCTCATGCCGGCCACCGAGCCCGCGTGGATCCAGAAATACGGCCGGGTCGCCTTGACGCTAGAGGCGATCTCCTTCGAGGACTACGCGGGGGAGCTGGGGAAATACTACCAGGTCGTGGCCTTCAGTCCGCAGAAAGGCCGCTTTGCCGTCATCATCAGCGACATCACCGAAAGGAAGGAAGCGGAGGCCGAGATCCTGCGCTTCAACGCGGAGCTGGAAAAGCGGGTGGCCGAACGCACGGCGGGCATGGAGGCGGCCAACCGCGAACTCGAGGCCTTCACCTACTCCGTCTCCCACGACCTGCGTGCGCCCTTGCGCGCGATAGACGGCTTCTCCCGCTTCCTCCTCGAGGATTACTCCGACAGGCTGGACGCCGAAGGCCGGCGCCTCCTGGACGTGATCCGGAAGAACACCCAGAGGATGGACCTCCTCATCAGCGACCTCCTCAACCTTTCGCGGGTGACGCGGGAGAGCCTCAAGTATTCCCTCGTGGACATGGCCTCCCTTGTGGAGTCCGTCTGGGCCGAAGCGGCCAGCCCCGAGGTCCTGGCGGGCTTCGAGCTTGACCTGGGCGAACTCCAGGGCGTGCGCGGCGACCTGTCCCTCCTGCGCCAGGTGTGGGCCAACCTGGTCTCGAACGCGATCAAATACTCGGCGAAGTCCCCGAGGAAGCGGATCGAGATCGGCAGCAGGCAGGACGGCCAAAATGTCGTATACTTTATCAGGGACCATGGCGCGGGCTTCGACCCCGAATATGCGGACAAGCTCTTCGGGGTTTTCCAGCGCCTTCACAAGTCCGAAGAATTCGCGGGCAACGGCGTGGGGCTCGCCCTCGTCCAGCGCATCATCCTCCGCCACGGAGGCAGGGTCTGGGCCGAGGGCAGGCCGGACGAGGGAGCGAGCTTCTATTTTACCCTGCCCAACAAGGAGAACGGATCATGAACGAAGCCGGCGAAGTGGAGATCCTCCTGGTTGAGGACAATCCCGCGGATGCGGAGATCTCGCTCCGGGCCCTGACCAAGCACCACCTTTCCAACCGCATCGTCCACGTAGGCGACGGAAGGGAAGCCCTCGATTTCCTGTTTGCCCGGGGACACTACGCCAACCGGAATGGCATAGCAAGGCCCAAGCTCGTGCTCCTGGACCTCAAGCTCCCGAAGGTGGACGGCCTCGAGGTGCTCAGGATCATCAAGGGCGACCCGGACATGAAGGCCGTCCCCGTAGTCATCCTGACTTCCTCGAAGGAGGAGCAGGACCTGGTGGAAAGCTATCGGCTGGGCGTGAACAGCTACCTCGTGAAACCCGTGGATTTCGACAAGTTCAGCGAATCGATGCGTGAGATCGGAATGTATTGGCTCCTCCTCAACCAGCTGCCAGGCAGTTGAAGCACCTTCAAGGACGGCAGGCATGAACGAAGACGAGGATCTCCGTATCCTCTTTGTCGAGGACGTCCCCGAGGACGTCGAGATAGCCATCCGGGAACTGGAAGGGTCGGGGATGCGCTTCCGCCACCTTCGCGTGGATACAAAAGAGGACTTCCAGGCCGCGCTGGCCGCTTTCGACCCCAGCCTCGTCATCTCCGACTATTCGATGCCACGGTTCGATGGGATAAAGGCCCTCAATATTGCCCTGGAATTGAAGCCGTCCATACCCTTCATTGTCCTCACCGGGTCCAAGAACGAGGAGACGGCTGTCCTCTGCCTCAAATCGGGAGCGGCGGACTACGTGATCAAGGGTCACATCACCCGCCTCCCCTTCGCGGTCAACGACGCCCTGGACCACACCATGCATACCCGCGAAAAGGAGATCGACGCCCGGGCACTGAGGGAAAACGAGCAGAATTACCGCACCCTCGCCGATTCCGGGCAGGCCCTCGTGTGGGCCTGCGACGTGGACAAGCGCTGCACCTATTTCAACAAGCCCCGCCTCGAGTTCACGGGCGGCAGCCTTGAGAAGGAAAGCGGGATCGGATGGCTGGACAAGGTCCATCCAGACGACCGCGCGGCCATGATGGCCGGCTTCGTGGCCGCCTTTGACCGAAGGGAGAAATTCAGCCAGGAATACCGGATGCTCCGCCACGACGGGCAGTACCGCTGGATCCAGGACGACGGCAGCCCGCGCTACAGTGTCGGGGGGGAGTTCCTCGGCTACATCGGGCATTGCCTGGACATCACCGAGCGCAAACGGATAGAGGAAAGCCTGAAGCAGGCCCTCGAGGAAAAGGAAACCCTCCTCCGCGAGCTCTTCCATCGCACCCGGAACAACATGCAGGTCATCATGGCCATCCTATCGTTCGAGGAGGAGGCGGCCCATGACGAGAAGGTCAGCAAGATCGTGCGCGAGACCAACGACCGCATCATGTCGATGTCCCTGGTCCACAAGAAGCTCTTCGAGTCGCAGGACCTCTCGCGGATCGACCTGAAGGACTATGCCGACGACCTCATCGGCTTCCTCATGGAGGACTCGTCCTTCCCCATCGGCAGGATCAGCGTGAAGACCATGGTCGAATCCATGCCCCTCCTCATCGATTCCGCGATCCCCTGCGGCCTGGTCCTCCAGGAGCTTGTGTCGAACGCCTTCCGGCACGCCTTCCCCGGCGACAGCAAGGGCGAGGTGAGGATAACCATTGGGAGGTCGGACGAGGGCAGCGTCGAGCTCGAGGTGGCGGATGACGGTGTCGGACTGCCCGAGCACTTCGACTACAGGAAGCAACACACCCTCGGCTTCCAGCTCATCACGGGCCTCGTGGAGCAGCAGCTGAAGGGAAGCCTTCGTTTCGAGTCGGGACATGGCCTTTCCTGCCATGTGAGCTTCACGGATGCCCAGATGATGAAGCGGGTCTGACATGGAAAGCACAATCAAGGTCATTTTGGTGGAGGACGACGCCCTCTGCGCCTTCTACATGTCCTTCCAGCTCCGGAAACTCGGCTTTGGGCATGTGACGACCGTCGCCTCAGGAGAGGAGGCAGTTTCCTGCGCGAAGCGCGAGCGGCCCGACATCATCCTCATGGACATCAACCTCGAGGGAGAGATGAACGGCATCGAGGCGATCCGGCAGATCAAGGAAGGTTCCGATATCCCGGTCATCTTCATCACCGGCTATTCAGACGAGGGCATCAAGGCCCGGGCGGACGCCATCGGGCCCGCGGCCTATTTCGTGAAGCCCGTGGACATGCGGGAGCTCGGAAGGAAGATCGAGAGCGTCGTCACCGCTTCGACTGGAAAGGCAGGACCAGCGGGCTGACCGTGGCCATGCGTGCCCCGGGGATCGATCATCAACATGACCGACGAATTGCCTTCAAGCTGGGCCAGGAATGATTCAGGCCGCGATTCCAGTGGTCAGCCGCGGAAATCAGGAAGCACGTTGATTCCCCTTGCCCCTTTTGCCTCATGCCCCATCCCCTGCAACTCCCGGAAAGCGGAATTCCAGGAGGCAGGTGGTCCCGCCCTCCCCGCTTTCCATCTTGAAGTCGCCGACCAGCTGCCCAGCCAGTCCCCTGACCAGGCTGAGCCCCATGCCTCCGGTTCCGCCGCGGCCATCGCCTTCGGCAAGCACCATGCCCACGCCATCGTCCCGGACCGAAAGCCGGGCACCACCTTCCACCTTCGTGAGCGAAACATAGATCCTGCCCTTTCGGCCGCCAGGGAAGGCGTATTTGAGGGAATTGGTCACGAGTTCGGTGAGGACAAGGCCGATCGCCGCCGCGTTCTTCACCGGCGCCGCAAGGGCCTCCAGCTCGGCCACCAGGTCGACATGGCCGTTGAGGCCGACCAAGGACTTCGCGATGCGCTCGCAATACTGGTCGAGCCTGACTGTCGTGAAGGTCCCGGCCGAATAGAGGAGGGAATAGAGGTCGGAGACCGACCTGACCCGCGCTTCCAGGTCCTCGAGGGCCGCCTTCACTTCGGCGGAGGCGCTCGCGCCTGCGGCCATGCTCACCATGCCAGAGATCAGGTTGAAGCTGTTTTTCGCGCGATGCTGGAGCTCGCCCAGGAGGATCCGGTTTTCCTCGAAGGCCCTCTGGAGGGAGTCCTCGGCTGCCTTCCGTGCCGTGATGTCGGTGAAGGAGCAGACCACCCGGGCCACCCTGCCATCCATGTCGAGCTGGGGCTCGGCGTCGACCGATAGCCAGACGCGGCCTCCCTTGTCGGGCCGGTACACCCCCATGACGACCCCCAGCATTGGCCTTCCCTCGGCTATGGCCCTCGGCACGGGGTGGGTCGGTCCCGGGAAGGGGGAACCATCCTCGTGGCTGACGTTCCAGGCCGGGTCGAAGGAGGTCCTGCCCAGGAGCTGGTCCTCCGTGAGGCCCAGCAGTTCAAGGGCCTTGGGGTTGCACAGGAGGATCTCGGCCTTCGGGCCCTGGAGGAGGACGCCCACGTGCATGGCGGAGACGATGTACTTGAGCCAGCCTTCGCTTGCGCGCAAGGCGTCCTCGATCCGCCTGCGCTCCGTGATGTCGATGCCGACCCCGGTGAAGTAGGCCTTGCCGTCAAGGTCGAGGCGCATCCCGTTGAACTGCATGAGGACGCTGCCCCCGTCCTTGAGGAGGAGGTGGGCCTCGACCTCGCCATGGCCCGTCCGCATCACCTCCTCCACAGCCTGGGCCACCATGGCCCTCTCCTCCATTGGATGCCAGCCCTCGGAGGTCGTGCGGGAGAGCTCCTCGGCGGAATAGCCGGTCAGCTCCTCGTGCTTCTTGTTCCACTTCACCAGGCGGCCCTGGTCGTCATAGACGTAGAGGATCCCCGGAATGCTCTCCAGGAGGGCCTCGACGAATTTACCCTCGTGGAGGAAGTCCGTTCCCGCGGGACCTTTGGCGCCTGCGCCTTCGTCCTTGGAAAGGGGTTCGCCCGTCATGTCCCGTCCCCGGCAACGCGCGCCTTGCCCAGCATCTCCCTGACCTGCGCCTCCGAGGGGGGCTTCGCGTACATCCCCTGGGGATGCCTCTCCTCGACGCAGGCATCGCTGACTCGATGGTCGTTGCCCGTCAGGTAGACGATCGGCGCTTGCGAGAAGGCGCGGATCCCGCGCGCGGCAATGGAGACGACCAGTGCCCCTTCCAGCTCGACGATGCGTTTCAGGTCCCGGGCGATGACGATCTCGTCCTCCACGATCAGGACCTCGAGCTTCTTCATGCGACCACCCTTTCGGGGAAACGCACGCTGAAGGTCGTCCCCTTTTCCGTGGATATTTCCAATGTCCCGTCAAGCTGCGCCGCAAGGAGGCGCACCAAGGTGAGGTCCAGGATATCGGCCTGGATCAGCTGCTCGCTGATGTCGTTGATCGCTACGCGGAAGACGGCCTTGTTTGCATTGGCTGCCATCGAGATCGAGTTCAGGCGGGCCCGGAAGTTCCTGCCGTTCTTGCGCATCATCCGCAGGTCACAGGTCTGGGCACTGCGGTTCTCCAGGAGCCGCTTGCGATACAGGTGCCAGGCGTCCTGGTCCTCCCGGGAGATGAGATCGGCGATCGAACAGCCCACAAGGGCGGACCTTTCCAGGCCCAGAAGCTCTGCGGCAAGGCGGTTGCCTTCCACGATGCTCCCGTTTTCGCGGACCGTGCAGTGGCCTACGGGAGCAAGGTCATAGAGGTCGAAGCACCTCGCCCTGGCGGTTTCAAGCTCTTCCTGGGCGCCAAGGAGTTCCTCGTTCTGCATCTCAAGCTCGATCTGGTGGACCCGGAGCTCGTGGAAAAGGCGTCGCAAATCCTCTGGCGCCAAGGTCGCGGGATCTTCGGGGATGACCTTCCCTTTCCGGCCGCGCAGCCCCTCGGCCTTCTTTCGCGGCGCATCCATATCGCCCCTGTCCTCCCTGCCTGCCATCACCGGCCTCCACATGCGCAGCTTCGCAGCATCATTTTGGCGCCGGCTCGGAAAGGGGGAACTCGAGGATGCAGGTGGTTCCCGTGGCCCCGCTTTCCAGCCTGAACTCGCCGCTGACCTGGGCGGTGAGGCCCTGGACCAGGTTGAGCCCCATCTCCCTGTTCTGGGCCAGGTCGAAGCCAGGCGGCATCCCTGCCCCGTCATCCCTGACTTCGATGCGGCAACCCCCGCCGGCCCTTTTCACGACGAGGTGGACCTTGCCGGGCTGTCCGTCCGGAAAGGCATACTTGACCGCATTGGAGACGAGCTCCGTGACGATGAGGCCGACAGGCGCGGCCTTCTTCACCGGCACGACAAGGCCCTCCACATCCATGACCAGGCTGACATTGCCCGACATGCCCACGAGGGGGAGCGCGATGCGGGAGCAATAATCGTCGAGCCGAAGCTCGTTGCAGGAACTCGCCGTGGAAAGGAGGGTATACAGCTCGGAAACGGCCCTGACGCGGGTGGCCAGGACATCGAAGGCGCCTTTGGCTTCCGGCGAATCGCAGGATCCGGAAGCGAGGCCTATCATGCTGTAGAGCATGTTGAAGCTGTTCTTGGCGCGGTGCTGGAGCTCCTTCAGGAGGCTCTTGTTCTCCTCGAGCGAGGCTTGGAGGCGCTCCTCGACCAGCCTCGTTTGGCTGATGTCGGTGAGGACAAGGCGGCAGATTGGGTCCTTGCCGAGCTCCCGCGGAACCGATGCCTCCAGGCCGGCCCAGAAGGAAGTCCCGTCCAGCTTCTGGATCCGCAGTTCGAAGGATTGGGGTGCGAGGCTTTCGAAAAGCTGTTTGCGATGGAGATACCAGGCGTCCTGGTCATCCCTGAATATGAAACGGGTCAGGGGCTGGCCTGCGAGGGTATCGTGCGGAAGCCCGAAGAGGGCGGAGCTCGTGAGGTTGGCTTCCAGGATGATGCCGTCCTCTCCCAAGGTGCAATAGCCGACCGGCGCCAGGTCGTAGAGATCGAAATAGCGCGAGCGGGCGGCATCGAGTTCTTCCTGGACCCTCCGAAGCTCCTCGTTCCGCATCTCCAGCTCCATCTGGTGGACGCGCAGGTGGCGAAGGACCTCGTCCTTGTCGTTCATGGCTTGTCTCCCCCCTGCCTGATCTCCCGCTCGGTCGTCGCGATGGCATAGATCCCGCCCTTGCCGTCCAGGAGGGCGGGGGCGGTCAGCCAGACATCGACGAGGCCCGCGTCCGGCCCCGGCATTGAGCCGGCCTCCTCGCCTTTGCCGGCGGCGTTGGCTACGCCTCGTTCCGGAGAAGGGGCATCCTCGAGGACGACCAGGAAAAGAGGCGAATCCATGGCCTGGCCTTCGGCCTGGCCAATCGCCGAAGCCGTGGCCTCCGTGGAGATAGTGTAGATCGCCCCGCTGGCTGGCCTGGGCGGCGGCGGGGGAGAATTGCCGAAGGAGGGCCTGCTCAACAAGCTCGCGCAGGGGGAGTTTCCTGGGAGTTGATGCCCTGCCGGCCTTGCCTGGAGAAGCGCCATCGCCGGCGCCAAGGGGCGGAAGGTTTGGCCCCAAAAGGTTTCGGGGGTGGAAGGATAGGCATCCTTCCTGCGGTAGAGCCTGGCCTTGGCGTCCAGGCTGCCGTCGCTCCCATTGCCCGAAAGGACAATGCGGATGGCCCGCTCGCGCTGGTCCAGCGCCATGGAGCGGAAGAATAAATCCATGGGCAGGCGCTGTCCCCTCGGGGCGGAAGGCCCGAAGAGGGCCGGCTCGCCGTTGATGAAGGCCATGCCCGGGTCGACATCCGCAGGCATCCCCGAAAAGAAAGCCTCGAAGGCCGCGAGGCCACCCGCTGAAGTGCCGGTGCCGACGACAGGGAATCCGGATCCCGAAGGCGAAGGCGGTGCATCGACAGGCAGGGCCTGTTTCCTCTCCGCAAAAGCTGTTTCCCCGGACATCGCGACCCCTTGGCGGAAAACCGTCCCGCCCTTCCCAACAACCTTGCACTAACTATAGTGTCTCCCAGGCCCGGCCGGGAGGCCAAATTTCCGATTATTGGCTTATTTGCCTTCTACTCGTCCGCTGCGATGGGAAACTCCACGGAGCACCGGGTCCCCTATGCGAGGCTCTGGATCGAGAAGCTGCCGTCGAGCGCCTCGAGCAATGCGGCGGCGGCGGCATTCGCCTTGACCGCGAGCGCGGCTAGGCCAGTCGCGGCCAGCCCGGCCGCAAGAAGGCAGGATGCGATCCGGACATGGGCGAAATTTTGCTCAAAAGGCCATTTTTTGGGCCCTGTCGTTCCGCATCGGCCGGGGCAGGGGAAAGGTTCCTTTCCATCGTCTCTCGTGCCTTCACGCCTTCAGGGCGGTGCGCAATGCTTTTTCCACAGTGCTGGGTGCCTTCCCTGCCAAAAGATCAAGCGCCTTTGCTTTCTCGATTTCATAGGCCTTTCGAACCCTGCGCCGGCACAGGTGCGGAGGGTTCTACCGTTTCCCTACGACCAAGGGACGCAGGAGGCTTTCAAGGCCGTTTTCCTTGATCACGTAGACCGAGGCCAGGAGTTCGCCGATCTCGCCTTTTGGGTAGCCCTTGCGTGAAAACCAGACCACATAGGCCTCGGGGAGGTCGATGAGGAGGGAGCCACAGTACTTGCCAAAGGGCATGCGCGCGTTGGCGAGGCGCAAAAGGTAGGCGCTGTCGAAACCGGCCGGATCGCTCAAAGAAGGCTCCTTGTCAAGGCGGCAGACCTGAAAATGGATGCGGCTTGTCGCGCTCGTCGCTTGGGTGGCAGGGGAGGACAAATGCCACATATGGCCTTGCGGCGTTTCGCAGGCCCTTTTAGGTCCCTTCATGACAATTGCGATGATCAATCGCCATGACACCGGGACCGGGTTCGCGGCCACGATTGTGGCCGTTGTGGGAATGGCCTTTCGCGCCTTGCTTCCCGGCGGTGCCGCGCCGGGCCATCAAGGGGACTTGGGTCCTTGCGGACGGTGCGCGGCAAAAATAACGGACTATGGCATTGCAGGGCAGGATGAAATCGGCCAAGGCCCTGCTATCGCCTTCGCTGGTCAAGCGGGAAGGATTCACGTCAAGGTCCTTGTTGAAAGCCGCAGCAGATTCAACCCTCCAAGCCTCTATCGGCTGTCCATCCCAGCCCGCCGTGAACATCACTGGAGCGTCCTCGGCAAAGCTGACGTGGAGGCCGTTGACCTGAGCAACAGGGAATCTTGATTCCGCTACGATCATCCTATTCGCTTTCTTGGCTTCGAGGATCTTCGTCCTCATCCCATCATCATGATAGTTCATCTTTTCGCGCAACATGTCGGCCTGCTCTTGCGCTTCTTTCCAGACCTAGGACTCCCAATATCTCCTATGCCTCAGCATGGTGTCGGTCTTTGGGTATTTGCGGAGCCACTTCCGCCGCAACCTCCGCACCTCGCTGATTAACTCTTTCGGCTCGCCAACGGCCTCGGTTCGGAGATGGGTCCGAGGGCGGAATAGCCTTGCATCGATGTAACTATCCAATAATCATAGACAACGCCGAGGCAGCGGCCCGAAGGGCCTTCAGAGCTCGATATGCACCGGCTTCACGTCCCAGATCTCCTTGGCGTATTCCTTGATGGTCCGGTCCGTCGAGAACTTCCCCATGCGCGCGGTGTTCAGTATGGACATGGCTGTCCACCTGTCCCTGTCCCCATAAGCTTCGCTCACGCGCTCCTGGCAGGCGATATAGGATTCGTAATCGGCCAGCAGCATGTAGGTGTCGCCGTGGTGGAGGAGGGAATCCACGATGGGCTTGAAGAGGTCCTCCCGCCCTGCCGCGAAATACCCGCCGCCTATCTGGTCGAGCGCCTGCCTCAATTCAGGATTGGCCTGGTAATAGGAAAGCGGGTCGTATGAGGACCGCTTCAGCTTGGTGACGGCCTCCGCGTCCAGGCCGAAGATGAAGATGTTGTCCTTGCCCACCTCTTCCATGATCTCGATGTTGGCGCCGTCCAGGGTCCCTATGGTGACGGCCCCGTTCAGCGCCAGCTTCATGTTCCCCGTGCCGGAAGCCTCGGTCCCTGCCGTCGATACCTGCTCGGACAGGTCAGCCGCGGGCATGATCTTCTCCGCGTTGGAGACCGCATAGTTGCGCAGGAAGACCACCTTGAGCCTGTCGCCGATCCGAGGATCGTTGTTGACCACCTCGGAGATGGAGTTGATCAGCTTGATTATCAGCTTCGCCATATGGTAGCCGGGAGCGGCCTTGCCCGCGAATATCACCGTCCGGGGGACGAAGGACGCGCCGGGATTGTCCTTGATGCGGTTGTACAGGGTGACGACGTGCAGGACGTTCAGGAGCTGGCGCTTGTACTCGTGCAACCGCTTGACGTGGACATCGAAAATGGATTCCGTGTTGACCGCGATGTTGTTGCGGCTCAGGATATAGGCGGCCAGGAAATCCTTGTTGGCCTTCTTGATCTCGTACCAGCGCTTCCGGAAGGCCGGATCCTTGGCGTAAGGCTCGAGCTTCTTGAGCTCGAAAAGGTCGGAGGTCCAGCCATCCCCGATCTTCTCGGCGATGAGCGAGGACAGGCGGGGATTGCAGAGCTTGAGCCACCTGCGCTGCGTGATGCCGTTCGTCTTGTTGTTGAACTTGGCGGGCCAGAGCCTGTGGAAATCCTTAAAGAGGCTCGCCTTGAGTATCTCGGTATGGAGGGCGGCCACGCCGTTGACCGAGTGGCTGCCGATGATGGCGAGGTTGGCCATTCTGACCTTCTTCACCGGCCCTTCCTCAATGATGGATAGCTCCCGCGCCATATCCATGTCCCCGGGAAAAAGGACGGCGAGCTCCGCGAGGAACCGGCTGTTTATCTCGAAAATGATCTCCAGGTGCCTGGGCAGCACCTTCCCGACCAGTTCGACGTCCCATCGCTCGAGGGCCTCGGGCAGGACCGTATGGTTCGTGTAGCCGAAGGTCTTGACCGTGACATCCCAGGCTTCCTCCCAGCCGAGGTTCTCGAGGTCGACGAGGACCCGCATCAGCTCCGCGATGGATATCGCGGGGTGGGTGTCGTTGAGCTGTATGGCGACCTGGTCGGGGAACTCCTTGAAGTCCGTGTGCTCGTTCTTGTACCGCCTGATGATGTCCTGGATGGTGGCCGAGACGAAGAAGTATTCCTGGCGCAGGCGCAACTCCTTCCCCTCGAAGAAATTATCGTTGGGATACAATACCTTGGTGATGTTCTCAGAAACCGATTTCGCGGACACCGCCTTGATGTAGTCCCCGTCATTGAAATAATTGAGGTCGAATTCGCGCGTGGACTTGGCGGACCACAGGCGCAGGTTGTTCACGGTGTTGTTGTCGTAGCCGGGGACGGGGGTGTCGTAGGCCATCGCGATGATCTCCTGGGCATCCACCCAGCATCGGCGGGACTGACCCTTGGCGTCGACATAGGCCGCGGCCCGTCCGTAGAAATTGACGACGTGGCTGAATTCGGGCCTGGGGAACTCCCAGATGTTGCCGAGCCGGAGCCAGTTGTCGGGAGTCTCCACCTGGTAGCCGTCCCTGATGCTCTGGAAAAAGATGCCGTAGTCATAGCGGATGCCATAGCCCACCGCCGGGATCTCCAGGGTGGCCAGCGAGTCCATGAAGCAGGCGGCAAGCCTTCCGAGGCCGCCGTTGCCAAGGCCGGCGTCCCATTCCCGCTCGCGCAGGTCCTCGAGCGAGTAGCCGAGCTCGCGCAAGGCCTTGTCGGCTTCGCCGTACATGCCCAGGTTGACGAGGCTGTTTCCCAATGTCCTCCCGATGAGGAATTCCAGGGAAAGGTAATAGATGCGTTTCGCCTGCTTTTTATGGTAGGTCTGCTGGGTGCTTATCCACCGCTCGATGAGGCGATCCCGAGCCGCCAGGGCGATGCTGCTGTAGCTGTCCTGCGGTGTCGCGGAATACTTGTCTTTCCCAAGCGAGTATTCCATGTGGTGCAGGAAGGAGTCCTTCAGGGACTCGGCATCCATTCCGAGGTTCTTTTCGACGAATTCCTCCGGGTGGTGGTTGTTGCTAGAAGAAGCGGCCATTGGGTTCCCTCCGTCTCATGGGTATTCGCTCGATAACGATCATAATGCCATCCGAGGATTTCCGCCATTCGATATCCGCCCATGAATTCGGGAGGAACCCGCCTCAACGATCTACCTACGCGATGAAGGTGTGGACCCCGTCCCAGTCTTTCATCGAAACGAGTCCCGCGGAGCTCGCTTTCACCAGGTCCGAGCAGCGCAAGGCGTAATAATCGAGGACCGGGTCCGCCGAAAGCCCCGCCTCGTAGCTGTGGGAGCCTGCCTTGCGCAAAAGCTCGTCGTAAATCCCCTTGGCGCCGAGGAAGTCCGCAAGCTTGTAGAGGCGGTACGCTTCGTCGTAGGCCGTCCGGTTGGCGTTCTTGAAGTCCTTGAAACGGGAGGGCTCGTGGTCGTACAGCTCAAAAATGTCGTCGCATGCTTCCGGCCCTTCACCTTGATGCTGAGATATTGTCAATAGTTGTGGATTGGATTCCCGGATGTCTCCTCGGTCAGGCCGCCACATCTTGAACCTGCTCCCCATTGACGAACTTTATTCCAGCCTCGACGAGGTGGATCAACTTGTAGCCAGTTAGCTTACGCCAGCCCTTCTCCGCTTCCCTACAGAGTTTGTAGACCATCGCCAACGTCGCCTTGCGCGTCCCGCAACCCTTCGTCTTTCGGTGGCGAAGCCGCACCGTGGCGAAGGTAGATTCGATGGGATTCGTCGTACGCAGGTGGAGCCAGTGCTCCGCAGGGAAGTCGTAGAAGGCAAACAGGTCCTCCTTGTCCTTCACCAGGCATTCCACAGCCTTGGGATATTTAGCACCGAAGGATTCGACGAATAGGTCGAAAGCCTTGAGCGCCTCCTCGCGGGTAGCCGCGAGGTATTGGTCATGCAACATGCCCTTGGCTTTCCCCTGAAGGGACTTCGGAAGTTTGTCAAGCACATTGCCGGATTTGTGAAACCAGCAACGCTGGATGCGCGTCTCGGGCCAGACCTCCGCGGCTGCGGCCTGGAAGCCCATCGCCCCGTCGCAGACGGCGAGCTTGGGCGCCTTCTCGAGCCCGCGTGAGCGCAGGTCCAGGGGGATTTCTTTCCACGACTGCGTGCTCTCCCGGCAGCCATCGGAAACGGCGATCAATTCCTTGTTGCCGTTGGAATCTGCCCCCATGACGACCAGCAGGCAGGAGCGCTCATCTTCAAGTCGCGCGCTGCAGTACACGCCGTCAGCCCAGACGTACACGTAACGTTTTCCCGACAAGTCGCGCTTGGACCACTCCCGGTACTCCTCCGTCCAGATCTCCTTGAGCCGCACGACCGTGCTCGCCGACAAACCCTTCGCCTGTGGGCCCAGGATGGACTCTAGAGCCGTCGGGAAGTCATCGGTCGAGATTCCCTTGAGGTACAGCAGGGGAACCAACGCATCGATGCTTGGTGCCCTGCGCATGAAACGCGGGAGTATCCGGCTCGTGAACCGTTCCTTCCCCAAATCATCCAAGGCCCGGTCATCAACGCGCGGTCGCGTAATCATGATCGGGCCGGCTCCCGTGAGCAGCGTTCGCTTGGGCATAGTGCCGTTCCTCACCACGAGGCGTTTAGCATCCTCGCCGATCAGATGCTTGAACCGCGAAATATGCTCCTCGATTTCCGCCTCCAACGCGGCTTGCAGC
>JANYKC010000055.1 GCA_025358255.1 Spirochaetaceae bacterium
CGACCCCGGGCGGGGCCGCCGCCGCGCCTGCAGGCTTCGCCGCGCCGCTGCATGAGAAAAGGAAGGAGGCGGCGCACAAGGCCAGGACGGCGCCGCGGAGGAGGAGGCTGCCCGCCCCAAGGGACGGGTTGGGCGATTTCACTGTTGGGCGCCGCGCGGGGGGCGCCTGCGGACCTGGAGCTCCCTTTCCGGCGGCTCTTCCTCCAGCTCCCGCTTGCGCTTTGTGTCCTCCCAGAAATGGGCCTGTGCCGAGAAGGGCGCTTCGCCCTCGGAGGGCTCGGTCCGCTTCCAGCGCCCGGAGGGTCCGAGGCGGTGGGAGCGGCTGTTGTCGCGGAAGTAGTCCATGAGGATATCCCGCACCCGGACGCGGAGGCGCTCGTCCAGGATGGGGAACATCAGCTCTATGCGGCGCTCGAGGTTGCGCGGCATCCAGTCGGCGCTCGACAGGTAGACCTCCTCCGCGCCGCCGTTCCTGAAATACAGTATCCGGGCATGCTCGAGGTAGCGGCCCACGACGCTCAGGACCGAGATGTTCTCCGAGAGGCCCTTCACCCCCGGGACGAGCATGCACACGCCCCTGATGTTCAGCTGGATGCGCACGCCGGCCGAGCTGGCGCGGTACAGGGCGGCGATCACGTCCAGGTCGGCCAGGGAGTTCATCTTGGCGACGATGACCCCCGGGGCCTCGGGGCTCGACCGCTGCGCCTCCCTCTCGATCATGGAGATTATGCGCGCTTTCAGGTCGAAGGGCGCCACGGCCAGGAAGCGGAGCTCCTGGACGGTGGAGTAGCCCGTGACCATGTTGAAGAAGGCGGAGGCCTCGCGGCAGAGGTCCTCGTTGGCGGTGAAGAGGGAGAGGTCGGCGTAGAGCCTGGCGGTCTTGTCGTTGTAGTTGCCGGTGGCCAGGTGGAGGTATCTCTTGATGGAGCCGCCTTCCTCGCGGCGCACCACGAGGGCGACCTTGGAATGCACCTTGAGGCGGGCAAGCCCGTAGATGACAATGGCGCCGGCCTGCTCGAGTCCGCTCGCCCAGGCGATGTTGCGCTCCTCGTCGAAGCGGGCCTTGATCTCGACGAGGACGGCGACCTGCTTGCCCGAACGGGCGGCCCTGGTCAGGGCGCGCACAATGGGCGAATTGCCCGAGGTCCGGTAGAGGGTCATCTTGATGGAGAGGACGTCGGGGTCCGTGGCCGCCTCGTCGAGGAATCGGACGACGGGATCGAAGGACTCGTAGGGCAGGTGGAGGAGGCGGTCATGGGACTTGATCTCGTCCCAGATGGTCGAGCCTTCGGGCGGATCGGGCCAGCGGACCGGTGGCCAGGGGACATAGCGCAGTTCCTCGAGGCCGGGATCCGAGGAGGGGCCCTCGAGCGCCGCGAGTTCGGCGAAGCTGCGGAGGTCCAAAGGGCCGGGAAGGGAATAGAGGTCTCCCGCCTCGAGGCCCAGGGCCTTCCGGATGCGCTCGGCGAGGCGCTCGGAATCGCCCGAGACGGTGAGGCGGACAGGCCAGGAATTCTGGCGGTCGGCGAGGACCTCCTCCATCGCCGCGAGGAAGTCGTCGTCGCGGTCCTCGTCCACGCCGATGTCGGCGTCGCGCGTGACCTTGAACAGCGCGCTCTCGATGATCTCATAGCCGGGGAAGAGGCGTGGCCCCAGGACCTGGATGAGGTCGTCAAGGAGGGCGAGGCGGAGTCCGGGTTCGTCGCCGGGGAGGCGGATGAAGCGTTCGATGTTGGGCGGCACCTGGACCACGGCGAAGCCTTCACCGGAGGGGTTCGCGCCCTGGGGGACGACCGCCGCCTCCTCCCTCCGCACGAGGAAGGCGACATGGACACGGAGGTTCCCCGCGGTCGGGAAGACGGCGTCGTCCTCGACGCGCAAGGGCGTCAGGAGGGGCGCGACGCGCTCGGCGAAATAGTTCTCGAGCCAACGCCGCTCGCTTCCCTTCCATCCAGCGGGGCGCACGAGGGCGAGGCCTTTGGCGGCAAGGCCGGGAAGGATGTCGCGGAGGAGGCATTCATACTGCCGTCCCTGGATCTCCCGCGTGCGGCGCGAGACGGCGGCCAGGATCTCCGTGGGGAGGAGGCCCGAGGGGCTGCGTTCCGTGGAGAGCGAGCGGATCAGGGCCTTTAGCGCGGCGACCCGCACCATGAAGAACTCGTCGAAATTGGACGTGACTATGGCGAGGAACTTGAGGCGCTCGAGGAGGGGGTTCCTCGGGTCGATGGCCTCTTCGAGGACCCTCGCGTTGAACTCGAGCCAGGAGAGCTCGCGATCGAAATAGTACTCAGCCATGGGTATGCTCCATTGTCGGCGGTCAGGATAGGATCGGCTCGAGGCCGAAGACGTCCTCGAACATGTCGCCCTTCTCCGTGAGGGAGAGGCGCTCGAGGGAAAGGTCCACGCTGCCTCCCCTGGACGAAATGTCGGCGCGTATCTGGAGTCGGTCCTCGCGACGCTCGAAGACGGCGTCGCCCACTCGTTGGTCGTGGCCGCGGTCGAGGGCGTCGGCCACCCGCAGGATGGCGGCCAGCTTGAGCACGATGATGCGGTCCTCGCGCGGCAGGGCTACGTAGTTCACGTGGGCGTTGGAGGGGGGCTGCTTCCGGTGGTAGCGCGCCACATTGGCGAGGATGGTCAGCTCGCTGCGGTTGAGGCCGAATATCTCCGAGTTCAGGATGATGTACTCGGAGTGCTTGTGGTGGCCGCTCGTCTTGATGTAGGTTCCCACGTCGTGGAGGAGGGCGGCGGCCTCGAGGAGTATGCGCTCGCGGCGCCCGAGTCCGTGCTCGACGGCGAGGGCGTCGAAGAGGGAGAGGGAGAGGCGGGAGACCTGGTTCGCGTGGGCCTAGTCGAAGCGGAACTTCCTGCCGAGGCTGGCGGCGCTCGCTGCGATCTGGGCGCGCATCTCCTCCTCGTGCTCGGGGTCGGGGCCGCGGACAGAGGCCAGGAGGATGCCTTCGCGTATGGAGACGCTCGGCACGACCACCCGTTCGGCGCCCGTGCGCTCGAGGAAGAGGCGTTCGATGGCGAGGCCGGGGCCGAGGCCTTCGGCCTCCGACCAGGGAACGCGGAGGCGCGCGACGCAATCCTCGACCGAGAGGGCGGCGACCTCGTCCGCGAAACGCACGAAGGCGTCCCGCTCGATCACCGCGTAGTTGTCGTTGCGCTCGGAGGCCACGCGCGCCGCGGCCAAGCGTGCGTCCGAGCCGACGAGGATGAAGCTTTTCACCGTATCAAGGGGGAGTTCACCCTCCAGGAGGTCGCAAGCGGTCCGCACGTTGTCCTCGAGGAACTGGTGGAGGAATTCGGGGGCGGAGCCCGAGCCGCGGATGAGCTCGTCCACGCGGACGGTGCCTATGCGCAGCGAATGGGCCGCGGTCATGCGGCCCCGCCTGAGGAGCATGATCTCCGTGGAGCCGCCGCCGACCTCGAGTATCATCGCGTTGGAGCGCGAGAGGATCCGCTTCTCGTCCTGGAGGGCGTTCTGGACGGCGAGGTACATGAGGTGGTTCTCCTCGATGTCCTCGACGACATTTACCTTGAAGCCCGTCTGCAGGGAGACGCGGTCCACGAAGGTGTCGCGGTTGTCCGCCTCCCGGATCGCGCTGGTCGCTATCACCTTGGCGTCCTTGGCCGCGATGCCGTAGCCGCGGATGAGCTCCTTGAACGAGATGAGGACTGCGATGCTCTCGCGCATGGCCTCGCGGGATAGGGACCCCGAGGTGAAGACGTCGCGCCCGATGCGCGTGGGCTTCCCGGCGCGGTCTAGGGTCGTGAGGGCACCCTGGGAACCGATCTCGGAGACGACGAGCCTGATTCCCGTCGAGCCGATCTCGATCACCGCCACGGGGGCGCCCGGCGACTTCCTGGCGTCGCTCATCTCTTGACGCCCTCCAGTTCCGCCTCGGCCGCGATCGCGCAACCTGCCGGGACGGCCAGGTCCCCGAGTTCGGACAGGACGACTTTCACGGTGGCCGCGAGGCCGGTCATGAGCCTCTCCTCCATCGTGGCCTTCGCCGCCTCGCGCAACCTCTTGCCGAAA
Source organism: Spirochaetaceae bacterium (assembly GCA_025358255.1). Lineage (GTDB taxonomy): Bacteria > Spirochaetota > Spirochaetia > Treponematales > Rectinemataceae > JANYKC01. The sequence continues at coordinate 4,046 of JANYKC010000055.1, forward strand.
CGCGACACGACCCCGCCGCCCAGGAGGATGACCTCGGGATTGAGGATGTTCACCAGGTTGGCCATGCCCACGCCTAGCCAGAATCCGGCCCGGTCGACGATGCGTCCCGCGGCCTCGTCCCCCTGCTCGAGGGCGGCCTCGAAGGCCGAGCTGCGGAACTTGCGGAAATCCGTGCCCGCCGCCTCGAAGAGGGGAAGGGACTTGCCGCTGGAGGCGAGGGCCACGGCGTCCTTGGCCATGGCGGTGCGCGAGGCCAGTGCCTCTAGGCAGCCGTAGTTGCCGCAGCCGCACAGGGGGCCGCCCTCCAGGAGTATCATGTGGCCGATCTCCCCGGCCGAGCCGGTGGAGCCCGTGTAGAGCTTCCCGTCGATGACGATGCCGCCGCCGATGCCGGTGCCGAGGAAGATGCCCACCGCGTTCCTTGCGCCGCGGAGGCCCCCCGCCACGAGTTCACCGAGGACGCCGGCCTGGACGTCGTTTTCGAGGCGGATGGGAATCCCGAGGGCCTGGGAGAGCTCGGCGGCGAGGGGATAGTTCTCCAGGCCCAGGTTGGGGGTGTAGCGAACGATGCCGCCTTCGCGGTCCAGGGGGCCGGGCACCGCGACGCCTGCGCCGGCGAGCTTGGCGCTCGAGGTCCCCGCCTCCTCCATCGCGAGGCGCGCGACATCCGCGATGGCGGCCACGAGGTCCTTGGCCTTTCCCGACTTCGGGGTCCTCACCTTGGCCTGGGACAGGGCTTCGACGGGGGGGGCGGCGGTTTCGCTTTTCTTGCCCTGGGTCCGGGGGCGGAAGAGGCCGGCGATGATCTTGGTGGCGCCTACGTCGACGCCGAGGTAGACAGCTTGCTCGGACGGCATTGGATCCTCCTGGGGATGAAAGGACGGGCCTCCGCTGTGCCGGTCGAGGCCGTGCCCCTAACAGTATAGTACATGCCACGGCTTGCCCAAGGGGCGTTGCGGAGTGTAAACTGGAATTCTATGGCGCATCGGCCCCTCCCGCATCGGCGCGGTCTTTACGCCGCAGCCCTTGTCGCTGTCCTTGCATTCGCCTGCCTCTCGTCCTGCTCGCAGCGGCTGGGCTGGGGCTTGGTGCTGTGGACCGCGCCGGAAGGCAGGCTCCCTGCGGGTTCCGTCGTCCCTGTCTACATCAAGTCGAACATAAACCATGTCTACGTCGTCGGCTCCATAGATGCCAAGTCCAAGGTCGAGCTGCCACTCTGGCAGGTCGAGGTCTTTCCCTCCAGGAAAAAGGCCAGCCAGGAGGCCGCGAAGTACGCCAAGGTCGCGAGCCTCTACCTCGTCGCGTTGCGCGACGGCCTGCCTGTCCGCGTCACGCCGACCAACAACGGCACCGATCGCGCCTACCGCCTCCGCGAGGGGGAGTCCGTGAAGATCCTGGCCCTGGCCAAGGGCGACGAAGTCCGCTCCGGCGATGCAATCCTCGCCGGCGACTGGTACTATGTCCTTGCCGGGGACGGCACCCGGGGCTATGTGTATTCGAACACGATGCGGCTCTTTGACGAGTCCAAGGAATCGGGGGCCGCGCCCCTCGTCGCCGCGGCCTCGTCATCCTCCGTGAAGGTCGACCTCTTTTTCTCGCGGCAATGGCGGCCCGCCTACTTCCAGGAGATGAACGATTCCGGAAGGCCCGACCTGGACCTTTTCTCCGCCCGCTATGGCTTGTTCGTCGATGCCATCCGCCGACAGGTCCGTCTTGAGCTCCCTGCGGCCTCCCAGGTCTTCAGGTACGACTCCATCACCGACGAGGGCGGGTCCTTCCTCTTCGAAGGCACGACCTTCAGGGTCAAGTTCCTCTCGGAGCGCCGCTTGATCGCCGACTGGACCGGAGCGCCGTTCGCGGCCGGTGCCGCCGCCGTCGCAGGCGGCGTGAACGGCCTTGCGCCTACTGTAGCCGCCGCAGCCGCCGTAGCCGCCGTAGCCGCCGCGGCCGCCGCGAACAACGGCGGGGCGACGAAACCCGGGGAGAGTCCCCTCGTCCCGTCGGTGGCCCCCATCCCCGCGGCCAACCCGACCGTCAGCGCCGGCGCCACAGGCCGGGCGGAGTTTGTCGTCCTGGCCTTCGAGATGCGGGATGTCATCCATACCGAGGAACTCCGGAGACAACGCCTCCTTGACGCCTTCATCTCAAGGGGTGGGGACTGGTCCCTTCTCCTTGCTCCGCCTGCCACGATCCTCTCCGAGGCCCCGGCAGCGCCGACCGATGCGGGCCAGCCGCCCGCCGAACCACCGGTGCCCGGCGCCAACTTCTCGACGGCGGCCCAAGGCGCACCGAGCCAGGTCGCCCAGCCCTCCGCGTCCCGCTTCCTCGCCACGGGCGATGGCCGATTCCGCTGGTCGCGGGTCGGGCTCGTGCCGCCCGGCTATCTTCCCCAAGGCCTCGCATTAGCCGATGCCGTTGGGGATGTGGCCTTCAGGCTTTATCTTCCGGCATCCCTCCGCAACGATTGGGAAGGTGTCCTCTCCTTGCGCTTCGACGCCGTCCCCGGTTCCGATTGGGTCAACTTCCTGTGGCGTGTCGGAGCGGACGGCCTCATCCTCGCGCCGGTCTCCGAGGCGGCCAACCAGGAAGCGGCGAGCCCGAGCCCCCTTGTCCCACTTCGCTTCACGCAGGCAAGAGCCCGTTAGGAAACAACCGCATGGCATTCGTACAATTCTCGGAAGTAAGCCTCGCCTTCGGGGCGCGGGACATCCTCAAGAACGCGACCATCTACCTGGCTGCCGGCACTCGCGCGGCCCTGGCCGGCCCCAACGGCGCGGGCAAGTCCACCCTCATGAAGATCCTCGCCGGACAGATGCAGCCCGACTCGGGCGAAAGGGCCATCACGCGAGGCGCCCGGGTCTCCTACCTGCCCCAGACCGGCGGCGCGCCGGAATCCCTCCTGGCCGGCGAATCGACCGTCTTCGACGAGGCGGAGCACGCCTACGCCTTCGCCGTCGGCCTCCTGGACCGCCAGGAGGAGCTCGGTCGCCTCCTCGAGGCCTCCACGGCCGACGACGGCTCGACCGCCCGCCTGGTCGAGGAGCACTCCGCCATCCACGAGGCCATCGAAGGCTGCGGCTATTACCGCCGCCGCGACCGGATCCGTGAGGTCCTCCAGGGCCTCGGGTTCCGCGAAACGGACCTCGACCGGCCCTTGCGCGAATTCTCCGGCGGCTGGCAGATGCGGGTGGCCCTCGCCAAGGTCCTCCTCGAGAACCCCGACATCATGCTCCTCGACGAACCTACCAACTATCTCGACCTTGAGGCCAGGTCCTGGCTCGAGGACTACCTCGCCTCATACTCGGGCGGTGTCCTCCTCGTCTCCCACGACCGCTATTTCCTGGACGTGACCGTACGCGAGGTCTATGAGCTGTGGAACGGCAAGCTTTCGCGCTACCCGGGTACCTACTCCGCCTACGAGAGGCGGCGGGCGGAGGAGCTCGAGGCGGTCTTTGTCGCCTGGGAGCGCCAGCAGGAGGAGGTGGCCAGGCTCGAGGACTTCATCCGACGCTTCCGCTACCAGGCCACCAAGGCATCCCTGGTACAGAGCCGAGTGAAGCAGCTCGACAAGATCGTGCCCATCGAGATACCCGAGGGCATGAAGAAGATCCATTTTTCCTTCCCCCCCGCTCCCCGTTGCGGAACCACGGTGATCAGGCTCGAGGAGCTCGGGAAGGCCTACGGCGCCAACCGTGTCCTCTCGGGGCTCAACCTGGAGATCGAGCGCGGGATGAAGGTGGCCCTTGTCGGCCCGAACGGCGCAGGGAAGTCCACCCTGATGCGCATCCTGGCCGGCGTGGACCGCGAATACCAAGGCGGCTTCCGCCTGGGTTCCAGCGTCGAGCTGGCCTATTTCGCCCAGGATACGGCCGAGGCCATGGGCCAAGGGGCGGTCGCCGGCGAGGCCACGGTCGAGGAGACCGCCGAGGCGCTCTGCCCGACCGACCTCCTGCCCAAGATACGCAACCTCCTGGGCGCCTTCCTCTTCCGCGGCGACGACATACACAAGCCCATCCGCGTCCTGTCCGGCGGGGAACGCAGCCGCCTTGCCCTCCTGATATTGCTGCTCAAGCCCTCGAACCTCCTCGTCCTCGACGAGCCCACCAACCACCTCGACCTGACCTCGAAGGATGTCCTCCTCGAGGCCCTCAAGGCCTACCAGGGCACGGTGCTCTTCGTCTCCCACGACCGCCTCTTCATCGAGGAGCTGGCCACCAGGGTCCTCGAGCTCGACGCGCCGAAACCGGCGCGCTGGTACGTCGGCGATTACCGCTATTTCCTCGAGAAGAAAGCCTCGCTCGAGGCCGATGTCCTGGCTTATGGCGATGCCGGCGGCCGCGGCGCTGCCGCCAATTCCCGGGAAGTGGCGCGGCCCCTCCCCGGCGCGGAGGCCCAGCACCCGGTCTCGTACGAGGAGGAGAAGGCCAGGAAGGCCAGGCTGCGCAAGCTGCAGCGGCGTGAGGAGGAGATCCTTGCCCGTCTGGAGACGATCGGCGCCCAAAAAAACGCCTGCGGCCACGAGATGGGCCTTTCAGTCAATTACTCCGACGGCGTGAGGATGCGCAAGCTACAGTCCTCCCTCGACGAGCTCGAGAAGGAAGCGGAGGTCCTCAATGCCGAGTGGGAAGCCATCGCCACCGAGCTTTCGTCGGAGTAGCGCTCAGTCCAGGCCGAATTTCCTATAGGCCTTTTCTGCCTTGATGGGGCCGCCGTGGCCGGTGAAGAGGAGGGTCACGCCGCGTTTCCGCAAGGCATCCAGCGAGGCGGCGATATCCTCGCGGCTTGAGGCGAAAAAGGGGGCCTGGGCCCTTCCGTGGAAGACGAAACCGCCCATCACAAGGTCTCCGACAATGGCGGCGCAGCCCAGCGTTTTCCCCTTCACGTCTTCGGCGCTAGGCAGGACGATTGAGATGGAGCCGCGTGTATGTCCCGGCGTGGCAATGACTTGGGCGTCCATGCCATAGGGCTCGAGTGACTCGCCTCCGGAAAAGCACAAGGTCGCGGGGAAGCTCGGGAAGGACTGTTCGCCCTTTGACAGGCGCGCGGCGAAGCGCCCTTTCTGGCCAAGGGGCAAAAGATCGGCATTCCGGCCCCTTTCAAGGGCGTCGGCATCGGCGGTTCCCACTGCAACCGGCAAACCCTTCCTTTGGCCGGAGAGCCAAGGAAGACCTCCAAAATGGTCATTATGCGCATGGGTGATGATGACCAGAGAGAGCTTGCCCGGATCGATGCCCGCCTTGACCATGCCCGTCTCCAGACTCGGCCCATTATAGCCGCAGTCCACGAGGATAATGCCGTCCTCGCCCCTGATCGCAAAGGCACGGGCCATCCCGAGCTCCAGGCTCCAGATCTTCGTGCTGCGCATCGATGCCCCCTTTGATAAAAGCCCGTTGAGTATAGTTTGGTATGTCGTGGACATTTTCAAGAGAGCAACTTATAGTATTCCTCGAAAACCGCCGCGCTTTGCGTGGCGACAAAAAGGAGCAGCACTGTGGAATCAAGAAATGGCCTCGTAAATTTCGGCCTTTTTGTCCTTCTTTTCGGTTTCACCTTTGTATTCTGTCTCGATGCCCTTGCCATCCCGAACACGTTCTACGGGATCCTTGCCCTCATCGGCTTCATCATCTGCATCGTCGCCTCCCTGTTCACGGGAGTCATCTCCCAGCGGGAAGGAGCGGCACTGTCGATCTGGTACTATTCCTACGCGATCGTGGTCTCCATCTGCCTCGTCTGGTACCTCACCCGCTGCGGCACTGCCTTCCAGTGGTGGTAAGCGGCCCGCGACACTGGATTGATGAAGAGAGGGGAGTTGCCTGCAATGAGGCGGCTCCTTTTTTTATGCCCGCTTGAGCCTTACTGACCCGGCCACCCGCCGCGCCGCTTGGCCAGAAAAAGGCTGGGGAGGGGTTTGACCGAGGGCTGCGGCCAATTGGAGGGGATGCCTGAAGGGGATTTTGAGCTGCAGGTTGGGCAAAACGGCGTCTCTGCCGCGTTTCGGGGAGAGAAGAGAAGAGGGAAGAGAAGAGAAGAAAGACTATTTCTTCTTTGCGAGGGCGGCGTCGATCTTGGGAAGGACCTTGTTCGCAAGGATGAGGTAACGGGGAGGGAGGGACTGGGCGTCGGGGCCGGAGTAGCGGGAAATGAGGGTGATGAAGAGGGCCTTGGCCTCAGCATAGCGGGCCTGCTTGTAGTAGATGAAACCGATCTCGTACTCGCCCAGGCAGCGCACCGCGGGATCGGATCCATAGCGGTCCATCGCGGCCTTGTAGTAGGCTATGGCGGCGGCGTCGTTGTATTTGTCGGCGGCGTCCTGGGCGCGCTGGACGAGTTCCCTCACCGTGAGGTCGGGCGAGATCTCCTTGGGGGCGGTGGCACAGCCGACAGCGAGGACAAGGGCAAGCGCCGAAAGCGCGAGGATGGCGGGCATTTTCATGGGGAGCTTCCTTCGGTCAGAATGAGTAGGTCTCGTCGCTCGTGGGGAGGACCTTGCGGAGGTCGCGGATGAAATCATCTGAGTCTCCCATGTCTTCATAGGAAAGGCAGGAAGGGATGCTTCTCCGCGCGACCGTGAAATACTTGTAGATCTTTTCCTCTCCGAGTTTTTTGCGCCACTTGCCGGCGTCGCAGCGGACGCGGAGCCGGTAGAGCCCCGCGGCCTCGGCGGGGGAGGGGACGAGCTTGCAATGTATGCAGTTCGCGCAATACACCGGGCCATGGGCCAGGCCGGTTCCATCCAAGGTGGCTATCGAAGTCTCGATTTCACGATCAGTGTCGAACTCGGTTTTCATCCTGCCCCCTTCATCGTCGATTATGCTATACTCGCCAAAGCGCGGTCAAGGCTCGCCCGCCCCTCCGGCCCATGCCCGTGGACGATGCCCCGACCGGCCAAGTTTGCGCCTTCCTGGAGTCCTCACATGCTCGCAACCATCATCAACGCCCTGGCCATCATCATAGGATCGGGCCTGGGTCTCCTGCTCAAGAAGGGCCTTTCGAAGCGCCTTGAAGTCGCGGTTTTCTCGGCCTCGGGCATCATCACCCTTGTCATCGGCATGCAGATGGCCTTCAAGACCACCCATATCCTGGCCTTCGCCCTGGCTCTCATCATCGGCGGGATCGTGGGCACGGCCTTGGACGTGGAGGGTGGCATCCTGCGCTTCGGGGAGGTCCTCAAGCGCCGCTTCGCCAAGACCGATGACGGAAGCTTCGCCTTCGGCTTCCTCACCGCCAGTGTCCTCTTCTGCTCGGGGGCCATGGCTATTGTCGGCTCCTTCAAGGCGGGAACCGAGGGGGATTACAGCCTCCTCCTCACGAAAAGCGTCCTTGACGGCATGATGTCCATCATCTTCGCCAGCGCGATGGGGCCAGGTGTCCTCTTTTCGGCCCTCGCCGTGTTCGTTTACCAGGGCATCCTCACGGTGGCCTCGGTCTGGATAGCCCCCTTCGTCACGCCCCTCATGCTGGCCGAGGTGACGGCCATCGGTGGCGCCCTCGTCCTCATGATCGGGATCAGCCTCCTCGACCTCAAGAAGATGAAGACCGGCGATTTCCTCCCGAGCCTCGTCGTGACCGTCGCCCTCGTTGTCCTCATGCCCTTTGTGCCCTTCCTGTAGGGCGCCAAGGCAAGGGCAACTCATTCGGGACCTCCCGGGTCTATCAGCCGGGTGGAAGGACTGCCATGAGCGGAAATGTCGACAAGGTGAACAGGAACAAGGCCCGCACGGGCTTCTCCGACGAAACGGGGCCTTGGTACATACTGGACAACGCGGGGACCATCATGCCTCCCGTGACGGATTCGGTCTCCACCTCTCTTTTCCGCATCCAGGCCACGATCGACGAGCCCGTGAACCTTGCCGCCCTCCAGGAGGCCCTCGAGGCGACGGCCCGCCGCTTTCCCTACTTCACGCTGGAGCTCAGGCGCGGGTTCTTCTGGTACTACCTCGAGCCCTTCACCGCGGGCCTCCGCGTGGAGGAAGACACGCAGAGCCCGAGCCAGGACTTCAACATCAACAAGCGCGGGACCTGCCTCTTCCGCGTCAGGGCGAAGGAGCGGCGCATCGCCTGCGAGTTTTCCCACTGCATCACGGACGGCACGGGGGGGCTGCGTTTCCTCAAGAACCTTCTCGTGGAGTATTTCCGCCTCCGCGGGACGGTTTCCGAGGCGGGATCTGACCCCGATATCTACCGCCTGGACGAGGCGCCCGACCACGAGGAATCCGAGGACGCCTACAACCGCTATTTCACCGACGAATACCCTGCTCCCGACCCCCTGCCGCGAGCCTTCCATATGCCCTCGGCCCAGCTTCCCCGGCATCGCTACCGCGTGACGACGGGCATCATTCCCCTCGAGCCGGCCCTCGCCAAGGCAAAGGAGCTGGGTGCATCCCTTACCGAACTCCTGGCCGCGGTCTACATGGACGCGCTCCAGTCCATCTGGCTCGCCTCGCCGGCCAAGTCTGCCAAGCGCAGGCCCCACCTGGCCGTCGAGGTGCCCGTCAACATGCGGAAGTTCTACCCGACCAGATCCAACCGGAACTTCAGCCTCTTTGTCCTCGCGACCCAGGACATGCGCCTCGGGCCGCGCGGCTTTCCGGAGATCGTGTCCCGCATGCACCACCAACTCCGCTACGAGATCGACGAGCGGACGATAGCCCAGCAGATATCCCGCAACGTCTCCGGAGTGCGAAACATCTTCGTTCGCCTGGTTCCCCTCGCGGTCAAGGACCTTTTCGCCCGCCTGCTGTTCTCCTCGATGGGGGAAGACCTCCTTTCGGGCTTTGTCTCGAACCTGGGGGTGGTCACGATGCCCAAGGAATTGGAGCCACGAATCGAAAGGTTCGAGTTCATCCCCGCGCCGGGCGTGGGAAACAAGACGAGCGGCTCGGTGCTCAGCTGGAGGGGCATGCTGTATTTTTCCTTCGGAAGCCTCGCCAAGTCGCACGAGATGGAAAGGCTCTGCCTGACACGGCTGCGCCGCCTTGGCCTCCCGGTCAAGGTCGAGTGCAATTTCCCGGACTAGGGCCAGGCCATGAACCATCCGTCATCGAATTCCCGCCGCTCGCGCATCGATTACAAGGACGAGGCCGGCACCTGGTACGCCCTCGACAACGCGGCGGTCATCATGCCCTCCGTCACCAAGGGCGCTGACACCTATCTGTTCAGGCTGTCCGCGACCTTGGACGAGGCGATCAACCTCGCCGCCCTCCAGGCCGCCCTGGAAAGGGTGGGCGGACGCTTCCGCTATTTCCGCGTCGAGCTGCGCCAGGGCCTCTTCTGGCACTACCTTGTGCCCCACGAGGAGCCTGTCCGCGTCATGGCGGACGGAGACTCGCCCTGCCAGGATTTCTTTCCGCGCAAAAGTGGCACCTGCCTCTTCCGCGTGCGCGCCTCCGGACGGCGCATCGCCTGCGAGTTTTCCCATTTCGTGACCGACGGGACGGGCGGGATACGGTTCCTGAAAAACCTCGTGGCCGACTACCTTCGCTTGCGCGGGATCCCGGTCGATGTCGCACAAGACCCCGACCTCTATGACCTCGGCGCGCCCGCCTCCACGGAGGAGATCGAGGACGCCTACCATCGCTATTTTCCCCAGGATTATCCCCACCCCGCGGAGGAAGTCCCGGCCTTCCGCCTCTCCTCCCCGAGGCTCCCTCCAGGCCAGTACCGGGTGCTGTGCGGCGTCCTGCCCCTCGCAGCCACCCTGGACAAGGCGCGGTCCTTCGGGGTCTCGCTCACGGAGCTCCTGACCGCGGTCTACTTTGACGCGTTGCAGTCCATCTGGCTCGAGGCAAGCCCGGTCAGGCGACGGCGCTGGCGCTTGGCGATCGAGGTCCCCGTCAACATGCGGAAGTTCCTCCCTACGGCCAGCAACCGCAATTTCAGCCTTTTTGTCCATCCCGAACAGGATCTCCGCCTTGGGACGCGGAGCTTCGAGGACATCGTCGCAAGGACCCGTTACCAGCTCAGGCTCGAGATCGACGGACCTTCCATGGCCCGCCACATATCCCGCAACGTGGGCGGCCAGCTCATCCCCGTCATCAGGGTCATGCCCCTCCTGTTCAAGCTTCCCTTCATGCGGGCCCTCTATTCCCGCTTCGGGGACGACAAGATCTCGGGTGTCATGTCCAACCTCGGCGCCGTGGGCCTCCCGCCTGCCCTGGCTGCCCATGTGGAGCGCTTCGACTTCGTCCCCGCGCCGAGCTCGACCCTCCTCACCAAGGCCTCGGTGGTGAGCTGGAAGGATAACCTGTATATTTCATTTGGGAGCCTGGCCCTGTCCCGCGAGCTGGAGCGCCTCTTCTTCACCCGCTTGCGGCGCCTGGACCTGCCCGTGCGGATCGAATGCAACCTGGAGGAATGATGGCATATTGCCCGAATTGCGGAGTCGAGCTTGCCAAGGACGCCCTCTCCTGCCCGCTGTGCGGGGCCGGCCTCCAGGCGCATGAGGAAGAAAAACCCCACTTCGCCGAGATCATCATCGATCCCGCGGACAAGGAAAAGCTGAGCGTCGCCGAGCGCAGGATGATCCTCTGGGAGATGCGAAGCGTCTCCCTGGCCATCGCCGCCATCGCGGTGCTCTCCATCGATCTTGTGCTCGAGCGCCGGCTCTCCTGGTCCCTGTACCCGCTTTTCTCCCTGGCCTATCTCTGGATCGTCTCGAGCGCCGCGCGGTTTTTCCACCGCGGGGCCGTCCCCGTGGCGAGCACGGCGGCCATCGGACTGCCCATCCTCTGCATCGGCTTCAACTGGATCCAGGGCGGCACCGCCTGGTCGGTCACCATCGCCCTGCCCGTCATCCTCGTCTTCGAGGCAGGCGCGGCCCTTTGGACCTGGGCCTTCTTCACGGTCAAGCGCCGCGGCCTCAACCTCGTGGCTTTTGGCTTGGCTTTCGCCGCCGGCATCTGCATGGCGATCGAGGTCACCCTGGACCTGGCCGCCTCCCGTCCTGTTGTCCTCCAGTGGTCGGCGATCGTCGGCTTTTGCCTCCTTCCGGTAGCGGCCTTCCTCCTCTACATCCATTACCGTGCTGGCCGAAAGTCGAGTTTTCGCCGTATTTTCCGGATCTGAAGCTGTGAGGAATTTCTCCATTTTGTGCTTTCTCGGACCCTAAAGGCTTCCCGTCCCTTGACATTCATTCGCGTTTTCTGTAGGATATCCACATCGCGTCGCAGGGTAGAGCAGTTGGCAGCTCGTCGGGCTCATAACCCGGAGGTCGCAGGTTCGAGTCCTGTCCCTGCTATAGGCTTCCGTAAGACATCTTGTTTCAACTTGAATCGGGGTAAAACCTGATGAGGCCTAAAGATAGAGCTCCACAGCAATGTGGGGCTTTTTCTTTTTCAAGGCCTTGGCAGGTGAGCCGCATCGAGATTCCTTGTATTTCATTCCGCGCAGGAATATGAAAGCGTTTTCACCGCAGCCCCCAAAATCCTTGGTGAGTATCTCGGACAAGGCCGCGTTGATGCAGTAGGTCGACCTGCCGATCTTCTCCTTCCGGAGCAGGCCCGTCGCCGCGAGCGAATCGAGGTACTTGGAGGCGGTGAACCTGGAGACGCCAAGACCGCGCATGACAAAATCGATCTTGATATCATACGATTTTTCAAATAGAGTATTGTCAGTGACACTGTAACTGTATATTATTGGGATATGCAGAGGAGAGGCGTGCGATGAACTTGCAGGACCTTAGCGACCTCGGCGGGATCTCGGTGCGGACAATCCGCTTCTACATCACCGAGCGCCTCCTTCCCGGCCCACAGGGGCGGGGCACTTCCACCTCGTACACAAAGGAGCATCTCGACCGGCTTCTTCTCATCCGCGAGCTCTCCATCCAGCGCCTGCCCTTGTCCGAGATCCGCGAGCGCCTCGAACAGGTCTCTTCCGCGGAGCTGTCCACCATGCTCGCGGAGGTGGAGGGCCGGACCCGAAATGAGGAAGCAACCAAGTCCGCATCGCCGAAGGAGTACCTCAGCTCCATGCTGGAGCGGGCGCGCGGTTTGAGATCGAACCAGGATGACTCATCCTCTCCTTCGGACCGGAACCTCCATGACACCTGGCGGCGGTTCAAGCTGGGGCCGGGCATCGAGCTCCATGTCACGCCGGATGCCGAGCGCGCACAAGAGGACCTGATCGAGGGCATCCGTGACCTCGCGAAACGCGGGGTTAAAAACAGGAACGGGAGGAACGCACGATGAACGCCCGGAGTAGGAATGGATTGAATGTAAGCGACCACGGAGTCCAGCTCAGTATCGCTGCCGAGCGCCATCTCGTCCGGCCCGGCAAGAGCGCCCGGCACATAGACGTGGCGCTCACGGCGCCGGCCTCCTCCAGTGGCGGAGAGCGATCGCCCCTTTCCCTCGCGCTGGTGGTGGACCGGTCGGGCTCGATGCAGGGCTCCAAGCTGGCGACCGCGAAGGCAGCAGCCTTGGCCGTCCTGGAGCGGCTCGATGACAAAGACCACGCCGCGGTGGTGGTATTCGACAGCGAGGTCGAGACCATCCTCGCCGATGGACCGATGACTAAACAGCGGAAAGCCCAGGCGAAAAAGCGCCTTGCCGAAGTGGAAGCCAGCACCCGCACCGCCCTCCATGAGGGCTGGCTCACGGGCTGCCGCGCCATCGCTCCGGACAGCGGCGGCCTCGCTTCGCAGGACCGCCTTTCCCGCTGCTTCGTCCTCACTGACGGACTGGCGAATGTCGGCCTTGTGGAACCGGAGGAGGTCGCCGCCCAGGCTGCCCAGGTGCGCGCAAAAACGGGGATCGGCACGAGCACCTTCGGCATCGGCGAAGACTATGACGAGGGCCTCCTCGCTCCGATGGCGGTGGCGGGGAGCGGACAATTCCACCACCTCAGGGACGAGTCCGACATCGCGGCGACCTTTTCAGGGGAGCTGGGAGAGCTTTTCAGCGTCACGGCGCGAGGAGTCCGGGTGGAGCTCGAGTACGATCCCTCGGTCAGGCCGGAGCTCGTCAGCCTCTATCGTGCCGTCCCTCTTGAAACGATTCCCGCGATGACGGTCGAGGTCGGTGATCTCATCGCTGGCGAGCCGCGTCACCTTGTGTTCCGCCTCAGCTTCCAGGGGCTTGTCCCCGGCGCGCCGGCGAAAATCCGTGCCCGGGCAGTGTGGAAAGAAGGCGGCGGATCGACGGCCGGGGACTGGAGCGAGATCAGTTTCACCTGCGCCGACCATGGGGCCTGCGATGCCGAGCCGAGGATCATGCCGGTCATGCATTGGGTTGGCCTCCACCATGCGGAAAAGGCGAAAAAGCAAGCCCTCGACCTCTACCGTCAGGACGACGCGCCGGCCGCGATCGAGGTCCTCCGGGCGGTCATGCACCGCATCCGGGAATATGCCGCCTCCGATCCGGACCTCCTTCGCGTCTTGGACGAGCTTGGCGATCTCCGCAAGCAGCATGAGGAAGGGACGATGACGCGCGCGCAAGCCAAGGAGGAGACCTTCCGGAACCTGAGCAGTTCGCGGATGCAGCGCGACCATCGCTCCTCCAGAAGCTGAGCTCGCGTCTTGTTCGCACAAGGATGGACAGCATCGCCCCTTTCGGGGCGTCGCCTGCTTCCAAGGCGAAGGGAGATGATGGATTGAGCGGCGATTTTTCGAAGATACCGATGCGGGCCGACCCTGAAATCCAGAGGTTGCACGGCACGACCCGGCGGCTTTTGGTTCGACCTGCCTTTCATCTCCCACATCCGGGGCAACCTGTACGTCGGGGGCTGCGCCGATGGCCTTGTCCTCCCCGGCGGGATCCGGCACCTCATCAGCCTCTATCCTTGGGAGCGCTACAAGATCCAAGGTGAGCTCGAATCGGAGCTCTATGTCCGGGCATACGACGCCGGCATCGAGGCCATGGAGCCGAGCTCTCGAGGCTCGCCGACTGGGCGGTCAGCTGCCTCAACCGGGGGAAGATCCTCATCCATTGCCAGGCCGGCCTCAACAGGTCGGGCCTCATCGAGGCAAGTCATCGACCTCCTGCGCGAAAGGCGTTCGCGGGCAGTCCTCTGCAACGGCGCTTTCGAGAAGTGGCTCCTTGCGTGCGCCTGAGTCGCCTTGCGCGATGGCGGCCCTTCCGGCATAGTCATCCACGATGCGGCAAAGGAAGGGCATGGAAGCAGCCGATGGACTGGAAACGATCAAGGGCAGGATATTCCATGAGGCGGCGCGGAGGTTCTACCCGCGCACACGGACGCGGGCGCAGGAATCCAGGCTGGACCCAAGTTTGTTGCGTCGGATGGAAAGCGAGGACGAGAGGGTCCAGCTGCGCCACGCGGTCGCCATGCTCAACGAGAACCGCTGGGGCCAGGAATGGGAGGTCGTCGGCGCGGAGCTCCCCTTCGCCATTGAAAGGATAGCTCCACGCGATGCGGGGCTCACCCCTTGGCGGATCCGGCCAGCGCGGAGTCAGTCGATCTGCGCGTCCAGGTAGTGGTTCAGGGCCCTGAGGCCGAGAAGGTAGCTGTTCAGGCCGAATCCCGAAATCTGGCCGACGCAGACGGGCACGACCACGGACTCATGCCTGAAGGCCTCGCGCGCATGGATGTTCGTGCAGTGCACCTCGACGGCGGGGCGGCTGACCGACGCGATAGCGTCGCGCAGGGAATAGCAATAATGCGTGAAGGCTCCGGGGTTGATAAGTATGCCCTGGGCCCATTCGGAGTGCTCCTGGATCCAGTCGACCAGCTGGCCTTCCCAGTTCGTCTGCATGATCTTTAGCTCCATGCCGAGCTGCTTCGCGAGCTCCTCGAGGGCCTGGTCCACGTCATCAAGGGTGAAATGCCCGTATATCTGGGGTTCCCGTTTCCCGAGCCAGTTCAGGCTGGAACCATGCAGGACGAGGATTCTTTTCATTGCGGGGCCTCCGTGTCGTTGCCGGGCTTGAAGGACTGGCGATAAGGGTACGTTTTTGGTTTCTGTCTATCAATACAACGTCAGCGCGCTTTGGTCAAGACAGCTGAGGGTCGCCGTGATGCCCGCGTCCCCCATGCCGATCCTCACTTGACTAGTTGGGAGTTCGTGCTATTATATAGGACAGCGTCTCGATGAATGGGACACTAGGAAGGGTCCTATGGCAGCTGGGGAAATGCAGAGCCTCTCACGCGCGGTCGCCATTCTCGATTGCTTCACGATCGAGAATCCACAGCTTGGCGTTCGGGAGATCGCGAGGCAGATCGACCTGTCCGTCAGCACGGTCGGCCGGATGCTGGCATCGCTGTGCTCGCTCGGATTCCTGAGCCAGGACAGCAGCTCGCGCCTCTACCGGATGGGGCCGAAGGCCATGGTCTACAACATGGTCTACACGGCGACGCTCGACATCCGCGGGAGCGCGAGGCCGATGCTGGAGGAGCTCTACAAGCTGACCCACGAGACCGTCAGCCTCTACCTGCTGGCGGGCGACGTGCGTGTCTGCGCCGACTGCATCGAGAGCTCCGAGCGGCTCCGGGTGGTGGTCCGCGTGGGCGAGCACATGCCCCTCCATGCCGGCTCGTCGGGCAAGGCCTTGCTGGCCTTCATGCCGAGCGAGGACGTGGAGCGGGTCCTGGCCAAGCCCCTGGAGAAGATGACCTCGGCTACGGTCACTTCCCGGGAGCGCCTCCAGAAGGAGCTCAAGGACATACGGGCCAAGGGCTATGCCACGAGCCATGGCGAGCGGTTCGAGGACGTGATCGGCGTCGCGGCCCCGGTCTTCGACAACACTGGCAAGGTCGTGGCGGCCCTCAACGTGGCAGGTCCCCGCGTGCGTTTCACCGACCAGTCCGTGGCAAAGCTCCAGCCCAAGCTCATGAAACTGGCCAGCCAGCTTTCCCGCATGCTCGGCCACGCGGAAAGCAAGAAGCTGGCCGAATAAAGGCAGATGCAATCGCCCCAACGCGAAAGGAGAACGCAAAATGGCAACACGACCGATCACCCCCGAAGAGAAGGCCTATGCCGACGAGCTCATGAAAAAGGCCCGCGTGGCCCTGGACGATATAGCCGATTTTGACCAGGAGCGTGTCGACCGGCTTTGCCGCGCCCTCGCATGGGCGACCTCGAACGAGAAGACCTTCGAACGGATCGCGCGGATGGGCGTCGATGAGAGCGGGATCGGGGACGCGGAGAACCGGGTGGGCAAGCGCTTCAAGGTCCAGGGAATCCTCCGCGACATCCTGCGCCAGAAGAGCGTCGGCATCATCGAGGAGGACCCGGCCAAGGGCATCGTGAAGTACGCCAAGCCCGCCGGCGTGATCACTTCCCTGATCCCGACGACCAATCCCGAGCTCACCCCGCCCGGCGTCGGCCTCTTCGCCATGAAGTGCCGCGACGTCGTCATCTTCTCGCCCCATCCCCGCAGCAAGAACACCACCATGGAGATGGTCCGCATCATGCGTGAGACCCTGAGGCGCGAGGGCGTCAATCCCGACGTCTTCCAGTGCGTCGAGAAGCCCAGCATCCCCGTCTCCCAGTACCTCATGTCCATCTGCGACCTCGTGCAGGCGACCGGCGGGCATGACATGGTCAAGGCCGCCTACTCGAGCGGCGTTCCCTCCCTTGGCGTCGGGGCCGGCAACTCGACGATGGTCTTCGACGAGACCACCGACATCGAGGCCGCCGCGATGAACACAAGGATCAGCAAGACCTCCGATTTCGGCTCGGGCTGCTCCGCCGACGGCAACCTCGTCGTCGAGGCCACGATCTACGACGCCTTCCTCGCCCAGCTCCAGAAGGAGGGAGGCCACCTCGCTACGCAGGAGCAGAAGGCCCAGCTCCAGGCCGTCCTCTGGGACGCGGAGGGGCACCGCACATCGGACACGGTGGCCATCTCCGCCGCGCGCATCGCGGCGCGGGCTGGCTTCGAGATCGCGGCTGACCGGAAGTTCATCATCGTGCCGGAGAACGACATCGGGAAGCAGTACCTCTTCTCGAGCGAGAAGCTCTGCGTCGTGCTCTCGATCTTCAAGTACTCGGGATTCGACAACGCGCTGAAAATGGTCGAGGCCATCTTCAATGTCGGCGGCAAGGGGCACTCCTGCGGGATCCATTCCCACGACGACGACCATATCCACCGGCTCGCCATGATGGCGCCGGTGAGCCGCATCATGGTCCGCCAGCCCCAGTCCAAGGCCAATGCGGGCGCCTTCGACAACGGCATGCCCATGACCTCCTCCTTGGGCTGCGGCACCTGGGGCGGCAACATCAGCTCCGAGAACATCAACCTCAAGCACTACATGAACGTCACCTGGGTCAGCCGTCCCATCCCCCCCGACAGGCCCTCCGAACAGGAGCTCTTCGGAGAGTTCTACGGGACCGAGGCGCTCTAGGATCTCGGACAGACCGGGAGGTGGCGATGAAGTTCTCGCTGTCGCACCTTACGGTGCTCAGCTTTTCCCCGCCCGAGCTGACGCGGGTCGCGGCCAGGGCGGGCTACGACTATGTCAGCCTCCGCATAATATACATGGGGCTTCCCAACGAGCC
>JANYKC010000057.1 GCA_025358255.1 Spirochaetaceae bacterium
CATGCTCAGGTATTTAGTTTGAAGGGCGACTCGTATCGGATGAAAGAAAGGCTACGCGTCGGGGCCGTTGGCTTCGATTGATGACAGGAAAGCGGCAAAATCTCGTCGGCGAAAACCGGCAAATTGAAATCGGCGTTGACACTGGGAGGCTTCGAGGGACTCAATCTCCTGGTCCTTGTCGAAGGCGATGAAGCGCTCTTCCTCGATACTGGATACGAGTCGTGCATGAAGGCCGCGCTGGCCTTCCTCGCGCCCTGGGCGCCAGGCCAGCAGGGGCGGCCATTTCGCATTATCATGACGACCATGCCGATGGTTTGTCCCTCCTCGGAGGCATCGAGACCTGGGGCAGCTGCGAGTTCGCGCCGACGCTCTCGCTCTGCTTTCCGGCGGAGCGACGGGCCAGCCTCGCGCCCATGCACCTCGTGCGGGGGGAACCAGAGACCCTGCGGCTCGGCGGGCGCAGGGTGGAGCTCTTTCCCCTGCCCGGGCATAGCCCGGATTCCCTTGGCGCCGTGATCGACGGAAAGACCGTCTATGCAGCCGACACCCTCCTGTTCAGCAATGCAGGCGAGCCCATCCTTCCTTCGGTCCATGCCAGGCCTGTCGAGCTCCATGCGCAAAGCCTCAAGCGCCTCCGGGATTTCCTCGATCTCACCTTTGTCCCGGGCCATGGCGCGCCGGTCACCGAGCGGTCCCTCCGCGAGGCGGACCTGGCCAACCGCATCGCCTACGTTGAGGCGATAGCGGCCCACCAATGCAAGGGGGCCGGCATCAGCCTCGACGAGGCAGAGGCTGCCTGCGATCCAAAATTCATTGGCCACGAATGGCATGCGGAGAATTACCGGTGACTGCCGATCAGGCCCGGCTCGCCAGACCATAAGCACAAGCCCGCGCCTCTCGACCTGTGGACTTGCCCCGCTTTGGTGGAGAGCTAGTTGCTGACCCGGCAACTGAGCATTGGCTTCAGGCAATGATTTGAGCCTGTGGCGGGGGCATGGAGGATTTGCTCCCATCAAGCAAGCTCCAACCAAGAGTAGGGGTGCCGGAGCAGACCGGAGGCGGCGCGAAGGCGCGATGCGCTTTCGCGATCGCGCGAGGACTGCGGAGGCAGGGGGAGCCGCCTTATATCAGGTTCCGCCGCCGGCAATTCCCGTGCTCCCCCTTTTTATGGCATTCACAAATAGAAAGGGGCCGCTCCGGCAAAAACCGGAGCGGCCCTCTCGTCTAGAGCATGTCAGACGACGGGCGTTATGCGAATTTGCTTATTTCCCGAGCTTGTTCCTCTTGCAGAACTCGTCGAGGACCTCGGCGAGGTTGGGCGAGCCGATCTCCTGGAGGTCGTAGCCGACCTTGACGGTGGGCTTGTTGATCTTGACGATGCGGTTGAGGTCGATCGGGGTCGCGATCACGACGGTGTCGCAATCGGTCTTGTTGATCGTGGCCTCGAGGTCCTTGACTTGCTGGTCGCCATAGCCCATGGCGGGGAGGAGGGTCCCGATGTTGGGGTAGGTCTTGAAGGTGTCGGCGAGCTTGCCAACGACGTAGGGGCGGGGATCGACGAGTTCCTTGGCGCCGAACTTGCGCGCGGCGACGGTGCCGGCGCCGATCTTCATGTGGCCGTGGGTGAGGGTGGGGCCATCCTCCACGACTAGGCATCTCTTGCCCTTGATGAGCTCGGGATGGTCCACCGTGATGGGGGAGGCGCCGTCGATGACGATGGCGGCGGGGTTCACCTTCTGGATGGAGTCGCGGACGGTCTGGATGCCCTCGGGGCCGGCGGTGTCGATCTTGTTGATGATGATGACATCGGCCATGCGCAGGGATACCTCTCCGGGGTAGAAGGAGACCTCGTTGCCGGGACGGTGGGGATCGGCGACGGTGAAGAGGAGGTCGGTTTTGTAGAAGGGGAAGTCGTTGTTGCCGCCGTCCCAAAGGATGACGTCGGCTTCCTTCTCCGCCTCGCGGAGGATGGCCTCGTAGTCGACGCCGGCGTAGATGACGTTGCCGCGCACGACGTGGGGCTCGTACTCCTCCATCTCCTCGATGGTGCACTTGTGCTTCTTCAGGTCCTCCACGGTGGCGAAGCGCTGGACCTTCTGGGCCACGAGGTCGCCATAGGGCATGGGATGGCGGACAGCCACGACCTTGAGGCCCTTGTCCATGAGCATCTGGACGATCTTGCGGGAGGTCTGGCTCTTCCCCGCGCCGGTGCGGACGGCGCAGACGCCGATCACGGGCTTGGTCGACTTGACCTGCGTGTCCTTGGGACCGAGGAGGGTGAAGGTGGCGCCAGCGGCGTTGACGATGGCGCCGACGCCCATCACATGGCTGTAGGGGACGTCGGAGTAGGCGAATACGCACTCATCGACCTTGAGCTCCTTGATGAGCTTGGGAAGGTCGGCCTCGAGGTGGATGGGGATGCCCGCGGGATAGAGCTTGCCGGCGAGCTCCGTCGGGTACTTGCGGCCGGCGATGTCCGGGATCTGCGCGGCGGTGAAAGCCACGACATTGTAGGCTTCGTTTCCGCGGAAATAGGTATTGAAGTTGTGGAAGTCGCGACCAGCGGCTCCGATGATGATGACGTTTCTCTTGGCCATGAGAACCTTCCTTTTGGCGGTGCGTTGCTCCGGGGAGGTGGAGCCTCTCCCGATTTGCGGGCAGTATATGGACGCGGCCGAAAAACTGTCAAGCTCGCGTTCCAGGCCTGCCAGCAAGCGGCTTCCGCCATCAATGAATGCTTATGCGCGGTGCGGTCGCCTATTCGCAAATTCATGCGAAGGGAAACGGATTGCCTTCATCATTATGCAGGTTTTGCCCTTTAGGCGCCGGATCGAATTAAATTCTTTTTGGCCCTTGCCCGCTGCGTCGGTGTGTTGAACGAGCCACTGCATATCGCTACAGTGGTGGACGCGGCGCAAGCGCTTGGCGCGTGAGTTCTCGAGAAGGAGGGAAAAGCATGCCTGGACTTAATGTCACGAGCGAGATCGGCGTCCTTCGCCGGGTGGTGCTCCATAGCCCAGGCCCCGAAGTCGAGGCCATGACGCCGTCGGAAGCCGTCGCCGACCTCTACAACGACATCATCCCGCTTTCGGCCGTCCGCGCCGAACATGACGAGCTCAGGGACTTCCTTTCCCTCGTATCCCGCGTCTGCGAGCTCAAGGACCTCCTGGCCGAGTCCCTCGCGAGCCCGGGGAGCCGCTTCGAATTCCTCACCGCGATTTCCAGGCTCTGCCCCATCCGCCATCTCATCGACGAGCTCATGAACCTGCATCCCGCGGAACTCGCGGACCTCGTGATCGAGGGCCTCCCCTCGAAGAAAACGAGCCTGGCGGGCCTCCTCTCGGAGCGCTCCTTCGCCATGAGGCCGCTCCCGAACGCGTACTTCATGCGGGACAGCGCGGCGGTCTTCCGCGACTGGGCCATCTCAGCGGCCACCGCCTTCGACGTGCGCCTCATCGAATCCATCGTCACGCGCTTCATCTTCACGCGCCATCCCGAGGTCCGCGCCAAGGGCATCCTCTTCGACGGCCCGCGGGAGCGGAGCCGGGCGGTCACGATCGAGGGCGGCGACATCCTCGTCGTCTCGCCTCGCGTCCTGGCCATCGGCGTCTCCGAGCGGACCACGCCCGAGGCCATAGAGCTCCTCGCGGAGAACGCTGGCAAGTCCTTCGAGGAAGCGGTGACCATCCTTGCCGTCGTCCTGCCCAAGGCAAGGGCGACCATCCACCTGGACATGGTCTTCACGATGATCGACCGCGATGCGGCCCTCGTCTATTCGCCCGTCGTCACCGGCGCAGACAGGGCCGAGGTGGTACGGGTGGACGTGGATCCCAAGGGGCGAGTCGCTTTCTCGGAGACCGGAGGCCTCCTCCCTGGCCTCAAGGACCTGGGCTTCGACCTCGAGCCCATCGCCTGCGGCGATGGCCATCCCCTCCACGAGGCGCGAGAGCAATGGTGGTCCGGCGCGAATTCCTTCGCCTTCGCCCCCGGTAAGGTCATCATGTATTCCTGCAACACGAAAACCCTAGAGGCCCTTGCGCGCTCGGGCTTCGAGGTCAAGCATGCCAGGGACTTCATTGGCAGGGATGGCCTTCCGGGCTCCTGCAAGGTGGAGGACTTTGGCCGATTGGCCGTGGGCTTCGATGGCATCGAGCTGGCCCGCGGAGGAGGCGGTGCGCGTTGCATGACCATGCCTGTGGAGCGGGAGGCCATCTGATCGCGCGCCTCCCGCCCCGGCCTCAGCGGAGTGCCTCCTCGAGGGCAGTGGCGGCATCGGTGCGAGCGTCGCGGTATTTAACGATGCAGGCTGCGTGGAGACTGAGGCCAAGGCCCCTGGCGTAAGCCCCTCCGGCGGGGCGCGAGCCAGGCACCACGACGGCGTTTGCCGGGACCTCTCCGCGCGTTTCCCTGCCGTGGACCAGGTCGAAGATAGGTGTCGAGGCGCCGATGACAAGTCCGGGTGCGAGGACAGCCCTTTTTCCCACGACCACGCCCTCGAAGAGGCCGACGAGGCCGCCGACGAAGGCTTCATCCTCGACGATGACAGGCCGGGCGCCCGCCGGCTCCAGGACACCGCCAATCTGGACCCCCGCCGAGAGGTGGACGCGTTCGCCCACCTGGGCGCAGGAGCCCACGAGCACATGGCTGTCGCCCATGGTGCCCTCTCCTATCCAGGCCCCGACATTGATGAAGGAAGGCGGCATGACAATCACGCCTGGGGCAAGGTGCGCGCCTCTGCGGACTGACGAACCGCCGGGCACGAAGCGGACGCCGTCCCCAGCCTTGATGTCGCGGGGAGGGAAAGCGGCCTTGTCGCGGGCTCCGCCGGGCCAGTCCGTGAAGGGGATGATGGGACTACCGCGGAAGCCCGCGAGGATGGCGGACTTCACCCATGGCACGGCTGACCATAAGCCGCCTCCGCCTTTTCCCGCCGCGCGGAGCTCTCCTGTCTCGAGACGGAGGAGGAGGGATTCATGGGCAAGGGCGAAGAGAGGGTCAGCCGCGGCATCCTCGGGTGGCCGAAGGTAGAATGCCTCAAGCTCATCGAGCCTCATACGGCCACCTCGAGGGCGGTTTCCCCTGCGGGGAGGGCCGTCGAAAGCGAGTCGAAGTCACGCAGGAGGAAGGCAAGGCGCTCGCGGGTGGCCTCCGATGCGGGGACGAGGGGAAGGCGGACTGCATCCGAGGAGAGGCCACAAAGGGCGAGGGCTGCCTTCAGGGGCACGGGATTCGATTCGAGGAAAAGGGCATCCATCAAGGGGAGGAGCCGTCGGTTCAACGCGAGCGCTTCCCGGAGCCGACCTGCCAAGGCCAAGCTGACCAAGGTCTTGGTCTCCCGCGGAAGGATGTTCCCGATGACGGAGATGAGGCCGTGCGCGCCGGCCGCGATGCTCGACAAGGCCAGGCCGTCATCACCGGAAAGGAGGAGCTTCCCCGCCGGCAGCCTGCGTGCGATCTCGCCGATCTGGGCGAGGTTGCCTGAGCTCTCTTTCACGGCGATCACAGCAGGCAATTCCCAGAGGAGGTCGAGGTCCTTGGGCTGGAGGTTGAGGCCGGTCCTTCCCGGCACGTTGTAGACGATGATGGGTAGGCCTGGCGCCGCCGCCGCTATCGCCTCGAAATGCCGGACAAGTCCTGCGGGCTGCGGCTTGTTGTAATACGGCGTGACGACAAGGATAGCGTCCGCTCCTGCTGCCTGGGCCTTGGAGGCGAGGCTTGCGGCCTCGCGCGTAGAGTTGTGGCCCGTCCCCACGACCACGGGCTTCCCGCAAGAGACCTCGCGGGCGCGGGCGACGAGGATGTCCCGCTCCTCGGATAGGACGGTCGGGCCTTCTCCTGTCGAGCCGAGCACCACGAGGAAATCCGCACCTCCCTCGATCGCCCTGGCGGCAAGCCGGCCGAAGGCTTCGAGGTCCACGGCGCCGCTGCCGAGAAGTGGATTTCCCCCGCGGGGAGCCTGGGAAAAGGGAGTGGCCAAGGCGACGCCGAGGCCTTCGAATGTGGCGATAGGATGCATCATGTGCTCGCTTTCCGGCCGCCATGGCCGGCAAGGAAGAGGGGATCGATGATCTGCGCGGCGAAGTCGTCGAAAGTGAAGACGCCTTTCCTTCCGTGCAGCCAGGTGAGGGAGGCAAGGGCCCCCCTCGCGAAAAGCCTCCGGTCTCGGGCTTCATGCGAGAACACGAGGACCTCATCGGCGGCCTCGAGGCGGAGCTCGTGGTAGCCGATCTCGCGGCCTTCCCTGAGGCTCGCGACCGGGATCTCGCCCTGCCTGGCGGGGCTCGGGCCGAAGCCCGTGTAACGTGGGCAACCGGCCGCGAGGGAAGCCGCGAGGATACGCGCGGTGCCGCTTGGCGCATCGGCCTTGGCGCGGTGATGGCGTTCGAAGACCGAGAGCTCCGCCGCGGGGTCGAGCCCGGCCAGGCCGCCTAGGGCCAGGGCGACGCGGCGCATGAAGGCCACCGAGAGGCTGAAGTTGGGCGCCACGAGGATGCCTACCCGCAAATCCCCGCCTATCCCCGAGACCTGCGGGCCGGCCAAGTCGGCGAGGATGCCCGGGTCCCAACCTGTGGCGCCTATCGCGATGTCCACGCCGTGGGCGATGGCCCAGGCGAGGTGCCCGGCCACCGCCGTCCCCGCGCTGGCGTCGAGGGCGATGTCGACCGCTTCCGTGGGCACTTCGCCTTTCCCGGCGCTCCAGGCGATTTCCGTGCCGGCGCAGGTCCCGTCGGCCACCGCATCCATGACTGCCTGCGCAAGCCGTCCGCGGCCGAAGATGCCTACCCTCATGGGAGGTAGCCCTTCGCCAGCGCCAGCTCGGCGTTGAGCAGGGAGGCGCCTGCCGCTCCCCGTTCGGTGTTGTGGCCGAGCACGACGAGCTTGACCCCGAAAATGGCGCATTCGCGGAGCCTTCCGACCTGGAGCTCCATGCCGCCTCCGGCTTCGACGTCCCGCAGCGGCTGGGGCCGGTCCGGTTCATGCCTCAGTCGGACGAAGCAAGCGGGGGAGGAATGCAGTGCAAGCCCATCCGTGTCGGGCCTGAAGCCGGACAGTGCAGTTTCGATGTCGCACAACGCGGGGGATCCCGAGAGCCTCAGGTTCATCGCCACGAGGTGGCCGTCGACGACTGGGACGCGGTTGCATTGGGCGGAGATTGCGATCGGGGCGTCGAGGATGCGCCCCTGCCCGAGCTGGCCGAGGATCTTGCACGCCTCGGATTCCACTTTCCGCTCTTCCCCCATGATCAAGGGGATGACATTGGCCATGGCGTCAAGGGAGGAGACACCGGGCCACCCGGCACCGCTCAATGCCTGCATGCTCACCACGGAAGCCGCCTCGGCGCCGAAAGCCCGGTGGAGGGGACCGAGGGCTCCAAGGAGGACTACCGTGGTGCAGTTCGGGTTGCAGACTATGGCGCCCTTCCATCCCCGATTCGCCCGCTGCGCCTCGATGAGGGCAAGGTGTCCGGCGTTGAGCTCCGGCACCAGGAGGGGGATGTCCTCGTCCATCCTGAATGCGCTCGCGTTGCTGAACACGAGGGCGCCGGCATTGGCGAAAAGCGGCTCGATGCTCCGGGCGGGCTCGGCGTCGAGCGCGGAGAACACGATAGGTGAAAAGGCTTTCGAGGGAGCGCAGGGCAGGAGGATGGTTTCCGACCGCCCCGCATGTGCCTCGCCGTCGAGCCGCCAAGCGCAGGCATCGCCATAGCGTTTTCCCATGCTGCGCTCGGAGGCGCATAGATGGGCGATCTCGAAAAGGGGGTGATTCGAAAGCCTGCGGACTAAGCGCTGGCCAACGACGCCGGTCGCGCCGAGCACGGTGACGGGGATGCGCCTCATGGCGACCCCTTCGCGAAACGCGTCTCGAATCGCTTCGCGGTCCGCTTCGCGGTCCGCCTTGCGCGGATCCAGTGCTCCGAGGATCGAAGGTGTTCCATCATGAACCTCCAATCCGGTGGAGATTCCAATGAAACCGACCCTACGCCGATCCGGCGTTTATGCAGTGGGAGAGTCGATTCCTATGGCGCTCCGCGGGGAAATTCCCCCCGCGACAGCCGCCGGGTATTGACCCGGACGTCCAAGGCGAAGCGCCCTCGGTTGACGCTTCACCCTTCGGCGGTCCTCCCCTTTCGCGCGGCATCATGGGGCCCGAGGCCCTCCTCCGCGCTACTCTTGGGGATCGCTCCTCCATCGGTTTGTGGACGTTACTATAAATAGTTACCCTGGCGCAAGCAGTTGAGGCGATAAATAGACGCGAATTCGGGGATCGGGTTTCCCTTCAGACCATGAGGGCGCGTAGCCCACAGAGTTCCTGTATCTCGAAACTCGGCTTTTCCGGGCCTGCGTCCAGTCTCCGCGGGTTGAACCAGCACGTCGCGATGCCAAAGGCCCGCCCACCGGCGATATCTGAGGAAAGCGAGTCCCCGACCATGAGGATGCGCTCGTGGGCCGGGACTCCCGCCAGGGCGGCCGCATGGGCGAAGATGCGCGGATCGGGCTTGGAGAAGCCGACCTCCTCCGAGATCACCACATGATCAAAGGCCTGGGCGAGTGGCGAGCCCGAGATTCTCCCGCGCTGCACTCTGGCAATGCCGTTCGTGAGGAGGACAAGGAGGGCACGGGAACGCAGCCATCCGCAAATCTCGACCGCGCCTTCCAGCAGCCAAGTCTGGGACGAGAGGGCTTCAAGATAGTCGCAGCCTGCCTTCTGGGCAGTTGCGGCCATGCCGGCCCTCCCGCTGGTGCCTCCCGTACCATCCATCCCGAGGGCGGCGAAAAGCTCGGCGAAGCGCCTGGTCTTGAGCTCTTCGCGGTCCAAGGTGCCGGCTTCGACCGCCGCCCAGGCGCGGCCATTGATTCCATGGTAAAGGGCCTTGACCGAGCCGTCGCAGTCTTTCCCGGCGGCGCGGAGGAGGGGCGCGAGGACCATGTCCAGCGCAGCCTCCTCGCTCCGGCGGAAATCGAACAAGGTGTCATCGGCATCGATGAGGACAAGATCGAAGCGGTTCATGCCTCAGCTGCAGCCCGTCGTGCTTCCGCAGGTCTCGCATTTCAGGCATGTGCCGTTGCGCACCAGGGTGAGGTGGCCGCAGACCGGGCAAGGATCGCCTTCGTAGCCCTTGAATCTGGCGTTGCGCGCGCTTTCCTTGGGCTTGGCAAGGAGCGAGGCGGTAGATCCGCCCTTCCCCGGTTCTCCGGGCGTCGGCGAACCTTCTGCCTTCCCCGCCTTGCCGTCAGCCTCGATGCGGCCGGCCTCGAAGCCCCGGCTCAGCGAGCTTGTCGACTGGCTTTGCTTGGTCTGGGTCCCTGTCGTGTCCAGGTCATCGGGCTTGACCTGTCCGAGTTCCCGCCTTCCCAGATAGGAGATGGCCAGGTCCCGGAAGATGAAATCGAGGACGCTCGTGGACATCTTGATGTAGTCGTGGCCCTGGACCATGCCGTTGGGCTCGAAACGCGAGAAGGTGAAGGCGTCGACGTAGTTCTCGAGGGGCACGCCGTACTGGAGACCGAGGGACACGGAGATGGCGAAGGAGTTGAGGATGGAGCGGAAAGCCGCGCCTTCCTTGTGCATGTCGAGGAAAATCTCCCCGAGGTTCCCATCCTCATACTCGCCGGTGCGGACGAATATCGAATGTCCGGCCAGGTGGACCTTCTGGGTGTAGCCGGCACGGCGGTTGGGAAGGGCCTTGCGGATACCCCGCGGCGAGGAGGGGAGGCCGGGGAGTTCTGGTTCGGCGCCGCCGGCGGAATTGCGCTTCGGCTCCGGCTGGGCCGCCACGGGCTCCTCCTCCTCCTCGTACTGTCCGGTCTGGAGGGCCACGAGGGAATCGGCGATGATGTCGGCGCCGGGGGCGAGGGCGGAAAGGGGCTGGGAAAGCTTGGACCCATCCCGGTAAAGGGCGATGGACTTGAGCATCGAGCCCCAGGCGAGCATGTAGGCGCCTTTCACGTCCTCATAGGTCGCCGTGTTCGGCATGTTGATGGTCTTGGAAATGGCGCCGGAGATAAAGGGCTGGGCCGCTGCCATCATGCCTATGTGGGCCTGCCATTCTATGGCGCGGGTGCCGCGCTTTCCCGAAGGTGTCGCCGTGTCGAACACGGAGAGGTGCTCGTCCTTGAGGCCCGGCGCGCCTTCGACGCCCATGGTTCCGCAGGCCCAGAGTTCGGCTTCATCGACCTCGTGCTCGGTGAAGCCCAGGTGGCGGAGGAGGCTGAAGCCGGGGAGCGACCAGGTCGATTCGGGGACGCCGACCGCCGTGAAGGCATCGGCGCCCAATACGTAGGCGGCGAAACAGGCCTCGAGGGATATGGCGGTCTTGAGGGCGGCCTCCGCGCGGTCCAAGGCTTCCACGGGGAGGCCTTTCTGGCGAAGCGACTCGTAGGAGAGGGCGGGGGCTCCCTTGAGGGTGCCGTGGCCTAGGGCATAATCCTCGATCTCCTTGATCATCGCTTCGGAATAGCCGAGGGCATGGAGGGCGGGAGGCACGCTCGTATTGATGATCTTGAAGTAGCCGCCGCCTGCGAGCTTCTTGAACTTGACAAGGGCATAGTCCGGC
Source organism: Spirochaetaceae bacterium (assembly GCA_025358255.1). Classification (GTDB taxonomy): domain Bacteria; phylum Spirochaetota; class Spirochaetia; order Treponematales; family Rectinemataceae; genus JANYKC01. The sequence continues at coordinate 10,556 of JANYKC010000057.1, forward strand.
TCGACCCCGGTGGTGTCGCAATCCATGAGGAGGCCGATGGTACCCGTCGGGGCTATGGCGCTCACCTGGGCATTGCGGTAGCCGTGCCTCTCGCCGAGCTTGACCGCCTCGTCCCATGATTCATGGGCCGCTTTCACGAGGTTGGCCGGGCAATCGCCGGCCGCGATGCCCTTGGGCGTGACCGTGAGGCTTTCGTATTCGCCGGCAGGCGCGTCATGCGCCGCCCGGCGGTGGTTGCGCATGACCCGGAGCATCACGTCCTTGTTCGCCCCGTATCGGGCGAAGGGACCCAGGGACGCGGCCATGCGTGCGGACTGGGCATAGGCCTCACCTGTCAGGATGGCGGAGAGGGCTGCGGCCACGGACCTGCCCTTGTCTGAATCATAGGCGAGGCCCATGACCATGAGGAGGCTTCCAAGGTTGGCGAAACCCAGGCCCAGGGTGCGGTAATCGTAGCTTTTGCGCGCGATTTCCTTGGAGGGAAACTGGGCCATGACGACGGATATCTCGAGGACCACGGTCCAGATGCGGACCGCATGCCGGTAGGCCTTGTCGTCGAAACGCCGGCTTTCCTTGTCATAAAAGGCCAGGAGGTTGAGGCTTGCGAGATTGCATGCCGTGTCATCGAGGAACATGTACTCCGAGCAGGGGTTGGAGCCGCGGATCTCGCCGTCGGCGAGGCAGGTATGCCATTCATTGATGGTCCCGTGGTATTGGAGGCCCGGATCGGCACAACGCCAGGCGGCCTTCGCTATCTTGTCCCAAAGGTCCCGCGCCTTCAGCGTCTGCATGGTCTTGCCCGAGATGCGGCCTACCAGGTTCCACGCGCCATCAGCCCGGACGGCTTCCATGAAGCGGTTGTCGAGGCGGACAGAGTTGTTGGAGGCCTGCCCAGCGACGGTGTTGTAGGCTTCCCCCTCCCATGAGGTGTCATAGGTGGGGAGGGTGAAATTGTCGTCACCCTGCCGGTAGCGTGAGAGGAGTTGGTGGATGTATGCGGCTGGGACGCCAGAGCGGAGGGCATCACGGCAGGCCCGCCTGAGGGCCGGATTGTTCTCGAAAGAGAAGCGGTCGAGGCTGGACCCCCCAGCCGGAATCTTGCCCTTTACCGTGGCGAGGATGGAAGCGGCATGAGTCTTTATCAGGGCCGAACCGGCGGCAAGGCAGGCGACCTTGTACTCCTCCTCGGCCTTCCAGTTGACATAGGTTTCGATATCGGGGTGGTCGGCGTCGAGGATGACCATTTTTGCCGCACGGCGTGTCGTGCCGCCGGACTTGATTGCCGAAGCCGAGCGATCGGCTATCTTCAGGAAGGACAGGAGTCCCGAGGAGACGCCGCCGCCGGAAAGGGGTTCGTTGAGCCCTCGGATTTTGGAGAAATTGGAGCCTGTCCCCGAACCGTACTTGAAGAGGCGGGCTTCCCGGGTCACAAGATCCATGATTCCGCCCTCATTCACGAGGTCGTCTTCTATATCAAGGATAAAACAGGCGTGAGGCTGGGGGCGCGCATAGGCCGATTCGCTTTTCACCACATTTCCGGAGACCGGGTCGACAAAATAGTGGCCTTGGGCAGGTCCTTCGATTCCGTAGACCGCATGGAGGCCGGTATTGAACCACTGGGGGCTGTTGGGGGCTGCCATCTGCCGCGCGAACATATAAAGGAGTTCATCATAGAAGGCGGAAGCGTCCTCCGGGGTATCGAAGTAGTTGGCCGTCTCGCCCCAAAGTTTCCATGTGGCCGCCAGCCGATGGAAGACCTGGCGCACATCATGTTCGGCGCCGGCCACAGGGGAAGGGCCCGCAAGGCCTTGCTGCCCGGCGGGAACGAAGGCTTTCCAGAGTTCGGCCTTGTCCGAGGGGATTCCGGCCTTTCGCAGGTATTTCTGGGCCATGATATCGGCGGCGATCTGGCTCCAGCCGGCCGGCACGACAACTCCGTCCAGCTTGAAAACGACCCGGCCGTCGGGATTACGGATTTCGCTCTTGCGCTTCTCCCACGTGATGCCCTCATAGGGCCCCTTGCCTTTGCCGGTGAACAAGCGCTCGATCGTCATCCCTTCCCCCCTCGTTTTTTCGCTGTCTCTCAGCTCCGGAGGCCACTATATATTGCGTCGATATCTATTGCAAGACGCAAGGGCTGGGGATTTTGGAAAAATGGCTTTGACCTTCATGTCCCGCGCGACTATCATGGAGGAAGCCGAAGGGGGTCATGGAAAGCCCTAATACGCCGATAATCGTTGGAAGATCATGAGAACAGCAGCCCTTGTCAACGCAGGTTCACTGAGCACCTTTGCGCTCGCCCCCATCGCGGGCGGAGCTTCGTCTTGGGATCGGGTCAAGGCCCTGACTTCCCGCCTTCCCGATCTCGGAGATGTGCTTGTCCTTCAGGGCAAGCTCGACCTTCCCGGTCCCAAAGGGCAGGTAGTCCGCCGGGAGAGTTGGGATGCCGCGGGGCTTCTCGAGGAAGCCAGCCACTTCATCGCCCGGCTCGAAGCGGATGGCAAGGGAAAAGTCGAGGCCCTGGTCCTCATGATGGCGGATGAACCCCTCCTGGACGAGGACCTTGCCAGCCTCATCCTGGCTGATTACCGCCGATACCGGGCTGACTACGCCTTCGCTGACGGATACCCGGTGGGACTTGCCATCGAGGTGGTCCATCCCCGCATCCTCCCTGCCTTGATCGCCCTAGCCACAGGCAAATCCCTGCCCCTCGACCGCGGCTGGCTTTTCAGGCTCATCCAGAAGGATATCAACGCCTTCGATATCGAGACTGTCATTTCTCCCCTCGACCTGCGCGATCTCCGTCTTGAGCTCGCCTGTGACACCAAGCGCAACACCCTCCTGGTCGAGCGCCTCCTCGAGGCGGGCGTGACAGACGCCTCCGCCGCCCTTGCCCTCATTCCTGAACGCCTCGGGCTCCTTCGCACCCTCCCGGCCTTCGTCCAGGTGCAGGTAACCGGCGGATGCCCCCAGGCTTGCCGGCTCTGCCCCTGGCCCCTTGTCGGAGGCGATGTCCTTTCGCGCCGTGACTTCGCCTCCCATGACGGAGCCCTTCCCCGCGATGCCATGCCCCGCGAGCGCTTCGCCGCCCTGGTCACCGCGATCGCGGATTTTTCCGGCGATGCGGTCATCGACATCTCCCTCTGGGGGGAGCCTTCCCTCCACCCTGAGGTCGAAGGCCTTGTCGAGGAGGTCCTCTCGCGGCCTGGACTCTCCCTCATCATCGAAACCTCGGGCCTGGGCTGGAAGCCGGGTTCGTTCGCCCGCCTTGCCTCGCGCTGGGGTGAACGCATCAACTGGGTGGTCTCGCTTGACGCCAGGGGGAAGGACCTGTACGGGCGCCTTCGAGGGCCGGGATACGAGGAAGCCATGGCTTCGGCGGCTTCCCTCATCGCGCTTTTCCCGAAAACAGCCTGGGTCCAGACAGTCCGGGCCCAGGACAACGAGAGCGAGCTTGAGGATTTCTGGCGGGGATGGCGGAAAGAGACGGAAAATGTCATAGTGCAGAAGTACTCGGCCTTTGCCGGTTTCCTGCCCGCGCGCAAGGTCACCGACCTTTCTCCGCTCAAGCGGCGTCCGTGCTGGCACCTGAAACGCGACCTCTCAATCCTCCTGGACGGTTCTGTCCCACTGTGCCGTGAATGTGTCCGCGGGGAAATCATGCTCGGGAACGTTTTCACGGATGGCATCAAGTCCGTCTGGTCAGCCGGCGAGGAGCAACATCGTCACCATGTCGAGCGCGCCTATCCCGCCCCCTGCGAGGCCTGCGATGAATTCTATACCTTCAACGCTTGACGACAGGCCTGTACCCTATACCGTGGTGGGCGGGTCTGCCTCCCGAGGCCATTCCCCGGCACAAGGCCAAGGCCGTGGCCCTGGTGGAACAGTCTCCGTCCTCCTCCTCGACCGTGGCAGCCGGCTTTATCGCAACGATGCCCTCCGCGACCTTGAGCGCCTTGGCTTCGGATCAATTGTCTCGGTGGAGGTCGGAAGCGATTCCCCTGATGTCGAAGCCCTTGCCCAGCGCTGGCCCGGAACCCGCTTCATACTCCTCAAGGAGGCGATCTCCCCCGGCGAGATGGTCAATGTCGGCATGCGCGAGTCCACGGCCCCCTTCGTGCTCGTGCTGTGGAGCGATATGCGTCTCCAGGCCGCGGGGCTCTCGAGCCGCTTTTTCGAGCGCCTGGGCGAACAGGACTGCCTCTGCGTCGCACCCTGGCTCCAGGCTGGCCGAGGGGAAACCCTTCCCACCGCCATGTCCCCTGCCCTGCATCGACAAAGCCTCAAGCTCCTCTCCCTCGCGCCGGCCCGCGACGGGGAAAAAACGATTTTCCCCTTCGATTATTGCGGCATATGGTCGCGGGAGCGTTTTGTGATGACAGGCGGGTTTGACGGCGGAATCGCCAATCCCTATTGGCAAAAGCTTGACCTGGGTTTCCGTGCCTGGCTCTGGGGGGAGGAGATCAAGCTGGTCCAGGCCCTGAAGGTCGGCTACGAGGAGGTCCCCGCCGAGGAGGACTCCACCCCTGACATCGACTACAAATGGTTCTGGCTCAAGAACCTCGCACCGGTATTCCATGGCGACCACGCGGCCATCCCGAACCGCCGCTATTGGTCCTACCTTCGCCGACGAGGCGGAAGTCCTGCCCTTGCCCTCAAGGAGTTCCGTGCCGCCATCGACTGGGTCTTCCTCAACCGCTTCCGCTTCCGTTCGGATGCCGCAAGCCTCGTCGACCTTTGGGAGGAGACTTCATCGTGACCGATGTCCCCATGGCTGATGGAAAGGCAAAGGGCGGAACCGGACTCGTCGTCCAGGTCCGCCTTGGATCCACCCGCCTTCCCGGCAAGGCACTCCTTCCCTTGGGCGGGTCCACGATGACCGATATCGTGCTGTCGCGCCTCGCCCTCATTCCCGCCCGCGCCTATGTCCTGGCCACCGACGCGGCAAGCGCTCCAGCCTTGGGTGAGATCGCCGAACGTCGCGGTTTCGACCTTGTCGTCGGCTCCCCCGAGGACGTTCTGGCGCGCTATGCCCTGGTGCAGCGCCTCTACGGTTTTTCCAGCATCATCCGCGCCACAGGTGACAACCCCCTGGTCTCCCCGGAACTGGCGACCCTCCTCCTGGCCAAGGCAGCCGGATCCGGCTCCGGGAAAAGGGCCGACTATGCGGCCTTTCTCGGCATGCCCCTCGGCATGGGCGTCGAGCTGATCTGTGCGGAAGCCCTCCTGCGAGCCGACCGGGAAGCCTCCCAGCCACGGGAAAGGGAGCATGTCTGCCCCTACCTCTACGGCAACCCCGGCATCTTCGCGATAGACCAAAGGGATGCGCCGACTGAGTATCTCCTGCCCGCCGCCAAGGTCACGGTCGATATCAAGGAAGACTACGAAGCGGTCCTCCGCATCTACGGTGCCCTTTTTGATGGCTCGCCCATACCGACCATCGAGGTGATCCGCTTCCTCAAGGGGGCAAAGTGATGCGCCATATCCTCCTTGTGCCCTCGGTCACCAAGGGCAATGGCTCGGGCCACCTGGTCCGTTGCCTCGCGCTCGCCCGTTCCCTCGGTCCAGGCGCCGTGGTCTTCGTGGCCGAAAACCGTTCAGGCTCCTCGTGGTCGGCGGCCGAGCTCCAATTGGCCTATTCAAGGGAGATCCAGGGAATCCCCCTCGTGACCGAGCTCCAGGCCAACCAGGAATGGGACCTCGTCATCCTCGATCGCCGATCCACGTCCTGCGAGGAGCTCGGCTTCTGGGAGCGCATCGGGCCCGTCATCGCCCTGGACGAAGGCGGCCCGGCGCGCTCCATCGCCTCCTATCTCATAGATGTCCTCCCCAGGATTTCCTTCGCCCGACGGAAGGGGAGGGGAGGGGATTCCCCCAACAAGGCCTCACTCGGCTTCCTCGACCTTCCCAAAAACCGCCGTGATCCGCCCCGGGAGTTCCGTCGGGTCCTCGTCACTTTCGGCGGGGAGGATCCCGCCGGCCTCGGCCTGGTCATGGCCCGCAGCCTCCTCCAGACCGGGCTTTTCACGCCAGCCGACCTCACCGTCGTCTCGGGTGCCCTCCGCAATGGCGCTCCGCCCCTGGGCCTCGAAGGAGTCACGGTGCTCGGCCCAGTCCAGGACCTCAAGGAACACCTGGCGCGCTATGACCTCGTCTTCACCCAGTTCGGCCTGACCGCCTATGAAGCGGCTTTCGCGGGCTGTGGCGTTATCCTCCTCAACCCGAGCCTCTATCACGCGGCACTTGCGCGCACGGCGGGCTTCCCGGAAATCGGCATCCTGAGCCCCAACCTCAAGGCATTGCGCACCTGGCTGGCCCTTCCCGCCCAGACGCTCGCCCGCGTGGCGGCCGTGACACCCGAAGGGACAGAGTCCCTCGCCTCCTTCCTCGAGGGCATCCAGATGTCGGGGCCACGGGCCTGCCCGCGCTGCTCAAGCTTCGGGCGGATTGTCCTCCACCGCAGCGAATCGCGGACCTACTTCCGCTGCGCCTCCTGCGGCATCGTCTACCTGGACCGTTTCGCGCCCGGCAGGGAGGCCCCGTATACGGAGTCCTACTTCTTCGATGAGTATCGCGGCCAATATGGGCGCAGCTATCTCGAGGACTGGCCTGCCCTCACGAAACTCGCGGAAGGCCGGCTTGACATCATCGAGGACCTGGCCGCGAGGCTGATGGGGCGTTCGAGGGGACTATCCGTCCTCGACGTCGGCTGCGCCTACGGTCCCTACCTCGCGGCGGCCAAGGCCCGCGGCCAGGAACCCTACGGCCTCGACATGGCCGAGGAGGCCGCCGCCTACGTGCGCCGCGAGCTCGGGATTCCCGCTGTTTCGGGCGATTTCCTCGATCCCGCGACAGCGGCGACCTTTGGCGGCCCTTTCGACGTGGTGAGCATGTGGTTCGTCATCGAGCATTTCGCCGACCTGGACCGGGCATTGAGGAACGCGGCGGCCTTGCTCAGGCCGGGAGGCATCCTGGCCCTCTCCACGCCGTCCGGCGAGGGAGTCTCCGCCCGCAGTTCCCCGGCCAGCTTTTTCGACAAGAGCCCCGCCGACCATTTCACCATTTGGGAGCCATCGCGAATAAAGGGTATTCTCAAGAACTATGGTTTCCGGGTAGAACGTATCCGGATCACGGGGCACCATCCTGAGCGCTTCGCCGCGGCCCGGGCGATGAAGGAAGGCAGGGCGAAGCGCCTTTTGCTGGCAATCCTCGGCCCTGTCTCCAGTCTTTTTTCCCTCGGGGACACCTTTGAAGCCTATGCGATCCGCGAATCGGGCGCTCCGGCTCCCGATCTTTCGTGGCGAAAAAGCGGCAGGGTCAGGAAGGCGCGCCAGTCCTGAACGGGAAACGCATCAAACACAGATCGATAGCAACAGGAGCCGAAGTTCATGACGGTTTTCATCCTTGGTGCCGGCGTCATGCAGATACCGGCCATTGAGACGGCTCGCGGGCTCGGGTGGTTTGTCGCCGTGGCCGATGCCAACGCCCAGGCTCCCGGGGCCTCGCTCGCGGATAGCTTCCATCATGTCGATCTCAAGGACCTCGAAGGCCTCAAGGCCGCCGCAACCTCCATCCGGAGCATGCATGGGCTTGATGCGGTGTTCACGGCGGGGACGGATTTTTCCGCGGCCGTCGCCTGGCTTGCGGACCGTCTCGACCTGCCTGGCATATCCCACGAGGTAGCCCTGGCCGCTTCGGACAAGCTGCGCATGCGATCGGCCTTTGCCGCCGCGGGGGTCCCTTCGCCCTGCTTCGTCTCAATAGCGGCCGGCCAGCCCGCCCTCCAGATGGCCAGTTTGGCCGGCCTTTCCCTTCCCCTCGTGGTCAAGCCCGCGGACAGCATGGGCGCGCGTGGCTGCCGCCTTGCCAGGACTCCCGCCGATCTCGCCGATGCCTGCGCCAAGGCCCTTCCTTACAGCCGTTCCGGCCATGCCATTGTAGAGGAATATATGGATGGCCCCGAGTTTTCCATCGATGCGATCGTCGTGGATGGCAGGCTCCGTATCCGCGGCATAGCGGATCGCCATGTAACCTTCTCGCCCTACTTTGTCGAGCTCGGCCATACGATGCCCAGCGCTTTCGGCCGCGAGGTGGTGGACGAGGTGCTCCGCGTCTTCGAAGCCGGCGTCCACGCCCTTGGAATCACGCGGGGAGCCGCGAAGGGCGACATGAAATGGTGCCCGGAGCGGGGGGGCGCGATGATAGGCGAGATAGCGGCACGGCTTTCCGGCGGATATATGTCGGGCTGGACCTATCCCTACGCGTCGGGCATCGAAGTCACCCGTGAAGCCCTCGAGGCCGCGGCCGGGCTTGAACCCACAGCCGCGCCCGCTGATCGCGGGTGGGTCGGGGCCGAGCGCGCCTACATCTCCATCCCTGGCAGGGTTGGAATAGTCCTTGGCCTTCGCACGGCCTTGGCCATGCCTTATGTAAAGGACCTTTTCACGCGTGTCTCGAAGGGCGACGCCTGCGTCTTCCCGTCCAACAATGTGGAGAAATGCGGCAATGTCATCGTCCAGGCGCCCGACCGCGCGACGGCAGCCTCGGCTGCCGAGGCCGCGATACGCGCAATCGTGGTGCGCCTCGAACCGGCGCGGCCTGAGACGGATTCCTTTCTCCGAGGGGAGGGCCTGGGGGCCATCCGCAATGAGGACGGCTCGGTCTGGCCGCCTTCGGCTTTCTCGCCTCCCGCGGCCTTGCTCGCCGCCGTGGAGGCCATGCCGGATGCGCTTCCACCGGCCTCGGGCCGCGATGGGCGCTTCGTGCTTGCCCTGCCGAAATCCGCGCACGCGGACTCGTTCGGGGACCGGGATTGGGCATACCGAGGCTTCCTCGAATCCGCCGAGCTTGCCTTGCGACTGGGCGGCGCGGATTTGCTTGACGACCTTGATGATGATAGTGCCGTGGACGACATGGCCAGGGAGTCAGGGCAGTCCGAGGGGGTTTCCTTTGTCCTCGGCTCCCGCTTCTGGAAGGCCCTCATCCGCGGCGGCGCGCAGGCAGCCCTGTATGCCATCGACACCGAGGTCCGCTCGAGGCGAGGAAGGTGAAACCTGGAGGGGAAAGGCCCCTGCCTAGGCCATGGCCGCGACGTCATTGTGGGCGCCCCAGCAGGGCACTCCTTTTTCTTTCCCTTGCTCTCGCAGGTCTCCTTCTCTGGGCCGAGGACCCCAAGCCAGCCGGAAATCCCGCCCCGCCCGCCCCGCCTGGCCTGCTGCCAGGCCTTGGCGAGGCGATCCCACTCAAGGATGCCGCAACCAGGCTCAAATGCCGGCTTGTCTGGGACCCCCTCACCGCAAGTGGCTCCTTCGTCTCCCGCGGACTCCGTGCCAGTTTTGCCCAGGATGCGCCTTGGGTTCTTTTCGACTATGCGGAGAGTGTCCCCATCGACCCGCCGAGGGCAGGCCCCAATGGACCGATCCTGACCGCCAAGACCCTGGCGCTTCTTGCGACACGGTTTGCCGGGCGGGAATCCGCTGAAAAGGGGCATTTTTCCATAGCCGCCATCCTCATCGATCCGGGCCATGGGGGAAAGGATTCAGGTGCTGTCGGCGAGCACGATGTCGGAGGGAAGAAGCTCCGGGTCGTCGAGAAGGACCTCGCCCTGGACGTTTCGAAACGGGTCTATGGCGCCTTGGCCGCGAAGTTCCCCGACAAGCGGATCCTCATCAGCCGCGCGGGTGACAGCTATCCTACCTTGGACGACAGGGTTGCCATGGCCAACGAGGTGGAACTCTCGGCCGATGAGGCCATTATCTATGTCTCTATCCACGCCAATGCCTCCTTCAACAAGAACGCCAAGGGCTTCGAGGTCTGGTACCTGAATCCCGACTATCGGCGCACCCTTGTAAAAGCGGACTCGGCCAAGGGCCTTGGCCAGGAGATCGCCCCCATCCTCAATGCCATGCTTGAGGAGGAATTCACCACTGAAAGCATCATGCTCGCCCGGAAGATCACCGGCGGCCTCGAGTCGGGCATCGGCGCCGAGAGCCCGAGCAGGGGGATCCGGGCCGAGGAATGGTTCGTGGTCAGGAACGCGCGGATGCCCTCGGTGCTGGTCGAGATGGGCTTTGTGACGAATCCCGAGGAAGCAAGGCTACTTGCCGGCGAAGATTACTTGAAGCGGCTCTCGGAAGGGATATATACTGGCATCGTCGATTTTGTCGGCTATTTCGAGACCATGAGAGGCCCCCCCTCGCCATGAACGACTTCCGCAGCAAACTCAGGGCATTCATAGGCAAGACCATAACCCTCGGCAAGCGGATCTTCGAGCTTTGCCGGCGTGGAGTCGTCTGGATATCGCCGCCGCCCAGGCTCACCGTCGCAGGCATCATCCTCGTATTCCTCATCTCGATCTTGACTTGGACCTTCGGCGGGAAGACATGGGATACGGTGCTTTTCTTCCCGACAAGGTCGGGTTCCTCCCTTCGTGGCGAACTTCGATCCCTCCCGAGGGCGAATACGCTGGAAGGGCGAGCCATCCACATAGCGGCCGAGTATGTGCTTGGACCGGTCGGCTACCAGGACCTCTACTCGGCCTTCGGCAAGGATATCCATGTGGAATCCGTCCTTTTCCGCTCCGGCAACCTCTATGTCGACCTTTCACCCGATGCCGCCTTGGTCGAGGCGCCCTCACTCAGGCTGGCTCTGGAAGGCCTCCGGAAGAGCCTCTCCGCGGGACTTCCGCGTGTCCGGAGAGTCGTACTCACGATAGGCGGCACGGAACCGTGGTCGGATGGCATTGTTACCCCGGCGGACAAGGAAAAAATGAAGTCCGTGGAGGCCGAGACGACTCCAAAAAAGGGAAAAAAGAATTGACAAAGACTTACGGGAGCGTATACTTTTCAATAAATAGGCGAAAACTGACGAAGTGAGCAAGAAAGGAGCTATTGTTATGAGAAGGCAGATTATCGTCGTCGCGCTGGCGCTTCTCTTCGTGGGTGTGGTCGCTGTTGCGGCCGATGAGGCGGTCCTCATCGATTTCAGCCTTCTTAAGGCCGACATCAGCACCGATCCGAAGAATCCCGGAGTAATGACCCAGAACAAGTCCACAATGATGGATTTCTCCAGTGTCGCAGGCGACAGCTACACTCCTGAGCAGAAGAACCAGATGAGAGTCTCCCTCGCCATCCGCAATTGGGACGTAATCCTGGCCTCTTCCTCGAGGACCACCACCAACGAAGCCCTGTCGACCACCGCAGAGGTTCCCGTTGCCGCTTCGGCGAAGCAGTTCGGCGGGAAGACCGTTTTTGGCGTCCGCGTCCACTACCCGAACGAGAGCTATAACAGCTGGGCACGGATCCAGCCGCCTTTTGAGGTTCCGGCTTTTGAATTCAGCAAGGTCGACGACCAGGGCAACATTTCCGAATTGCCCAAGACCGGCCCGAGCCGATTTGAGGGAAGCATCGACGGGAACACGAAAATCACGACGGCCATCGGCATCGTGAAAAACGTCGGCGTCATCAAGTCAGTCCAGGTCAGGGTCAAGGGCCTCAACTTCCCCCATGGCCTCTCCCTCGTGCTCAAGGACGCCGACGGCAATGAGAAAGCCATTTTCATGGGCTATCTCAACTTCGATGGCTGGAAATCCCTCGTCTGGGAGAATCCCCGCTACGTCACCGATGTCCGCAACCGCGAACTCAGGGTTTTCCCCCTCTATCCCAAGACTGTGCCCTACATCAAGTTTGACGGATTCCTGGTCACCCGAGATGCCGCCTCCGAAGGTGGGGATTTCGTAGCCTACTTCAAGGATGTCACCATCCTGTACGACCGTGCCGTCCTCGACCTGAACGCCGATATCGATGACGAAAGCGTCTGGAACATCGTTGCCCGGAAAGAAGCGGAGAGGAAGCTCTTCGAGTCCCGCCGCTTTGGCCATGAGCAGGTCTTGCGCTTCCTCGAGAAGGAAAGGCAGGCCACCCAGTCCGGCTTCAAGAATGCGGACACCACGGCAACCAAATAAGCCAGCTGTCCTTGAAAAGACATGGAGGGGACCGTCCGCAAGGACGGTCTCTTTTCATTCATGCACTTCCCTCCTTATCCAAACGGGTGTAGACTCAAAAAATGAGCGGAGACCTCGCCGAACCTATACCGGACAGGGCCGAGCTTGAGGGTGACTTTGAACGCCGAAGGCCGGCCTACCAATCAGTGCTTGAGGATTTTCAACGCTTGGTCAGGGACAGGCTCGAAAGCGCGGGTCTTCACCCCACCATCAAGGGGCGGGTGAAGACCTTCGACAGCTTCTACAAGAAACGGATACGCCTGCTGCGTCAGGCGCGCATGTCCAGCCTCGAGAAGCCCCTGCCCATCACGGATATCATCGGCATCCGTGCAGTCTGCCCCTTCCTCGGGGACCTCGAGCGCGCGGTGAAGATTCTTTCCACCGAGTTCGCCGTGACCGAGATCGAGCGAAAAGGCGCCGAGCGTTCGTTCCGCGAGTTCGGCTACGAATCCATCCACCTGCTTATAGAGTTGCCCTCGGAACTTGGCGCCGCGCGTCCGGGCCTGGACATCCGCATATGTGAAGTCCAGCTCAGGACCATCCTCCAGGAAGCATGGGCCGAGGTGGAGCATGAGCTCGTGTACAAGGCTGAGTTCACTCCCTTTGACGAGCCGATGAAGCGGAAACTTGCGGCGCTCAACGCTAACCTCTCCCTGTCGGACATCATCTTCCAGGAAATCCGTGACTACCAGCATCGTCTTACGGAAGAGCTGGCCCAGCGCCGCGATGACTTCTATGCCAAGATAGAGGAAAGCATCGATGGGCCCTTCGAGCGGGCGCAAATGGAAGCCGCCGGGGATCCGGGGCATTTTCCTGAACTTGACAGCAAGATCGCCCGCGACCTTGCGCGAGGCTCCTCGGAGCCTTCCATTTCCCGACCTGCCCCGGTCTCCCTGGATGACATGCTTCTCGAGGCCCTTTATGTGCATAACCGGGGGCGTTATGCGGAAGCGATCCGCATCTACAGCGCCATCCTCGAATCGAATCCTTCCCGTGAAGTCGCCGCGGTGATCCACAAGCATCGCGGCATGGCCTGGTTTTCCCAATCGCGCTGCGAGGAAGCGATCGTCGATTTCACCGCGGCCCTTAACATCGATCCCCGCTGCTACAAGGCTGCCTATTTCCGCGGGGTGGCCCACAATGTGCTCGAGGAATACGTCGCTGCGCTGGAGGACTATGACCTTTCCCTTGCGATCAACCCTTTCCAGTTTTATGCCTTGTATCGCAGGGCCCAGGCCTATTGGCACCTCAACGACTATCCGAAAGTGCTGGCCGATTGCGAGTCTGCCTTGCGCATCGAGCCCGATCGGCAGGATGCGGCCACGCTGAAGAGGCTCGCGCTCGAAAAGCTCAAGATGTGAGACACGTTGACATTGGGGCCTCGATTTCGGTATAGTCCTCCTGCAGGTCCCCATCGTCTAGAGGTTAGGACAGCGGGTTTTCATCCCGCCAACAGGAGTTCGATTCTCCTTGGGGATAAAAAAGAACCCAGCCGCAAGGCTGGGTTCCTTCTTTCTGCGGGCATTGACCTAGGGTCCTGTCAGATTCGCTTCGCTCAGCTGCGGAAACCGCAGAGCCCTGTCCCGCAGGGCCGGCGGCGGGATAAGGCTCAGGCGTCCTGTATCTGACAGGACACTAGGTCATGTCCTTGCCTTCTACCTCATGTCCCAATTCCTCCCAGCGGGCAAAGGCTCTCCTCAGGTGGGGAATGACAATGGAGCCGCCTACGATGAGGCCAACCGAAGCCGCCTCCTGGAACTCCTGTGTGGACAGGCCTTCTTCATGGCAGCGGATGACGTGGTAAAGGATGCAGTCATCACAGCGCAAGACTAGGGAAGCCACGAGACCGAGGAGTTCCTTGGTCCGCGAGGGCAAAGTCCCGTCCCGGTACGTCTGTCCGTCCAGGCTGAAAAAGCGCTTGATCTCAAGGCCAGCCACGGCCAATACCTTTCCATTGAGGATTTCCCTCTCCCTTTGCCATTCGTCGATGCTTTGGGAGAAAAGACCTGTCTCAGACATCGATGCCTCCTCGTTGGCGATGAGCCTAGCTTTTCCGGGATGTTGGCGCAAGTCCGGTTCCGGCCTGTTGCCTAAGGGTACTGGACTTGAATATAGAAAAAACGCTATATTATGGATTGAACCTGAGGAGGGCCTATGTCCGTGCATCTGACCAAAGAATCCTTCAAGTCCAAGGTGTTTGACTTCGAAAAGCAGAAAACCTGGAAGTTCGAGGGCGACAAGCCGGCGATCATCGATTTTTATGCCGATTGGTGCGGCCCCTGCAAGACCGTCGCTCCGATCCTCGAGGAGCTTTTGAAAAAATATGAGGGAAAGCTTGAAGTCTACAAAATAAACACCGAGGAAGAGCCCGAGCTCTCCGCGATGTTCGAGATACGATCCATCCCTACGCTGTTTTTCATCCCACTCGAAGGCGAGCCGCAATTCGCGCTCGGCGCGCTTCCCAAGAGCGCCTTCGAAAAGGCGGTGAAGGATGTCCTTAAGGTAGAGTGATCGAAAAGGGAACGATTGTCCGTTCTGTCGTCTTCAAGGCATCCTCGAGGAGGCTGCCCAAGTCAAGGGCTGCATAGGCGGCCCTTTCTCTTTGGAGTTCGGCCCGGAGCAGGGGATGCTTCGGCGAAAAAAGCACGCAACAGTCCTCATAGGGCAGGATGGAAATATCGAAGCTGCCGATCCTCTTGGCCATGGCAATTGTATCTTCCTTGTCGGTTCCCACAAGGGGCCGGAAAACCGGAAGGTCGGTGAAGGAACCAGTGAAGCGCAGGTTTTCCGCAGTCTGGCTTGCCACCTGTCCAAGGCTTTCGCCAGTCACCAGGCTATTGGCGCCAAGGCGCGCGGCAAGTGCCGTGGAGATTTCCATCATCGCCGCCCGCATCATGAGGGTGGTCAGGTCCTCGCGGGCGAGCTGCTTGATCCGCATCTGCACTTCGGTGAAGGAAACCGTCCAGAGATTCATGCCGCCCGTGAAGCTGGCCACCACCTTGGCCAGCGCGGCTACCTTGTCCCAGGCTTCTTTCGAGGTGTATGGATAGGCGTGGAAATAGACCGCGTCGAGACCAAGGCCCCGGCTCGCCATGAGGTAACCGGCGACCGGTGAATCGATGCCGCCAGAGAGGAGGAGGAGTCCCCGACCCTGCGAGCCGATAGGCAGGCCGCGGAGTCCTTTGTTCGAGTCCGCGAAGACATAGGCCCTTTCCCTGATCTCCGCATTGATCGTGAACTCCGGCTTGTGCAGGTCGACAACGAGGCTTGGCTGTGCCTCAAGGACAACGGCTCCGATATCCCGCGACAGCTCATACGAGGTCAGGGGGAAGCTCTTGTCGGATCGGCGGGATTCTGCCTTGAATCGGCGCATCCCTGCGGCCGCCATGGCCTCCGCCACCGCCAGGCTTGCCTCGAAGACAGCCGCAGGGGTTTTCCTGACCCGATAGGCACGGGCAAAGCCATTGACGCCCGGGATGCGCGAAAGCACCGCTTCCACCTCAGCCTCCCGTCCTTCCATGGGCTCGACGTAGATTCGGCCGGGGAAAAACTCCACCCGTGTCGCCCTGCCTTCAAGCCGGCGCTTCAAGTCGAATTTCAGCCTGTCTTCGAACTCCTTGCGGTTGCCGAGCTTGAGCAGGATCTCTCCAAGTTTGACGAGAAAGACTATTTCCATGACAACTCCAGGTCAGGTCTTGAGGCGGCGATAGAGGGATTCCAGGGTTTGCAGGAAGCGGTCGATGTCCTCTCCTGTGGTCAGTTCTCCAGTGGAGACGCGGATCGCGGACAAGGACAGCTCCTCATGCAAGCCCATGGCATCGAGGATGCGGCGGCCTTTTTTTCGTTGCCGCGATGAACAAGCAGCGCCAGTGGATACGGCAAATCCCTCATCGGAAAGGCCCCGCGCCAGCACTTCCCCCGAAAGGCCGGGAAATGCGAGCGACACGATCTGCGGCACATATCGTGGGTCCCCTGCCCTGCGGCCGATGGGGAGGGGCATGGCCCCTCGGATCGACCCAATACCCGAAAAAAGGCGCGCTTCCAAGGCCCGCCCATGGGCCTCGTTGCTCCCAAGCCGGCCGAGGGCTCGTTCTGCGGCCATGGCGAAGGCCCAGGCGCCTTGGAGGTTTTCGGTCCCGGGCCTTGTCCCGCCCTCCTGTCCTCCGCCGACCACAAGGGGCTCGAGGGGCGCGTTGAGCCATAAGGCTCCGACACCGCGCGGTCCCCGTAGCTTGTGTGCCGAAAACGCGGCGGAGGAGATCCCAAGGGAAGCCGGGTGGAAAGGCAATTTCCCTAAAGCCTGGACCGCATCCGAATGGATGTGGGGAGGCTTCTTCCTTCCGAGGCCCAAGGAGGCCGCGTTGACCGCTTGCGCAATCTCGGCCAAGGGCTGGACGGCTCCGGTCTCGTTGTTGACCGCCATGACCGCAACCAATGCCGTCTCTTTCCGCATCGCCTGGGCGATGTCGCCGGGGATGATGCGCCCATCTTCCCGAGGGTCCACGAAGGTGACAGGGATTCCCATGCTTTCAAGGAGCCGCGCTTCCCCATGGATGGCCGAATGCTCGATGTTGGTCGTAACCAGGTGTGGCGACGCCCCTATTCCGTTGCCCTGCCGACGCAGGAGTGCGAGAAGGGCGATGGCATCAGCCTCGGAACCCCCGCTCGTGAAGGCGATCCTCCCATCGGATCCTCCCAAGCCATTGCGCAGGCCAAGCGCGGAACCAAGGCCAAGCCTCGCCTCTTCGAGGCGCGCGCGCGCCTCCTCTCCAGGACCATGCCTGCTCGATGGGTTCCCGAATGCGGCAGCGGCAAGAGATGCGGCTTCCGTGAGTATGGACAATTCCGGGGGCGAGGTGCTTGCCCAGTCGAGGTAGGTCATTTCGGGAAGCGGCGGTCGGGGATACCCTGGGGAGCCTTGCCCGAGAGCGCAAAGGCGGGCGAAAGATAGAGGGCACAATAGCAGTGGCCGAATTCCTCTATGTCCGCCCTGGAAAAGGCACAAGGGCAGATGAGGGGCTTGTCGGCCTCTTTTGACCCTTCGGAATCACGGCAGGGACAAAGGAAATAGCCGTAGCGGTTCCAGTTCACGGCGAGGCCCTCGACAAGCATTGCCCTGAAGTCCTCATCGGGATTTACCGTCCAGAGCTGCTTTTTGGCTACCATTTCCGCAAAAAGGCCGACATCCGCCTTGCTTTTTTCCGTCATCGTGGGCATCGCCTCTAGAGCCCGAGGCTCAATTTCCAATCGGGCTCGATGAAGCCCACCAGGTGCTTCTTCCCATCGATGGTCGCGAAGGGAAAGGCGACATCCACCTTGTATTGTTCCTTGAGGAGGCGCTTCACTTCGGTCTTCGTCTCAAGGGGGATACGGTCGACATAGATATAGCGATAGGCTATTCCCTTGCCATCGAGGAAGGACATGGCGCGCTTGCAGAATCCGCAGGTGGACAAGGCGAAGATGGTGATTTCATGGTCCTTGCGAGAGCCTTCAACGGCAGTGTATTGCAGTGTTCCCAGCATGAAAGCCTCCATAGTGCAAACAAGATACTACGGCGCGGCCCTTGCGGCAACCTCAGCGATCGGCAGAAGGGATGGTTCGCGCCTGCCGCGCAATGATCCTTCCTCCAGTATTGTCCTCAGCGCGAGCTCGGCCAGGCCCTTGTCTTGCTAAAAAGCCCCCGTTCCGCTACGATGAGGCATGCGTGACCCCTCCCTTATCAGGAATTTCTGCATCATCGCCCATATCGACCACGGGAAATCCACCTTGGCCGATCGCTTCATCGAAAAGGCCCGTGTCATCGACGCGAGGAAGATGCAGAACCAGATGCTCGACAACATGGATATCGAGCGCGAGCGAGGCATAACGATCAAGAGCCAGGCCGTGGCCCTCGAGTACGAGGCCAAGGACGGCAAGACCTATACCCTCAACCTGGTGGACACCCCCGGCCATGTCGATTTTTCATATGAGGTGTCGAGGGCCATCTCCTCCTGCGAGGGCGCCCTCCTCCTTGTGGACGCGACCCAGGGAGTCGAAGCCCAGACCCTTTCCAATATGTACATGGCCCTCGAGCACAATCTCGAGATCATACCCGTGATCAACAAGATCGACATGCCTGCCGCCGATCCGGAAGGGATAAAACGGCAGATAGAGCATGACCTGGGGCTTGATCCCGACGGAGCCCTCCTGGTTTCGGGCCGGTTCGGCACCGGGGTGGATGAGCTTTTCGAGGCTATTGTCGCGCGCATCCCCCCGCCCAAGGAAAAGGCCTCCGACCAGCTCCAGGCCCTCATTTTCGATTCGCACTACGATCCCTACCGCGGCGTCATAGTCCACCTGCGCGTCTTCGGCGGCAAGATCGTCCCAGGCCAGCGCATCCGCCTCATGTACAACAACTCGGAATACGTCGTCGAGGAGACGGGGCAGTTCCGCATCGTCCTCGCCAAGAACGACGGCCTGTCCTCGGGGGAGGTCGGCTACATCGTCGCGGGCATAAAGACCGTCTCCGACGTCCGGGTGGGCGACACGATCACGGACGCCACGAATCCCGCAAGCGAGCCCCTCCCGGGTTTCCGCGAGGTCAAGCCCGTCGTCTTCTCCTCGATCTATCCCTTGGACGCGGCGGACTACGACGAGCTCAAGGAGGGCGTCGAGAAGCTCAAGCTCAACGACGCCTCCCTGGTCTACGACAAGGATTCATCCCTTGCCCTCGGCTTCGGCTTCCGTTGCGGCTTCCTCGGCCTCCTCCACCTGGAAGTCGTGCAGGAGAGGCTGGAAAGGGAATACGACCAATCCATCATCATGACGGCGCCGTCGGTGCGCTACAAGCTGAAGCTCAACTCGGGCGACACTGTCTTCATCGACAACCCCTCCACGTATCCGGATCCCTCGCGGATCGAGAGCGCGGAGGAGCCCTACATCAAGGCCCAGATCATCACCCCCGTGACCTACATCGGGAACCTCATAACACTGTGCATCGGGAAGCGTGGCGCTCAGACCTCGTTTACCCACCTGGACGAGAAGCGGGTCGAGCTCGTGTTCGAGATGCCCCTTGCCGAGGTCCTTTTCGATTTCTACGACAAGCTCAAGTCAACAAGCCGCGGCTACGCGAGCTTTGATTACGACGTGATCGGCTACCGGCCAACGAAGCTTGCCAAGCTCGACATACTCATCAACGACAAGCCCGTGGATGCCCTCTCCCAGCTCGTTTACGAGCCGGGAGCCTATGAAAGGGCGCGCAAGGTCGTCGAGCGCCTCCAGGGGGCGATTTCGCGCCAGCAGTTCAAGATCGCCATCCAGGGCGCGATCGGCAGCCGCGTCATCGCGCGCGAGACCATCAACCCCGTGCGGAAGGACGTGCTTGCCAAGTGCTATGGCGGCGACATCAGCCGCAAGCACAAGCTCCTCGAGAAGCAGAAAGAGGGCAAGAAGCGCATGAAGATGGTGGGCGACGTGGAGATCCCGCAGGAGGCCTTCCTGGCGGTGCTGCGCGAGAACGAGGAAAAGGAACGCTAGCCCTTGAGGCTGTCGCCGCCGCCGGAGACAAGGTCATCCAGTTTCCATCGCCAGTACTCGACTTCCACGAGGATGCGGTTCAGGAGGTCCTGGGGCATACCGGAAAGGCGATGGTCGTCCGCAAGGGGCCAGAGCAGGTAGTCCGCTTCCAAGACCAGGGTAGCCAGGCTGTCCCGGGGGAGCGCGGACCTTCCCTTCAACACGTCCAGGATCGCCTCGAGCCTCGCCCTCTCCGATGAGATGAAGGCCTTGGCTCTTTCCGCGACCGCGGAAGGGCCTTCCTTGATGGAGCCTTGGCGCGGGAGGGACTGGGCGCCGGTCTTCGATGCCGGAGCCCTGCGCACGATCGCGCTGGCTTCGGCGAACGTCAGCGCCTGCGCGCCTATGGGCATGCCGCGTCCACGAAGGTCGAAGAAGCGAGAGCCTTCACCGCAGGTCTCGTCCTCGAGGAGGGCAGCGTAGGCGCAGAGGATGGGATCCGAGAGCTGGTCGGATCCCGGCAAGGAGATGACGCCAGGCCTGAAGGCGGCGCCTTGCTGTCCGGGCCAGCGCCGGAAGCGCGTCATGCACGCAAGCTCGGCCCGTAGCCCCGGCGCGCCTCGGCAGTGGGTTTTCCCCCTTTCAAAGGAAAAGTCGAGCCCGGTCGCGAAAAGGACACCGGCGCAGAGCTTTTTCGCGACATGGACAGCGTGGACACCGACCGAGCCGAGGGGCGGGCAAGGAAGGCTTGGGAGCCCAAGGTCCGCGAGGCGAGCCATGAAGGGTCCCGGCGTGATCCGGACGCCGCTGAGGTGATGCCTTCCCTTGAGCGCGCCGAACGACGAAGGATGCGAGGAGAGGTCGGCCAGAAGGGCGATATGCCGGGAAGCGGCCGGCATGAAGTCCGGCAGGTTGTGCGCCTGGCCTTCGAGACAGACCACGAGATCCGGCTCGATGCCCGCATCGACGAGGGAGCCAAGGGCGGTGTCGACGGCGATGACGGCGAGGCGGGCGCGCTCTTCCACGATGAAGGGCAGGGTGTCCTCGAGGGAAGGGCCGGCTCCGCAGATGACGGCAGGGCGGTCAAATTGGGGAAGGGGCTGGGGATCGATCTCCTCGATCCTCGCGAGGTTCCGGAATATGTTGCGCGTCCAGAGCCTTCCCATGGAGAGAAGCGCCGCCTTGCTCCGCCAGAAAGCCGCGAACTCGGCCTGGAGGCTGGCGCCCGCCTCGGCATAGCTGCGTTCGTGGAATGTCGCGCCTCCCGAGATGCGCAGCGGTATGCATCGGCGAAAGCGCCCAAGCCCGCAGGCCGCCTCGAGCATCCTGGACGGATCGGAGGATGCGAGGAAGGCGAGACGCGGATCGGTGGAGAGTTCCGGCGGAAGCCTTTCCCGGGATAGCCTGGCCAGGGCAGGATCGGCCTCTACGCAGAGCACTGCGCTTCCCTCCCCAAGCCGGTCCAGGAGTTCGCGGACGCCATACCAGAGTCCCGGGGAAAAGACCAGGTGGAGCCGCGAAGGGCCGACCTCGCAGGCCTGGGCGAGGCGAAGCGCCAAAGAGGAAGGGCCGCGCTCCGGATAAAGGAGGCGGCCCTGATAGTGGATGTTGAGGGCCCCTCCCGTTTGCACGAGGCTGGGGCCGTCGGTATCCATGGCGTTATGACTGCTTGGGCGCGAAGTACTTGAAGAAGACTGTCATGAAGTTGTCCTTGAGGGCAGGACTCTTCAGGAAGAGGCTAGAAAGCTCCGCGGAGGTCTTCTGCTGGAAGAAGTAGGGGTAATAAAGCGCGAGGCTCGAAAGCTGGTCTTCAGAGGCGACGCCCGCTTCCTTGACCTTCAGCACGAGGACAGAATCGCCGAGGACGAGCGGCTTGGATACCGCGCCGGGAGCGACGGAAAAGGCCGCGGTAAGGAATGCCTCGTTGGTGGAAGCCTGGGCGAGGGCCGCCGCTCCGGTCGAGTTCACCTTGTTGAAGAGGGGGATGCGCTGGCCGTAGGCGGCAAAGTCCGCGTCTGCGAAGTTGAGGGGGAAGGGACCGGCGGTGGCCAGCTCAAGGGAAGCTTTCTTGGCGTTCGCCTCAAAAGCGGCCCCCGGACCTTCGGGGAGGACCTTGGCCTGGGCGATGGCCCAATCCTCGAGCTTGCCGCGTTCGAAGCGAAGCATGTAGGCCCGGGCATCCTTGAGGACGGATGCGTCCTTGAGATCGGCGGGGAAAAGCGCGTCATCCGCGCGGAAGAAAGCGAAGGAGCCCGAAGCGGTCTTGAGGACGGCGGAATACTCGCCGGTCTTGAGTTCGGCAAGCTTGTCAGCGTCCTCCTTCTTGTCGAGGTCCGACTGGATCTCGTAGAAGTACTTGAGGCCCATCGCCCCGCCTTTGTCCGCATAGCTGTCGGTGGAGTTGCCTTTTGCGGCCTCTTCGAAGGCCAAGGCGTCCGACTTCACCTGCTTGAGGATTTTTTCGGCGTCTGCCTGCTTCGTGGAGAGCGTGATGCGGGAAAGCTTGAGGCGGCGGAAGAGCGCGGCATTGGACGCAGCCCAGGCGGCGACTTCGCTGTCAGGGTATTTGGCGAGCGGCAGGAGCGCGTACTCGATGGTCCTCGTGTCCTTCGCCATGTCCTTCACGAAGGCGAGCTCCTTGGAACTCGGGGTGATGGAAAGGACTTCCTCGGTATAAAGGGAGATGAGCGCATCCTCGCGGAGGCCGTCACGGAGTGCCAGCTTGCTGGCCGGCGTGGCTTCCCGGTACAGGCGAGGGGAGAATTTACCGCCTTCCTGGAAGGTGGGGTTTTCCGCCATCTTGTTGTCGAGGTAGTCCTCGCTCACATGGCCGCCCGCCCTCTTCACCGCGTCAAGGATGGCGATGTGGGACACCGTGCGCTCGAAGGCCTGCCGCCAGACCTGGTAGGCGAAGAGCTGGAAGTTCTGCTCGGAGAGACCTTGCTGCTTCATCGAGTCATTGACAACCTGGACCTGCTTGGCGAAGTAGCTGCCCTGGGCATAGGTGATCATCTGCCCGTTGTAGGAACCGAATTCGAAGTTCTGCCCATTGCTGCCACCGCCGGCCTGGGAGGGGACAAACACGAAGGCCACGATGGTGATGAGAAGGATGACCACGAGGCCGATCAGTTGGAAGGTCGATTTTCCGGCTTTCTTGACGGCCTCGATTTTTTCGTTCTTGGCGTCTTTTTTTTGCGATGGGGTGTTCGGTGTCTGGGATGCCATGGCTACCTTCCGTTTCACGCTGGCTATGACGTCGCGGCTTGAGGCAAGGCTGACGTGACGACCGCATGAGGACGATCCAATCTCCGTATGCCCTGCCGGCGACGGTAACGCGGAAAGATAGCACGTCATCCGAAAGCCTGTCAACGTCGGGGAATGCCGGAATGCCGGAAGGCCGGGGCGCTATGCCTGCTTTTCCCCGGACGGGAGGACTATCTCCGAATAAAAGGCATAGCCGTTCTTGAGTTCATGCTTGACCCGGTACATCGCTGCGTCAGCCCTGTTCACGAGGTCGTCGATAAGCTCGCCGTCGTCGGGGTAGACTGCTATGCCCATCGAAAGCCCCACCTGGCATTTTTTGCCCTCGAGGAAAAGGGGCTTTGAACATTCCTCCAGGATCTTCCGTGCGGCCTGCTCGATCGCTTCGCGTTCGTGGACATTGGTGAGCACCGCGATGAACTCGTCACCGCCCACGCGGGCCACCGTATCCGAGGCGCGGAGGATGCCGCGTAGCCTTTCCGAGATCGTGACGAGGGCGTGATCTCCCGCGAAATGGCCGAAGAGGTCGTTGATTGGCTTGAAATTGTCCAGGTCCACGTAGATGACCCCCACCTTGCTCCGTGCGCGGGAGGCGATGTCGAAGGACTTCTGGAGGAGCTCGAAGAGGAGGCGGCGATTGGGAAGGCCGGTGAGGCTGTCGTGGTTGGCAAGATGGTTGATGCGGAGCGCCGCCTGCTCGAGCTCGGCCTTTTCCCCAAGGATCACGCGGTTGAGCTCCTCCACCCTGTCGTGGATCAGGCTGTTTTCGATGGCGATGGCGATATAGGGTCCCAAGGCCTCAAGGAGGATCCGGTGCTTTTCCGTGTAGGCATGCTTGGTATAGCTCTGGATCGTGAGGACGCCGATGACGCGGTCCTCGATGGAGAGCGGGACCACGACGACAGCCTCAGCGGGCTTGCCATGGGAGACCCTTCCTCCGGTGAGGTACTTTCCCGACTCGACCTCCGCATCGCCTATGAAGATCGTCTTGTGGTTCTTGATGGCCCAGGCGGCGTAGCTCCGGCGGTAATCCAGCCGCTGCACCGGTCGATGGATGCGCTTCCCGTATTCAATGAAGGCCCGCCATTCAAGGATGCCCTCCGCCTCGTCATGGACGGCGATGCCGAAGGCCGTCACGTCCATGTGGCGCTCGAGGCTTTCATACAATGTGGAGACGATCGTGTCGAAATCGAGGCTGGAGGTGATGTGGCGGCCAAGTTCGGAAATCGAAAGGATCTGGCTGTTCGCGGATTCGAGCTCCTCGGTCTTGTCCTTGAGCTCGATGTTGCGGAGGCGGTAGATCTCCGCTTCCTGCCTGCTTTTTTCCACTTCATATTGGACCGTGATGTTCTTGATCTTCCTGCTTGTATCCTCGGAGAGGACTTCCCTCTCGTAGCGGGAGAAGCGGCGATAGTAATCGAGGGCGGTCGCGTAGTCGCCGATGAGCTCATGGGCCTGGCTGAGCCTTTCGTAGGCTTGGTGGATGAGGCTTTTTGCCCCGAGCCTTTCCGCGCCGACCAGGGCTTCGTTGTAGCATTCGAGCGCCTTGGGCGGCTTCCCGGCACGCGCGGCCAGGGATCCGAGTTCGAGCAGCACCTCGATCCTGAGCTTGTCGTTCTTGAGGGCTTCGGCCAGGCCGAGGGCCGTGAGGAAATGAGTTTCCGCCGCGTCCAGGATATCGGCCGACAGGACGATGCGGCCAAGGGCAAGCCAGCATTGTGCGGTGATGAGCCGCTCCCCGGCCTCGTCGGCGATGACCAGGGCCTTTTCCGTGAACTCCCGGGCCAGGGGCCAGTTCTCCATGCGCTGGAAGGTCGTACCGATGTTGAGGAGGACATTCGACACCAGCTCGGCGTCGCGATCGTCGGGGACAGTCTCGTAGGCATGGAGGAAATAGTCGAGGGCTTCCTTGAGCTCGCCCAGGTCAAGACAGATCTCTCCTATGTTGCTCAAGGTCACCGACTCGCGCCAGCGGTTCTCCGAGCGTCGCGCCTCCTCGAGGCTGCGCGTATAGTAGTCCATCGCGCGGTCATAGCGGCCGATGTCGTGATAGGCGACACCGAGGGCATTCAGGGCCTTCATGATGCCGATCGGGTTTTTTAGCTCGATGAAGGCGTCCAGGGATTTCTGGAAAGAGGAAATGGCCAAGCCCGACCGGGTGAGATATTCATCGCACCAGCCGACGCTGAGCATCGCTTCCGCGGCTCCTAGGCGGTAGGAGGCCGACTCGGCCTTGGCCTGGGCCTCCTTTGCAAGGAGCATCGCGTCTTCCGGGTCGGCAAGCATGGCTTCCCAGGCTCGCTTGTTGAGGTCATCGATCTCGAGCTCGCTGTCGCTCATGCCGCCCCCATGGACGCCATGGCTGCCTCGCGATCGGCGGCCTCCAGCCAGATGCCGCCTCTTGCGTATTCGAAGGGATGATAGCGCGCCTTATAGTCCATTTTAGGCGAACCCGCTACCCAGAAGCCAAGGTAATAGAAGGATTTGCCGAGGGATTGCCCCAGTTCCAGTTCCCGTTTCACCGACCAAACCCCCAGGCTCCGCTTCGAAAACGCCGGGTCGAAGGCAAAGTAGATGCTGGAAATCCCGTTTTGCAGGACATCCAGATAGCCGTTTGCCACGAGGCGCCCGTCCTTAAGGCGATAGTCCGTGATCATCGTGGTTGAAAGCGGACTCGATATCAGGAAGGAAATGTAGGAAGCCCGGGAATCCCCCCGGATCTTTCCCGGATCGTGGCGGGTCATCGTGTAATTGGCGTAGAGGAGATAGCGCTCTTCGCTGAATTCGGAGGCGCAAAGGCTTACGCTCACGTCGGCATTGAGGCGATCGAGACGAAGCAGGGTCTTTGTCGGACGCCAGGTCGCCGCATTGAGGCGGATGGGAACGCAACGCGTGCATCCCTCGCAGCGGTTGTGGTAAAAGGTCATGCCACTGCGCCGGAAACCCTCACCAAGGAGGTCCTCATAGAGTCCTGGAGGGAAGGAGGAGGCGCGAAATTCCTCCACCATCCACTCCTTGTCCTCGAGATAAGGACAGGGGCCGCAATCAAGCTCCCTGAGATAGGATTCCATGGGCCTCGTGGTTTCTCCTTAATTATATCGACAAGTCCATCATGGTGGTATCCGCCCGGCGTTGACCAAGCAAGTGTACATCCTCGGAGCGGGAAATCAAGACACATGACGCTTGCTTGTAGGAAGCGGAAAGCCGGGCCGCCGCGGCCTCGATCTCTTTCGGACCGGTTTCTAGGATGGCTATCCGTTTTTGCCGCCTTGCCTCGTCATCGATCCCGTACATCTCGCGCCGGAAATCGGCAA
The DNA here is from genome assembly GCA_025358255.1 of Spirochaetaceae bacterium. Taxonomy (GTDB): domain Bacteria; phylum Spirochaetota; class Spirochaetia; order Treponematales; family Rectinemataceae; genus JANYKC01. Next base: position 36,626 of record JANYKC010000057.1, read on the forward strand.
AGCCACGCTCCTCCGGGAGCAGCGGCTTGAGCTCGCGTCCGGCAGACCCCACAACGGCCTCCTCCACAAGGTCTGCGTCGATTCCCTCACCCCGCGCCAGCATTTCGAGGGCTTCACCAAAGAAATCCAGGCTTTCCGAGGGGCGGGGGTCGCGATAGGTGGAGAAGAAGGCGACCCCTTCGAGCGCGTCGAGGTGGCAGGACGCACCATAGGCGCCCCGCTTCACCCGCAGTTCGTCCCAGAGACGCCCTGTGGTGAGAAGGTGGGCCAGGACGGTTTCATGGGCGAAAGCCGGTACGCCAAGGCGGCTCGAACGGCATGCCGCCGCGGCATAGCCGACCTGGCTCCTCACGATGTAGCCCTCGCTTTTTACCGGGGCGGGAGGCCTCTGGGTCGCCCCCCCCGGGAGCGCCCCCCCCGGGAGCGCCGCCCCCGGGAGCGCCGCGCCGGTCCCGCGACGGGCAGGAAGGCGGGCCAGGGAGGACTCAAGGACGGCAAGAGCCGCCGCCGAATCCTCGCGGTTTGCGGTCAGGTTGACAAGGAGGCCGTCGCGCGAAACGATGGCAGCCCTCGTGGCGTCCAGTATCTCCGCGGCGCCAGCGGCGGCCTTTCCTGTCCTGAGCGCATTGAGGAAGGAAAACTGGCCCATGCCGCGCCATTGGTCATCAATCTCCAGGGCGCGTCCCCATGAAGCTCCCGCCCTGGCCAAGGCAAAGGAATTGCCCGCCGGCACGAGGGCGGAAATGACGTCGTTGTCAAGTTCGGAAAGGATGTCATCCAGGCGCTTGCGGTCACCCGTATCGGCTCCTGTGAGAAGGTCGAGGAGGAGGTTGAGGGCCTTGGGAAAGCGCTCTGCCAGGGCCTTTAAACGGAAAATCGCATAGGTGGAGAGTCCTGGCCTGGCGCTTCCGCCGGCCAAAGCCATGGAATCCAAGGCACGGCAGGGTGTGCCGGCTTCCAGCACGACGCCGATCCCGCCCGAATAGCGGGCCATGAGGGCGGCGGTCTTGTCCCATGGCAGGTCGGGAAGGCCAGCTGCCGTTATGAAACGCGACAAAAAGGGCAGCCAGAACATGGACTCAGGCGTGATGGACGTGAGGGGAAAGGCCAGGTCGAGATAGACGATATCGTTCGTAAAAAGCGGATGGACCGATACCGGGCAGCCCGCGGCGCTCTCGCGCCCGCGAGGAACGACGTCGATGGTCCTCGGAATGTCCCGGGCGCGAAGCCGGGGGAGGCGGGCGAGGTTCTCCGCGCTTTCCGGACTTGACTGCTTCGCCTGGAGCAGTGCGGCGCGGGAGACTATCCCTTCCCGGTCCAGGATCGAAAGCGCCGCGTCCATGCGTTCGAGCTCGCCTTTCCGGCTGGCCTCACCCGCCTCGAATACCGCCGGGTCGGGGCTTGCCGTGACGGTGCTCCGATGCTGGTTGTCCAGGAGCCAGGCGCGCGCAAGTTCCGGCATGAAGCCTGGGTCGACATCTATGCGGCGTCGCAGGTCCTCAAGCGGTGTGGCAAATGAAAGCCCTTCCTCGGGCCGTCCCCCCCGGATCCAGCTGCGATATGCCCGGGTCATGAGGCGGGTGCCATAGGTGCCGGAGCCCCTGCGGATTTCGCGGCTCGCGAAAGCTATGGAATGAAAGGCGGCATCCAGCTCCTCGGCACGGGGTGCTGTCTGGACGAAGCCCAGCAAGGTGGCCAGGATGAGGTCCTCGATCTCCTTTTCCTTGCCGACGGAGCTGCCCCGGAGGCCAATCGAGAAAATGGGTTCCCTGAAATTCGTGTCCAGGCCGGACTGCGGGGAGATGTCGTCCCCCAAGCCCGACTCCCGAAGGGCCATGGAGAGGGGGGCGCCATCGTGGCCCATAAGGAGTTGGGCAAGGAACTCCATCGCGAGGGCATCCCCCGGTTTTTCGAGGGGAGGGAGGAGCCAGTTCACGATGATGCTCGTCGTGCCTTCGGAACCCGCTTCGGGCGGACAGGAAATGCTCACCCTTCTGGCCTTGCGGCGTGGGGTGGAGAGAGGCACGTCTGCGACCTTCTCATGGCTTCCACCTTCCTGCCCCTTTCCCCTGGCAGGCATGATCCATCGGGAATTTCGGCGGGACAGGAACTCCTTTGCCAGGAAATCGAGCTGTTTTCCGGTCGCGATGTCGCCGTAGAGGAAGACACGGCAGTTGGCCGGGTTGTAATGCCGTGCCCAAAAGTCGATGAAGGCTTCATAACTCAGGCTGGGAATGACCGCAGGGTCGCCGCCGGAATCCCAGGAATAGGGGTGACCTGGCTCAAAAAGGCTTTGAACGGAAAAAGTGGAGGTGAGGGAGTCGGCCGAGGAATAGTCCCCCCGCATCTCGTTGTATACAACCCCGCCGCGTCCGAGGCTGCCATCTTCGACAAAATAGAGCCGATGCCCTTCCTGAAGGAAGGTGTCCTCCGTCAGGAGGGGAAAGAATACGGCATCGCCATAGATTGACATGAGATTGAAATAATCGGCTTCCACGGCGCTGGAGGCCGGGTAGATGGTGCGGTCGGGGTAGGTCAAGGCGTTCAGATAGGTGGCAAGGCTCCGTCGGGCCATCACCAGGAAGGGATCCCGAACGGGATAGCGTTCCGAGCCGCAGAGGACCGAATGCTCGACAATGTGGGCCGCCCCGGTCGAATCCCGGGAAGGTGTGCGAAAACCGAAGGCAAACGTGTTCTCCCGGTCATCGCAGACAAGGTGGAATACCTCGCAGCCTGTTGGCTTGTGGCGGAAGAGGAGGCCTCTCCCACGGTATTCGGAAAGGTCGCTTTCGGAGAGGAGTTCGAAATCAGGATTGTAGGTCGCCATGAAAAGAAGATGACTATGATGGAAGAGAAGGTCAAGGCCGGAGGCTTGGTCACAGGCCTGGTCACCGGCCCTCGTGGATTTGCGCTTATCACCGGCTGGAACCGAAGGTATAGTGGGGTATGAGCATATCAACCAAAAAGGGCGACGGGGGCCAGACAAGCCTTTGGTCGGGTGAGCGTGTAGCCAAGGACGATCTCAGGGTAGATGCCTATGGCAGCCTGGATGAGCTTTCCTCCTTCCTCGGCCTTGCCCTTCATTCCTGCAAGCTTGACGGGACCAAGACCGCGATTGTCGCCATCCAGAAAAGCCTGCTTCGCGCCTGCGGCGAACTTGCCTCGACGGATTTGAGACCCAATGCCCGCATCACCGATGCCGACCAGTCCGCCTTGACTCAAGCTGTCGCTGCCCTCGAGGCCCACATTCCCCTTCGGGGTTTTGTCGTCCCGGGTTCGACGCCCGGTTCGGCGGCGCTTGATGTGGCGCGGACCGTGTGCCGAAGGACCGAGCGACGCATCGTGAGCCTTTCCCGTGAGGTCGCCGTCGGCGAGGCCCTGCGGAGCTACATGAACCGCCTTTCCGACTACCTTTACATGCTGGCGCGCAGCGAAGAGGCGGCGGAAGGCCGGATCACCTACGCCTAAAGAGGGCTTGGCAGGATCGTCGGGGCACAGTGAAGCTCAGGAGCAAGCCGGCCTGCGCTGCAAAAGCGAGATGCGCCGGCCGGGCCGGCAAGGGCGACGGAGATCCCGGTGACCTACTCCACCAGGTCGTCGTCACCCATGAGCACAAGGTCCCCCGATTCCCATGAGGCCTTGAGGAAGCCGAGGAATTCGCGGGCCGCGGCATCCGCATCCTCGCGGCGCACACCGCCGAGGATCGCATACTCATCCAGGATGAGGGCCTTCCTGCTCTTGGAGACATTGTCGAGGAGCTTGTCCTTGAAGCCGGCGTCGCGCCCCTTGAGGAGAAGGGCGATATCGCGGTCGTGGAAGTCGCGCAGGACTTTCTGGAGTTCCTTCGCGGGGACCCGCAACACATCGTCCATCGTGAAAAGGCGCTCGCGGACCGAACGCGAGAGTTCGGGGCTGTCCTCTTCGAGCGCGTCGAGGACGGATTCCTCGAGGCGCGGATCTACATGGCGAAGGATTCCGGCCAGCGCTGCCCTGCCATCGACTTCGTCCGCGGCGATCGTGCCGATCTTCCGTATCCTGTCCATGAGGCCTTCCTCAAGGCGACGGATGATCTCAGGGCTCACCTTGTCCAGATGGGCGATCCGCTTGACCACATCGATGCGGAGCTCCTCGGGAAGGCCTTCGATGAAGACCGAGGCTTGCTTGGGGTTCAGGTAGGGCAGGATGACCGCGAAGACCTGGGGCGACTCGCCCTTCATGATGAGTTCCAGCTCCTTGGGCTTGTAGTCGGCGAGGAAGCGAAATGGCTTCTGGCTTTCAGGCGCGGCACGGCGCATGAGCTCGCCTGCGCGGTCGGCGCCGAAGGCGGCCTTGAGCATCGTCCTGGCTGTCTCTGGGCCACCCTCGACCGAATTGCCCCTTGTCTTGACGAGCCAGCCGAACTCCGCAAGTATATCGCTCGCTTCGATGGGGTCGATGGACTTGATGGCGAGTATCTCGCGCGAGATCGATTCGACTTCAGCCGGGGAAAGGTGGGAAAGCACCTTGGCGGCCTCGTCGGTTCCAAGGAGGAGGAGGAACTTCGCGGCCTTGGATATGCCGCTTTCCCCGCCTGTCTTGAGGAGGAATTCTGCCTTTCCTTCGGCCGCGGCCAAGGCTGGCGGAATGGGCGGCGGATTTGTCGCCTTTTTCGCAGGGGACGCCGCCGCGCCTTTGTAAGCCTGGTTTATGCGGTCCTTCATGTTCATTGGCACATCCTAGCGCTCGTCCGAGGGGATCGTCAATTAAGGAGCTTGCGGGCCCTATCGAGCCGGAGCGCGAATTCGGCTTCCATGAGCTCGGGAAGGGGAAGGGGATCGCAGACCCGGGGCCTGGTCGGATTCCCCTCGGCATCCGTGATGGATAGGCCTCCGATCCCCACTGCTTTCGTCATGCCGCCGTCGGGAAGCCGGGGATGGGCTTCCTCCTCAAGGAGAAGGGAAATGACGCGGGAAGCCTCGCATATGCCATCCTCGACCAGTTCGAAGAAGGACGCCTCATAATGCCTGCCATCACCGGCGGGATGCTCCCATGCGCTGCCCGCCTCGTTGGCGAAATCTATATTCCGGGAAAGGGCGAGGGGGTAGACGATGGCGATGCTCCGCCTGCCCTGCCTGTCATCGAAGTGGGTGAAGGCTTCCGCGTCGTCCGCGCTGGTGCGCGAGGGATTGGTCACGCGGAGGAAGTAGCGCGCGTCCATGATGGCGTTGGCGATGCGCCGCCCCAAAAGGAAATCCGAAGCGGCGGCCTGGGGAAAAGCGCGCGCAAGCCCTACCATGAGGATGCCGGCGATATCCACCTCAGGGCTCTCCCGGTCCCCGACGGCCCTCCCATCAAGGGGGAGAAGGGCTTCGAGGTCCAGGTCCGCGCCGGCCAGACCCCGGGAACGCTCAAGGTAGACGAGGTCGAGTATCCTTTCGAGAAAAGGATGGCAGGCGCGGAAACGGCTGGTCTCAGGCCTTGCGGGGTCATGCCAGCCCGAAAACCAGACTATGAAGGGGTGGAGGATGCGATCCAAGGCGGCATGGGTGGCAAAACCCAGGAGCCACGCAAAGGCGGGATCGAGGGGCGGGCATTCCGTTATCCTGCTTTTCCTTCCATCCGTCCCAAGGTGATTCCTGAAAGCGCCCTCGACGATTGCCCCGAATTCGCGCCTATGGGCGAGCGATCCGTAATGAAGGCCCGAAGGCTGGGTGCGCTGGTTATGATAGAAGATATCCGGCCCCTGGCAACCCATCCTGAACCAGCGGATGGATTCATCGATCCCCGACAAGGCAGCGGAATAGGAGGGCGAGGCCCTTTTCAAGGCCTCCTCTCCGGCTATCATGTGGGTGATCTGGGCAGGCATGGTCCACTGATTGTAGCTCCTTCCGCGTCGGATTCCCAGCGATCTGGCGTTTACCTTGGCCATGCTTTTAGATATATTTATGCCATGCCGGAGGTTTTGCGATGAAGCTCTACAGTCGTGGACAACTGGCGCTGGCCGCTTGTGGCGGACTTGCGCTTGCCCTCCTCATCGGTGCCGGAATTGGATATGGCTTGATGCATGGGGGATCCTCCCTCCGAAGCGCGGAAGCTGCGGGCCTCGCAAGCGGCGCCGGCGCCGCGGTCGCGCCCATCCAGTTCGCGGCCCAGCCTATCGGCGGCGGCTCGCTCAATACCGTGGACCTCGTCCCCGAATTCGGGCAGGGCGAAACCGAGAACATCTCGGTGTATGAGCGGCTGAACGAGGCGGTCGTCAACATCACGACGGAAGTGATGGCCGTGAATTGGTTCATGGAGCCCGTTCCCCAGGACGGAGGTTCGGGTTCGGGATCCATTATAAGCGATACCGGCTACGTCCTCACCAACAACCACGTGGTCAAGGACGCCTATAAGCTCTTCGTCAACCTGGCGGATGGCAGCCGCTACGAGGCCAAGGTGGTCGGGACCGATCCCGAAAACGACCTTGCCATCGTCAAATTCGACCCTCCCAAGGGCGCCCGGCTTTCCACGGTTCCGTACGGGGACTCAGGTCGGCTCAAGGTCGGCCAGAAAGTCCTGGCCATCGGGAACCCTTTCGGCCTCGAGCGCACGCTTTCCGAAGGCATTGTCTCGGGGCTTGGCCGGCCGGTCCAGAAAGACTCTACAACCATCATCCGTGACATGATCCAGACGGACGCGTCCATCAACCCCGGGAATTCCGGTGGGCCCCTCCTCAATTCCCGAGGGGAAATGATCGGTATTACGACAATGATATACAGCCCCTCAGGCGGCTCGGTGGGAATCGGCTTCGCGGTCCCGGTGAACACCGCCAAGCGCATCGTCCCCGAGCTCCTCAAGGAAGGCATGGTCCGCCGCGGATGGATAGAGTTCGAGGTCGTCCAGCTGTTCCCGGAGCTCGTCGACTACATGCAGAAGAACGGCTACAAGATCACGGTGGAGAAGGGCCTCCTCGTCTCGCAGGCCAAGAAAGGCGGGGACGCCGACAGGGCGGGGATCAGGGGCGGGTCGATACCGGTGAGCTACGGCAGGTCGGGATTCAACGTGGGTGGCGATGTCATTGTCGCGGTGGATGGCATGAAGGTCTCCACGATAGCCGATCTCTATTCGGCCCTTGAGGACAACAAGCCTGGGGACCATGTCCTTGTGGAGTACATGAGGAATGGGAAGAGGACGGGCGTGGATGTCGTCCTTGCCGACCGCTCACAATACATCAAGGGGAGGTAGCCCTTCCCATGGACCAGCCAGGAGCATGGATGCGACGATTTCCGACCGCCTCGACCCAGGAACGAGGGGGAGCGCCGCGCTCCGAGCCGGCGGCCACGACGGCAAGGTCCCTTGATGGATCGCCGGCACGGAATCCGGGGGATGACGCTTGAAACCTTTCAGGGTGGTGGCTCCCTACGAGCCTGCCGGCGACCAGGGGACGGCGATCGCGGCCTTGACGGAGGGGCTGAGGAGCGGCCGCCGATGGCAGACGCTCAAGGGCGTGACGGGATCCGGCAAGACCTACACGATGGCCAAGGTCATCGAGGCGGTCCAGAAACCGGCCCTCATCATTTCGCACAACAAGACCCTGTCCGCGCAGCTCTACCATGAATTCAAGGACTTCTTCCCAGACAACGCGGTCGAGTATTTTGTCTCCTATTATGATTACTACCAGCCAGAGGCCTACGTGCCTTCCCGCGACCTCTACATCGAGAAGGACTCGTCGATCAACGAGGAGATAGACCGGATGAGGCTGTCCGCGACGCGGAGCCTCATGGAGCGCAAGGATGTGATCATCGTCGCGACGGTATCCTGCATCTACGGACTGGCCACCCCCGAGATCTACCGTGACATGTCTTTCAGGCTGTCTGTCGGCGACGTGACTGACCTCGATGCCCTCAAGCGGCGCCTTGTCTCCCTCCAATACGAGAGGAACGACGCTGTCCTCGAGCGAGGCAGGTTCCGGCTGCGTGGCGATGTCCTGGAGGTGTATCCGGCATACATGAAGGAAGCCTACCGCTTCGAGTTCGACTACGATCGAATAATGCGTGTCAGGCGCTTCGACCCCGTCTCGGGAGCGGTCCTCGAGGAGCTCGACGCGGCCGTGATCTATCCCGCCAAGCAGTTCGTCATGCCCGAGGAATACGTGCACCGTGCCCTCGACCAGATCCGGGGCGAGCTCGAGGAACGATACGAATACCTCATGTCCACGAACAAGCTCGTCGAGGCGCAGCGGCTGAAGAGCCGCACCGAGTACGACATAGAGATGCTCGAGGAGATGGGCTACTGTCCGGGGATCGAGAACTACTCCGGCCCTCTTTCCGGCCGCGCCCGGGGCGAGCCGCCCTCAGTGCTCCTCGATTATTATCCCGAGGGCTTCCTCACCTTCGTGGACGAATCCCATGTGAGCCTGCCGCAGATCGGCGCGATGTACGCAGGCGACAGAGCGCGCAAGCAGAACCTGGTCGATTACGGTTTCAGGCTCCCCTGCGCGCTGGACAACCGGCCTCTTCGCTACGAGGAATTCGAGCAACGGACGAAACAGGTCATCTATGTCTCGGCCACGCCCCGGGAGGAGGAGCTCTCCAAGTCGGGGCCTCCGGTCGAGCAGCTCATCAGGCCCACCGGCCTGATCGACCCGGAGATCGAGATCCGGCCGAGCGAAGGCCAAATGGAGGACATCTACGCGGAGATCAGGAGGCGGAACGCGGCAGGCGAGCGCAGCCTCATCCTCACCCTCACCAAGCGTATGGCGGAGGAGCTCACCGAATACCTTTCGGGGCTTGCCCTGAAGGTCCGCTACATCCACAGCGAAGTCGAGACCATCGAGCGCGTGGAGATACTCAAGGCCTTGCGCAAGGGCGACTATGACATCCTCGTGGGCATCAACCTCCTCAGGGAAGGCATTGACCTTCCTGAGGTGTCCTTCATCGCGATCCTTGACGCCGACAAGATCGGCTTCCTCAGGTCGGCGACCAGCCTCATCCAGATCATCGGCCGTGCGGCGCGCAATTCGGCGGGCAAGGTTGTCATGTACGCCGACCGTGTCTCCGACGCGATGAAGCTAGCCATGGAGGAGACATCGCACCGGAGGGGGGTCCAGGAAAAGTACAACCTGGAGCACGGGATCACTCCGATGACGATCAAGAAGGCCGTGCAGGACATCCTCGAGCGGCATCGGGAGGAAAAGGACGCCGCGGTGGAGACGGATATCGAGGCGCTGAAGCGATCGCATAACCTCCTCGTTCCCGAGCAGAAGAAGGCCCTCCTGCGGAAACTCGAGGCGGAGATGCTCGACCATGCCAAGAAGATGGAGTTCGAGGAGGCGGCCGTGATCAGGGATGAGATAGAACGCATCAAGCGCGGAGAGGGCTAGAATCCGATCCCTTTCCTGCCCGCCCGCTTGACCCGGTACATCGCTTGATCCGCGAAAGCCAGGAGCTGTGCCGCATCCGCGGGATTGGCCTGGGTATCGGCGATCCCTATGGAAAGCGAAAGGCCGTCTGGCAGGCCAAGAAGTATCCCTGCCGCCGCGATCTTTTCCTGGATGCGCCTGGCAGCGGCGGCCGCGTCGATTTTCGAGGTTTCCGGGAAGAGGAGGAAGAACTCGTCGCCGCCGTAACGGCCGGCGGAGTCCATCGCCCTGCAGGATTGCTCGAGTATGGAAGCGACGGCCTGGATGCCCCGGTCTCCGGTCTCGTGGCCCATGAGGTCGTTGATGGTCTTGAATGAATCGACGTCCATGAGGAGGACGGAGAAGACCCTCCCGTTGCGTCGACTCCTGGCCCATTCCACCGAGAGGGCCTTTTCAATGGCGCGGCGATTGAAGATCCCGGACAAGGCATCGCGCTCCGACAGGAGGCGCATCTCGTCCCAGGCCTCCGCTGCCGCGCATGCCAGCCTGCAGGGCTCGAAAATAGAGCGCACGAGGGCCTGGAAATTCGCATGGATCCGCGCGTCACCGAAGAGCTCCCTATGGTCAGGGTCTAGCCCGACGGAACCCACCTGCTCTCCGGACAGCCTATCCATGGCCAGGATCTGCGGACCTTTGTCTTCCGCCCCAGGCTTTTTCGCGAAAACGATGTTCCTGCAGCCCATGAGTTGCGGATCAGCCAGGAAGGACCGCGCAAGTCCTTGCGCCTCATCCGTCGATTTTGCGCAAAACAAGCTGCCTAGATAGGACGGGAACCTTCTCCCCGCGTGCGAAAGGATCGAATCGCCGGTGAATTGCAGCACCGCCGAGCGCAGTTCGTCGCCATCCCACGGCTTTGTAAGGAAGCCGCTGATGGAACCCTGATTCACTGCCTGGATCGCCGGCTCGAGGTCTATGGAGCCGCAAGGAGGATCCTGGCGGCTCCAGGACAGCGATCGCGGAAAGCCTCGAGCAACTCGACGCCATTCATGCAAGGAAATGCCGCGATTTGGGCCTTCATGAACGCGCAATGGGAGGGGGCGGCCATATTCAGGCAGAGGGGATTGCGGTATAGTGACGAACCGTGAATCTCATTTCCATTGACCGCATTTCCAAGACCCTGGGGGACAGCCCCCTTTTTTCCGGACTTAGCCTTGGCATCGATGATGGCGACCGGCTCGGTCTTGTAGGCAAGAATGGCGCCGGAAAATCCACGCTGCTCAAGGTCCTCGTCGGCGGGCTCGAGCCGGATTCGGGGATCATGGCCAGGAAGCGCGGCCTTTCCCTCTCCCTCCTGGAGCAGCGCCCGGAATTCCTTCCAGGGACGACCCTCCGCGATTTTTTTCGCGGCGGTGATTCCAACGAGATAGCCTCCTATCTCCGCTACGAGGAGCTCCTCCACGCGGGGAAGGGAGGCGCCGAGTCCGACCGGCTCCATCGGGAACTCGAAGCCTCGGGGGGGCTGGACCTTGAACACCGCTATCTCTCCCTGTGCACGGAACTCGGCCTTTTCGATCCGGAGGCATCCCTTGACGTGTTTTCCGGAGGCATGATAAAGAAGGCCGCGATCGCGCGCTGCCTAGCCCCAAAAAACGATCTCGTCCTCCTCGATGAGCCGACGAACCACCTCGATATAGAGACCATCGAGTGGCTGGAGAAACGGCTTTCGGGCGGCGCCTTCGCCTTCATCCTCGTGACCCATGACCGCTGGTTCCTCGACGCTGTCTGCGAAGGCATCCTCGAGATCGAGGGTGGCGAGGTCTATCGCCACGAGGGCAACTACACGCGCTACCTTGAAGGCAAGGCCGAACGGCTCGCCGCCACCGAAAAAGCGGATTTGAAAAGGCTGGCCAAGCTGAAGATCGAACTCGAATGGCTGGGTCGCGGGGCGCGGGCGCGCGCGGGCAAGAGCCGGAGGCGCAAGGAGAAAATCCGCGACATGGCAGGAGGCGGGCTCGAGAGGGCCGCTTCGATGGACGGCTTCCAGACCACGGAGAGCCGGCTTGGGAGAAAGGTCCTCGAGCTCAAGGGCGTCTCCAAGGCCTACGGCGAGAAAAGGCTCTTCACGGATTTTTCCTATGAATTCTCCCGCGGAGACCGGGTCGGGATCGTCGGCCCGAATGGCGCCGGGAAATCGAGCCTCCTCGACCTGTTGGCCGGAAGGCTCGAATCGGACGCGGGCAAGGTCGTACGCGGTGACACCCTGAGGGTCGCCTATTTCGACCAGGACAGCTCCAGCCTCGATCCCCTCATGACCGTGCTCGATACCGTGCGCGAGCATGCGGAGATCATCCGCCTCAAGGATGGAAGCACGCTGACCGCCGAGCTTCTCCTCGAACGTTTCCTTTTTCCCCGCACCTTCCAGGGCCTCCAGGTCTCGCGCCTTTCAGGTGGAGAACGACGAAGGCTCGAGCTCGTCCGGCTCCTTGCGGAATCGCCCAACTTCCTTCTCATGGACGAACCCACCAACGACCTGGACATAGAGACCATAGAGCTTCTCGAGGACTTCCTGGAAGGCTTCCAGGGCTGCGTCGTCACGGTATCCCATGACCGCGCCTTCCTTGACCGCATCGCCTCCTTCCTCCTTGTCTTTGACGGGACGGGCGGCTTGAGGGAATTCCCCGGAAGCTATTCCGAGTGGCGGGAAGCCGCGGCCGAAGAGGCTGAGGAACGCGACGCCGCGGGGCAGGCGGTGACTTCGGCCTCGGCCGCCGCCGAGTCAGTGTGCCTGGCAAAGGCCGACGCCGCGATCGAGGCCTCGGCCCAAAGGAAACTGAGCTATGCAGAGAGGCGCGAGTTCGATTCCCTCCTCGGTGAGCTTGACGGGCTTGAGGCGGAGAAGGCGGCGCTTGAATCCTTCTTCGGAAATTCCAGCCATACGGGCGCCGAGCTTGAAAAGGCAAACCGCCGCTACGCGGAAGTGGGCCTGCTCATCGATGGCAAGACCAGGCGCTGGGAAGCCCTCGCGCAGAGGGCAGGCTGACCGATGCGCCTGCCAGCTTGGGTCGGATCGTGAAATCCGGATTTGACATCCTCTCCCCGGAGTTCGCGACCGAGGCGATAGAGGAGGCCTTTGGCCTCAGGCTTGAAGGAAGCCTCCAGGTCTACCCGAGCTATGTAAATCGCGTGTACGGCATGCGGGACGAGGACGGAATAGGCTATGTCGCCAAGTTCTACAGGCCGGGCCGCTGGAGCCGCGAAGCCATCCTCGACGAGCACCTCTTCCTGGCCGATTGCGCCGCCGCCGACCTCCCTGTGGTCCAGCCCCTCCTTGATGCGGCGGGCGAAAGCCTTGCGGAGCTTGGCCTCGAAATCGAGGACGGCTTCGAGGAATCGTTTTCCTTTGCGCTCTTTCCCAAGGCCGGTGGACGCAATTTCGAGCCGGAATCGGAGGAAGACTGGCTCAGGCTCGGGCGACTCGTCGGTCGCCTCCATATCGCCGGCAGAAGGCGGGCTGCCCCGAATCGCCTCTCCCTGACCCCCGACCTCGGCGCGGACTATGTCGGCGAGCTCATCCATCAAGACCTCATCCATCCCGAATGCCGCGCCGAATTCCAGGAACTTGCCGCGATCGGCCTTGAGCATGCCCGTTCATTGTTTGAGGGTTTCCCCCTCCAACGCGTCCATGGTGACCTGCATCGAGGGAACATCCTTGACCGTCCAGGCTCGGGTCTTGTCCTTGTGGACTTTGACGACATGCTCATGGCACCGCCTGCCCAGGATATCTGGCTTCTCCTCCCCGGGCGGCGAGATGAATCCAGCAGGGAGCTGAACCTCCTCCAGGAGGGCTATGAGGAATTCTCGCCCCTTGACAGGCGCTGTTTTCGACTGGTCGAAGCCCTCCGCCTGCTTCGGATGCTGTATTTCCTTGCCTGGCGTGCCCGACAACGCAATGATTTCTGGTTCAAGCGCGAGTTCCCTGACTGGGGTGGTCGCGCTTTCTGGATTGCTGAAGTCGAGGACCTCCGCGAGCAACTGCGTCACCTCGAAATGCCAAGCGGCGAAAAGGGCGGGCAACTCGCCGAAGTCGAGGAGGACGAGCCCTTTATCCTTCCATGATGCCCTTCCGTCGTGTAGGCCAATTCCTCCGCTCTTGACATCCGGTCCCTCTCTTGGCTATTTTCATACCGTTCGCGCCAGTCGTATAACGGCTATTACCCCAGCCTTCCAAGCTGGAGACGAGGGTTCGACTCCCTTCTGGCGCTGCAAAAAACCCGCATTCGCGGTTTTTTCCATTGGCGCAGCAGGGAGTCGAAGGGATTGAGCGACCCCGGCGGTCCGAGCCAGCGAGGACTGTCGGGGTTAGAGCGCAAGGAAGCCGTCGAACACATTACCGGGCATCCAATGCCATCCGGCCTTTTCGAGGCCGATCCGCATGGAATCCTGGCAGCGGCATTTAGGATAAAGGCCGTCGCGGTCTGGATTGGCAATCCCTGCCGATGGCCCTGGGTATTTCGCGAATATCAATAAATCTTCATTTATCCATAGCGGGAGACCTAATAATTGGATGTTTCTCCATGGCTATGACAAGGCCGGTCCATCCCGTGGCCCTCAGGCGAAAAGCGCCGGATAATCAACCTCCACAGTCGGAGGGAGGTTGACTCCGGAGCCATATCACTATATAAAAACCTGTGTCCTAAAAAATGCTTCGCTATTGTCCTGTCTGCGCAGAACCCATCGCCCGCAGACCATTTTTTGCAAGATACACAAGGGGATGTCATGGATATCCAGCTCCAGGAACTGCTCGACAAGATCCGGCGCGAGGGGCTCGAGGCCGCTGAGGCTGAACGGGCTAGAATCATCTCGGAGGCCGAGGCGAACAAGGCCCGGATCATCGTCGGTGCGGAAAAAGAAGCGGCGAGCATCGTCGAGAAGGCGCGATCCGAAGCAGCCAAGGCCGAGGACTCCGGTCGCGCGGCGCTATCCCAGGCCTCTCGGGATTTTCTCCTCGCTTTCCGGGGACAGCTCGAGGCGACGCTTTCCGCGGCAGTGGCAGCGGAGACAAAGATCGCATATGGACCGGAAGTCATCGCCGAAGCCATTCCCCTTGTCGTGAAAGCCCTTTCCGGCGGCGGCGCGGACAATCTCGAAGTCCTGGTGCCATCTGCATTGCTGGCAAAGCTCGAGGCGAGAATCCCGGCCATCCTCTCGGCCGAGCTCAGGAAAGGTGTTGTCCTGCGTCCTTCGAGCGAGCTCGAGGCCGGTTTCCGCATCATCGAGAAAAATGGCGCCGCATATTATGATTTTTCGGCGCCGGCCCTCGCGGAGCTTTTCGCTTCCCGCCTCAACACGAGGCTGGCGGAGACGCTCCGGAGTTCCGCGAAGGGAATATAGGCACGTGAGCCGCTACTATTTCCTCGCGGCCACCCTGCCTTCGTTGCAGTTCGGCATGCCTGCCCCATTTTCGAGGCAGGCTTTCCTTGAACTCTGCGCAAGGTCGCTTTCCCATGCCGACCTGGCTGTCCTGGAAAGCATAGCCCTCCTGTCCCAATCGGACGCCGCGCCGCCTTCGCTTGGATCGGCCCTGCTTGACAGCTATTACCTCTGGGAAAGAGGGCTTCGCAACGAGTTGGCCAAGTTTCGCGCAAGGAAGCTAGGTCTTTCGCCGGAGTCCTACCTTCGGGAGGATGCCGATGTCGGATCCTCCCCGGCCCGATCGGCCCATGCGGCGTTCCACGCGAGCACGCCCCTCGAGGGAGAGCTTGTCCTCGAACGCGAGCGGTGGGCCTTTGTGGACGGCCTTGCGCCCATTCAGAAGTTCGACATGGAGAGCCTTGCGGCCTATTTGCTCAAACTTCTCATCCTCGAGCGCCTTGGCGGGTTTGCCGCGGGTCCTGGGGAAGCGGGATACCGCAAGGTGTACGCAGATATTATGGAAAGCCGCCATTCAGGGTCGGCGCGATCATCATCCAAGACCGGAGTACCACGATGACTGAGACCAAGGGGACGGTGACCGCCGTCAACGGCAATATGGTTGGCGTGCGCGTGTCCGGCGCCGTATCCATGAACGAAGTGGCCTATATCCTGGTGGACGGAAAGCGCCTCAAGAGCGAAGTCATCCGCATCCGTGGCGAGACGGCCCAGGTGCAGGTGTTCGAGATCACCAAGGGCATCAAGGTCGGAGATGGGGTGGAGTTCACGGGGGATCTCCTCTCCGTCGAGCTCGGGCCGGGCCTCCTTGGCCAGATCTACGACGGTCTCCAGAATCCCCTCCCCGAGGTCGCGGCCAAGACCGGCAATTTCCTCGAAGCCGGCGTCTACCTGGAGCCCCTGTCGCGCGAGCGCCTCTGGGCTTTCGAACCCAAGCACAAGGTCGGAGACAACGTGGAGCGGGGGGACTGCATAGGCGTTGTCCCCGAAGGCGTGTTCGAGCACCGCATCATGCTCCCCTTCGGCTTGGCTGGGAGCTGGACAATCAAGTCCATCAAGGGAAAAGGTTCCTATACGATCGATGAGGTCGTGGCCGTCCTCACGGACGCGCGCGGCGCCGAAGTCCCCCTCACCATGTGCTTCAAGTGGCCGGTCAAGCGCGCGGTCGAGTGCTATGCGGAGCGCCTGCGGCCTTCCCAGCCAATGGTCACCAAGATCCGCCTTATCGACACGTTCTTTCCGGTCGCCAAGGGCGGCACCTATTGCATTCCCGGACCCTTCGGCGCGGGCAAGACCGTCCTCCAGCAAGTCACGAGCCGCCATGCCGAGGTGGACATCGTCGTCATCGCCGCCTGCGGGGAGCGCGCCGGGGAAGTCGTCGAGACCCTCAAGGAATTCCCCCTGCTATCCGATCCGCGCACGGGCCGTTCCCTCATGGAACGGACCATCATCATCTGCAACACGAGCTCCATGCCGGTCGCCGCCCGCGAGGCTTCCGTCTACACGGCCGTGACCATGGCCGAGTATTACCGCCAGATGGGCCTCAATGTCCTCCTCCTTGCCGATTCCACCTCCCGTTGGGCCCAGGCCATGCGCGAGATGTCCGGTCGATTGGAGGAGATCCCAGGCGAGGAGGCCTTCCCCGCCTATCTCGAATCGGTGATCGCCAGCTTCTATGAGCGCGCCGGCATCGTGCGCCTGCGCGACGGCGGCACGGGTTCGGTGACGATCGGCGGCACCGTCTCTCCGGCCGGCGGCAATTTCGAGGAACCAGTCACCCAGGCGACCCTCAAGGTTGTCGGGGCATTCCACGGGCTTTCCCGCGAGCGCTCCGACGCGCGCAAATATCCAGCGATCCACCCGCTCGATTCCTGGTCCAAGTACCCTGGCATCATGGATTCGAGGGCGGTCGATTACGGCCGTTCCTTCCTCGCCCGTAGCGCTGAGGTTGCCTCCATGATGAAGGTGGTGGGCGAGGAAGGGACCTCCCTTGACGACTACCTTGTCTACCAGAAGGGGGAGTTCCTGGACGCCGTTTATCTCCAGCAAGATTCCTTCGACAAGGTCGATTGCTCCGTTTCCCCCGAACGGCAGAAGCGTAGCTATCGATTGGTGCTCGAGGTCCTCGCCACCGAGATCGACGCGAAGGACAAGGAAGACGCTCGCTCATGGTTCTACGGCCTGCGGCAGAAGTTCCTCGACCTGAACGGCGCCGAATGGATGAGCCACCGCCATGCCGCGCTGGAGTCCGAGATCGAGAGCCTCCTCGTGGGCCGCTCGAAGGGGCGAGACAAGCAGGCCGAACGCCTCATCAAGGTCCTGGAGTAAGCAATGAAGAAGGTATACTCGCGCATTGAATCCATCACGGGCAACGTCATCGCGGTAAAGGCGAGCGACGTCAAATACGGGGAGCTCGCCGAAGTGTCGACCCGCTTTGGCCTCTCCTTGGCCGAGGTCATCCGGCTTGAGGACGACCTGGTCTCCCTCCAGGTCTTCGCCGGAGGCCGCGGCATCAGCACGGGGGACGAAGTGCGCTTCCTGGGCAATCCGATGCGGGTGAGCTTTTCCGACGACCTCTTGGGGCGCATCTTCGATGGAGCCGGGGAGCCCCGTGACAAGGGGCCTGCCCTCAAGGAGAACCTCATCACGATCGGGGGGCCTTCGGTCAATCCGGCCAAGCGCATCATCCCCCGCGAGATGATCCGCACCGGCATCCCGATGATCGATCTCTTCAACACCCTCGTGAAGAGCCAGAAGCTTCCGATCTTCTCCGTCTCAGGGGAGCCCTATAACCAGCTCCTCGCGCGCATCGCGATGCAGGCCCAGGTGGACATCATCATCCTTGGAGGAATGGGCCTCAAGTACGACGACTACCTCTTCTTCAAGGAAGCCCTGGAAGAGGGCGGCGCCATCCAGAAGACCATCATGTTCGTCCACACGGCGGCCGATCCCGTGGTCGAGTGCCTCATGGTGCCCGACATCTCCCTGGCGGTCGCCGAGCGTTTCGCCTTGAAGGGAAAGAACGTCCTCGTCCTCCTCACGGACATGACGAACTTCGCCGATTCCCTCAAGGAGATCGCCATCACCCAGGAGCAGGTTCCCTCGAACCGCGGCTATCCGGGCGATCTTTATTCGCAGCTCGCCTCCCGCTACGAGAAGGCCGTCGATTTCTCGGACGCAGGTTCCATCACCATCCTGGCCGTGACCACGATGCCTGGCGACGACGTGACCCACCCGGTGCCCGACAACACGGGCTACATCACCGAGGGGCAGTTCTACCTCCGCGGCGGACGCATCGAGCCTTTCGGCTCCCTATCGCGCCTTAAGCAGCAGGTCAACGGCAAGACCCGCGCCGACCACCGCGCCATCATGGACGGCATGATCAAGCTCTATTCCTCCTACAAGGACAGCCTTGAGAAGAAATCCATGGGCTTCCAGATGTCGGCCTGGGACAAGAAACTCCTCAAGTACGGCTCCCGTTTCGAGGCCGAGATGATGGACCTCTCGGTGAACATCAGCCTCGAGGCCGCCCTCGACAAGGGCTGGGAAATCCTCGCCGAGTGCTTCGATCCCGAAGAGACGGGCCTCCGGAGCGAGCTCATCGAGAAATATTGGCCCGTAAAGACCGCAGGTTAGGCGATACATGGCCAAGATCAAGCTGACCAAGAACGAGCTCAAAAAGCAGAAGGACGCGCTCAAGATGTATGAGCGCTACCTGCCGACCCTCCAGCTCAAGAAGCAGCAGCTCCAGATCGAGATCCGGGCCATCGAGGCCAGGAAGCGGGAGCTGGCCGAGGCCAAGCTCGCGCTGGATGCCGAGTTCCGCGCCTGGATTGGCGTCTTTGGCGAGATCGGCGCGGCCTACGATGCCGGGGGCCTTCCTCTCCTTTCGGTGAAATACATAAAGACAGGTTCGGGCAACGTCGCCGGAGTCGAGATCCCCGTCTTCCAAGGGGCGGAGTTCGAGCTTGCGCCCTACGACCTTTTCCTGACACCGCTCTGGGTGGATTCGGCGATGGACAGGGTGAAGCGTGCCCTCCTCCTTGACCTTGAGTCCGGAATCCTCGATGTCCAGCTCGAGCGCCTTGCGCTCGAGCTCAAGACGACCTCCCAGCGCGTCAACCTTTTCGAGAAGGTGAAGATCCCCGAGACCGCCGAGAACATCAAGCGCATTCGCATCTACCTCGGCGACCAGCAGACGGCCCAGGTCGTGCGCGGAAAGATAGCCAAGCGCAAGGTGATAGAGAGGGCCGCCTCATGATCGCGGCCATGAAAAAGGTCCACCTTGTCGTCCTAGAGGAGGGCAAGGCCTCCTCATTGTCCGTGCTCAAGCGCCTAGGCGTCGTGCACCTCGAAAGCCTTGTCGGGAAGGGCGCTGAGTTCGAGGGAAGCATCGGCCGCTTGGCGGAGGTCGAGACGGCCATCGGCATCCTGTCGGCGATCAAGCCTAAAAAGGACAAGAGGAAGCCGGCGGATGGCCATGAAGGCCAGGCAACGGGGGCTACGCTCGGAGAGAAGGGACTGGCCATCGCCGCCAGATGCGCTGCCCTTTCCGAGGAGCGCAAGAGCGCCCAGGAAGAGAGCCTGGCCCTGTCCAAGGAACTCGAGAGGGTTTCATCTTGGGGCGACTTTGACCCTGCCCTGCATGCGCATATCCTGGCATCGGGGCTTTTAATGCGTTTTTTTGAGGCTCCGCCGGCGCGGATCGCCTCGCTTCCGGATGGTGTCGATTATATCCGGATAGCCGCCCCGCGTGGCCGGGCCAGGATCGTGGTGATCGATCATGGGGTGCCAGAAAACCTGCCGGGAGAGTTCATCGAGTTCGCGCTTCCGGCAAAAGGGCCTGCCGCCCTACGCGCCGGCCTTGAACATTGCGAAGCCAGGATTCGCACCGCCGATTCGGGGCTTCTTTCCTTGGTTCCCTCCCTTCCAGCCCTTGAAGCCGAGAAAGCCCGCCTCAGGGATGCCTCGCTTTTCGAGGGCATCAGTTCTGGCATGGGCCAGGAAAAGGGACTGGCCTGGCTTTCCGGTTTTGTGCCAGAGACCGATCTCCCCGCCTTGGGCGCCGCCGCCGCTGCCCATGCATGGGGCCTGGGCAGCGATGCGCCTTCGGGGGACGAGTTGCCCCCCACCAAGGTGGTGAACAACCCGCTCGTGCGGATCATCGCTCCGGTCTTCGATTTCCTCGGGACTGTCCCGAATTACCGCGAATATGACATTTCCGGGCTTTTCCTTTTTTTCTTCTGCTTTTTCTTCGCGATGATATTCGGCGATGCCGGCTATGGCTCCGTCCTTTTGGCGGCTGGCCTCTTCGCCGCCTGGAAAGCGAAAAAAACCAAAGGCGCAGTGCCGGACGCGATCAAGCTCCTCCTCCTCCTCGCTTCCTCGACCATCGTCTGGGGAGTGATGACCGGAAGCTGGTTTGGCATCCCTTCCGACAAGCTGCCGGGCATCCTCCGCGCGATCGACCTCTATTGGCTGTCCAACGAGAATCCGGCCGCAGGCGACAATGTAAAGCTGCTCTGCTTCCTCATCGGGACCGTCCAGCTGATCGTGGCCCACCTGAAGAACATAAAGCGGGATTCCGGGTCGCTCAAGTCCCTGGCGCAGCTGGGCCAGCTCGCGATGGTCGCAGGGATGCTCTTTCTCGTGCTCAACCTCGTCATCAGCTCCGCGCGTTTCCCCTTCCCGACCTGGGCCTTGTACGTCATCCTTTCGGGCTTCGGTCTCAACTTCATCTTCGCGAGCTACGATGGCTCCGGCGGTTTTTTCAAGGGCGTCCTGGGAGGCATCATCTCGAGCCTGGCGAACATCGTCTCGGTCTTCCTGGGCGTGGTGAACGTGTTCGCCGACATCGTGTCCTACATCCGGCTCTGGGCGGTGGGGCTTGCCGGGATCGCGATCAGCCAGACGGTCAACAACATGGCAGGGCCCATGCTCGGAAGTCTCATCATGTTCGGCTTCGCCGTCATCCTCCTTGTTTTTGGCCATGGACTCAACATGATGATGAGCGTGCTCTCGGTCATCGTCCATGGCGTTCGACTCAACGTGCTCGAATTCTCGGGCCACCTCGGGATGGAGTGGTCGGGATACAAGTATGAACCCTTCAGGGCCACGGCGCCCGAAGACCAGCACCAGTAAGGAAAGGAGATCAGCATGAATATCGGTATGATCGGCGTGGCGGCGGTTCTTGGTCTTTCGGCCATCGGCTCAGGCATAGGGGCAGGCATCGCGGGCCAGGCGGCCATTGGGGCATGGAAGAGGAACTATATGGCGAACAAGCCCGCCTCCTTCCTCCTCGTGGTATTTGCGGGTGCTCCCCTAACCCAGACCATTTATGGCTTCATCCTCATGCAGCGCATGCTCGTCTCGGCGAAGGACCCCCTCCTTCTCCTGGGGGCGGGCATCATCGGTGGCGCGGCCATGGGCATGTCCGCCATCGCCCAAGGCCAGGCCTCGGCCTCGAGCTGCGATGCCTATGGAGAGACGGGCAAGGGTTTCGGCCAGTACATCACTGTCGTCGGTCTTTGCGAGACTGTCGCCCTCTTCGTGATGGCCTTCACCTTCGGCGCCATCTAGGATTCCAGGCGGCGAGCAAGGGCCGGGAGGCTATCCCGGCTCTTTTGCATCTTGAAGCCCCGTTGATTTCAGGTTAGGCTTTCGTCCGTGAGCATCAAAGTAGCCCGCCTGGTCACGGCTCTCCTCCTGTCCACAGTCTCGATGATACTATTCGCCGCTGGCCCGTCCGCGGAACCCGGCAAGGCCAACGGCAACCGCATGGTCCCCGCGTCCTGGAAGTGGCAGGCCGGTGATGACGCCGCATGGGCGGCCCCTTCCTATGACGATTCCTCGTGGCTCGAGCCCGGCGGCAAGGGGCTGCTCTCTCCGCTTGAAGGCGGCGATGTTTTCTGGCTCCGTTCGCGGGTCCCTGTCGCGGACATCGAAGCCTTCCTCGCCTCCTCCGGGGGAGACAGGCTCTATTTCCTTTCCGGGATGGCTGGCTGCGCCTTCGAGCTCCACGCAAACGGGACCTGGCTCGGCGTCCATGGCAGGATGCCGCCGGACTATGATGTTCGGCGCACCCTCGCCGAGGCTTTCCTCATCCCCTCGTCCACCATCCGTGCCGGGAATGGCGACCTGGTCCTCGCCCTGCGCTGCAGCTGGCCCGGCAGCTCCTACAACCTGCGCAGCTACGAACTAGGCGACGCCGTGGCCGCGGGGATTGAGACGGGATCGCATAACTTCTGGAACGGCGGCTTCTATGTGATGCTCGCCGCCCTTTGTGCCTTCCTCGGCCTCTATTTCGGTTTTGTTTTCATCTTCAAGACTTCCGCGAGGGAGAACCTTTTCTTCGCCCTGTCCCTCATCCTCCTTTCCGTCTATTTCTACGAGATGGGCTCCGCCTGGCTGCCATTCGCGAGCCTCCTCTTCGAAGCCTTCGCCCGTGCTTGCCTCGTCGCGTCGGTCATGCTCCTTTATTGTTTCTTCTCGCTTTTTTTCCGCTTCAAGGAAAAGCGCATGCTCAGGACCCTGGCCATCATCCTGGCCTTCGCCTTCTGCGCGGCCTTCCTCCTTGCCGCCCGCGATCCGGGCCTCTCGGACCTCATTTTCAACCTTGGCCTCCTGCCGATCTTCGCCTGCCTCGTATACGGCATCGTTGCGGCGATTTCCTGCGTCAAGCGGGGTGAACGCGAGGCCATCCCCCTACTTGTGGGCATGGCCTTCGGCAGCTATTTCGCAGTCCACGACATCTATTGGCAACTCATCGGGAAATCGCCTTTCGCCTGGCTCCAGGGCATGACCTTCTTCTCCCTTGATGCGGCGATTTTCATAATGCTTTCGATGCGGCAGGCGCGCCTCGGCAACGAGATCGCCGCCATGGCTGCCCGGCTGGAAACCGGAAAGGCCGAGCTCGAATCCTCGGTTGTCCGCCTGGTCGGGGCGGGGGATGCCGTGGCCGCGATAGGCCGCGAGCTCGAAGAGGCGGTGGAAAGGGCTTCGGCCTCGACCGAGGTGTCCGAGCGCAGGACTGCCGGCGTCCTCGGGGACGCCGCGAGCCTGGCCGAGCGGGCGAAGGAGGCAGGGGCCCTCGTCGGTGGCTTCGTCTCCTCGATCGCCGTCGTAAATGGCAAGCTTGCGGAGGAGGCGGCCGGCATCGAGAGGACAGCCGCCGCCGCGGCACAGCTCCAGGCCGGCGTGGAAAGCTCGGCGTCGATCATCAACCAGACGGCTTTGTTCGCGGATTCCCTGGCAAGCCTTACGGATTCGGGCGAACGCGTCGCGGAGACGCTGGGCGGGGCGATGACCCGCGTGGTGGAGACCGCACGCGGCATACGCGAAGTCGTGGATGCGGTCAATGAATTCGCGGAGCGCACCAACCTTCTTGCCATGAACGCCTCCATCGAGGCGGCACATGTCGGTCAGGCCGGCAAGGGCTTCGGGGTGATAGCGGGCGAAGTGAAAAAGCTCGCCGCGGCCCAGAGCGAACGCGCCGGCCACATCGCCACGCTTGCGCGTGAGATCGGGGAGAGGCTCGGGGAGGGCGGACGCGATACCGAAAAGCTCCGGGAGACACTCAGGAACATCGCGCAGGAAGCCCGGCTCGCCTCCGATCGGATGGCCGAGGCGAAGGCCGGTGCCCTTGAGCAGGCAAAGGCGAGCGCCGAAGTCCGGGAGGCGATGGAGTCCTTGGCCGAGGCTGTGGCCGCAATCCGCGACGAATCAGAGCGGCAGTCCGAGTATTCAGGGAAGGTCCATGCTGCGGTCGACGCCATGGTCCAAGGGGCGAGCGACGCGAAGGATTCCGCCGCCGCCATCGCCAAGGAAGGCTCGGAAATCGCGAGGGCCGTGCGCAATTTGCGGGGCCTGGCCGAAAGAAGCCTGAGCTTGACCCTGGACATGCGCCGCGGTTCCGCGTCGGGGCGCGGTCCCGCAGGCAAGGCCTAGGTCCTCGGCCGGCACGAGGCTGCGAGACTGCCATGGCCACGAGAAAGGGCAAGGGGACAGCGATGGCGGATTCCGTCCGGGAACTGCCTTGGCCTCCCGGATCCGAAGCCCCTTTCGGCGGGCTTGCGGCCATGGGGCCCAGTGGCGGACAGGCCCTTGCACCGCGTTTTTTTGATCCCAAGTCCTTCCTGGCCGCAGGCCAGGAAGTCAAGGCTTTTCAGGAGATGGTCCTCGGATACTTCCGGACGAACGAGCGCCACTTTCCCTGGAGGGATACCCATGATCCTTGGGCCATCCTTGTATCCGAGGTCATGCTCCAGCAGACCCAGACTGAGCGGGTCGTCCCGAAATACCTGGCCTTCCTTGAGGCTTTCCCGGTGCCAGCGGCCCTCGCGGAGGCGCCGATCGATAGGCTCATGGGCCTCTGGCAGGGACTCGGCTATAACCGCCGTGCCCTTGCGCTGAAGCGCGCCGCCTCGAGGATAGCCTCGGATTTCTGCGGCCGCGTGCCGGACTCCGAAGCCGCTCTCACCTCCCTTGACGGCGTGGGACCCTATACCTCCCGCGCGGTGATGGCGTTCGCGTTTGGACAGCCTGTCGTCTTCATCGAGACCAACATCAGGAGCGTCTTCCTGTGGCATTTCTTCCCTGAGGGCGAAGCTGTCCCAGATTCGCGGCTCGAAGGCGTGGTAGCGGCAAGCCTGGTCGCGGAGGACCCGAGGACCTGGTATTACGCACTCATGGACTACGGCGTATACATGAAGAGGCGTTGGGGCAACCCCAATTCGCGCAGCGCCCACTACGCGAGGCAAAGCCCTTTCGCGAACTCGCATCGCCGTGTCCGGGGGGCGGTCCTGCGCGAGATAGGCCTCTCTCCCGGCGGGAGCGGGCTTTCGCGGGATGAGCTCCATTCGCGCATCTCCTTCGCGCGCGAAAGGGTGGACCTCGCCGCGGATGAGCTCCTGGCCGAGGGATTCCTAGCCGAAAGGTCCGGGCTGCTCGCTTTCCCGGCCGGCTAATGGCCCTGGCCCGCGATCCGCTGCCAGGCCTTGGCGAAGAAATCACGGACAATTATGAAGATGTTTCCCCGGGGGAGGTCCGCCGCCGCCAGGAGGTCGACGCGCCGTAGCACGCGGTCCCCCGAGGAGTACACGACCTCGCCGATGCGGGTACCCTCGGCGATCGGGGCGTCCAGGGACTTGGGCATCACGACCCTCGCCTCGAGGCCGGCGGCAAGGCCCTTGGGGACGGTGATGGCGAGGGCCAGGGCGCTGCGGACCTCCACGTTTTTCCTGGCGCCGTACCATGTCCGTAGCGGGCCGAAGGGCGTCAGGGCGGGGGCCAAGGTGACATAGTTGCCGAAGCTCCAATCAAGGAGGGCCGAGCCGTCCTTGCTCCGCCGCGCCGAGCCACCGCCGTAGGCCGCCGAATCCGAGCCCCCCAGGGTGACGACGATGAAGCGCGAGGTCCCGCGCCTGGCGGTGGCGGCAAGGTTGTACCCCGATTCGATGATGTATCCCGTCTTGAGGCCGTCGCAGCCGTCGTAGCCCAGGACCATGGAGTTCTTGTTGTACTGGATGATGCGCCCTTTCGGGACGTAATCGGCGACGGCATGCTCAGCGCGGGGAAACTCGATGTAGCGCAGCGAGTGGAGTTCCCCGACAGCCTCGGGGTGGAATTGCATATAGAGCCTGCAGAACTGGGCATATTCGCGTGCCGTGACGCTGTTCAGCTCGGACAGGCCGGAGGGCTCCACGAAGCGCATCGCGGAAAAGCCCATCTCCCGGACTGACTTGTTCATGAGGGAAGCGAAGGCCTCGTTGGATCCCGATATGCGCCGGGCGAGCGCATAGGCCGCGTCGTTTCCGGAGACGACCGCCGCACCCTTCATGAGGTCGAGCACGGAGACCCGCATGCCCGCCCGGAGGTACATGAGGGATGAGCCGTAGGGGATCGAAGGCGAGCAGTCCCTCGAATCGATGGTGACGAGCTCGTCCTTCGAAAGCCTGCCGGCGGCGATCTCCGAATAGACGACATGGAGGGTCACGAGCTTGCTCAGGCTTGCGGGCGGGATGGGGAGGTCGGGATTCTTGGAGAAGAGTATGGTTCCGGTGGCCGAGTCCAGGACCACTGCCGACCGGGCGTCGATCGCCGGAGCGCTCGCGGGGGCAGGTCCGGAAGGCGGCGCTGCGTGACCTCCCACGGCGGCGAGGAGGAACAAGGCGAAAGGGAGAAAAGCTTTCATACGCATCCGTTGAGGCCAGGCCAGGAGGCGGCATAGAAACCGCATCCCCTCGCCTTGGTCCTAGAAGTCCGCGAGTCTTGGGGCGCGGGGGAAGGGGATGACATCCCTTATGTTGGCCATGCCCGTGACATAGAGCATGAGGCGCTCGAAGCCGAGGCCGAAGCCCGAATGGGGCGTCGTACCGAAACGGCGCAGGTCAAGGTACCAGCCGTAGGCGTCCAAATTGAGTCCAAGTTCCAGGATCCGTTTCTCGAGAAGGTCGAGCCGCTCCTCCCTCTCCGAGCCCCCGATGATCTCGCCGAAACGGGGAACGAGGAGATCCATCGCCCTGACTGTCTTGCCATCGGCGTTCTGCTTCATGTAGAAGGACTTGATCTCCTTGGGATAGTCGGTGAGGAAAAGGGGCCCTCCCGCGATTTTTTCGCAGAGGAACTTCTCGTGCTCGCTCTGGAGGTCGAGTCCCCAATATGGCTTGACTTCGAAGGCGGAGGCGCTCTGCTCGAGGATGGCCATCGCCTCGGTGTAGGTCATGTGGGCGAAAGGCTTGTCAAGCACTGCCTTGAGGCTTTCGATGAGGCCGCTCTGGATGCGCTCGTCGAAGAAGGCCAGGTCCTCGGCGCAATCGCATAAGGCCGTCCTGACTAGATGCTTGAGGAAATCCTCGGCAAGCTCCATGTTGTCCGAGAGTTCGGCAAAGGCGACTTCCGGCTCGATCATCCAGAACTCGGAGAGGTGCCGCGAGGTGTTGGAGTTCTCCGCGCGGAAGGTCGGTCCGAAAGTGTAGACCCGTGAGAGGGCCTGGCAGTAGGTCTCCACATTGAGCTGCCCGGAGACAGTGAGGTAGGCGGGCTTTCCGAAGAAATCCTTGCTGTAATCCACGCTCCCCCCGGACTTCGCGAGGCGGTCGAGATCGAGGGTCGTTACCTGGAACATGGCCCCGGCGCCCTCCGCGTCCGAGGCTGTGATGAGGGGGGTGTGGATGTAGTTGAAGCCCTTTGCCTGGAGGAATTCATGGATGGCGAAGGCCATGCGGTTGCGCACGCGGGCCACCGCTCCGAAGGTGTTGGTCCGGGGACGAAGGTGGGCTATCTCGCGGAGGAATTCCATGGAGTGCGCTTTCTTCTGGAGGGGGTAGCTGTCCGCGGGAGCCTCGCCGATGACCCGGCAAGAGGACGCGCGCACCTCGAACCTCTGTCCGGCAGCGGGGGAGGGTATGAGGATCCCTTCCACCGCCACGCTCGCGCCTGTGCCGGCTTTCGCCAGCTCCTCCGCCATTTCGCCTTCCGGCGACTCGAAGACGCACTGGAGATTGGAGAGGCGCGAACCGTCGTTGACTTCGAGGAATACCGCCGATTTGACCGCGCGCTTGGTGCGCACCCATCCCTTCACGGTGACCTGACGGCCATCGGCTTCGAGTCCGGCGATCTCTTTCACGCTTAAAAGCTTCATGCTGTCTCCTCAAGCCCGCTCAATTTTTACCATGAAGGGCCAACGCTGGTCAAATCCCCGCTTCGTCGGTATTATATTTATCGAGAAAACGGGTATATCTCTGAATTGAGGAGTGACTTCATGCGCTACAGCGTACCGGTGGCCTATTTTCTATGGCTCATTTCCGGCTGCGGTGCCCTCGGCTTCCACCGCTTTTACCTTGGCAAGACCGGGACGGGCCTGCTCTGGTTGCTGTCCGGAGGGCTTGGGTATGTGGGTGCCATCTATGATTTCTTCACCCTCACCCGCCAGGTCAACGAGGCGAATATCGAGTACAGCATGCGCGAGGCCCTTGAGTACGGGGTCGCCGATGGCTACCGACGCAAGCGGATCAACCTCCCCGGCAAACCGGAACCCATCGAAAAGGTGATCCTGCGCAGCGCCAGGCGAAATGGCGGCGCGGTCACGCCCGGCGAGGTCTCGCTTGAGGGAGACTTCTCGATCGAGGAAGCCAAGAAGGCGCTGGACAAGCTGGCCTCCTCGGGCAGCGCCGAACTCCGCATCCGCGCCTCGGGGGTCGTCGTCTACGTGTTCCCCGAGTTCCTCCAGGAAGGCAAGGACGACTATATCGCCTAACCTTCAATCGTACGGACGGGACCGGCGCGTACATGGGCAGGGGGACGGGAATGGAAGACAAGGAAATCAGGTTCGAGATAGTGCGGCGTTTTGGAGGCCTTTCGGCTCCTGGAAGGACGGGCTGGACAAAGGAACTCAACATGGTCGCGTGGAACGGCCGTGAGCCAAAATACGACATCAGGGAATGGTCAGCGGACCATTCGAAGATGGGGAAGGGCCTGACCCTGAGCCGCGAAGAAGCCTTGGCCCTCAAGGACCTTCTTGCCGATTGCCTGGCGTGAAGGCCGCGGCTTTCCCCATGGTCACGGTTGTCGCCGCGCTGGTCGAGAGGGCGGGATCGGCCGCGCCTGGCCTCGGGGGAGGGCCTGGGCTTTTCCTGGCTCGCAGGGCGGCCCGGCTCGACCATGGCGGGCTTTGGGAATTGCCCGGCGGAAAGGTGGAGGACGGCGAAACCGCGGCCGATGCCCTGCGCCGGGAACTCAGGGAGGAGCTCGGGCTGGACGCCGTCATCGGTGCCGAGTTTTTACGCCTTGAGACCAGGCTCGGGGACCGCGATTTTCGCTTTGTCGTGTTCCGGGTTGCCTTCGCATCGATGCCGTCCTTCATGACTGCCCATGACGAAGTCGGATGGTTCGATTCTGCGGACCTTCCGCTCGCCGAGCTCGCACCGCTGGATTTGCCCATCCTCGAAGCCTGGCTTCGAGGACTGCCCTTATGTCCCGGGCGCGAAGAGGACCAGGTTTCCGGCGCCGCCCGAGATATGCGGAAGCAAAGCCTGCCCTAGGTAGGAATTCTTCATGTTCCAATTGGCCTTGAGTTTGGCCTTGGCATAGGCCAGGGCTTCGGTGGCCGTGACAAAGCCATCGCCGTCCGAATCGCCCTTAGTCGCGGATTCCAGGAAATAGTAGGTGAAAGCCCCATTTTGCGTGGAGCTGTCGTCGTAGGACAGTTCCTCCGAGCCGCTGGCCGTGATCGCGGTGACGCTCGGGTCTCCTCCGGCATCCAGGCTGGCGGCGAGAAGACCGGCGAAATTGGCGAAGGCGGTCGCAAGGACGTCCTTTTCTTTTGTTCCGGTATAGGTGTTGGAATCCTGGGGCGAGATATCGATGGAGCCTCCCGCCTCGACAAAGCTTCCCGAATAGCAGCTGTCGAGGACCAGGAGCTTGTTCTTGCAGCCTACCTGTCCCAGCCAAAGCGACATCGCAGCGGGCGTCACCCATTTCGTCTTGTCAAAACTCATCGTATTGTCGCTGAAGCTTATCCCGTCATAGGGAATGAGGTAGCCTGTCCCTGAAACCGCATCCACATCGCCGTGGCCGGAATAGTAGACCAGGGCGGTCGCCTCGCTGTCCGTGCCTATCAGGACCGCCAGGTCATCGATCGCGGACTTGATCGCATCCTGGGTCGCCGCGGCGCTCAGGAGTTTCTTGGCCACGGTCCAGCCGTTGGAGGCGAGGAGGCTTGCCATTTCATTCGCGTCATTTTCGGTATATGAAAGGTCGTACCAGTCCTTGGTATCGATCCCAGGATAGTCCTGTACGCCGATCACGACCGCATAGCGATTGGATGGCATGGTGATGTTCGCGGTGCATGCATTTGCGGAAGCAAGGAGAAGGACCGCTGCCAGGGTCAGGAAGGCTCCGGCAAGGCGCGATGCGTTCCGAGGAAGTCGCCTCATTTGGAGCTCCTTTTCCCGAGAGGGATGCTTGCCCCCAGGGAGAGGCCAGCTTCTATGGTTGCCGCTGAAGCCCGCCATTCAAAAGCCAAGGGGACGCCAAGCTCGAGCCTTCCGTCCTCCGCGCCGAATAGGGTGAAGGCCCAGGGAAGGATCAGTCGGATGTCGGCGACGGCTGAAGGGAAGGCCGTGACCAGGCTTGTCGCGGTATATTTCGAGACCGAGAGGGCCGCCCCCGCAAGAAGTTCCAGCTTGAGGCCTCCGAGCGGAAGCCTGTAGCCGGTCTCGAGGCTGAGCGTCGCTCCTTGGAAGCCGCGGTAGCTGAAGAGGTAGCTGTCGTAAGCCGAATCCCCGGTCCAGAAATTGCCGAGGCCAGCCCTGACCACGATCCAGTCGCGGGACCTGAAGGAGAGGGAAGCGGCCCAATCCCACGAAGGCGCCAATAGAAGGGGCCGGTCGCTTTCGAAGCTCGGGGCGATCCCGCCGGAGGCGGATACCGAGACCCGGATCTCCCTGTCGCCACCTTGGGCAAGGCGTGGCGCGGCTTGTGCTCCAAATGAGGGAACAAGGGCAGCTGACAAGGCGAAAAAGAGACCGATGGTCAACTTTAGGCGCATCTTGTACCTTTAAAAAAAAATCCGGGACTGATAGAGTAGCTACACTTGAAAGGATAGCGCATCCGTGAAGTTACGACTATTCTCATTTTTTGCGATTTCCATGGTTTTCGCCTCATGTGGCCTCTTTTCCGACCGCAGGGTCGACCTTCCCGCCACGCCCATACTTACAGGTGGTTCGGGTTGGGTCATCGTGAAGTCATCCTATGTGCGGCTCAAGGAACAGCCTGCCTTGGCCTCGCCCGATGTCGCCGCGTTGCGGGACGGCACGGAGGCGGAAATGACTGGCCGCGAATTCGATGCGTCGGGTCTCCATCTCTGGTGCCATCTCCGGGTTGGCGATGCGAGTCCGGGAGCCATTCCCGGTTCCTTCGTCGAAGGTTGGGTGGAGGAAAAGGACCTGGAGTTCCATGCCTCAAAAGCCCAAGCCGATAGGGCCTTGCGGGAACGCGTCAAGAAATAACCGCGATCGGCTATTCGCCGAAAAACGCGATGGCCTCGGCGCAGAGATAAAACGATCCGGTCACGAGCAAGGCCCTTCCGCCCGTAGCCGCGTCTTCCCTGGCGAGGGAAAGGGCTTCCTTGGTGTCCTCCACAAGGACGCATTCGCCCCGGGCCAATCCGAAGCTTTCGGCCACGCAGAGCGGTTCGCTCTGCTTGAAAGTCCCGGGTCTGGTGATCGTGACCTTCCGGAATTTCCCCTTGAGCATGGCGGCCATCTCCTCATGTTTCTTGTCATAGGCGCAGGCGAAGACCAGGTCCGCATCCCCAGGGAAAAGCCTGGAGAAGCTCTCGACGCAGAGCCTGATCGAAGCCGGTGTATGGGCACCGTCAAGGACAACCGGCGGCTCAAGGTCAAGTACCTGGAATCGGGCCGGAAGGCTGGCCCGATTGAGCCCCTTGCGCGCCGTTTCCGGGTCGAGCCCGGGCAGGAGGACCCTGGCGGCCAACATGGCGATGGCCATGTTCTCGGCCTGGACCGAGCCCACGAGAGGAACGCGGTACAGCCCTTCGTTCTCCAAGGCGCCGCAGCCCGGAAGGGCTATGGATGCCGTCGTGCCCTTGCGGTCCAGGGCCACGGAGCGGATGGTGGCGTGTTGTGCGACATCGATAAGCTCCGAACCGCGTCCGGCGCAGGCGCTTTCGAAGACGGCCCTGGCCTCGGGCTTCTGGCTAGAGAGCACGCAGGGCTTGCCGGGCTTGATGATCCCCGCCTTCTCGAATGCTATCTTTTCGATGCTGTCGCCCAGCCATTCTGTATGCTCGAGCTCGATGGGCATGATGACGCTCGCTGCGGAGTCGACCACGTTCGTGGAGTCGAGCCTGCCGCCTAGCCCAGTCTCGATGACAGCGGCCTGGCAACGGGAAAGGGCAAATGCCTCGAAGGCCACGAGGGTCGTGAGCTCGAAATAGGTCGGGAGCTCCTCGCCCACGAAATCCTCGGGAAGCTTGCCTTCGACCAGGGGGAATAGCCGGCCCACCGACTCGAGGATGGGCTCTTCGTCCATCTCCTCCCCGGCCAGGGTCATGCGTTCCTTCCAGCGCAGGAGGTGGGGCGAGGTATAGAGCCCGGTCCGGAGTCCCGCGGCCTCGAGTATGCGCGCGATCATCATCGAGACCGAGCCCTTGCCCTTGGAACCCGCAACATGGATGACCGGGGAACTCCGCTCGGGATGGCCGAGCGAACCGCAAAGGCTTCGCATGCGATCGAGCTTGAATTCCGTTTTTTGCCCTTTTTCCACGTTCACGAAGCCCATGAGCCAGGCAAACACGGCGTCCGAGTCCTTGAAAGGGAACGTGGTCATGGAGGAAGGTTAGCCCGCAGCCCAAGGGGTTCGTCAAGTGGAGGTCCGGGACTGCCGATATTCGCAGGTGGAGGAACCCTTGCGAGCTGATTTTCTCATGCCTTCGTCCTCGCGTTCCAAGCGGCGCTCCCGTGGCGCCGCGCTCCGGCTCCTCGCGCTGGATTCAGACGGCACGGTGCTCGACTCCATGACGAGAAAGCACCTGGAGGCTTTCATGCCGGCCTTTATCCGGCATTTTGCCCCAGCCTGCCCCGGCGCGGCATCGGCTGTCTGGCGCTTTGTGAACCTTGAGTCCAGGAACCGGGGCTGCAACCGCTACCGGGCGCTGGTCCAATGCCTTCGCCTCCTCCCCGGCCATCCCTTGGTCCAAAAGGCCGATCCCGCCTGGCACAGGACAGCGGCCTTCCTCGAGGCTTGGCTCTCCAGCGAGCCCGGTCCCTCAAAATCCAGCCTCAAGCGCGCGGTGTCCACATCCTATGCAGCCTTGGCTCCTGTCCTCTCCTGGACAGAGGATGTGGACAGCGCCATCGCCTTCCTCGAACCCTCCAGGGCCTTTGCCGGAGCCCTCGCGGCCATTCCGGCGATCGCCATGTCGGGTGAGCTCCTTGTCCTGTCCGCCGCTCCTGAGGCCATGGTTCGCCTCGAATGGAAGGCCGCCGGCATTCTGGGCTTCGCCGGCGATATCGATGGGCAGGAAAGGGGGCCGAAGGTTTCCTGCCTCGCATCCAGGGCGGCGGGCAGGTCGGGAGCCGTCCTTGTCGTCGGGGACTCTCCCGGGGACCTAGAAGTCGCCCGGTCTTCGGGCGCCGCCTTTTTCCCCATCATCGCGGGAAGGGAGGAGGAGTGCTGGTCCCTCTTCATCGAATCGGGCTTTCCGCGCTTCCTCGAGGGCGAACGATCCCCCGGGCGTGGGCTCCTGTGCACCTTCCTTGCCGCCTTCCCGCTCGACCCACCCTGGCTCAAGGAGAGAACCCCATGAAGACACGAGGCATCGGCTCGCCGCAGGCCGATCTTGGCTCGACCGACATCGCTTCCTTCCTCGAGTCCCTGTTGTCGGATTGCCGCAGCGAATTCGGGAAGCCCCGCAAGGTCCTAATTGTCCCGCCAGACCAGACGAGAATCCACTCAAAGGCAGGGGAAATTTCCCTTGGGCTTTCGCGCCTGCTTGGACCGGCCTTGGCCGCCGTCATCCCCGCGATCGGGACCCATCGCGCCATGGACGCCGCCGAGCTCGATGGCATGTTTCCCGGCATGGACCATGACCTGTTCCGCGCCCACGACCATAGGGGCGGCACGCGGCGGCTGGGCGAGATAGAGGCGTCCTTCATCGAGTCCGTCACTGGCGGGCGGCTTTCCTTCGCCTACCCGGCCAGCTACAACCGCGACCTCGTGGAAGGCGGCTGGGACCTAGTCCTCAGCGTGGGCCAGGTGGTGCCTCATGAGGTCGTCGGGATGGCCAATTACAGCAAGAACCTCGTGGTCGGCCTCGGCGGCGCCGAGTCCATCGACCTCTCCCACTGGATGGGCGCGATATGCGGCATAGAATCCATCATGGGCAAGGTCGACACCCCGGTCCGGCGCCTGTTCGACGAGTCGGCAGGGAGGTTCCTCAGTAATTTGCCAATTGTGTACATCTTGACGGTCGTCTCGAGGCGCCCCGATGGAAGCCTGGCGCTGCGGGGGATCTATGCCGGACCCGGGCCCTCCCGCGCCGGAGCCGCATCGCAGGGCGTCGATGCGGGGGGCGGACGGTCTGCCTTCGCCATGGCCGGCGGTCTATCGGCCATCGTGAACATCGAGAGCCTGCCGTCGGCCCTGGACACCTGCGTGGTCTACCTCGATCCCGGCGAATTCCGTTCCACCTGGCTCGGGAACAAGGCGATCTATCGCACCCGCATGGCCATGGCCGACGGCGGAGAGTTGTTCATCCTGGCGCCCGGCGTCGACCGGTTCGGGGAGGACGCCGTGATCGACGGGCTCATCAGGCGCCACGGATACCGGGGGAGCCATGCCGTCCTGTCCGCGGTCGACCGGGATCCCCAGCTCGCGGCCAACCTTGCCGCCGCGGCCCATCTGGTGCATGGTTCCTCCGAGGATCGGTTTCGCATAACGTATTGCACTGACATCTCGATGCGCGACGCGATCGTCGGGGTCGGATATTCATGGATGGAGCTAGGGGAGGCCCGGCGCGCTTTCCTCCCCCGGGAGCCGGTCCAGGGCTGGAACGAGATCGGCGGCAGGAGCTTCTACTACGTTTCGAACCCCGCCCTCGGGCTCTGGAAGCGCGCGGAGATGTAGAGCGAGGCGAAAGCCCAGGGGACGGGAGCGGCCTTGGTGCATTCGACGATGGCACGGGCGAGGCGTTCCAGGTCGTCTCCCGACAGGGCTTCCCTGGCCCTCGAACCATAGGCCGAGTCCGGGGAAAACCAGGCCCCGAGTTCCCTTCGATCGAAGCGGCGACGGTATTCGAAAACCCTCCGTTCCACCCGGAGCTCCTCGAGCCCTGCCTCGGCGGCGCAGGTTTCGAGTGCCTTCGCGCTTTTGCCCAGTCCTGGCGGGCCCTCAGGCCCGTAGAAGTCCGCTTCGAAAACGGCGAAAGCGTGGACAAGGCCCTGCTCCAGACTTTCGGAGAGCGGGAGGCTGGAGAGCCTCCCCCCTTCGCGCGGGAGGCTTTCAGCGCCGAGATACCTCGCTCCGGGGAACTCCGCGGCAAGCCTTGCCAGCAGGGCAGGCTGGACCGCGGGAGGGGAAAGGAAATCCCTTGCCAGCACGAGATCGAACTCGTGGAACCCGCAAGAGCCTTCAACCTCCTCGGCCGTGATCTCGGAAGGCTTCCCCACGAGGACAAAGGGCCTCTCCATCTCCGGCAATGTGGCGGCGTATTGCTCGATGACCTCGCGCTCCCGCTCTCCGCGCACGAGGGCCACTACGCTCCCTTCGCTCGCCCTGCGCAAGGCCTCCCAGACAAAGTAACCTTCGCGTGCGTCGATCACGAGGATGCGATCATGCCTCAAGGGGTCGGCCAGGTCGAAGAGGGCCTGCCTTTGCAGGGCCAGGCGCTCAGGCGCGGCGCCTTCGGCCCGCACTTCCCAGGATGAGCGCTCGCTGCCTGCCTCCGACCATATCAGGCCCCTCTCGCCTTCCCTTCGGGAATCGCCGGGCGTCTCCCCGGATGCGGCCTGCAGGATCGCGGCTATCTGGGCCTCCCGCCTTTCAAGTATGGTCGTGCGCCGCGTACCCTCCAGCCCGAGCTTTCCTGGCTGGTAGAAAATCCGCCCTTTGAGGCTTTCGGGAAGGTATTCCTGGGCTACCCAATGGTCGCGGTATGCATGGGGATAGAGGTATCCTTCGCCGTGGCCAAAGCCTTCCTTGTCGCGGCTCGCGTCCTTGAGATGCCTGGGCACCTCGGCCTGCTCGGCGGCGACGGCCTTGAAGGCGTCGTAATAGGCCAAGGCAGAATTGGACTTGGGCGCCGTCGAAAGGTAGAGGGCGGCATGGGCAAGGTGGAACTGGCCTTCAGGCATGCCAACCCGGTCGAAGGCCTCGGCGCAGGAAAGGACAACACCCAGCGCGTCGGGGTCGGCCATTCCCACATCCTCGCAGGCCGAGATGAGCATGCGACGGAAGGCGAAACGAGGGTCCTCTCCCGAATAGATCATGCGGGAAAGCCAGTAAAGGGCGGCGTCAGGATCTGAGCCCCGGATGCTTTTTATGAAGGCGCTGGCGCTGTCGTAATGATAATCCCCGTCCTTGTCGTAGAGGACAGCCCTTCGCTGGATGCTTTCCTCCGCGGCCCTAAGGCTCACCTGGATCCCTGCCCCATCGGCCGGAGGCCAGGGCTCCGCGCTCGTCTCCACCGCGAGTTCGAGGGCATTGAGGAGGCTCCGCGCATCGCCATCCGCCATCGACACGAGGTGCTCGAGGCTGCCTTCCTCAAAGCGCACCTGCCAGCGGCCATAGCCGCGTTCAACATCGTCAACGGCTGCCTTGGCGACATTGGCGAGGTCGGCCTCGTCAAGGGACCTGAGCTGGAAGACCCGCGAGCGGGAGACGAGGGCCTTGTTCACCTCGAAAAAGGGGTTTTCCGTCGTCGCGCCGACGAGCACGAGGGTACCGCTTTCCACCCAAGGCAGGAGGGCATCCTGCTGGGATTTGTTCCACCGATGAACCTCGTCGACAAAGAGTATGGTCCGCCTGCCATAGAGTTCGCGGTGCCGCTTGGCCTCCTCCACGGCCACCCTGATGTCGGCGATGCCGGCCAGGACTGCGTTCAAGGTGACAAAGCGGCCCGAGGTGGTATTTGCGATCACCCGTGCCAGGGTCGTCTTGCCGGTGCCGGGTGGTCCAGAGAAAATAAGGGAGGAAAGCTGGTCCTTTTGGATGGCCCTGCGGAGGAGGCGTCCCGGTCCGACTATGTGCTCCTGTCCGATGAACTCGCCCAAGGTCCGAGGCCGCATGCGTGCGGCCAAGGGCTCAGGCGAGGACGAATCGGACGGGGCAGCGAAAAGGGGGTCGCCTTGGTCCTTCGCCATTGATCTGGCTTATTCCGAGGTCCATCCGCCCCAGGTCGAGCCGTCGTAGGCATTGGACCAGAGGCCTGAATAGGTCGTATCCGAAGCGGAGGCGCAGGCGAACAGGCTCTTGTTCGCGGCATCATACACGAAACGGGAAATGGGCATGCTGATGAGGGAGGAGTCGTAGGAGCTCGTGGTCGCAAGGCTAGCCGTGCTGACATCCCCGAGGACGAAACTCCCTGGGCTTCCGGTGCTGATGTCGGATTCGCGGTAGCCGGCAGCGGTCGCGCCGTAGAGCGCATTGGATCCCGCCACGAGGATGGTCTTGCTTCCCGCGGGCAGGGCGATGAGGGCGGTGACCGAGTATGTCGCATCCAGGGTCGCGAGGGTGCCGGTCGTCGGCAGGAGGAGGTCCGTGCCCATGAGATAGACGGAGCCGTCCTTGCATCCCATGGCCAACTTGTCGACGGCACTGGTTTGCAGGGTAGCGGTGAGGCAGGTCACGAGGCTTGAGGGAGGAGACGGCAAGGCTGTCCAAGAGGCCGTGGGATCGCTTGCATGCCAGATCGTCGAGGTCGTGTCCGTGGAAGTGACCTGGGCCGCGAACCAGTATTCACCGTTGAAATATGCGCCTCGGATGAAGAGGCCGGAAGACTCCGGGAGGCTGGTCTGGACGTAGGTGGAGCCGGAGAGATACCACAGGCCGTAGCTTGTCGTACTCGTCGTTCCGACCGTCGTGGATGTGGCCCGCACTGCGAAAAGCGTGTCGTTCACCGAGTAGAGGGCCTTTACGTCGACCCCGTCGAAATCCGCCATCCTTGTCCAGGCCGTGCCGCCTTGGGCCAAGGAGAAGATGGCGCGGTCTGTCGAGGCCTGATGGCCCGATTGGAGGGCGGCGTACAATGTGGTGCTTGTCGCTGCCATGCCGTAGGTCGTGTAATCGGTGAGATACACGGGGATCGACACCGCCGCCCAGCCTTGCGCGGTGCCGGAAGCCAGCGTTCGCGCATAGATGGCCACCAGAGGCGAGTAATAGGAGCCGTCGAAGGGCACAAGGTCGCGCACGGAGGTCCTGTAGAAAGTCGAATCCTTGACGGTGGCTTTCTCTTCCTGGATGGTCTTGTAAAAGCCATAGGTATTGTCACAGGACGCGAGCGCGGCAAGGACGAGGGAGAGGACAAGGCCGAAGGCGGCGGATTGGCGCAGGGCTTTCATCGATGGCTCCTTGTTCTCTAGAGGTGGTAGGCCGCGGCGATGCCGACTTCGAGGGCGTTACCGTAGCGGGTGAAGGAGATGTAATCGCCCGTATGGATTTCCGGAATGAACCAATAGGCGGTTTCTATGCCGATGCTCCAGGCGTTCATGACGCGCCAGTAGGCGCTGGCCCCGGCTTTCGCGAAGGGACCCATGAAGAAGTTGCTGTCGAGTTTCATGAGATAGGCGCCGGCCTCCACGTCCAGGCCAAGCTCGATGGAGCCGAACACCCAGGTATAGGCGGCCCGCAAGGACAGGGGCGCGACGAAGAGGTTGCGATCGCCGATGGTGGTGTTGAAGGCGCCGGCGAAGGTTCCTCCCAGGGCAAAGCCATGGCTCAGGTAATACTGGTAGGTGAGCGAAAAGGAAGCGCCGGGGTTGGTGTTGGCGCCCGTCACCGTGAGATCCTTGTCGAAGATGAACAAGGGGAGATGGAGGCCGATGGCCAGCCCTATCGTCTGGTCGCCGATTTCGATGGTCGACGCCTTGCCGGTCGCCATGGCCGGCGTGTCAGCGGACGTGGCAATTCCATCCGACGCGGACAGGGAGAGCGCGGGGCCAAAGAGGAGCATCAGGGCGACGGTCGCGGCAGTCGAGGGCTTCATGGCGACTCCTTTGAAAGGTGCGGCTGACTATAGCACGTGGTCTTGACCTAGGAAAAGGTGCGAGCTCCGCCTTGGTTACAGGCAAGACGTCCTGTCGCGTCGGGCCTGCGGCCGCGGAAGGCGGCATAGCTCGGTCCAGGCGGCTTCGGAAAGCCGTGGCGTGACGAAGCGGAACTGGAGGATGGCGAGGGAGGCCGAATGGAAGGCGCCCTTCGGAACCTCGGGGTATCCAGCGGATTCCCCTGGCAAGGCGGAAAGCAGGATTCCCTTGCCCGTCGGCAGGGGGAAAGCCGCGGGTCCTGCCTTGCTTTCCCCGAACCGGTCCATTTTCAGGCTGATGCTCTCGAGCAGTCCCGCGAATGCCCCCCCCAGGGACTGGAAGAGAAAACCGTCATGGACCAGGATTCCCTCCGGGATGAATGGACCTTCAAGTCCATTCCAAACTTCCTTGAGGGAAGGCAGGAAGGATCGCGCCTCGCGAGGACCCATCCCGCCTGGCCTTGCCGTGAGGACGGCCATGGTTGGCAACGAAAGGGCAGACCAGTCGCCGGTAAGGGCGAACATGCGCCTTGCCAGCAGGGAATATTCCCTCGCCACATTTCCGGGTGGCATGAGGCAGACTGCGGCAAAGGGCGCTGACGATGTTTGCAAAGCCACGGGCGCATGATACAATTTCCCCAAGATCGCTGTAAAGGATGGGCATATGAGAAGGAAAGTCGAACGAATAGCGGAAGCCCTCTCCTCGGCAATGGCGGCCTGGAAATCCGTAGAATGCGTGAGCCTCTGCGAGCAGGCCGAAGGGGATACCCTGGATCCCTATTTCGCCCTCGTTCTTGACGTGTACCATCGCGGTGCGATCCCTGATGTCGAGGAAAGGAAATCTGCCTTCGGAGATCCGGGAGCCTTCGAGAGCGCGAGCGCGCAGCAGAAGGACAGGTTTTTCCTCGAAGGCCTCCCCGTCCGGGTCGAGTACAAGAACATCGAGCGTTTTGAGGAGTTCCTCACGCGTGAGTCGGATCTTGTCTGGATACTCAAGGACTCGGGCACTTACGCCTTTTACCGCATAGTCCACTCCTTGATCCTGTTCAAGAGGTCGGGATGGATCGATGACATGAAGAACCGGGTCCTCTCCCTCCCCTCAACCTTCTGGAATGGCCTGAGCGAAGGATATGAGCTCAAGATGGAGCATTTCCTGTCGGACCTCGGCGCGGCGGCCTTGCAGGACGATGGTTTTTTCTACCTGGTCTCCGCAGCGGGTTTTGCCCGTTATTGCACGGCCTTCCTCTTCGCGACAAACCGCGCCTTCGAGCCTTCCCATCGCCTAATAGAGAAGCACCTGGCGGAGCTTCCCCGCGTTCCTGACGACTTTTTCGGCCGTTGGGAGATATTCATCCGTTCCGACATCGAGATTTCGCGCGAGCAGAAATACAAGGTGGCTGAGTTGATCGCCAAGAGTCTCCTCGCGCTTTCATGAACCGGCGCGTCCTACGCCTCATTTCGGCCTCTCTCTGTCTTTTCGTCGCCTCTTGTGCCTCTCCCGAGGTGGCATCGCTGAGCTGGAATGATGTCGATGGGCGGAAGCTTACGTTTTTCCGTGTCCCATCGGGAATCGTGGGCGAGGAGGGGCATCTGGAGGATTCCCGTCCGGTGGTCTTCGCCCTTTCCCCTGCACGGGTTGTTCCGGCCCCCTCCTGCCTCGAACTGGAGTTCCGCCAAGGACCGAAGCTCCCAGTCGGGGATTTGCCCGAAATAGAAATCGCATTTTCAGGACAACGGAATGGAACCCAGGCATTTCTCCGCGAGCGTTTCACCCTGCGCAATGCCCGAAGCCGACTGGTCCTCCCCCTTGCGGCCGGAACTTCCCTAGCGAGCCTGTCTATTAGCCTTCTTCCTCGGGAGAAGGCCGCCCCCGATCCCGAGGCGGCCTATCGGGCGGAAATCATCTCGATCCGTGAGATTCCGCCTTGGTCCGGCATCCAGACAGGTGAAGGATGGCTCAGGATCTCCGGTGCCTCGTCGGCCTGGCGCAAGGACGGCCAGGAGCATGCGGCCTTTTCCCTCGCGCCTGGTTTCCCGCCCTTGTATTCGGAACATGGAGGCATCGTCGTCTCATATGGCCCGGGCGGCGGCGGCAAGTACCTTTCGATCCTGACGGACGGCAAACCCGGGCTTGAGGTCCGCCTCCATCCAGCCGGACTGGCGACAGTCCTGCCGTATTCCATGCTGCCATCCGTGGTGGCGTCGCTTGAGCTTGTGCTTCCACCGGGGGTTGCCTTCCGCGCCTTCGCCGCGGGCATCCTGGCCTCCGACGGCACGGGGAGCATTGATGCCGCGACGGCTGAACTCGCGGATTTTGGACGGATCCTCAGGACCGGCGCCCCCACGGACGGGCGCGAGTTCGACCTGTATCGGTGGGACCTCCTGCCCGATGTGCTGATTTTCGATTTTCGGGACTACGCTGTCCAGGATTCCTGGCTGAAGCGCCTGGCCTTTTTTGTCGAGAAGGACGGCTTCAGGGGATCCCTCGCGCTTGACGCGGAAATCGCCGGCCTTCACGGATGGAACGCCCATGACTACCGTCCATCGGACCTGGCCGCCTTTTTTGAAAAGGCGCGGAGGACGGGCTTTGTCCTCGGTGAGCGGGAGCTCCTTCTCCGCGACATCCTCCTTGCCCGGGGCATCCTGGTCCAGGACGGCAAGGCCTTTGTCGAAGGGAAAGGCGCCATCATTTCCATCACGCGCGAATCCGAGCCCTACCTGCGGATGACCTTCCTGAACCATGAGTCGACACATGCGATCTTCTTCGCCGATGCCGCCTATCGCGCCTTCGTCAAGGAGACATGGACGCGCATGGACAAGGAGGAGAAATGGTTCTGGAGGCTGTATTTCGGCTGGATGAACTACGACACGGGCGATGACTATCTCATGGCGAACGAATACCAGGCCTATCTGCTCCAGCAGACCCTCAAGCAGGTCGAGCCTTATTTCACGAAGACGCTGACCGACCGCCTGACCGAAAAGCACCCGGAACTGAAGCCACGGCTGGACGAATACATGGAAAAATACCGTGACAGTTTCGGACAGAGGGCCGGCGCCCTCGACGCCTGGCTTGAAGGCAAGTACGGTTTCCGGGCCGGCTTCGGTGCGTCGTACTAGTCTTCCCTGCCCCGCAGGACATCGTAAAGCTCGGCGAGCGCCCATTCCCTTGTTCTTGTGAGCAAGCCCGCCGGACCGCCCGCAGATCCCCCTGCGCAACGCTGGATGGCGCTCGCGGAGGGGAGAAGGGTCGTCCACAGGTCCCGTTCCTTCGCGCCGAGGGAGCGAAGGTAGGCGGTGACATTCTCCTTCGGCGCCGGGAGGGCTTCCACTTCCCTTGTGTAGCGCCTGAGGAAGGAAGCCGCGCTTTCGCTCGCCTTGCCCGCGGCAAAAAGGCCGAGTCCCCTTTTTGGACGCTTGTTCTTTTTCCGAACCGTGATCTCGACACCCTTTCCCCGCAGCGGGATGACATCCATCGGGGAGCGCTCGATGAACCGTTCAAGATGCTCCCGGTAGGCCATGAGGGGTTTCGTCACATACCGCACGTAGGGCCTTCCGTCCTGCGCCATGTCCTCTTCCCTGCTCGTCGAGACATTCCTGCGGACAAAGCCGGCGAATTGTGATTCAAGGGGGCAGAGCCTGCCGGAGAATTTCTCGAAATAGTCATAGATATAGGTGCCTCGCGCATAGCTCTTGCCCTCGGGATAGGAGAAGTCCGCTCCCACAAGGATGCAGGAATCGGCGCCGAGCGCCTCGGCCAGGGACAGGGCCGCGTGGGTCACATTGCCGCCCGAGGTGTCCAAGGCCGGAAATGGCCGGAAGTTGGACGATACATAGGTGCAAAAGGGGTGGCCGGAGGAGAAGAAACGTGGAGATTCGGTAAGCCTGGCGAGGCGGTTGGGCGAAGCCAGGTCAAGGATCAGGGGGACCTTCGCCGGCAGGCCTTTGAGGAAATGATAGTAGCTTATCATCTGGCAGTCTATGGAAACGACAGCCTGGGGCTCGATGCCGAGTCCCAGCAAGGCAGGGAGGCTCGTGTCCGTTGCTATGAGGAAGGCGCCCTCATCATGAGCCTTGATCACGGAGGGTATCCCTTCCTCAAGGGAAGGTCCCGCCGCGGTGACGATGGCCCGTCTCACGCTGGCAAGCGCTGGCGTCGGCTTTTCGGCGTCGAATATGTTGCGGACCGCGTTCCTGAACCACAGTTTCCCGAAGAAGGCCTGGACGCTGTAGTCGTCCGAAATGCGGCCAAGGACCGATCGCAGCGTCCCCGCCGCCGTCTCGAAAGCGCCGGGGTCAAGGTCAGTCCTTCCTCGCAGGGGCAGGCTCCTGATATCGCCCGAGATGGGCGGCACATAGCTCGAGAGGATGGCCTTCTCGAGATCGCCCGGGGAAGGGTCCAGCAGGAGGGTGAAGCGCGAGTCGAGGAAAATTTCAGAAAGGTCGATGGCCTCGAGGAGTGCCTTGAGCAGGGGGGCGGAATACTCGATCGCCATCACCGCGGAGGTCGCATCCGATTCAAGGCAGACCTTGAGCGGATATCCCGCGCCAAGCCCCAGCGCGATGATGAATCCGCCGACTGCCTGCGCTCTCACGAGGCGCTCCGCTTCGTGACGCGGGTCGATGAGGGAATGGAAGGTGGCCGT
This sequence comes from Spirochaetaceae bacterium, assembly GCA_025358255.1. Taxonomy (GTDB): domain Bacteria; phylum Spirochaetota; class Spirochaetia; order Treponematales; family Rectinemataceae; genus JANYKC01. The sequence goes on from JANYKC010000057.1 coordinate 79,779, forward strand.
GCGCGACGCGAGCCTGAGCCCCGGGACCGGAAGTCCCGTCCGGGAAGTCTCAATGACCAGCCGTGGATCGCTATCGGTTTCCATGAGGAGTTCACCAAGATCCGGATTGCGCGAGGAGAGCGCGAGGAGGTTGCGGCGGAAAATCAGGTCTTCCACGGGAAAAGCCTCCTTTCAAGGTCATCGAGGAAGGCCAGCGTGGATTCGCCCAGGGCCGTGGCGGAAAAGGAGGGACTCAGGCCGGAGGCCATTGCCCTGTGCGCGGCAGCCCAGTCGGGAAGGTCCACCGCCATGAGCATTTCCCGGATCCGCGTGTCGCACGGTCGACGACCTTCGGCCAGCTCCCTTGTCGATGCATGTGCCTGCTCTTTCCATTGTCCGAGCAGCCCGAGGAGCATGGCTTCCCTTTCCTCGTGGCTGGGGATCCCGCGTGGCCGCAGGAAGGCGGTGCTGCCATCGACGCGGTCAGGTCTGCTGCCGCCTTGCGGCAAGGCGGCGAAAAAACCGGCGATGTCCTCGGCCCCAAGCTCGTCGTAGCCCCTGAGCCTCACCGGAGAAGGAAGGAGCCGCGCAAGCCTTCCCTCAAACAGCGGTTCTTCCGCTTCCGCGGCGAGGGCTTGGGCATAGATCTCCAGGCTCCTGGAACTTCGCCAGGGCGGAACGGAGGCGGGCAGGGGGGCGGCCTCGATTTCCCGTCCGTAGACTTTGCCTTCGTGCGCGGAGAGCCGCGAGTCGCCGTGGCAAGGCAGGAGGTCGAAGCCATGGGGGCTGGCATGGGAAATGATGTCATAATTGGCAAGATCCAGGCCAACGGCCAGGATGGGACCGGTGCCCGTGGCAGCGGCCAGCCGCAGCGCGGTGCCCGACACGGTGCCATGGCTCGGAAGGCGGATCCCGCCGCCAAGCCTCGCCGAAAGCTCGCGCTCGGGGAAGTTGCCCTGCTCGATGAGGACGAGCGGGGAGCTGCGCAGGATCTGCGTGGAAGGCGTGGCGGCAAGCGGGGAAGCGAGGGGGCAGGCCCTCTGGGCCAGGGGATAGAGGTGCCAACGGCTCCAGGGGCCGCCATCGGTCGCGACGACGAGATCAGGCTCCAGCCCGGCGAAGCGGCAAGCGGCGAGGGCGGAGGAGACCGCAAGGAGGACGAAATGATCCCGCCAGGGAGCGATGAGGGAAAGGGCGGCCACAAGGCTGGGACCGGCTGCTGCCACAACAACGGGAAGATCGGCGGATTCAAAGGTCGCCATCCTTTCAGCCAGGAGGAAAGACCTGCATGCGTTGAGTATCCAGCGGCGGCCCCAGGTACGAAGGGTGGCCGCCGAAGACGAAAGACGGCTGAGGGCGCTACGGAGAGAAGCCGCCGCCGCGCGGGAAGGCGCTGGAAAGATCCTCGCGGAGGGCGGCCATTCAAGGATCGCCAGGCCCGAAACGCAGTCCTCGTCCATTCGGGAGGAAAGGAAACCCTCGAGGCTTTCCTCGCAGGAGGGATTCCATGCGTGATCCACCGTTGCGCGTCGAAAGGAGGCGAAAAAGCCATCGTAGTCTATGGTGAAGATGATGGACTCCGGAAAGCGCTGGCGGAGGAGGGGGGAAATGTAATCCAGGCATGGGCCCAGCAGCACAAAGCGGGCCGGTCGCCTTGTGCCGAGCGAGGAATCGATGAATCGTCGTGCCTCTTTTTCAGGGTCGTAGGCAGAATGTAGATAGTTGCCGTCAGCCAGGCAGCACGGAAGTCCCGATCTTGAAGGCTCGAGGGAAAAGACCACGCTTTTCAACCCGAGCAGAAGCGTTCGAAGATTTCCAGGGCCCCAACCGAGGCAAGATCGACGCTGATCGCCTCCCCGGCGGGGAAATCCGATGCGGCAATGTAGGGAAGCGCCCGTTTGAGGGATTTCCGCATTTGGACGAGGGCCAGCTCCGTGTCCATTTTTTCCTTGGAATACAGTATCGCGACTATCTTCGCGCCTTCGAGGCAGTAGGCCTTGCCCTCAACGCCTAGGACAACGGAAAAGCTGCGGACGAGGGGAGGGAAAAGGATTTCAGGCCGAAGCCCCGGGAGGAGGGGAAGGCCATTGGCCAGGAAGTCATGAAAGCCGAAGCGAAGGACCACCGCCTTTCCTGAGCCCAGAGGCAGCCTCAGCGCGGCCAAGGACGGACTTATCTCATCGACAGTGGCGTTGCTCCCAAATGGCAAGGGAGTTGCCGCAAAAAGGCGTGCAAAGGCCAAGGCGAGCTCTTCGTCGGCTTCGATCCTGTCGTCCGCATAAAGCCAGATGGCCCGGGTCTTGGATCTTTCGTTCTGGACTGCATAGGCCCGGATAGTGCTTGCACGGATCTCGCCCAAGGAATCAAGGATGAGGTCCTGTGCCTTGCGGGTCAGGGGATTTCCATTCTCCAGATCGCCGAAGGCTCCCTGCGGGAGGCTTTTCGGTGCGGACTTCCGGGCGCTGAAACCGCGTGCCGCACAAAGCAGGAGGGGTGTCTCCCCCGATGTGAACAAGGCCAAAGCCGAAAGGGGCAACGCCTCGTCTATCCGCACGAAGGCCGCTAGAATCGAGTCTTCCGATTGCCCCATGGATCGCATTTCCTCGGAAAAGGAGTCAAGGTCGGCCTGCGAGAAGGGATAGGGCTCAGATTGTGATGGAATATCGGAGATTCTCGGTGCTAGTGGCTTTTGGCCGGTTGCAAGGTCGCCCATGTATACTGGTGGAAGCTCGCTTTCCGTTTGGGGGGGAGGGATAACGCTTCGCGCCTGAATTGCTTTGGCGAAGAGGCCGGACCCCTTCCGCGGGCGGCCGGCCTCCAATTCGCTCTTGGCTTTCTCGAGAAGGCCCATTCTACACCAGGCCCAGTTCCTCGAAAATCTTTTTATAGGTATCGAAGTATTCGGATCGGGCAAACTCCTCGATCTTGTCCTCGGGAAGGGATTCAAGGAGCTTGTCGAGGTAGGAAAGGACACCTTTTATTTCGCTCTTGAGCTGATCATCGCCCTCGCCCTCTGGAGCTTCGGCGGGCCCAGCCTCTCCGGTGACCGCCGCTTCCTTGTATCCAGCCTCATCGGGAAATTCCTCTTCCGCCGGCTTGGCTGCCTTCTTCTCCTGTTCCGGCACGGCCTTGGCTTGGGCCTTTGGCGCGCCTTTGGGCGATTCAGGGGGAGTCTCCACGAAAAAGGAATCATCCAGGCTCATGGGGATCTCGTCCGGGTGGAAGGAAACGGGCTGAGCCGGCTTGACGGTCTTTTCTTCGATATCGGATTCGAGGTCGGCGTGGGAGGCTTCGTCCGCTGGTTCGGAGCCTAGGTCAACCTCGTCGAAGCCCAGCTCCTCGATGTCCTCTTCCAGGGGCTCGAGGCTCTCTTCCGTGAGGCTGATCTCCTCGAAACTCGATCCCTCCTCCTCGGGCACAAACTCGAGGGGCTCGGTTTCATGTACCGTTTCCGGCATGTAGTCAGCTTCGGCTTGCATGCCAAGGGTAAGGTCGCCAAACGCCTCATCCTCGAAACCCTTCCCCTCCGTTACGACGGGAAGCTCCTCCGATTCCAGCCCGACAGGCTCGGCTTCCTCCATATCGAAGGTAAACGACTCGGTTCCCAGGATGGACTCCTCATGCAGGGGAATCTCATCGAGTTCCAGCGGCACTTCCTCGGCGAGGGGTTCCTCGAGGTAGGAGGTGTCATCAGGAGCCTGGGTCATCGGCGTGAACTCATCCTCGGCGAGGAGATCTATTGGAGACGCGGGCATTTCCTCTTCGCCGAGTTCGGGAAGGAGCTCGGAGGTCTCGAGGTGGATTTCCTCGATCGCAGGCTCTTCCTTTTGTGTCCGGTAATCGCCATTTTCCGGCAGGATGAGATCATCGGAGATGGAGTCCATCCCAAGGTCGATATCCATCGGGGCCCCGGCCTCGGCGATATTCTCCTCGGTGAAGTCGGCGGTGTTGAGGATGTTATCCAGCTCGTCGCCGGTCAAGGCGATCGTCTCGTCCTCCTCGTCATCGAAGAAACCGCCTGCAGGAGCCGCGATTATCGGCTCTGGCGCTTCCTCGTACTGGGGCGGACTCCTCTTTTCGTCGTCCTTGAGCGATACGATCTGGCTCTTGAGGGTGACAAGCTCTCCCCTGATGGAGGAAAGCTCCTCGGCAATTTTCTGGAGAAGCTCATTGGAGAGGGAATTGTCGGAACGATGCTCCGTGGGCCGGGACCTTTCGGATTTCGAAACCGGCATCGCAAGATCCTCTTCGACCGCGGCAAGGTCATCGAATCCCACAGAATTGGCCCCTGGGCCGGAGCCGGCAGCAACTGGCTCCGGGAGGGGAGACTCGGTCGCCGTGAGGAAATCATCGAACTCCGAAACAGCCTCAAATCCGGGTTCTTGCATCCCGGTTTTCCCATTTTCGTGGCCGATCGTATCATCGAAATGGAGATCCATATCGATGGGCTCAAAATCCGGCTCGTTCCGGGAAGGCGAGGATTTTTGGTCCGCAAGGGGTTCGGCGTCCAGGAACTCCGAAGTGACATCCGAAGACTCTGATTCCACAGAGGAGGGGGAGTCCTCGAAATCCAGGAATTCTGCCGATACGTCTTCTATTATTGACGGGGTGGAGGGAGAGGAAGGGGCCGGACCATCGCCGAGGCCCTTGATCGATTTCATGTCTATTGAGGCATCAGGCCTAATAGGGGAGGGAGCATCCAGATGGGTATCCAGATCCTCCAGCGAAATATCGATGGTCGAGGCACCGAGATCCTCGACATCGCTCGCAAATTCGTCCTTGATCTCGAAATCCTCCAATGAAGGGAGGTTTTCCATAGCGGGGATTTCGCTCATCGTATCGCCTTCATTTGGATCGAATGAATAGGAGCCCTCCTCGGGGAAAGAAAGGGACTGGTTTTCCACCTGGTCAAGCTCCTCAAAGGAGCCTAGCAGCTTCTCTTCGTCCTCGGTGAGGAAGGATTCCTCGGCAACCCCGGACCGTTCGAGCTGGACGGATTCGGGCTCTTCCACGATATCCTGGGGCTCGGCCTTTACCCAGACACCATATTGCTCGAGGTCATCCTCGGCTTTCGCGGGCTTTGACGCGGCGCTTTTTGTTGTAGCATCGGGACGTACTGCCATAGCAACTCCGTTACGGGCGGTCGTTTGATAGAGTATCGGCAGAAGTGCCACCCATATTAACGGCCCAGTATTACTGTACGCACACAAAACAGCGTTGTCAATAATCGCATTCAAGACAGGGCATGGTCATTCCGTAAATCAACACAGATGCGCAGTCACTTCATCCATCGCGGCTTCGTCGCCTGCTGGTGTGCCTTTGCGATGTATTGCCTGCTCTCGGCAACCGTCGGCCCCGCAGGCTTGCTCGCCTATAAAGAACTGGAAGGCCGGACGGCCTCGATGCGGGCCAACCTTGATTCCCTGCGCCGGTCAAATGACGCGCTTGCCCAGCAATTCCAGTCGTTGCGCTCCGATCCCGGCCGCGCGGGGCGCGAAGCCCGCGCCCTCGGCTACCTGGCAGACGGCGAAAATGCCCTTATTGTCGGCGGAATGGATGAAAACAGCGGTTCCCACGGACAGGAGGGTGTCCCAGTCGCCTGGGGGAAAAGCGGGGGCGTTGTCCGCGTGACTACGGTTACACCCCTGGGTGACCTGCTGATAAAGGAAATTTCCCTGCTCATCGGCTTCATCGTGTTCGGGGCGGGGTTGGCAAGCGATGCTTTGCGGCAGAACGCCGCAGGCCCTCGACGCGCGCATGCGCATCTCCGGACCTGAGTCCGGAGACCTCGCAAAGTCAGTTGAGCAGGCCAGAGTTGGCGGAGGAGTCCGCTTCCGGTGGCTGGCTGCCGCCATTGCGGGGCGTCAGGTCCAGGCCTGGGATATCGATCTTCAGCGTGGAGTCGACCTTGCCGGGATCGCCGAGAAGCTGCATCTGGTTGCCGAGCCTGTCGATGAGGCCCCGGTCCCGCTCCGCGCTGTATTGGTGAAGGTCACATGAACGTGTTGGCTGGGTGCCCTCAAGGAAGAGCAGGTCCTCGCTTCCTTCGTTGCAGGATTCGGTCGGGATCAGGCCTGAAACCGCGCAGACCTTGACCGATACCAGTCCTGTCTGGGGACGCGCGAAGCCCCTGTAGGGAAGGCTACGGTTGATTTCCTTCATGTAGCGGGCCCAGGTATCGCCGGCCAAGACCGCGCCCGATTGGGTCACGCCGAGGGAATTCCCTGGCTGGTCGAAGCCGAACCAGATGGCTGTGGTCATGTAGGGCGTGAAGCCCACAGTCCAGGCATCGGCCCAGTTCTGCGTCGTTCCGGTTTTCCCTGCGGACGGAATGGTATAGGTCTTTCCCGCGCTGTCTTTGTACGTGAACAGTTTTCCGCCGCCGGTCGGCCACTCGAGAGTGCCCCGCCAAACGACTCGCTGGAGCATATCGGTCATTACCGCCGCGGTCTGTGGGGTAAGGAGCTGGGCAGCCTGCCCTTTTTTCTTCTGTTGGGTGCGAAGGTCCTTCTCCGGCTCGAGGATGATGCGACCGTTCCTGTCCTCGACGGAGAGGATTGAGATGGGATCGACCTGCCTTCCCTGGTTGGCGAAGGTGGCGAATGCGCGTGCCATCTTGAGCGGGCTTACCTGGATTATGCCAAGGCCAAGGGGGTAGACCCGGGGGAAGGTGCGGCGGATCTCCACTGGATCGGTGATGTCGAGGAGTGCGGCCGCCCTGTCGATGGCGGCGTCGAAGCCGATCGAATCGAGGATCTTGAGCGAAGGGACATTCATGGAGTTGGCCAGGGCATACCAGGTCAGCACGGGTCCTTTCCACACTCCCTTGTAGTTGAGCGGGATGTAGGGCGTACCGTCTTCCTTATAGAATACGACTGGGCTGTCATAGATCAGGGTCCCTTCCGTGAACTTGCGTGAATCGATGGCGGCCGAATAATACAGTGGCTTGAAACAGGAGCCGGGCATGATGCGTCCCTGGGTCGCCCTGATGCTCTGGTTGGACTGGCCGAATTGCGATCCGCCCACGAGGGCAGTGATATGCCCGGTATCATTGTCGATGGTGACCAAGGCGCCTTCCACCGTCGTTTTCTGGAGGGCGTCCTTCATTGTCGAGTAGCTGGCGTTTGTCATGGACTTGAGGTCGGGCATCCCGAAAAGCAGGGAGGCAGCGTCAAGCGCCGGGTTTATGCGCTTTTCGTAGTAGTCGAACACCTGGGCCTTGACCTTGTTGTCCGATACCAGGAGGTCCTCGAGGTTGAAGCCAAGCCCGAGGAGCTCGATGATGGGCACATAGACCTTGTCGGCCTCGGTGAGACGCTCAGAGTTCGACGCGCGAAAACTCAGGTTGGCCTGTTCGATGCCCTGCTTCATGAAGGCGTCGGCGTTTGCCTGCACGTCCAGGTCCAAGGTGGTGCGGACAACGAATCCATCCTTGTAAAGATTGAGGGAGCCGTAAAGCAAGCCTTCGAGCTGCCGCAGGACGTATTCGCTGAACCAGGGGGCCTTGTCATCGCGGGAATAGTAAGCGCTCGACGCGACGCGGGTGTAGTCGAAATTGGCCCAGTAGTCGTTGAGGGAATCCGAGGCTTCCTGCTGGGTGCAATAGCCGTTGCTGATCATCTGGTCCAGGATCTCCCTGGACCGGGCCTTCGCGTTGTTCGGGTTCGAGACCGGGTTGTATTTCGTGGGACTCGCGAACTGGATGACCAGGATCGCCGATTCTGCGAGGGTGAGCTCCCTTGCGGAATGGCCGAAATAGAACTTGCTCGCAGCCTCGACACCGAAGCAACCGGCACCTAGATACATGTTATTGAGGTAGATCTCGAGGATCTCTTCTTTTGTATAGCGGCGTTCCACCTGGAGGGCCCACCAAAGCTCCGCGATCTTGCGCATGACGCTGTAGTCGGTCCGGTCGACGTAGCCCATGAGGCCCGCCACCTGTTGCGTGATGGTGGAGCCTCCTCCCAGGCTTTGGCCGCTCAGCTTGCCCCAAAAGGCTCGGAAAAGGCTTTTTAGCGTGAAGCCACCATGCCTGTAGAAGGACTGGTCCTCGCGGGTTAGGACCGCGTCCAGGAGATTCTGGGGAAGCTCCTGGACGGAGATCATCTCGCGTTTTTCCGTGGAGGAAAACTCGGTGATCTGCCGCCCTTTTACATCCAGTATCTTCGTTGGCAGGGAAGGGCGAATGTCGGTGAAGTTTTCGGAGGCAACGAGGTTTCGGGTGGCGGCTATTCCCCCCCCTACCGCAAAACCGAGGAAGAGAGCGGTGAAGGCCGCGACGATGAGGAGGATCTTTGCAGCCTTTGCGGGACGGGAGTGGGACGGCATGGTTCATTAGGTTACGCGAATGGCTGGCCTTGGTCAAGTTGACGGCCGCCCCCGCGGGGCTTTGCCGGACTAGGCAAGCCCGCGCAGGAAAAAAAAGGCCGGTTTGGGGAAAACCGGCCAGCCCGTAGCGGGTGCCGAAAACAACCATAGTAAACTGGGAGGGGAACTATGATCGTCTCCGACACGTACAATATCGGCTTCAGGCAAGCTTAAATTTAACGCCTAAAGCATTTTTTTTAAAGCCCGTCAATTATTGCTATATATTCCTCTTTCTCGTATATTTTTACCGGAAATGCCGACTGCGGACTTGCCTGTTCCGCGCGTTGGATTCTACCGCGCGTCGTTGACAGCGTTTGTTTCTTTCGATAGTGTATGAATATAAAAATATAGAAATCCGCAGCCGTGCCTTGCATGGTTGCGGGCGTTCCGCCAGCCCGGGACGATACGGCAAGAAAAGCCTCGCCCCTTAGGCGGCCGAGGCCTATTTCATGTTTAGGGGGGAGCGAGATGAAAGTCGCCATCAATGGTTTTGGCAGGATCGGGCGCTTGGTGTTCCAAGCCATAGTCGATCAGGGCCTCCTTGGAAAAGACAAGATCGACGTCGTCGCCGTCGTCGATATCTCCACGGACGCCGAGTATTTCGCCTATCAGCTCAAGTATGATTCGATCCACGGTCGCATGAAGGCCGATATCTCCGCCAGCAAGAGCGATCCCGCGCTCGCCGAGGCGGATACCCTTGTGGTCAACGGACAGCAGGTAAGGTGCGTCATGGCCGAAAAGGAACTCAAGAACCTCCCTTGGGCAAAGCTTGGCGTCGAGTACGTCATCGAGTCCACTGGCCTCTTCTGCAACGAGAAGGCCTGGGGCCATCTCGAAGCCGGCGCCAAGAAGGTCATCATCACCGCTCCCGCCAAGAGCGCGGACGAGACCAAGAAGATCCCGACCTTTGTGGTGGGCGTCAACCACGAGAAGTACGACCCCGCCAAGAACGACATTGTCTCCAACGCCTCCTGCACGACCAACTGTCTGGCCCCCCTTGTCCACGTCCTCCTCAAGGAAGGCGTCGGCGTTGACAAGGGCCTCATGACCACCATCCATGCCACCACGGCGACGCAGAAGACGGTGGACGGCGTGTCGAAGAAGGACTGGCGCGGTGGCCGCGCGGCATCCGCCAACATCATCCCCTCCAGCACCGGCGCCGCCAAGGCCGTCGGCGAGGTGCTCCCCGAGACCAAGGGCAAGCTCACCGGCATGGCTTTCCGCGTGCCGACCCTCGACGTCTCCGTCGTGGACCTCACCTTCACCTCGGCCCGTGATTCGTCCATAGAGGAGATCGACGCGCTTCTCAAGAAGGCCAGCGAGACCTACCTCAAGGACCTCCTGGGCTACGGCACCGAGGAACTCGTCTCCACCGACTTCATCCACGACCCCCGCTCCTCGATCTACGACAGCCTCGCCACCAAGCAGAACAACCTGCCTGGCGAGAAGCGTTTCTTCAAGGTCGTCTCCTGGTATGACAACGAGTGGGGGTATTCTAACCGTGTCATCGACCTCCTCAAGTACATGGCGTCGAAGAAGTAACGACCGCATGTAGAGCAATGGCTGTCCGGGATCAAACGCCTGGGCAGCCTTTTTCTATTTTTGGAGAAACGCTGCAGTCACGGAGGCAATCATGATCAAGACCGTAAAAGACATCGAGTTCAAGGGAAAACGCGTCATCATGCGCGTCGATTTCAACGTTCCCATGAAGGATGGCAAGGTCCAGGACGACACCCGGATCGTGGCCGCCATCCCGACCATCAAATACGTGATGGAAAAAGGCGCCAAGTCCCTGGTCCTCATGTCCCACCTCGGGGACCCCAAGAAAGACATGAAAAAGGCCAAGGAAAAAGCCGAGAAAGATGGCAAGGCATTTGACGAGGCCAAGTATATCGCCGGCAAGCACAGGATGGCGCCGATCGCGGCCTATCTGGCCGACAAGCTCGGGAAGCCCGTGGTTTTCGCTGGGGAGGATTCCTGCTACGGGAAAGTGGGCTTTATCGATGGCCAGAAGGAAGGGGCCATCATCATGCTCGAGAACACCCGCTTCCATAAGGAAGAGACGAGCGAGGACAGCGCCGAACGGGACAAGCTGGCCAAGGAACTGTCCACCTACGGCGATATCTTCGTCAACGACGCCTTCGGCACCGCCCACCGCGACCATGCCTCCACGGCGAGCATCGCGAAGTTCATGAAGATGGCCGTGGGCGGCTTCCTCATGGACAAGGAGGTGAAATACCTTGAGCCGATGGTGACCAATCCGCCCAAGCCCATGGTCGCGATCATCGGCGGAGCCAAGGTGTCCTCGAAGATCGCCGTCCTCGAGTCCCTCCTGAAAAACGCGTCGGCGCTGGTGATCGGCGGCGGAATGGCCTACACCTTCCTCAAGGCCCAGGGACACACGATCGGCAAGTCCCTAGTGGAGGATGACCAGATCGAGACCGCGAAAAAAGTCATCGATGTTGCCAAGAAGGCCGGCGCACAGATCGTCCTTCCTGTCGATCACGTCTGCTCGGAGACATTCGATGCGGCGGCGGCTCCCAAGGCAATCGATGGCCCGGACATCCCTGAGGGCCTCATGGGCATGGATGTGGGGCCGAAAACCCTTGAGCTCTACCGAAAGGTGCTCTCCGGCGCGAAGAGCGTCGTGTGGAACGGTCCCGTCGGGGTTTTCGAATTCGACGCCTTCGCCAGGGGAACAGGAGAGGTGGCCAAGATGGTCGCCGCGGCCACCGGTCGAGGTGCCATGACGGTCGTGGGCGGGGGGGACTCGGTTTCCGCGGTCAACAAGTTCGGCCTGGCCGACAGGATGAGCCATGTGTCCACTGGCGGCGGCGCCTCCCTGGAGCTGCTCGAAGGGAAAAAGCTCCCTGGCATCGAGGTTTGCCGCGCCTGATGATTCCGGTTGCCACAGGCTATCCCGCCTGCCGCATCGTGCGGGAGCCGTCCTCCAGGATGGCTCTCGCTTTTATATGGCGTCTTGACGGAAGCCATAGTATCCTGCGGACCTTATGGTACGACTGATAGCGGCCCTCCTTGGCATACTTTCCTGGGGCTTTGCGGCCTTTTTTTCCATCCGATATCCCCTCCCGGATTCCTTGGGACAGGGCAGTTTCAATCCTGCCTGGAATTGGGGCTGGGGACTGGTCGTTGTGGGCATCCTGCTTTGGTCAGCCTGGATCGGCTATTCGCCGACCGGCAAGAAGGAACCTCGACGTTTCACCTACGGACTCCGGATCCTTGCCTCGCTCACCATCCAGCTTGTCCTCGCGTTTCTCGCATCCACCTACCTGCACCGGGATTTCCTCACCATCGTTTTCCAGGACATCGCGATCCATTACGCCCTCTTCCTGGACGCCGCGCCTCGGTACAAGAGCAGGATCTACCTCATGTTTTCGGATCGCCTGTTCGCCTTCACCCTCGCCATCGTGGCTTTTTTCCTGGTCTGGATCGCCCTCATGGGCTACGGGATAATGAGCCGCAGCGAACCGCGATGGATTCCAAGCATCGGCTACAATGTCCTCAACCTCGGGATTTGCTGTTTCATCGGCATCGCAAACCTCTACCTCAAGACCGGCTATCGGCGGGAGGTCTCGGTTTCGGGCGATGGGCTTTTCCTGGACAACCTGGATATCCTTCCCCTCATCAGCCCGGCGGCCCGGCCGCTGGCGTCCTACTTCATCCTCCATGCCGGGGGGAAGGCCCTCGTCTGCCACGATGCCCAGACCCTCATGGGCAGCGCCGAATGCGATTTGGATTGCGGGAAGGCCACGACCTGCGCTGGCTACCGCTACCTCTATAACCGCGTCCATGAAGTGCGGAAGGTCTTTGCGGCGCTCAAGATCGGTTCGATCTGCGCGCCGGAGAACCGCAAGGTGATCCTCGAGCAAGGCTGGATTTTCGTGCCCGACGCAAGCATCCGCATCACGAGGTCGGGCGAAGGGCATCTTTACCAAGTTCCCCGCCCATCGTTACTATAGGTGATGGTGTCCTGCCGAAACGGCTGAGGCCACCGGACGCGTCGCAGGGAGGCAATGGCCTCCTTTAGCCGATGCGCACATCCTCGACGAATGGACGGCATATGCGCAGTTATTACATCGCAGGCAACTGGAAAATGCACAAGACGGTGGCCGAATCCGTCGCCCTCGCCACGGAACTCAAGGATAAGCTCGCGTCCTGTGGCGAGAAGGTCCTCATCGCGCCGGCTTTTACCGCGCTCTCCGCGGTGGCCGTGGTGGTCAAGGGGACGAATATCATGCTCGGCGCCCAGAACATGGGTCCCGAGGAGCAGGGAGCCCACACCGGCGAGGTTTCGGTCCTCATGCTCAAGGACCTGGGGGTCCGTGCTGTCATCCTCGGCCACTCGGAACGGCGCCATAGCTATTTCGAGACCGATGAACTCGTGAACAGGAAACTCCTTCTCGCGCTCAAGCACGGAATCGAGCCGATTCTCTGCGTGGGCGAGACCCTCGAGGAGCGGGAGGGAAACCGCCTCGAGGAAGTCGTGGGGACCCAGGTCCGAAAAGGCCTCACGGGCGTCGCGGCCGTGGAACTGGCCAAGGTCACGATCGCCTACGAGCCTGTCTGGGCTATCGGCACCGGGAAGACCGCCACGCCCGAGGACGCCGATGCGGTCCATGCCTTTATCAGGAAGGAAGTCAAGGCGCTCTACGGCGAGGCGGCGGCAAAGTCACTCTGCATCCAGTATGGGGGCTCGGTGAAGGCCGACAATGCGGCCCAGCTCATGGCCAAGCCCAACATCGATGGCGCCCTTGTGGGTGGGGCCAGCCTCAAGGCGGAGACCTTCGTCCCCATCGCCCGGTTTCGATAGCGGACAAGGGCGTGTCGTCCGGTACAAGGGCCGCTTTCGCCTCAGGGCGGTTAGCGGCCCCTGTCATCAAACCCTCCTGCTACTTGCATCGTTCGTTTCATTTCGGTAATATACGCAGATACAGGTGAAGGATCGCTTTTTCGAAGGGATCCTCGCCGGCTCAAATCAGGGTGGGGTCAAGGCGTATGGGCGTACTCGGAATCGTTCTCCTTGTCGTTTTTGTTATTGTGAGCATCCTTCTTGTCCTTATGGTCGTCATCCAGGATGAAGGGTCGAACAGCCTCGGCGGCATTTTTGCCGGCGGCAGCTCGAGCGCTTTCGGCGCCCGTTCGACAACCGTCCTCACGAAGTTCACGTATGTGCTTGGTGGGCTTTTCTTCGTCCTTTCCTTCTCCCTGGCCCTTCTCAACAAGGGAACCACCGGCAATGTCGAAGCGGTCGCCCAGAAGAAAGCCAAGGATGCGAAGAGCGCGGAATGGTGGAACGCACCCGCACAGAACGTGGCTCCGAGCCAGCCTGCTCCTGCCGGCTCGACTCCCGCCACCCCGGAACCCGCGAAAAAATAACGCACCCGTAACGAGCATACGGAGGTCCTTTGATGCTTCTCCAGCAAGTCTTCACGCCGGGACGGATCAAGATCGGTCTCGAAAGCGAGGAGAAGGATGAGCTCTTCGAGGAACTTGTCGATCTTGTAGCGAGTCGGGATGGACGCGGCTTCCCGCGCGCGGCGGTCCTCTCCGCCGTACGCGAGCGGGAAGAGAAGATGTCCACAGGGATAAAGAAAGGCATAGCGCTTCCTCACGGCAAGGCCGAAGGGGTGGATTCCCTCATCGGCGCCATCGGCATTTCGCACCGGGGCATCGATTACAACGCCCTGGATGGTGAGCCTGTCTACCTTGTCTTCCTCCTCGTGTCTTCGCCAAACGAGGCGGAGCTGCACCTGCGGGCCTTGAAACGCCTGGCTCGGCTTCTTGACGATCCTGGGTTCTATACCGAGCTTGTGCAAGCCGATAGCCCCGAGCGGGCTTTCCAGATCATAAAAAGCTTTGAGGATCTTCTGACCCTCCAGAACTAAAGGCGGCGCAAAGCCCGTTTTCGGAGGCGGTGATGCCCTCTCATGATATCTTGGACAAGCTGTTTGACGTGGAGAAAAAGGCCGAGGCGATCGTGCTCTCCGCACGTGACGAGGCCGATCGTCGCATCGTCGAGGTCAAGGAATCCTGCGAAGGCGCTCTCAAGCTGGCCTACGAGGCCCGTGTCCTAGAGGTGCAGAGCAGTCTTGAGGAATCCACGCACAAGACCGATCTCGAGTTCAAGGGTGAATTGGCTTCGTACCGCGCCCGGCTTGCGGCGGCGGGCACGGAGAGCGCGAAGTTCAAGACGGTTTGCGACAACCTGCTCTTCGGCAAGGCATGATCGATGGCGGACAGGTTCGAGCTCTCGTATATCTACGCCCGCGTCTGCGGCGCCCTGAGCCGTTCCTGGGCAGGTGAGCGTTCGTCGGAGCTCCTCCGCCTGGGCCGCCTTTCCGACATCTGGCGAGCGCTTTTTGGCGATGCGGCCCCCGCCTTGCCGGAAGCCGCCTTGCTGGCCGCCACCGAGTCCCGTGTCATCCGCGAAAGCCTCGATGATTTCAAGAACCTCGCCTATCGTCTCAAGAAGGACGAACCCTTTTTCATCGCGCTGCGCAGGAAAGCGGAATTCGCCAGGATAAAGCGCGTCCTCCTCGCTGTACAAGGCTCCGAATCCTCATGCCCGCCCTGCGACGACGCCGATTTGCCGGAAGGCTTCGACTCCAAGGCCTATCCCCGCCTTGAGGCCATGTTCCGCGGCGGGACAAGGTACACATGGATAGCCGAGTCCGGCCTCGTTGACCTGCCAGCCACCGAAAACCGCCTTGACCGCCAATTCTACACCGAGCTCTGGGATGCGCTTTCTACGGTGCCCTCCAGGCTCCGCGACGGCCTGCGCAAGCTCCTCTCCCTGGAGATTGAGCTTGAGAATGTCGTGTGGGCCTTGCGGCTTTCCCGCTACTATTCGATGCGGCCAGAGCTGATCAAGAACCTCCTCATCGAGGTGAAGGGAGCCGACCTTTCGTCTACAGCCCTCGCAGGATGCGCCCGCAGGCACGACCGTCGGGCGGAATGGCATGGTTGGAAGTTCGAGTTCCTCCTCGCCGACGGCCCGGATCCATGGACCCTTGACGTCCCGGCGATCGAGACAGCGGCACGTCGATACCTCTACCGGAGGATGCGCCTTGCCCTCCACGTGAATCCCTTCACCTACACACCGCTGTATTGTTTCTACAGGCTCAAGGAGTTCGAGGCCGCCGTGGTCCTCGGCGTGATCGAAGGCACCTACCTGGGCGCCCCTGCCGATGAAATGGCCGCTTTCGCCCTGGCGGGAGGCGTCCAATGAGCCGCCCAGTCCCCATGCGAAAGCTGGAGATCCATGTCCTGAAGCTCGATACGGATCGCGTGCTCGAACGTCTTGGGGCATCGCGTTGCTTCCAGCTCGCCAGCCCGCCACATCGGGCCAGCCACGCCTCCGGCGCCTGGGCTCCATCCTTGCGGCGATTGCGCGATATCCGCGACAGTCTTGGCCTCATGCCCCCCGGCTCGATGCCAGCTTCGGTCAAGCTTCCCGGCGATGACGAGGCTGGCCTCCTGGCAACCATCGCCGACATCGTCGATGACTTTTCCGCCCAGGAGGTGGCCCTCGTCACGAGGCGGGAGCAGATACGGGATGCGATGAGCGAGGCCAAGGCCTTCGAAGGGCTCAAGCTGCCTTTCCGCGAACTCGACCATCTCTCCTTCCTTTCCGTGCGCATCGGCCGCATTCCCAAGCTCGAACTGGAGAGCCTCGGCGCAAGCCTTGGCGAGCGCGCCCTCATAGTCCCCATCGATTCGGAAGGCACCATCGTGGCCGCCTCGTCCAAGAAGGGGCGCTTTGCCCTCGACACGGAGCTCAAGCGCGCCAATTTCAAGGCCAAGGAATTCCCTCCTGATTTCGAAGGCCTGCCCGTCGAGCTCATGCCGAGCCTTCAAAGCGAACTCGAAAGCCTCGAGCGCCGCGAGATCGAGATAGCGAAAAAAAAGGCCGAGCTGCGGCTTTCCTACGCAGGGGTCTGGGAGAGCCTCTTTGCCTCCTACGCCGTGGCGGAAGCCATCGAGAACGTCAAGGGCGGGCTCGACGCTACCGATCAGGTCTTCAGGCTCGAAGGCTGGGTGCCAAAGGAAGGGGTGAAGAGCCTCGTCGCCGAGCTCGAGCGCGTCACGGAGGGGAGGGCCGCTGTCCGTGTCTTTTCCCCTGAGGAGCTCGAATCGGTCAAGGTCGGCACGGAGAAAGTCCCTGTCCTCCTCAAGCGGCGCAAATTCGTCTCCAGTTTCGAACGCTTGGTCGTATCCTATGGCGCTCCCTTGTACGGAACCATCGACCCGACCCCGATCGTGGCGTTTTTCTTCGTCCTGCTTTTCTCGATCATGTTCGGGGATGTGGGCCAGGGCGCCGTCATCCTTTTCGTAGGCATCCTCCTCAACCGCGGCAGCGTGGCCAACCTCGCGAAATTCGGGAAGTTCGGCCCCATCTTCGTGGCCGCCGGGATGGGCTCGATGCTCATGGGCTTTTTGGTCGGTTCAGTCTTCTCGAACGAGCATTTCCTCGAGCCGGCGACGCGGGCCTTGAGCTCCGCGCTTTTCGGCAAGGAGATGGACAGGTTCCTGACCCTCATGCCCCAATCCGGCTCCATGGGGAAGCTATTCGCCTTTTTCGGTTTCACGATCGGCATCGGGGTCGTGATCAATTCCATCGGACTCGTCATAAATATGACGAACAAGTGGAGGCTCGGGAAAAAGGGCGAAGCCCTGTTCGGGAAGACCGGCCTCACCGGGGCATTCTTCTTCTGGTGGGCGATCGGGATCGGCATCCGTGCCGTGCTCGGCGGCTCCCTTGCCTGGTTCGATGCCTTTGGCCTCGGGCTGCCCCTGGTCGGCATTTTTTTCGCCGAGCAGCTTTCGCATCGTGTCGACCATCGGGAAGAGGGCATCGCCGTCAACGCCGCCCTGAAGGCCCCCGGCGAAGCCGCCGCCACGGGGGCGGCCATGGCCGCCAGCCTCGGCGATGCTCCAGGAAATGCCCCTGCCTCCGATGACGAAAGCCCAGACCTAGCCGACCAGGACGGACAGTCCCCTCGGGCCGCTCCCCTGGAAGTCAGCGCCGCGGTGGACAAGGCGCGGAAGGAAGGCGACGGGCTATTCGCCGATATCGTGAAAGGGCTTGTGGATGTCCTTGAATCCATCTCCTATTACTTCTCCAATACACTGTCCTTCCTTCGTGTCGGCGCCTTTGCCCTCTCCCACACCGTCCTCTCCTTCATCGTTTTCTCGATGGGCGACCTCGTAAGGACGAGGGCTCCGGGAGGGATAGTCTGGGAGATCGTCATCGTCATCATCGGCAACGCGATCATACTTGTCCTCGAGGGTATGATCGTGACCATCCAGGTAGTCCGGCTCCAGTACTACGAATTCTTTTCCAAGTTCTTCACGGAGATCGGAGTCGAGTTCGACCCCTTCCTCTTCGAATATCCCAAGGAGTGACCATCATGAGAAAGCGAGCATCCTTCATCCTTTTCTTCCTCGCCGCCCTTTCCGCCGCGGCCATCGCACAGGACGCCGGCGCCACCGCTGCAGTCGCGGCCGCAAGCGCGAGCTCATGGAAATACTTCGCCGCTGCGCTGGCGGTCGGGTTTGCCTGCATTGGGGGCGGCCTCGCGGTCGGCCAGATCGGGTCGGCCGCGATGGGCGCGATGGCGGAGAATCCCGAACTATCCGGAAAGGCGCTTCCCTATGTTGGCCTTGCGGAAGGCATCTGCCTTTGGGGCTTCCTGGTCGCCCTCCTCATCCTTCTGCTCTAGGAAGGTCCTGCCATGCCGGATTTTTTCTTCATCGGCGAGGAGGAGCTCCTTGTCGCTTTCCGCCTTGTCGGGGTAGGCGGTCGGGCTGTCTACGGTCGGGATGATGCCTTGGAGGCCTTTCTCACCGCCACCGGGCAGAAGCGGCTCACGCGCCGTCCCGACGAACCGGCGCCTGTCGAGGCGACCGGTTCGGGCTCGAAAGTGCTCATCCTGAGCTCCGGAGTCGTAGGCCTCCTCGAGGAAGAAGCCCGGGACTGGCAGTTCAGGGGAGACTATCCCCTCGTCGTCGAGATACCGAGCCCTGGCGCGGCGCCAGATGGAGGTCGAAGCCTCCTTGCCGCGATCCGGGAAGCGGTCGGCATCAGCATATAATACGGTCCGCCCGCTGCGCGGATCGCTTGGAGCCTTTTTATGGAAGAGATGGTTTCGTCCGACGCCCTGGAGAAGGAAATACTCGACGATGCCCGCAAGAAGGGGGAGCGCCTTCTCAAGGAAGCCGATGCGGAAATGGGCCGCATCCGAACCGAATATCTCGAGCGCGCGCGCGCTTCGCTCGAGTCCCTCTCGAGGGATTTCGCCTCGCGCTCCGAGCGGTATCACGATGAAAACACCTCGCGCCTTCCCTTGGAAAAGGGCCGCATGAAGGCGATGTTCGTGGACCGCCTCCTGCAGAATGCCACGACCAAGTACCTCTCCTCCCTCTCGCCGGCCGAGGTGGCGGCCCTTGTCTCGGAGATGCTCGAAGGCGCCGCAGGGCTCCTGGTCGGTGCCGAGGTCAAGCTGCACTGCAAAGGCATCAGGCCCGAGGATGCAAGCTCGCTTTTCGCGAAGGCCGTTCCTGGCGCGCGCGTCACAGTGGCGACCGTGGATGACGGCCTGCCTGGCATCGGCATCGTCGTCATTTGCCCCGCCGCCAGGATGACGGTCAGGGCAACCCTCAACCTGGTCGGGGAGCGTCTTCTCGACGAGGGCCGCGGCGAGCTCGCCCAAGCCCTGTGCGCGGAGGCGCTTGCCATATGATCGAGGGGAAAATCATCAGGGTCGCCGGCCCCGTCGTCCTTGCCTCCGGGCTGGGTGGTGCCGGTCTTTATGACGTCGTCGAGGTAGGCATCGCCAAGCTCGCGGGCGAGATCATCCGCATGGACGGCTCCGGCGCCACCATCCAGGTCTATGAGGAGAACACTGGGATGGGACCCGGCGAGCCGGTGATTTCCCTTGGTCGCCCCCTGTCCGCCCTCCTCGGGCCGGGGATCATGGGATCGATCTACGACGGCATCCAGCGCCCCTTGTCCGCCCTCAAGGAAAAATCCGGGGATTTCCTCATCCCCGGAGTGAAGGGCGAGCGCCTCGACATCGAAAGGCGCTGGCACTTCGAACCTCGCCTGAAGACCGGAGACTCGGTCGCCCCAGGCACCGTCCTCGGCGTGGTCCAGGAGACCTCGGTCGTCGAGCACCGGGTCCTCGCTCCCCCGGGCATCAAGCCCGGCCTCATCAAGGACATGGTGGGCGCGGGGGACTATACGGTCCTGGACACGATCGCCGAAACAGGCCGTGGAGAGGTCCTGAGGCTGGCGCACGAATGGCCCCTCCGCAAGCCGCGTCCGTCTCTTCGGCGCCTCCCGCCCACCGAGCCCCTCATAACCGGCCTTCGCGTCATCGATGTCCTCTTCCCCATCTCCAAGGGGGGCGCCGCCGCTGTCCCAGGCGGATTCGGAACCGGCAAGACCATGACCCAGCACGCGATCGCCAAGTGGTGCAACGCCGACATCATCGTCTATGTCGGTTGCGGCGAACGCGGCAACGAGATGACGGACGTCCTCCAGGAATTCCCGAAGCTTGTGGATCCCCGCACCGGCCGCTCCCTCATGGAGAGGACGGTCCTTATCGCCAACACCTCCAACATGCCGGTAGCGGCCCGCGAGGTATCGATCTACACGGGCATCACCTTGGCGGAGTACTACCGGGACATGGGCTACGGGGTCGCTGTCATGGCGGATTCGACATCCCGATGGGCGGAGGCCCTCCGGGAGCTCTCCGGCCGCCTCGAGGAGATGCCCGCGGAGGAAGGCTTCCCCGCCTACCTGCCGACGCGCCTCGCGGAGTTCTATGAGCGGGGTGGCCGGGTCGACACCCTCGGCGGCGGTGAAGGATCGGTATCCATCATCGGCGCCGTCTCGCCGCCTGGCGGCGACTTCTCCGAACCGGTCACGCAGCACACCAAGCGTTTCATCCGTTGTTTCTGGGCCTTGGACCGTGACCTCGCCTATGCCCGCCACTATCCTGCCATCTCCTGGACCGATTCCTATTCCGAGTACTCCGAAGAGCTCCTGGCGTGGTGGGATGCAGTGAACCCAGATTGGAAAAACGTCAGGAAGCGCGCCCTCGAGCTCCTCAAGAAGGAGCAGAGGCTCGAGCAGATCGTGCGCCTCATCGGTCCCGACGCCCTCCCTGACGAGCAGCGCCTTGTCCTCATCACCGCGGACCTCATCAAATCCGGCTTCCTGCAGCAGTCGTCCTTCGATGACATAGACAAGTACTGCTCGCCCGAAAAGCAGGTCCTCCTCCTTCGATGCATCATGGAATTCCATCGCAGGGCCGAATCCGTCATCAAGGCCGGCGCCCCCTTGGTCAAGATCACCTCCCTGCCCCTCAGGGAAAAGCTCTCGCGCCTGAAGAGCACCGTCCCGAATGACAGGCCCGAGGATATCCGGGCGGCCGAGCGCGAGCTTGCCGCCGTCTTCGACGACCTCGATCGCCAGTACCGCAAGGAGAGCCTCCGATGAGGGGAATCGAGCATCGCGGACTTACCCTTGCGGAAGGTCCCATCGTCATCGCCGAGCGCCGGGAGAACAGCACCTACGGAGAGCTTGCGGCAGTATATGGCCGCGACGGGGTCCGACGCCTCGGCAAGGTCATCGACGTCTCCGAAAAAGTCGTCGCCCTCCAGCTTTTCTCCGACAATACCGGGCTGTCCCTGGATGGCGCGGCGGTGGAATACCTTGGCCATCCCCTGGAACTGCGGGTCGGTCCCGGACTCCTGGGTCGCGTCTTCAATGGCCTTGGCCATCCCTCCGACGGCTATCCGGAGATCATCTCCTCCGAGCGCCGCGACGTGAACGGCCAGCCCCTGAATCCCGCGGCGCGCGTCTACCCCCGCGACTTCATTGAGACGGGGGTGTCCGCGATTGACGGCATGAACACCCTCATCCGCGGACAGAAGCTCCCGATCTTTTCCGGCAACGGCCTGCCCCATAACCGGCTCGCCGCCCAGATAGTCAGGCAGGCCAGGATACTCGCCGGCTCCGGCGACGAGCCCTTCGCCATCGTCTTCGCGGGCATGGGAATCAAGTATGACGCCGCGCGGTTCTTCATCGATTCCTTCGAGAAGTCCGGCGTCCTTTCCCGTGTCGTCATGTTCCTCTCGCTCGCCGATGCCCCTTCCATCGAGCGGCTCGTGACGCCCCGCTCCGCCCTCACCGCGGCGGAGTACCTGGCCTATGAGCTCGGGATGCATGTCCTTGTAGTCCTCACGGATATGACCAATTATTGCGAAGCCCTCCGCGAGGTATCAGCGGCGCGGAGCGAGGTACCCTCGAGGAAAGGTTTTCCGGGCTATCTGTATTCAGATCTCGCTTCCATCTACGAACGCGCCGGGAAGATAGAGGGCTCCAAGGGTTCAATCACCCAGATTCCCATACTCTCGATGCCGGACGATGACATCTCCCACCCCATTCCGGACCTCACGGGCTATATAACTGAAGGGCAGATCGTCCTTGAGCGCGAGCTTTTCCAGAAGTCCGTCTACCCGCCGATCGCGGGCCTCTCCTCGCTTTCCCGCCTCATGAAGGACGGCATAGGCGAGGGCATGACCAGGGAGGACCACCGCGACCTTGCGAGCCAGCTTTTCGCCGCCTATGCCCGCGTGAAAAGCGTCCGCAACCTCGCGGCTATCATCGGCGAGGAGGAGCTTTCGCCCCTCGACAAGAAGTACCTGCATTTCGGCGAGCACTTCGAGGCCGAGTACCTCGCCCAGGGCGAGTTCGAGGACAGGTCTGTCGTCCAGACCCTCGACCTCGGCTGGAGGATGCTCACCTACCTGCCCAAGGAAGAACTGCTGCGCGTCTCCCCCGCGCTGATCGAAAAATACCTTCCCAAGGAGGCCTAGACCAAGGTGAGCGTGCAAAACATCGCGCCGACGAAGTCCAACCTCATCCGCGAGAAGGAAAGGCTGTCTCTGGCCCTCGAGGGCTACGACCTGCTTGAACGGAAGCGGGAAATCCTTGTGATGGAGCTCATGAAGCGGGTGGACGAGGTCAAGATCCTCGAGAGGGAAATCGAAAAACGCTGTTCCACCGCGTATCCGGCCATGCGGCGGATGCTGCTCTCCGTGGGCAGGGAGCGCGCCATGAAGCTCGGGGATGGCATCGACCTTGATTTCCAGGCGCATGAGCGGAGGGTCGTCGTGGCCGGCATGAGCGTGCCTTCCCTGGAAGCCCAGGTCCCACCGCGCAAGCTGCCGTATTCCTTCGTAAATTCGTTTGCAGACTCGGACAGGACCATGCTAGAGTTCCTGGAGTTGCTTGCCCTGATCGCTGCCATGGCCGGACTCCGAAGCGTCGTCTGGCGGCTGGCCAAGGAGCTGAAGAAGACCCAGCGGCGGGTCAACGCGCTGGAAAAGATGGTTATTCCCGAATCGAAGGCGCGCAGGCATTTTATCGAGGCCGCACTCGAGGAAAGGGAACGGGAGTTCCTTTTCACGGGGAAATTGCTCAAAGCCAGAAGGCTTCGGAAGGACGAGCCATGAAGGGTCCACTTTCCAAAGTACTCGTCGTCATCAACGGATCGGAGTCGTCGATCGCCGCGGCCAAACTTGCCATGAGCTTCGGACGTGCCTACGGGAGCGCCGTGGTCGCGGTCTATGTCGTGGACACCGCGACCATCAGGCAATTGGCCTTGTCCCGGATCTTCGTGCCCGACGAAAGCCGCGAGTACGAGGATAGCCTCGAGGAATCGGGACGTCGACTCCTTGCCTTCGTCAAGGAGATGGGCAGTGCGGTAAAGGTGCCGGTGGAGACCATTTTGAGAAAGGGCTCGATCGGCGGCGAAGTGATCGCATGCGCCGAGGAGATCGATGCCGACTGCATCCTGCTCGGCCAGGCCGAGCATAGCTCGCAGTTCCGCGGCGTGCACCTTGAGGTGTACATGGAAATCACGCGTAACGCGTCCTGCTCAGTCCTCATCGTCAAGGGCAAGCAGGCAGAGCAGAACTACCGGGCCCTTTGAATCGAGCCCGGCCAAAGAGCGGAGGATAGATGCGCGTCGCCCTTGTCTTCGTCCCTGCGGGAAATCCCCGGCGTCTGTGCGCCATCTCCGAGGCCATGAGCCGGGTGCTCGAGTCGAAGGGCCACCGGGTGGAGATCCTTGAGTCGCGCTCCGACAGCGCTCGCCTAGCCGGTTTTGACTTCATCATGATCGGATCCGAGCCCGTCGGCCTGGGGAAACTTCCTCCCCGGGTAGGAGGGTTCCTGAAGCAGGGAAGCGCACTTTCCGGCAAGCGCTGCTTCGCCTTTGTCAGGGCTTCCGGATTCCTCGCGACCAAGGCCCTGTCACGCCTCATGGCGGCCATGGAAGGCGAGGGGATGCGCGTCGTCTATTCTGAGATCCTCCGCAATGTCGAGGATGCCAAGGCGGCCGCGGCCGCGGTCCCCGTGGAGAGGGCCTAGGCGCGTGGAAAGTCATTACGACGTCCTGGGGATCTCGCCGGATGCGAGCCCCCAGGAGCTCAAAAGCGCTTTCCGAAAGCAGGCGAAAAGGCTTCATCCAGACTTGGCCCCCGGCAGGAAAGGGGAAGCGGTCCGATCGCGGGATGCCGCCATGCGCCATCTCCTCGAAGCCTACCGGATGCTCTCCGATCCGGAGCGGCGTCACGCCTATGACCGGTCCCAGAGGCGCCGAGCCGCGGAGGAAGGCGGCTTCGACTATCACCGCTTCCTCAAGGCCCGCCCCGACGATCCGGCAAGCATGGCCAAACTCGTGGTATACGACCTGCTCCATGACCTCGACGACGAGGCCATCGAGGTTTTCGAGCGCTCGAAATGCTTCGAGGATTTCAGGCTTGAACGATGGCTCGAGCGCGGGGAGGCCATGGATGCCGAATTCTGCCTGGCGGAGGAATACGAGCGGCGCGGACGATGGCTAAAGGCCTATACCCTCTACAAGCGCCTCATCGTCATGGAGATCGAAAAACCCTGCTTCAGGTATTTTTTCGACGTGGTCCTCCTTAATTTCAGGACCCTTCTTCTCCAACGGCTGCCCAAGGTCCTTGACGAGGAAGACTATATCGACCGCCTGGACGAGGCTATAGGCCTCGGCCTGCCTAACCGCGACGCTGCCCAGCTCTTGAGGAAGAAGGCGGAAGTGCATTTGCGCCGGCGCGAAACTTCACTTGCCATCGAATCCCTCCATCGCGCCGCTGAACGGGAACCCCGTCTTGCCGGCCTCGCGGCCTTGAGAAGGAGGGCCGGCATCGGCTTGATGAACTAGGCGACGAAGGCTCGACGAGCCGGGCGGCGAAGGCCATGTCCTTGTTCAAATGCGTTTTTTCCATTACCTTACGTTGGCTGGCTTGTTTGCCTGTGGTGTTGCCTGTCCCTTTCCCACATAGATCATGAGGTAGGTACCGAATGAAGCGCTCCATCCTTGCCGTATTGCTTGGCGTCATTGCGGTCTCGGCCGTTTTCGCCCAGACCCCGATCGACAAGCCCGCGGCGACCATAAAGCTTGTCCGTTCGGAAGTCATTTCCGTCCGCCAGCTCAAGGCCGATATCGAGAAGATCGAAGCCTCCCTCGGCAAGAAATTATCCACCGAGCAAAGGCGCCAGCTCCTGGACGGCAAGATAGACAGCCAGCTCTTCCTCCAGTATTGCGAACGGGAAAAGATCGTAGTCTCGGATTCGGAGGTCACGGCTGCCTTGACCCAGATGCGCCAGCAGCTCGGCACCGGCGCGGACGACGCGAAGCTCGAAATCGCCCTGCGCAGCCAGGGAGTGCTTCTTGACGCCAAGAGCTATGCCAAGCAGCAACTCCTCCTGTCCAGCTACCTGAAAAGCAGGAAGGCCGAGGACCTCAAGGCGATCAAGGATCCGACTTCCGATGAGATCCTCAAGGCCTACGAGCTCTACAAGTCACAGCTCGTGCGTCCCGACACCATCCGCGCCTCGGTCCTCTATGTCGACTTCCGCGCCATGAGCGCGGAGGACAAGAAGAAAAGCGCGGATGCCTTGCGCCAGGTGGCTTCCCAGATCAAGAGCAGCCCCTCCAAGTTCGACGAGTTCCTCCTGCGCGCGGCCGATCCTGGCTCCCTCTATAAATCCTCATCCAACTTCTACGTGGAAAAGACACCCCAGGCGGTCACCGTCTATGGAAGCCTCTTCGTCGACCAGGCCTTCAAGATGAAGGCCGGAGAGGTGAGCGAGATCCTGGAAAATGAAGCCGGAATCCAGATCGTGAGGGTCAACGAGGTCCTCCCCCAGAAACTCCTCTCCCTCACCGATCCCCTTCCGGGCAACCCGAACGCGACTGTCCAGGACTATCTCCGTTACCAACTTGGCAACCAGAAGCAGGGCGCGGTGCTCGAGAAGATCCAGTCCGAACTCCATGATGCCCTCCGCAAGGAAGGCTCTGTGAAGGTTTTCGAAGAGAATCTGAACTTCTAAGAGGCAAAGGGCCATGGCATCGAGACGAAAGGCTCGCATCCTCGCATTCCAGGCCCTCTATGCCTGGGATGCCTCCGGGACTCCGGTCGGTGAACTTCTCGCATTCGGCTGGGTCGACGACGACAAGCGGGCCATCCTCGACGAGGAACTCAAGGTCTTTGCCCGTCTCCTCATGGCCGGCACTATCGAGAATATCGCCGCGGTGGATGAGGCCATTACGAGCCATCTCCAGAACTGGACCTTCGAACGTCTCAAGAAAGTAGACCTGGCCATCCTTCGCATAGGCGCGTATTCCCTCCTTTTCCAGCGTGACATCCCGGCCCAGATCACGATCGACGAGGCCATAGAGATCGCCAAGGAATACGGGTCGGAGGATTCCTACCGCTTCATCAACGGAGTGCTCGATGGCATCTGGAAGGCCGCTGAAGCGCGCTAGTCTCGCCCTCCTCCTTTGCGTTGGCCTGGCCACGCTGTGCCTGGGCTGCGGTTCGGGCAGCTCGGCGTTTTCAGGCTATCGGCGCCAGCTCGATGTCGCCCTGAAAATCCTGGACGCCAAGCCGGACCGCGACAGGATTTTCGCGCAGGCGATGAAGGTGGCCAGGACCCCTGCCGAGTGGCTTTCCCTCCTGTCCAGGGCGAGGCAAGCGCGCTACCTCGGGGACGAGGGACGCTACGAGGCAGTGGCATCCAAGGCCGTCGCCATGGAGCCAAAAAGCCGCGATGTCGCCAGGGCTGCCGCCGATGCCTGGCTGTCCGCAGGCAAGCCGGAGAAGGTGCTTGAGCTTTTCCAGGAAAGGCTTTCGGCCGAGGACGAGCCTGGGCTTTGGGCCCTCGCAGTCGTCCTGGCCGCGAGGAGATCCCTCCTTCCGCCCGCGCTGGAACGCCCCGCAACCTTCGAACGGCTCGCCACCATACTTCACGAGCCGCATTTCTATGTGGATGCCGGGCTCCTTTCGCTCGAATCAGGCGACTTCCTTGGAGCCTCGTCCTGGTTCAGGTCGGCTCTTGCCGCGGGGGTTGCGCTCCCTCCTGAACTCATGTGGGATGCCGGCCTTGTCCAGGCATTGGCCACCAAGGAAGACGCCGGGGCAGGCAGCCGCGAGCTAAGGCTCATGGGCGACGCATCGTGGATGGAAGGTGACATCGCCAAGGCCGCCCTTCGCTGGACCCGGGCAATCAAGCTCGATCCCCGCGGTTCCTGGCGCAGCTATGCATCCTTGGCCGCCCTCGCGGGGGAAGGCCGGGCCAAGGCCGAGGGCTACACCGACCTCAGTTTCCTCTCTATCGGGAAAAAAGGCGCGGCAATGCCCGTCGGGCGCAACGTCCAGGAGGCACCTCCCTCCGCCATCGGTGATCCTGTGCCCATGAAGGGCTACGCGGCCATGATCGCGGCCTTCCCTGGCGCGAGCGGCGCCCGGACTGCCTATGCGGCTGCCTTGGTGCGCGCGGGAAGGAAGGCCGAGGCGGCGACCTGGCTCGCCGTTCCGGAAAGCGAGCGCGCTTCGGCTCCGGCGCGGGATCTCGTTTCCCGCCTCACCGTAGGCGCGGACATCTGGCCGGAAAAGCGCCTTGTCTCCGAGGCGATACGCCTCGTCAACGAGAGGCCTGGGGATGGCGACGCCTTTTCGGCCGTCATGGACATCCTCCTCGGGCGCGAGGACCATGCGGACTTCCTTGTCCTCGAGGGGAGCCGGGAGGGTGCCGGGCTTTCCTGGCCGCGCAAGGACTTCCATGCCGCCTGCGCGGCCTTGCTGCGCGGTGACCTTGCCAAGGCGGAGGAGTGTTTCGGGATCGCGAGGGCCGGGGGTGGGGATGGTCCCTACGCCCTCTTCGCCCTGGGCATCCTCGCGGAAGGCCGTGGCGGCGAGGCCGCACGCGTGGACATGGAGGAAGCGCTGGCCAAGGCCACGACCCCTCGCGAGCGTTGCGCGATATATAAAGAACTAGGAAGGATCGCGGCAAGCCGCGGAGATGGGACCAGGGCGCGGGACGCATGGAAGGCCGCGAGCCTGGCCGATCCCCAGGATGCCGAGGCCGCGAGCATGGCCAGGCGATAGCAGGACGGGAGGAACCATGATACGTCTCAAAAACCAGGCTGAAATCGACCGGATACGCGAATCCTGCCGCATGCTCTCGGGCTGTTTCGCGGAGCTCGTGCCCTTGGTCAAGCCAGGCGTGACGACAGGGCAGCTCGATGAGGCCGCGCGCTCATACATCGTGTCCCATGGCGGGAAACCCGCCTTCCTCGGTTATGACGGATATCCGGCAAGCCTCTGCGTCTCCCCGAACGAAGTCGTGATCCACGGCATACCCGGGGACCGCCGCCTCGTGGACGGGGATATCGTGGGCCTCGATTGCGGCATCGACCTCGGGGGTTATTATTCGGACGCGGCCATCACCTTGCCGGTCGGAAAGCTGTCCGCGGAGATGGACAAGCTCCTCAGGGTCACCCGGGAATGCCTTGAACGCGCCATCGCCGCCGTCAAGCCGGGCGGGAGGATCCACGACATCTCCCGGGCCGTGTATGGCCACGCGTTGGCAAATGGGTATGGGGTCGTGCGGCAGTATTGCGGACATGGGGTTGGGCTGGCGCCCCACGAGGATCCGCAGATCCCTAACTATGTGAGCCCGGGCCCTAATCCCCGCATCGCCCCGGGAATGGTCTTCGCGCTCGAGCCGATGATCAACCTCGGCAAAGGCGATGTGCGCCTCCTTGACGATGGCTGGACCGTGGTGACCATCGACAGGAAAGCTTCCGCGCATTACGAGCATACCTTGGCCGTCCTTCCCGACGGCAGCGTGGAGGTCCTCACCTCGTGGACCTGGCCCTACTGACCTTCTCCTGGAGGGATCCCGCGACGGCCCCGCCCCTTCGCCCGATGCGTAACCTTCAGGCTGTCCTGTAGTTTTAATGATACCAACATTTGGTAGAAGGAGTGTTTATGGCTTCCCCCAACAAGCTTTTTTCGAGAAAGTTCTTTCTGATAAATCTCGTGCTCGTGGGCGTCCTCATAGGATTCGCCCTTGCCTTCACCGGTTTTTCCTTCTCCGCCCGCGGACCGAGCCACAAGGTCGCCGCCGAGACGGCACCGCTGTTCGGCAAGGCCGGTGAAAGCCTGCCTCCCGAAGTCGCCCAGGCCCTCAGCCAGGCGACGAGCGTCCAAAGCGCTTTCCGCTATGTCGCGGCCGCGGTCCTTCCGAGCGTCGTGGAGATAGACGTCGTGGAGAACGTGAAGGGCGGGACAGGACAGGATGGACAGAATCCATGGCGGTATTTTTTCGGACAGCCGGAAAACCCGGGCCAGAGCCAGCAGGCGCCCGACCAGACCCAGGAAGGCCTCGGGTCCGGCATCATCGTGCGGCGTGACGGCAAGACCGTGTATGTCCTGACCAACAACCATGTCGCGGGCGACGCCAAGGAAATAAAGGTCATCCTCTATGACGGGCGTGACTTCAAGGCGACCCTCGTGGGAACGGACAAGCGCAAGGATATCGCCGTCGTGAAATTCGAGGCCGATTCCCAGGAGATACCCGTCGCGAAGATCGGCGATTCATCGACCCTCGAAGTCGGCGACTGGGCGATAGCCGTAGGCAATCCCTTCGGCCTCACCTCCTCGGTCACGATCGGTGTGGTGAGCGCCTTGGGCCGCACGGGTGGCCCCGACGAGAACATCTCCGACTTCATCCAGACCGACGCTTCCATCAACAAGGGAAACTCGGGCGGTGCCCTCGTGAA
Source organism: Spirochaetaceae bacterium (assembly GCA_025358255.1). GTDB lineage: Bacteria > Spirochaetota > Spirochaetia > Treponematales > Rectinemataceae > JANYKC01. The sequence continues at coordinate 109,319 of JANYKC010000057.1, forward strand.
CATCAAGGGCGAGGTCGTGGGCATGAACACCTGGATCGCCTCGCCGACGGGCGGAAGCATCGGGCTCGGATTTGCCATCCCTATCAACAGGGCCAAGAAAGCGATCGACGACCTCATCGGCAAGGGCAAGGTCGAATACGGATGGATGGGCATCTCGATGTCGGAGATCGACAAGGCAAGCGCGCAGGAGCTCGGGGTCGATCCGAAGAAAGGCGCCTTTGTCGCCCATGTATTCGTGGGCAGCCCTGCCAGCAAGGGAGGACTCCTTCCCGGTGACTTCATCGTGAATGCCAATGGCGTCGAGATAAAATCCTCTGACCAGGTCGTCCGCCTCGTGAGCGACATCCCCGCCGGCCAGGTACTGACCCTCGGCGTGCAGCGCGGCGGAAAGCGGCTGGACCTCAGGATCGACATCGAAGCGCGCAAGGATTCGGTGGCCTCCAACGACATCAGCCTCTTCCCCGGCCTCCTGGCCATATCCTTGAAATCGGAGGACCTGGACCAGGCGAAGCTCCCGAAGGGCGCCAAGGGCGTCTACGTCGCCAATGTCTTCCCCAAGACCCCCGCGGCCATCATAGGGCTGAAGCCCGGGGACATCATCACGGAGGTGAACGAGGCCGGCGTTTCGAATCTCAAGGATTTCTTCGCCTTCCTCAATGACCCCAAATCCCGGAAGATAGCCTTCACCGTCCAGCGGGACGGGGAGACGGTCTCCACGCTTGCGTACGTGAGGAAGTGACGCTATAGTCGATCATGCGGATCGCCCTGAATTGAGTCGCGAGGCGGTCCGCATGAAAGAGGTTTGCGATGTCCAGCGTCCACAAGGAATTCGTTCCCTATAACGTAGTCCGGAACAACGCGCTCAAGATGGCCTGGCGCATCCATCAAGACGGTTTCGTCCCCGACATCATCTATGTCTCGCTGCGCGGCGGGGCGTATATCGGGAACGTGATCAGCGAGTACTTCAAGATAGTCAGAGAGGGTTCCCGGCCCGTTTTCTATGCGGCTGTCGTTGCCCGTTCCTACACCAACATCAACGAGAGCGACAAGGTCCGCATAGATGGGTGGACCTACAGTCCCGAGTACCTTCGCTCCGGGGACAAGGTCCTCCTCCTCGACGATATCTACGATACGGGCCGTACCATCAACCACCTCACGGAAGTCATCATCGAAAAAGGCATCCCTCGCAAGGACATCAAGATCGCGGTGCATGACTACAAGGTCTGCGGCTACCGGACCGACAGCTGTCCCATCCATCCGGACTATTGGTGCCGGAAGCATGTAATTGACAAGGTCGAGGACGAGATCTGGATACATTACATGAGCCATGAGCTCGTGGGACTGACCGACGCGGAACTCGAGTCCTATTACTATGCCGAGGATCCCGAGCTCCGTGAAGTCTTCAAGGTGCTGAGGCGTCAGGGTCGATCATGAAGCTAAGGCCGGCTTCCCTTGCCTTCATTTTCGGCCTCGTCCTTGCGGCGGCCGCGGCAGGGCAGGGCGGTTCCGCTTTTGACCTGTCCACCTTGCCGTCCCTGTCAAGCCGGGACCTGGTCGTCCTCCCCGATGCCCGGCGAAACCTGCAATACCGTTTCCTCCCGGACGGCCCTTGGCTGGCTTTTGACCGTTCGTTGGTCTTGAGCGCATCCCCGGGCGAGGAAAGAAGCTATTCCATCGAAACGCGCGAGGACCCCATCGGTCCGAGGGATCCAAGCGGTCCGCGGGACCCGATGGGTCCGCGGCTGTCCCGGACTGTCCTCGTGGACAAGCGTCCGCCTCGGCCACCGGTGGTCGCTGTGGATTCCGGGCTTTACCGCGCAACCATCTCCCTCAAGCTAGAGGCTTCTGTAGGTGAGGTCCTCCGCTACGCGCTTGTCGACTCCACTGCGCCCGCCGTCTCCTTCTCCGACTACCGGCCCTCCAATCCTCCACGCATCGATCCGCCGGCGGCGGGATCGGTTTCGTTCGTGTTCTTGGCCTACTCCGTGGATTCCGCAGGAAATGAAAGCCCGATCGTGCGCCGGACATATCGGCTGGCTCCGGCGGGACTGGCGCTTGATGCCCCGAAGGGTGAACTGCCGGTCCTTCCCATCACCATCCTCCCTCCGGCCGATATCGGCGAGGCCCGCCTGGTTTCCTTCCCCGGTTCGGCGGAACTCTCCTTCCCCTTGCCTGCCGATGGACAACTCTTGGCCGCCGTCAATCCAGGAACCAAGCTTCTCGCGGAATCCGATTTCCTGCCCCTCGGGGTTTCTTCGGGGCGGGCGGCCCTCACGTTTTCCTGCCCTCCGGGATGGAGCGGGAAGCTCCCCGTCTATATGGCCATGCGTGACAGGAAGGGTTTCCGAATCAGCGAAAACTCCGTCACCGTCGAGCTCTCCGACCTGCCCGCAAGTCTCCCACCGGAACCTCCGGCTCTCGTCACCGGAATGGCAGGCGGGCCAGCCTTCCTTGTTTTCCCTTCCTATGACGGGCAGATATTCGTCACCCTTGGCACGAAGGGCCTGGTTCGCTACGAAGGTCCCTTGGCCGTGGCGGGCGGCAGCGCTGAGGTTGCCGTATCCTGGCAAGGCATAGGCGCCATGGGCACGCGAAGCGAGATGCGGCAGCTTGCCCTTCCGCTTCGCCCCCCCTTGCCTCGCATCGGCCTAAAAGGCGCCGGCGAAGGCGAGCTTTACAACTCCGCCAGGCGGATCGAAGCCACCAGAGAGGGCGTTCTCCGATACGAGCTCTCCACCGACGGCACCATCCCGCGGGAGCCCGACGCAAGATCGGGTCTTCTCGGCGACGGCCTTATCGTGGATGCCTTGGATGGGGAGGAAATATCCTGTGTTCTCCGCTACCGCACTTTCTCGGACACAAGCCCCGTGGCGAACGCCGATGAGGGCGGACTCCTGCGCTTCACGATCGACCGGAAGCCGCCCATGCCGCCGGTCACCTCCGCGGAAATGCCAGCATTTTCGTCGCTCCCCCTGAGCCTTGGCCTTTCCTCCCCGGATGCCACGGTCTGGGCTTCGGTGGAGAGCGGTGGGAAAAAAAGCGAAGCGATAAGGCTAGAAGGTCCGATAAGCCTTGTCGGCTCGGCCCAGGGGCCTGTCGATTACCTCATCCACGCCTGGGCCGTCGACCGGGCAGGCAACCGCTCGGCCGAAATGAAGCCGATACGGGTCAACGTGGATATTGCGACCTTCTATGTCGCCTCCTCCGCTGGAGCCGCTCCGGGGGATGGAAGCCGAGATCGCCCCTTCGCGGACCTGGATGAGGCGATCGCCGTGGCGACCGCTCCGGCATCCCAGCGGAGCACCATCTGCATAAGGGGCGAGGTCGGCTTCAGCGGCGGCATGGTGCTGGAAAAAGGACGCCTCGTCATCAAGGGCGGCTATGACGGCGCGTGGCAGGCTGTGGACGGCGCCCGCGCTTCCATCGCCGTTTCGCGCGCCGGCGACGCCGGCAAGCCCTTCATCAGGCTCGTGGATTCTGACCTTGCCCTCATCGGTTTGGATGTAAGCCTGGCTTCGCCCGGATCGGGCCCCTTTGTCTCCGCGCTTCGCTCGAGGCTTTCCCTGGAGAAGTCCGTCCTTGTCGAAAGCACGGCGGCCGATTTCCTGGCTTTCGACGTCGATGCCTCACGCCTCTCCATCAAGGATGCCGAGCTTGTCGTCGGGGAAGCCTCCTCCGCCACCATGGTATCCGCGCGGTCGAGCGAAGTCATCGTCGAATCCTCGCGCATCGCGGCGCGGTCGGCGGTCAAGTATTATGGCGCCTTCTCGCTCACCGGCGGCAGCCTGGCCCTCAAGAACAGCATCATCGAGAGCGCCGCCTCGATGGGTACCCGCCTCATCGCGATGGAAGGCGCCTCGATCCTGGCCGACCGCATTTTCCTGGATGTCTCCGGCGGTCCGGGTTTCCTCGTCGTTGGCAGCTTTTCGAGGTCGACCGGTACCATCTCGAATACGCGCGTCCGGGTGGCTTGGAAGGGCGGTGCCGGCCTCTTCCGAATATCGGGAACAGGTCCGGCCTTCATCCATGACTCGATCTATGCTTCCACGGAAAAGGGGAAGTTGCGTTTCTTCGATTCGGACGCCGGTGCGCCACTCCTGCGCAACTCGATCTTTGCCTGTATCGGGGACGGCGGCGAACTGTCGGTATCGCGCATCGCCCCGAAGGCGGGTGACATCGTGGCCGACTGCGTCTATGGATTCTCCTCGTTGGTCGGCGGTGGGCTCAAGATAGCGGATGTGGCAGGGCTGAACGCCTTCAACGCTCCTGCGCGGCCTGCCATGCCCTGCCTCTCCGAGGAACCGGCGAGGATCTGGGCCGCGAGCCCGGCCTCCAGCGAGGCTCCCTTCACGTTAAGGTCCGCTTCGACACTCGTCGACGCCGCGTTGAGGATCCCCGGCTATTCAATCGATTATTCCGGCTCCAGCCGTCCGGACCGCGGGGCTTCCGGAAAGCCCGATATCGGGTCGGACGAATTGCATCGCCCATAGCAGGGCATCGGCCGGGGACGGGCTTTCCACGGGCATTGCCCATGGAAAGCCCTTTTTTTGGCTATATCACCGAGCCTGCGGGGATATGGGCACCCTTGGGGATGCAGATGATGCCGTCGACTATATGGTAGTTGCCGTAGTCGCCGTCTTTCCGTTCGCGGTCATCGATGCCAATGCGGCAATTTTCGCCGATGCGTGCGTTCTTGTCGATGATGGAACCCTTGATGATGCTGCCTGCGCCGATGCCTATATTCGGCCTGCCCTGTGCGGCATTGGCGGCTTTCTGCTTGTCCGATTCGTAATAATCGGCGCCCATGCACACGACGCCGTCCAGGCTGGCTCCCGACTCGATGATGGTTCGCACGCCGACGATGGACCGGTTGATGCTCGAGTTGGTGATGATGCAGCCATCGGCCGTCAGCGCACGGTTCAACGTGCAGAAGTTCTCCTTGGACGCCGGAAGGTTGCGCTTGTGGGTGTAGATCGGCCTATCCTCGTCGTAGAAGTTGAAGGAGGGATTGATGTCGCAGAGGTCGAGGTTCGCCTCGTAGAAGGACTTTATCGTCCCGATATCCTCCCAGTATCCGTCGAAGGCATAGGCATTGATCGGAAGCTTCGTGAGGATCTCGGGGATGATCTCCTTCCCGAAATCATTGGTGTCCCCCTCGAGGACCTTTTCCATGAGCTCGGCGTCGAAGATATAGATGCCCATGCTCGCCAGGTAGTCCTTGCCGCCTGTGCGACGTTCGAGCCGAAGCTCCGCCGGCACCTTGAAATCGGCGATGTCCTTGGTGGAGCCCGGCTTTTCCATGAAGGCCTTGACCCGGCTGTCCTTGTCCACGCTCATGATGCCAAGCTGGCTCGCGTTCTCGCGGTCGACATAGGTGCAGGCTATCGTGAGGCCGCAGCCCGAGGCCACGTGCTTCTTGAACATGTCGTCGAGGTCCATCCGGTAGAGCTGGTCACCCGAGACGATGAGATAGTGGGTAGGGTTCTGGGGACGGAAATGCACGAGGTTCTTGCGCACCGCGTCTGCCGTGCCTTCGAACCATCCCGAATGCACAAGGGTCTGCTCGGCCGCCAGGATCTCGACAAAGCCGCTCGAGAACGTGTCGAACGTGTAGGTGCGGGCAAGATGGAGATGGAGGGATGCCGAGTTGAACTGGGTCAGGATGTAGATCTGCCTGAAGCCCGAATTGATGCAGTTCGATATCGGAATATCGACGATTCGATATTTCCCGCCGAAGGGCACTGCAGGTTTGGCGCGGTCCTTGGTAAGCGGGAAAAGACGAGTACCCTTGCCCCCACCGAGCACGATGGAAAGAACCTTGGACACCTTGTTGCTCCTTGACTTAGAGGCAGGATCGACTGTACCTGCCTGGTATTTTATCGTGTATAGTATAGACCATGACCGCAGCTTCCGCCACTCGGATTCTGGACGAGATCCTCTCGAGATCCGATATCGCGCCCCATGTCTCCCATGTCGAGATCCTTCCCGCCATGGACGCCACGTGGGCCTCCCTTCCGGACGACCTCGATCCCAAGCTCCTCGAAGCCCTCTCCTCCAAGGGCTACGAACGGCTATATTCGCACCAGCGCGCGGCCTATGATGCCGTTCGGGCCGGGAAAAACACCGTCATCGTGACGCCGACGGCGAGCGGAAAGACCCTGTGCTACAATCTTCCTGTCGTACAGACCCTGATGGAGGAGCCGGACGCACGGGCCCTCTACCTCTTTCCGACAAAGGCCCTTTCCCAGGACCAGCAGGCCGAGCTGAATGAGGTGGCGCTTGGGGGTTCCTTGCCCATCAAGATATGCACCTATGACGGGGACAGCCCGGATTCGCTCAGGGTCGCCGCCCGCGATACGGGGCGAATCGTCATCTCCAACCCGGACATGCTCCATGCGGGGGTCCTGCCGAACCATGCGAAATGGATCAGGTTTTTTTCAGGCCTTCGCTACGTGGTCATCGATGAGATGCATGCGTACCGCGGGGTCTTTGGCAGCCATGTGGCGGATGTGCTGCGCCGCCTCAAGCGGATCGCCGCTTTCTATGGCGCCTCGCCGACCTTCATCCTATGCTCGGCCACCATCGGCAACCCGGCGGAGCTCGCGGAGGCCTTGATCGAGGAAAAAGTGGAGGCCATCACCGAGAACGGCTCCCCTCGCGGGGAGCGGCGGGTCGTTTTCTACAATCCGCCCCTGGTCGATGCGGTGCAGGGCATCAGGAAATCAAGCGCGACCGAGTCGGAGCGGATAGCCTTGGCACTTCTCCGAGGCGGCGTCAAGACCATACTCTTCGCTCGGAGCCGGCTCAAGGTCGAGCTCATCGCCTCCTATATCACGGACGCGCTCGCCAATATATATACGGACAATTCACGCATCAGGGTGAGCCCTTACCGATCCGGACTCCTGCCGTCCGAGCGGCGCGCCATAGAAAAGGGGCTCAGGGATGGCTCCATCCAAGGCGTCGTGTCGACCAACGCGCTGGAGCTCGGGATAGACATAGGCGGCCTCGACGCCGCGGTCGTGGCTGGATTTCCCGGCAGCTTCGCGAGTTTCTGGCAGCAAGCCGGTCGGGCCGGGCGACGAGGATCCCTTTCGGTCGCCTTCCTGGTCGCATCGTCTGCTCCCCTCGACCAGTACATAATCGCTCATCCCGGTTATTTTTTCGGCCGCACGCCGGAACGCGGGCGCATCGACGCGGACAATCCATACATCTTCACTGATCACATGAAATGCGCCGCTTTCGAGCTTCCCTTCAAGGAGGGCGAGGCCTTCGGCGGGTCGGGCGCGCTTGCAGGCCCGGAGGCGGCGGACAATGCCCTAGAAGCGCTTTCCCTCCTCGAGGACGAGGGACTTGTCCGCCGGACGGGAGGACGGTGGTTCTGGTCGGCCGATGGCTATCCCTCGGCGTCCATCTCCCTCCGCTCCGCCACGGCGGACAATATCGTAATAATTGACCAAAGCGGCGGAGGGTCGCGGGTCATCGGCGAAATGGACAGGCCCAGCGCCAAGGAGCTCATTTTCGACGACGCGGTCTATATCCACCTTGGCCGCCAGTACATCGTGCGCAAGCTGGACCTCGAGAACAAGACCTGCCTCGTCGAGGAGAGGGAGGTGGACTTCTGGACGGATTCCGTCGTGAAAACCGACCTGGAGGTGCTTACGGAGGACAGCGCCGGCAGCTACGACGCCGAGGCCAGCTTCCCGTTTCCGGCCACATCCGCGCCGTGGGGGCGAAGCCGCCTTCGTTGGGTGCTCGGCGATGTCCTGGTGCGCACCCAGGTGGAGAAATACAAGAAACTCCGTTTCCATACCCATGAGAACATCGGCTATGGCGAGGTCCACGTGCCTTCCGAGGAAATGCAGACGCGCTATCTCGCCCTGGTTTTTGAAGGGAAGAGCGCGGGCTCCCTGGGCCTCGAGGGCCTCGACGAGATGCAGAAGGCCGCCGTGCTCTCCGGCGCGGGCCGTCTCCTCCATGATATCGCCCCGGCTTTCCTCATGTGCGATCCGCGGGACCTTGGCCTGGCCGAGCGCGTCCGCGATACCCATTTCGACGCGCCGACCCTCTACATCTTCGACCGTTATCCCGGCGGTACTGGCCTTGCCGAAGGCCTGGCCACCCTCCTTGAAGAGGTTTTCGGCGCGGCGCTCGAGCGCCTGTCTTCCTGCCCCTGCGCCGACGGCTGCCCTTCCTGCATTGGTGTGGATTTCCCCGCGCCTCAAGGGCTTTCGTCAGGTCTCGGCCCAGGCCAGACGAAGGTGAAGGGCATGGTCCAATCCTTCCTGTCGGCGATCGCGAAGGCCTGATGCGAGTGGCCTCCAACCTGAAATCGAGGCTTTCCCGCCTAAGGGAGATGAAGGCCGGGGCGGAGGATCACCCATTCAAGACCCGCCCGTCGGCAGGAGGCCCCCGCCTCCCGACTTGCCTCGCCTCGTGGGAGAGGTTGGACGATTTTGTCTATACCCGTCGGCTGGTTTTTCCCTGCGCCTTCCCCGCCCTGGTCGATCCCCGGCCCTTCGCCCCACGGGGCATGGAGGACCATGAGGCCTACGCCGGGCCGCTCGAAAAAGGCAAGCTCCTTTTTTTCGATCTCGAGACAACCGGTCTTTCCGGCGGTTCTGGCACGGTCGCTTTCCTAGCCGCATTGGGAAGGATCGAAGGGGAAATCCTCGCCCTCGAGCAGGTCTTCCTCTCCGATTACCCGGGAGAGGGCATGTTCCTCGAGACGGTCTTGCGGCGCTTCCTGCCGGGGCTTGTCCTCGTGAGCTACAATGGCCGGGCCTTCGACATGCCCCTCCTGCGCACGCGCTGCGTCATGAACCGGATGGCCTCCCCGGCGCTTCCCCACCTGGACCTACTCCATTGCGCGCGCCGGCTCTGGAGGAGGAATTCGGGAGGCGCGTCGCTCGGCCTCCTCGAGGCCACGGTCCTGGGCAAGGAGCGCGGCGAGGACGTCCCTGGAGCGCGAATCCCGGCGATATGGTTCGACTTTCTCAGGACAGGGGGGACCGGCGAGCTAGGCGCGGTGCTTTCGCATAACGCGGAGGATGTAGCAAGCCTCGCCGCGCTTTTCGCCCTGGCCCAGCGGATATTCGATCAGCCCCTGCATCGTCCCGGGGGCAGCGGCATCGACTTGCTGTCCTTGGGGCGGAGCCTCATCGCGGCGGGAAGGGCTGGCGAGGGCGAGGCAGTGCTCGAGGAGGCCGCCTTGGGCGGAGACGATGGTGCCGCCATCCGGCTTTCCCGCCGCTACGCGAAAGCCGGCCGCCTCGCCGACAGGAAACGGATGATGGGCATCCTTGGCGATGGCTTGGCATCGGAGATCGAGAAGGCCAAATACTGCGAGCACCAGCTCCGCGACTATGCGCAAGCCCTCCTCTGTGTGGAGCGGGCCATGGTGGTCCTGGGCCGCGAAGGGCCGCTCCACCTGTGGCGAAAAAGGAAGCCCTCGGACATCGCCGCCGAGCTGGAGCACCGCGCGCTCCGGCTTCGCAGGAAAATGGCTTCGGGGACCTGAGGGCTCGAAAGCCGCTCCCGCGCGCGCTGTTTGCCGTCCTTGCTGACCCGGCGACCAAACATTGGCTTGGGCCCATGATTCTGACCCGCAGCGACGGGCCAGAATCATGGGAGAGCACACGATGTCATTTTGCCGGGTCAGTCAGCCTTGAGCGTGTCCCCTAGCTGTCCGCAGGCGCCCATGACGCCCCTGCCACGTCGCATGCGGCGGGAAGCCTCGATGCCGGCCGACTCAAGCACGGCGAGGTAGGCCTCCAGCTCGGCGCGGCTTGGCTCCGAGAAGGGAAGGCCGGGCACCTTGTTCCAGGGGATCACGTTGACCTGGACATGGAGTCCATCCGCCCAGGTGACCAGGGCGCGCGCCGCTTCGGCGCCGGAATTCCTCCCGCCCATGAGGGCGGCTTCCAGGGTGACGCGCTCGCCGGTTTTTCCCTGGTATTCCATGAGGGCGGCCTTGAGCTCCGACAGCGGCCAGCGCTTGTTCACGGGCATGAGCTCATCCCTGATGGAGTCGATGGCAGAGGTGAGGGAAATGGCCAGGCGCACCTGTGGACCGTTGGCCGCGAGGTCCATGATCCCCGGGACCACGCCGCAGGTCGAAATGGTGATCTTGCGGCGGGAGAGGCCGATGCCAGCCGGATCGGTGAGGATTTCGATGGCACGACGGACAGGGCCCAGATTGAGGAGGGGCTCGCCCATGCCCATGAATACCACATTGGAAAGCCTGCCGCTCCTTGTCTCGAGGTGGTGGAACTGCTCCATGATCTCCGCGGCGTCCAGGTCCCGAAGGAAGCCAAGGCTGCCGGTCTTGCAGAAGGCGCAATCCATCGGGCAGCCCACCTGGCAGGAGAGGCATGCGGTTCTGCGCCCTTCAAGGTCCTCAAGCGTGACGCATTCGATGGCTGCACCGTCGGCCAGCCGGAGCTGGAGCTTCAGGGAGCCGTCATCATCCGCAAGCCTACGGGAGACTTCGGTGCAATAGATCTTTGGGAAGAGCGCTTCCAGCCGCTTGCGTTCCACGGCGGCCAGGTCGCTCATCTGCGCAAAGCCGGTGGCGCCGCGGGAAAGCCATTTATAGACCTGCTTGCCCCGGAAGGCTTCCCTGAAGGAACAGGCCTCCACGATTTCGGAGGCCTGCATGCCAGTCAAAGTATGTTCCATGTTTGTCCGAAGCCCTGCTCGGGGCTATGCGCGCTGGAGCTTGGCGATGGCGTCCTGGACATAGATGTTCCGGATGCCGAGGCGCTGGAAATCCATGAGGATATCGAGAGCCTTGGCTTTTTCGTCCGTCGCCACATAGCATTGCGAAAGTTCGAGATAAAGGCGGTAATTTTTCGGATCATTCTGGGTGAGTTTCTTGAGGGAAACGATGGCTTCCTGGTATCTCCCCTGCATGCGGGCGATTACAGCAAGGCCCAGGACCGCGTAGACATCGAACTCGATGTTGAGGGCCTTCTCATAATAGACAGCCGCCTCATCGTATTTTTCCATGGAGCGGTACGCGTCCCCGCCCCGGGTCAGGATCACCTTGTTGCGGGGATCCTTGGCAAGGATGCGGTTCCAGTAATCCAGGGAAAGCTCCGGCCTTCCTGTCCCGCGATAGCAGTCGGCCAAGCCGAAAAGGGCATAGAAGTTCTCCGGTTCCATATTCAACGCCTGCTCGAAATAGGGCACGCCGGAATCGAATTGCTTGAGCTTGCGGTAGCAGTTCCCGATGGATGTCAGCACCCGGATATCGACATCGGCTCCCTGCAATTCGACCATGCGCTGCCAATAGCCTAGCGCGTCCTTGTATTCCTTGAAGTCGTAATGAAGGTGTCCGAGGCCGATCAAGGCATAGGCATTGTCGGTCTCCATCTCCAGGACGCGAAGGTAGATGGCCTTGGACTTGCGGAAATCCCGCACTTTCCGGTATGCGTCGGCCACCCTCGTGAGCACGGTGATGTTCTTGTTGTCGTGGAGGAGGTATTGCTCCCATATCTCGATGGCTTTCTGGTATTGGTTCAGGGCCTTATAGCAGTCAGCCAGGCCAAAAAGCGCGTAGTTGTTGCCAGGATGATAGACGAGGCATTTCTTGTAATGGTCGACCGCATCACGATAGGAACCGTGCTTCCGGGCGGCGTCACCGAGGCCCACGAGGGCATAGTTGTTTTCGCGGTCGCGCTCGAGGATGCGGGCAAAGCACTCCTCCGCCTCTTCTATCCGGTTTTCCTTGAGGTACTGGTAACCGTGCTTGGACAGGTCGGCGATCTCGGCGAGTTCAGGGCTTTGGCTTTCCCTCGGCGGAAAACTGTCTTTCGGGAAGCCTTCATGATTGGGCAGGTCGCTCATTTTCTTCCTCTTTCTGGTTCAGTAATTTTTGTATGGCAAGGACGGCCAGTTCCACGATCGCACCACTCCGTTTCTCATCATGCGCGAGCCAGTACATCTTGAGTGCATCGACCGGGCGTCGATCCTTCCAGTACTTGTCCCCTACACGAATAAGGCCGTCGGAATAGCCCGTGGTCTGGAAAATCCTCCGTGCCGTCTCGAGTTCCCCGCGATTGAAAAACTCATTGCCCTTTCGATTGAGCTTTGCCTTTTCCTCACCGGGGAGCGCTTTTCGCGGGCCGTCGGAGGATTTAATGAGGCTTTCACCGGAAAATCGATCAAACGCTTTTTTGTCCATACAATTGGCCGTCTTTAAAATTATACCGGGAAATATTGAAATAGGCAACCGTTCTCGATTTTCTCCAATTAGCGCGCTATTTTAATATACCGAGGCCTTCGAGGGAGGACCGCATGGATAGAGAACGCACCGAGTTTCGACCTCTAGAAGGGAAATGCAGGATTCCCTTCGTTTCCAGCTATTCCGACCTGGAGGAATTCCCGGACCCCCGTTTGTTTCTCCAAGAGATGGCCATCGACGAGGGCCCCCATCCCTTTGTCGAGCCTGCGGCGCGCTTGAATTCCTACCTCCGCATGATCGACCACTAGAATGCGCCCGTCTCACGCCTGCTCATCGTTTTTCCGATAAAACCTCACGATTGACCTTCCATATTCCCTCTCATCCTCGAGCGAAAGCTTACCAACGGTCTGGGGCAACTTTTCTTGCCGCGGAAAATGGATGAGCACGAGTCCCTTGCCCGCCACGGTCACCCCGTCGGAAAGCCGCCCCAGGAGCTCGATGCGGAAACGATAGGGAAAGGGCGGGTCGCAGAAAACGATCGAGAAGGGATGCCGATTTCGCAGGAGAAAGCGCTCGACCGGCATCGAATGACACTCGATCCGCTCCTCCGCCACCGAGACATTCTTGAGGAGATTTGGGAACTTGTCGGGATCCTTCTCGATGCATGCCACGGGGGAGGCGCCCCGGCTCGCAGCCTCAAGTCCAAGGATCCCCGATCCGGAAAAAAGGTCCAGGAAGGACAGCCCCGTGAGGTCACCCAGGATGGCGAATACAGATTCGCGCATCTTGTCCATTGCCGGCCGGATTTCGAGGCTTCCGCGCTCGACATTGATTGTCCTGCCGCAGTATTTTCCGCCGGTCACCCTCATGCTATTCCTTTCCGCGGCTTCTGATGGCGCGGTGCATGTCGCGATCCATGTCCCGTTCCTTGATATCAGAGCGCTTGTCGTAGAGTTTCTTCCCCTTGCACAGGCCCAGCTCGATCTTGACGAGGCCTTTTTTCAGGTAGACGGAGAGGGGCACGAGAGTATAGCCCTTTTCGCGCACACGACGGTCTATGCGCTTGATCTCCGCCGCATGAAGGAGGAGTTTCTTGGGCCTGTCGGGATCATGGTTGAATATCGAGGAGAAGACATACTCATTCACGTGGAAATTGCGCAGCCATACCTCGCCATCCCTCACTTCTCCGAAGGCATCAGGGAAGGAAAGGTGATGATCCTTGATGGATTTGACTTCCGTTCCGAAAAGCTGTATTCCGCATTCGAAGCACTCTTCCACGGAATAATTGAAGCGCGCACGCCGGTTTTGCGCGACTACCTTGACGCCATCGGGAATCATAGCTGCTCCTCGCCTCCGGTCCGCGTTCCGCGACACAAAGCCTCGGACGCGGAAGTATAGGAACCGACCTCCTCCTTGTCAACGCAAGTGTAGCATGCTAGTGTTTGGCTAGCATATGCCAATCCTATCAAGCAGAAAATCCTATGCGCAGACCGTCGAAAGCAGGCGGCATTTCTTTGCGAGGCTGAGGGTGCTCCTCCTCGTCTTCCTGGCCTTCGAGCTGGTCGCCGGCCTTTTATTCATGGCCGTTTCGGTTTCATCCAAGTCCATGGCGCCGACCATAGCCGCGGAGGATCGTCTTCTGGCTACCCCCCTCCTGTACGGCCCTGCAACCTTCCTCGGCAAGTTGCCCGCCCTGGTGAAACCCGCACGGGGCGACATTGCCCTCATCGATCCGCCTTATGCCGAAAGACCCGCATTCCTCGCCGCGGTCACGGACGCGCTTTTGCGTTTCCTGACCTTCCAGCGCTTTTCACCCTTGGCCGCAAAAGGATCTGCCCTCAAGGGACCCTTCATCGAGAGGGTCATCGCCTTGCCCGGAGACACGGTCGAGATGGAGGATTTCATCTTCAAGGTGAAGACTTCGGAGAGCGGGCATTTCCTCACGGAGTTCGAGCTTTCTGAGCACAGGTATGATATCTCCAAGCCTGACTTGCCCCAGGGTTGGAGTGAGGACTATCCACTTTCGGGAAGGATGCGCCCCATCGTCCTTGGCAAGGACGAGTACTTTGTCGCAGGGGATAATCGTGGCGCTTCCAGCGATTCCCGTCTTTGGGGTCCCATAGGGAAAAGCCATTTCAAGGCCAAGGCGCTTCTTCGCTATTGGCCTTTCCGGCATTTTGGCCTTCCCTGAAGAAGGGAGCCATGGATGTCGCCAGCCGTTGGGAGGCCCCGAGATCCCTCTATGTCCATGTCCCGTTCTGCAGGTCAAAATGTGCCTATTGCGATTTCTTTTCCCTTCCCATGGAGGGCATGGATACAGGCATATTCGCCGCTTGGGTAGAAGCGACCTTGAACCGGCTGGAAACCTGTCTCCGGCGATTCCCTCCCCAACGGAACCCTGCTTTCGACACGGTCTATATTGGCGGAGGCACGCCCTCGATCCTGCCCGGTGACCAGCTCTCCCGCCTCTTCCTGGGCATAGTCAAGCGCGCGGGCCAGCCCATCGAATGGACCATGGAGGCGAATCCCGAAAGCCTCTGCGACGATGTCCTTGATCGCATGGAAGCGGCTGGCCTCACCCGCCTCTCCTTGGGCATACAAAGCCTGGACGACGAAGTCCTGCGGCTTCTCGACCGACCGGCGCGCCGCGATGCCTGCGAGACCGCGCTATCTAGCGCCCTGTCGCGGGAGGGGTTGCTCGTTTCGGTCGACCTCATCGCCGGGCTTCCCCGCAAGGACGCTCTGGCCAGCGAGGCGCGAGCGCTTGTCGACTTCGGCGTCGACCACCTTTCGATCTATGACCTGGTCCTCGAAGAGGGGAGTCCCCTTGCTTCCCGGGTCAGGGCAGGGGAAGTCCTGCTGCCGGGAGAGGACGAGGCCGCCTCGGAGCGCGAATCCGCCGATGCATTTCTGGACCAGGTGGGATTCAGGCGATATGAGATCTCGAATTTCGCGCCGATCGGGAAGGAATGCCTGCACAACCTGGCCTATTGGCACATGGATTCCTACCTCGGGATCGGCCCCGGCGCGGTTTCGACGCTGCAGGAGTTGCCAGATCCGGATTCGCCTCCCGGATCGAGGGGGTTCTCCCTGCGGATCGAGGAAGGCCGGGAGCTTGGTGAATTCGTCGCGGGAAGGCAGGATGCGGCCGCCGAAATGCGCATCGAGCCCAAGGATTCGGCCATCGAAAGCATTATGATGGCTATGAGAACTGTTTACGGCCTTGATACCCGCTTTTTCGAGGAACGCTTTGGCATCGGCGTTTCATCGCTCCTTGGCCAGAGCCTCGAAAAATGGAAAGGGCTATTGGTGCCAGCCCAGGCCTGGTTCCCCGCGGATCCAGCCAGGCTATCGGATGCAGGCGAGGGCATTGCCCTTGGAGGCGCCGGCATGGACATCCTGAATCGCTTCTTGGTGGACTGCATGCTGGAGCTTGAGTCGAAATTTCCCGAGTTTACCTAATAGGAGCGCGTTCGTGGCAATCCTTTCCCTGCAATCGCATGTCGCTTATGGCCACGTCGGAAACCGGGCGGCCGTTTTTCCCCTTGAACTCCTGGGTTTCGATGTATGGCCGATCAACACGGTGCAGTTCTCCAACCACACGGGCTATGAATCATGGCGTGGCGAGGCATTCTCCCGTGGGCATATCGAGCTTGTCTGGAGCGGCATACGCGATCTGGGCGTCGTCGCGGATTGCGAGGCGATCCTATCGGGTTACCTTGGGGACCCCAGCATCGGCCAAGTGGTTCTTGACGCGGTCTCTGACGTCAAGGCCGCGCGGCCTAACGCCCTGTACTGCTGCGACCCAGTGATCGGCGACTATGGCACGGGGGTATTTGTCCGCGATGGCATAGAGAGCTTCATGGCGAATCACGCGCTTTCCGTAGCCGACATCGTCACACCGAACCAATTCGAGGCGGAGCTTCTCGGAGATACCGTCATCGAGTGCCTGGATGACGCGAGGAGGGCCGCCGGGACAATCCATGAGAAGGGCCCGCGCATCGTCCTCATCACGAGCTATACGCCCAAGGACGGGGACGAAGGGCAGGTATCCCTCTTCCTTTCGGAAGAGGGGAGGTCGAGCGTCATCACGACACCTGTCCTCGCCTTTTCCGCCGCTCCGAGCGGCGCCGGCGATCTTGCGGCCGCATTGTTCCTCGGCCATTACCTGCATTCCCGCGATGCGGTCCAATCCCTTGAAAGGATGACTAATTCGGTTTTCAGCGTCCTTGAAAGGACCCAAGGCAGCTCATCGCGGGAGCTGAGGCTCGTCCAATCGGCCGATGCCCTCACCACACCCCCGAAGCGCTTTGCGGCCCGTTCGGGGGGATGAGGGCTAGCCGCGGGGCGGCGGGCTATTTCAGCTCGGTGAGGAGCTTGATGGCATCCTTCTGTCCCATCGCGGCGGCTTTCTGGAGGTCGGCACGGGCTTCGGCGGTCTTGCCCTGCTCCTTGTAGAGGGCACCTCGATAGTACCAGGCGTCCTTGTTGGGATCCTTGCTTGTCCCGTACAAGCCGATATATTCGGTGAAGAGCTGTTCCGCCTTCTTGAGGTCCTTGCCCGCGATGCCCGGGAGAACCTGCCAGAACCGGCCGAGCGAGAGCATGGGGCCGCCGTTGTCATACATCTTGTCGACCTTGTAGGCCATCTCGAAGCCCTTCTGAGTCTTGCCCTTGAGGCCTTCCGCAAGGGCTGTCACGATGCTGACACAATCGGAATACGTCCCGACGCATAGCCCGTACCAGTACCAGCCTTCGATGCCATTCGGGTTGATTTTCTGGGCGATCTCGCCAAACTTCATGCCATCCTTGGCCGCGGCCTTGGCAAGCTCCTTCCATCCCGTGGCTTCCTGGTCCACGAGCTCGCCGCCGTACTTGCGGAGGGCTTTCGCGGCGTTCCAATTGGCCGAATAATCGGCGGGCGCCGCCGTCGCGGCCTTGATCGCGGCCTCGGCCGTGGCCTTGAGGGCGGGGATGCTTTCAGCAGACGAAACAAAGATCGGGACAAGGAGCAGGGCGAAAGCCAGGACCAGGAATCGCTTCATTCATTTCCTCCAGTACGTCTATGATTCAAAAAAAGACTAACTTCCTCTCGGCTCGCGGTCAAGGAAGCCGAAGTACAGATTTCGGGGACCAGTCACACGAAAAAGTCGTAAGGCGCCATTACCTTGGCGGCGAAGCCCGCCTCGAAACCGAGGTTGAAGCGCTTTTCCACGCCAAGGGTCGAAGGCGGCCCATGGCCTGGCAAGACGACCATGTCATCCTCAAGGGACAGGAGTCCGGAATTGAGGCGTTCCACCAGAAGCCTCGCATTGAAGGGCGAAAGCGTCCTTCCCGGCACGCCTGCGTGGAGGGCGTCGCCCGTGAAAAGGAGCTTGTCTATCCGGTAGACCATCGAATCCGACGAGTGCCCGGGAATGGAGTAGGCCTCCGCGCTGAAGCCCGAGATCGCGAAGCGGTCGCCATCCTTCACGACCCTGCAGGAAATGCCGAAAACCCGGGAGGTCGCGGCAAAAACCTCGGCTTCGTAGATCCGGAGGAGGGTCTTGAGTCCGCGGATATGGTGGACATGGTTGTGGGTGAGGAGGACAGCCCGCACGTAGTAGCCGTTCCTTTCGATGTGGTTGAGGACCCCGGCGTTGAACTCGCCCGGATCGACGATCAAGGCCTGCTTGGTCTCGTCATCCCCGAGGAGGTAGGAATTGGCGAAACCATAGATGGAATAGTGCTGGTAGAGCTTCATAGGTAGAGGTGTTCCTCGTCGCGCACGGATTCCATCGTATTGGAATACTTGTAGGAGACCTTCTCTTCCTTCGAGGGGATGAGGTAGACCCGCTTGAGGTTGCAGTCGACGAAATCGCTGTTCCGGAGCTCGCAGCGTATGAACCGAGAATCATAGAGATTCGAGTTGCTGAAGGTGCATTCCGAAATGGACGCGCCGACAAAGCTGTCATGGAGGAGCTCCGAGTTCTCGAAGGAGACATTCAGCAGGCTTGCGCCGCCGAATGAGCAGAACTGGGCGTCGACATGGGAGAAATCACAGGAATCGAAGGTCGCATCGTCGAAAAAGCACAATCGGAAGACCGCGTTCGTGAACAGCACGCTCTTGAGCCTTGCCCCCATGAACGAACAGCCGTAGAACTTCTTGCCCCGCAGGTCAAGGCCTTCGAACGCGGCGCCTGCGAAGGAGAGATCCCGGTGCTCAGGACTGCCTTCAAGAAGGGCAGCGGCTTCCGCTTCGGCCCGGTGGGGGGCATGGACGATGCAGGCCTTGCCTCCGGCAAAGGCGATCTTCCCGCATTTGGGTTCAACGCAGCGGACAAAACTGTACATGGCACAAAGCTACACGATGCGGACCAAGGTCGCAAGCGCAAAAGCTTCCCAGGCACCGGGGGTGGGGAACCGCGGAGCTTGCCGCGTTGCCATCGGCCGCCATACAATACGGCCATGTGTTCCTACTGCGGAAATTCGATGCCTCGCGACCGCAAGCCCGGATTCAACGAGACCTGCGAGACCTGTGGCCACGACCTCCATGCCTGCATGAACTGCAGGTTCTACGCTAAAGGCCTCCATTGGGATTGCTCGGAAACCATCCAGGAGGGTGTCTCCGACAAGGAGATGCGCAATCGTTGCGATTGGTTTGAGACGGCCCCAAGTCTTTTCACCGCGGGACCGGGACGTCCGACCGAGCGCCAGGCAGCCCAAAAGGCGCGAGGCGACCTCGACAAGCTCTTCGGCGGATGACAGTGGTCGATGCATCCAGCCCGGGCGGAGCCCGACAGGCATTGGCCGCGCGCGGTTGGACAAGGCCTCCCATCGTCGTCATGGATTCGGGAGTCGGGGGACTTTCGTACCTCGAGCCCATCCACATGCTCCTGCCCGGCGAGCCGATAGTCTATCTCGCCGACAGGGCCGGCTTTCCCTACGGGAAGAAGACCCGTGAGGAGATCGAGGCCATTGTCCTTGATCGCATCCGGCGTCTCGTGCAGGCCTTCCGGCCTCGAGCCGTGGTGATAGCCTGCAACACCGCTTCCCAGGCTGCGCTTGCGGCGGCGAGGGCGGCCCATCCCGGCCTCCCCATCGTGGGCACGGTGCCTGCGGTCAAGCCCGCTGTGGAGCGCACACGAAGCGGGATCATCGCCGTCATGGCGACGGAACATGCGATCCACGATCCCTACCTTGACGACCTCATCGCCCGCCACGCCTCGGGAACGACCGTTCTCAGGGTGGAAGCCCAGGACCTGGTTTCCTTCGTCGAGCTTGATTTCATCCACTCCGACGCCGCCGCAAGGAGGATCGCGATCGAGCCCTTCGTGAAGCCTCTCCTCGAAGCCGGTGTCGACGAGATCGTCCTCGCCTGCACCCACTTCCTCCATGTCGCCCCCGACATCGAATCCCTGGCGGCTTCCGTCGTGCCGCCCGGGCGGACTGTCGAAGTCATCGATTCCCGCGAAGGCGTCGCGCGCCGCTTGCGGGACGTCTTGGGAATGGCTCCATCCGGCCCATCGAATCCCCGTTCGCCGACCGATGGCGCCCCGTTCGGGGTATTCCTCCTCTCGGGGTCCGCCCCATTTGAGAGCGGCTATGGGGATTTCGCCGAGCGCTGCCGCCTGGAAGGCCCCTTCCCCCTGGAAGGGGCCTGAGATGAAGGGCCTTGTCATTTGCGGGACCAACAACCTCTTCCAGGTCCTCTGCGAGGACAGGACGCAGCGCCTCTGCGGCATCAAGGGGAAGAGGCTCAAGGAAATCGAAGGCAGCTACAATTCCCTTGCCGCCGGCGACAGGGTCCTCGTCGATGTCGACCTTCTCGATGATGGGCGGGGCCTCATCCTCGGTATGGAAAAGCGGCGCAACGTGTTTGGTCGCTTCAACGAGAAGGGCAATTCGACCCAGGCGATAGCCGCCAACATCGACCTGGTCGCCTGTGTCTCCTCCCCGAGGCTTCCCCCCTTCCGCCCGCGTTTCGTGGACCGGGTGGCCATCCTTTCGGAAGCGGCGCATGTCCCCCTCCTCATCGTGCTCAACAAGGTCGACCTGGGCTTCGACGAGGACACCGAGGACAGGCTGGCGGTCTACCAGGAGCTCGGCTATGAGGTCATCACCGCCTCCGCGAGGACCGGCGAGGGCATAGTGGAGCTCCTTGAGGAGCTCCATGGCAGGACGACGGTTTTCGTGGGCCAGTCTGGCGTCGGCAAGTCAAGCCTCCTCAATGCCCTGGAACCGGGACTTACCCTGCGCACCGCCGAGGTTTCCGAGAAATTCGACCGGGGCAAGCACACTACCACGATGGCTGTCCTCCTCGGGCTTTCGGATGGCGCGACCTGGATAGCCGATACGCCCGGTTTCCGGCGGCTGGCCCTCCGCGGCATCGAGCCGGATTCCCTGGTCGCCTATTTCCCGGAACTGGCGGTCCTCGCGCCGCGTTGCGAATACGGCCTTTCCTGCACGCATCTCGAGGAGAGGGGCTGCGCCGTCGTGGCCGCCCTCGAGTCGGGCGAACTCCATCCCGACCGCTATGAGAGCTACCTGCGCATTCGGAGCGAACTGATGGCCTCCGTCGACTACGGCAATCCCGCAAACCGGAAAAAGCTTCCCGGGCGGCCTAGAAGGATCATTGATGATGACGAATGAACATAGCTTCCGGCTTCTGGAGTTCTCCCGCATTAAGGACGATGTCGCCGCCTATTGCCTTTCCGACGAAGGCAGGGAACTGCTCCTGTCCGAGAGCCCCCGGGACGAGGCGAAGGAAGTCCGCGCGATAAAGGACGCGGTCGCCAAGGTCATCGGCCTTTTCCAGGAAGGCACGGAGGCGCCACAGGTCTCTTTCCCGCCCATCGGGCTCGCGGTCAAGCGCATCGCCAAGGCCGGCGCCTCGCTTGAGCTCGAGGAGCTTTATGCCCTCGGCCTCTGGTCGGAGGGATTCCACGCATTCTCCGCCTTCATGGCCAAGGCAGGCTCCGAGCGCAGCCAGGGCGAGGCCGCGGCGATGGCCGGCGGCACCAAGGGCAGCCCCGCGCCTGAGGGTGGCCTCCCCGGGGATGAGGGCCGGGAAACGGCACCCGAAGGCTGGAGCCTCGCCGATGGCCCCCTCATCGCCGCCGCCCTTCGGGAAATGCCCGACCTCCAGCCGGTGTCGCGCATCGTGTTCCGCATCGTCAACAAGGATGGGACCCTGCGCGACCTGCCCGAGCTCAAGGCTGCCCGTGAAAGGATAGCGCGCGCCCACCGGGATATCAGGGGGCTCACGGAATCCTATTTCCGGAATCCGGACACCCGCTCCATGCTCCAGTCCGAGCAGCCCACTGTCCGCGACGGACGCACGGTCCTGGCCCTCAAGTCCAATTTCCGCGGGCGGATCAAGGGCATCGTGCACGAGGTCTCGGCGACTGGGCAGACGGTCTTCCTCGAGCCCGAGGAGCTTGTGCAGAAAAACAACGAATTGGTCCAGGAGGAGGCGCGCTACCTCCAGGAGCTGAATAGGATCCTCAGGGAGACCACGGAAAGGCTCCTCGAGCACGCGCCTGCCCTCCGGACCGCGCGCCGCATCCAGGCCGCGCTGGATGGCATCCACGCCCGGGCGCGGCACGCACGCCTAGGCGGCCTCTTCCTGGCCCGCGACCTTCCCGAGGGCCTGTCGATCAGCACCGCCCGTCATCCAATCCTGGGCCGGCGTGCCGTGCCCATCGACGTGGTGCTGCCTCCCGGCACCAGGACCCTCATCGTCACCGGACCCAATACGGGCGGCAAGACCGTCACGCTCAAGACCATCGGCCTCCTGGCCCTCATGAACCAGTTTGGATTGGGCATCCCCGCCTCCCTGGAATCGGGCCTCTCGGTGTTCGACGAGGTCTATGCCGACATCGGGGATGAGCAGTCGATAGACCAGTCCTTGTCGACCTTCTCCGGTCACATGCGCGTCATTGGCGGCATCGCGGACCGTGTCGGCCCGCGGAGCCTTGTCCTCCTCGACGAGCTGGGCTCGGGTACGGATCCGGAGGAGGGCTGCGCCGTGGCCATGGGCCTTCTCGACTGGTTTATCGGGAAGGGCTGCCTGACTATCCTCACGACCCACCATGGCATCCTCAAGAACTACGGTTATACACGTCCAGGCTGCCTTAACGCCTCGATGGACTTCGACGCGAAAAGCCTCCAGCCCACCTATCGCGTGCTCATGGGCGTCCCGGGCGAGAGCCGTGCCCTCGACGTAGCCTCGCAGAACGGGCTCCGCAGGGAGATAATCGAAGGCGCCAGGACCTATCTTGCCGAGGAAAGGGCTGACGTCTCCGAGCTGATCAAGGGCCTCACCGAAAAGCACCGCAGGATCGAGGATCTCGAGGCGGAAAGCCTTGAACGCCTGAAGGTCGCGAGGGAGGAGCAACGAAAAACCGACCTTTCACGCCTGCGCCTCCGCCAGCGCGAGCTGGAGCTGCGCGAACAGGGAGTCTCCGATCTCAAGCGCCTCCTGGGCGAAAGCAGGAAAAACCTCGAAAACCTGGTCAAGGACTTGAGGGAGGGCGAGCTGTCGACGGAAAAGACCAAGGCCGTGAAGGATTTCATCGCCCAGTTTTCCATGGCAGTCGAGCTGGAGAATGAAAAGCTCCTGGGCTTGCGGGAGGAGGAGGCCTCTAACCGCGTCGAAGCGGACGGGGCAAGGCAGGGCAACGGCGATCGTCCTTTCTCGGAGGGCGATGCGGTCCTTATCCTGCCATCGAGAAAGCGGGGAAGCCTCGTTAGGAAGGACAGGAAGGAAGCCTGGGTCGTTGAGACCGGAAGCCTCAGGCTGACCGTGGCCGAAGCCAAGCTGGTCGCCGACCCGGCAATCATCCAGTCCAAGCCCCAAGTAGCGGTCGAGCTCGCGCCGCGCGGTGAGGACGGGAGGACCAAGGCCGTCTTCGAGCTGGACCTGCGGGGCAAACGCTTTGTCGAAGCGCTTGAGGCCGTGGAAAAGCAGCTCGACGCCGCGAACCTCCAGGGTCTCTCTCTGTTTTCGATCATCCATGGCACCGGAGAAGGCATCCTCAGCAAAGGCATCCATGACTACCTTCGCACCCATCCCGCCGTGGCCGAGTACCATTTCGCGCGCCCGGAGGAAGGCGGGCATGGAAAGACGGTCATCAGGCTGAAATAGGAGGCACTTCTCCGCGCACGCCCCGAGGACGACTGCTCAGGCCAGGTCCCCGACATCTTCCCATTCGACGCCTTCCCCAGAGGGAATCCTGCGCCGCGCAACGCGGCCGCGGATGGCGGTGAGCAGCTCGGGCGCGAGGCCCGGGCGAAGGACCTTTTCGGTGCGAAGAAGGGCAAGGTTCCTTACCGAGAACAGCTCTCCCTTGCGTATCTCCTTGAGCGCATGGATGGACCTTTTGGTCCGCGTGTAATTGGCGGCTTCGCTCGGAGCGAGCCGCTTGACGCCGTCGCCCAGGACGGACTCCACCGTTTCCAGCCCATAGGCCTCGGACATCGCCGCGATGGTCGCCTGGGCGGGAAGCTCGGCGGCGCGCCGGATCGCTTTGGACATCGCGAGGAAATCCTGCGGCGGAAGGGCGATCGGGTCATCGAGTCCGGCGTCGCTTCTCGAGAGGCAGATATGCTTTTCCACGGCGACCGCGCCCATCGCGACCGCAAGGGCCGGAACGAGGATCGGATCCAGGGAATGGTCGGAGACTCCCGTCGGCTTTCCGAAAACGGCGGAGAGGCTCGCGAGCAGCCTGAGGTTGTATTCCTCCGCGGGTGCAGGGTAGGCCGTGACGCAATGAAGGAGGAGTGCAGGGCAGGCGAGGTGCCGGAGTGAACGCTCGATGTCGGAGAGGGTTGAAACCCCGCTCGAAACCAGGGTCGGAAGGCCGTAGGAGGCAAGTTCATCGATGAGGGGAAGATGGTTCAACTCAGGGCTAGCGATTTTCATGGCGCTTACCCGAAGCCGCCTTAGGATCCTGGCGCTGCGCAGGCCAAAAGGTGTGCAGAGGAAGAGGAGGCCCCGTGCCTCTGTCCTGTCCTTGACCGTGGCGTAGAAATCCTCGTTGAGCTCCAAGGCCAGGAATCTCTCGAAAATGGGGATCGATCCGCCAGGAAGGGGTACCGAGCCGGTATTCGGGTGCACGATTTCCTCGGCCAGCACGCATTGGAATTTCGCGCAATTCGCGCCGGCTTCGGCAGCGGCGTCGATGAGCTCAAGGGCCTTGCCGATGTCCCCCCCATGGGAGGTGCCGATTTCCGCGATGATCAAGGGATGGTCGGGGCTAAAAACGTTTCCGTCCACAGGAAAGAAGTTATTCATGGCGACTCCGGAAAATCTCTTGCGTAGCCATGTGCTATAGGGTATCATAAAACCCTGAGCATGACAAATGACGGAAGGAGCGTGGCATGAAAGTCATCTACTGTGACGTCTGCAAGAAAAACATAGAGAATCCAGTGCCTACCCGGAACTATTTCCAGATGGCCGACATCGACCTTTGCGAGCCCTGCAAGGACGACCTGGATCTGGCCATGAAGAATACCCTTCGCGGCAAATCTCCCTTCGACTACGGCTGGCACGATGAGCTTACGATGAAAATCCTTCATGACAGCATGCAGCGCGGCAAGATCGACCTCAAGCCCAAACGCTAGGTCGGAAGCGTTCAGCGCTTCGGCGCCAAGCTTGCCCTTGAATCGTCGGCGCCATCCGGGAGCCAATGAAAGCCTCCCTCGAAAACGAAAGGATCGCTCAGCTGAGCGATCCTTTTTTTGGAAATGACCGCGGCATTCTGTTGCGAACAACTGCAATGAACAGCAAAAAAACGCAAAATACCTAGGCTATTCGCTGGAAAGCGCCCGATAGTTGACAGTTTTTTCTTGCCCATGCTAGATTCCTTCCGTAAACTGATACACAGTCAGTCTCAAAGACGCCGTCCGGTCCGAATCTCCATGTTGGGTTTCCTTCCGGTGCGGCTTGTTCCTAAGGTAAGGAGAGCATATGTCCGGCCACAGTAAATGGGCGACCATAAAGCACAAGAAAGGCGCGCTTGATGCGAAGCGCGGCCAGATGTTCACGAAGCTTATCAAGGAAATCTCGATCGCGGCGCGGATGGGTGGCGGGGATGCGGACGGCAACCCCCGCCTTCGCACCGCTGTCCTCAAGGCGCGTGCCGCGAATATGCCCAAGGACAATGTCGACCGCGCCATCAAGAAAGGCACCGGTGAGCTCGAGGGCGTGAACTACGAAGAGCTCAATTACGAAGCCTATGCCCCTGGTGGCGGCGCGATCCTCATCGAGGTCCTGACCGACAACAAGAACCGCGCTGCGGCGGAGATCCGAAATATCCTTACCCGCTCCGGCTCCAATCTCGGCGCGACGGGTTCCGTCTCCTACCTGTTCAAGCGCAAAGGTGTGCTGTCCTACGATGGCGAGAAGTACACCGAGGACAGGATCATGGAAGCCGCCCTTGAGTGCGGCGCCGACGATGTGCAGAACGAGGGCGGCGAGCTCGTCGTCTATACCGATCCGGCGGATTTCGAGAAAGTCCTCAACGCGATGAATGCCGCCGGTTTTGAGACGGATGGCGCGGAAATCTCCATGATCCCGGAAACCTACGTCATCCCGGACAAGGACAACGCCTCGAAAGTCCAGAAGCTCATCGACAAGCTCGAGGAGTGCGAGGATACGCAGAACGTCTACCACAACATCGAGCTCCCCGAGGTCGAAGACGAGTAAGGCGAGCCCTTTCCCTGACGAGAGCGCAAAGGTCGGACACCGGAAGGGTCCGGCCTTTCGCATTCTCGGCATAGATCCCGGCCTCGCCTCCATCGGCTGGGGCCTTGTGGAGGCGAGGGCGGGCCGCCTCCACCACCTCGATCACGGTCGCCTTTCCACGAAGGCGAGCGAGCCCCTCGAGCTCCGCATCATGACCATCTTTACGGCCATCGAAAACCTCATCATCGAATGGAAACCGGACGCGGCCGCGATGGAAGGCCTTTTCTTCTCCCGAAACGTGTCGAGCGCACTTCCTGTTGCCGAAGCCAAGGGTGTCATCCGTCTGGCCTTCGTACGGGCAGGGGTCCCTCTTGCGGAATACAGCCCGACCCTCATCAAGCAGGCCGTGGTCGGCTCGTCTCGTGCCGAAAAGGAAGACGTCCAGGCGATGGTGCGCCTCCTCCTCGGTCTTGCCGCTGTCCCGAAGCCTGACCATGCGGCCGATGCGCTTGCCGCCGCCATCTGCCGCTGGCATCACGAAGGCCCGCTTTCGCGTCTGTAGCGCCAAGAGAATATTGCTTTCTTCCCTTGCATGGAACCAGAGCGGTCAAGGATGAGAGCGAGGTCGACCGGCGAACGAGCCTCGCCGGCTGGCTGCGAAGGAGACCCAAGGCTGATGATAACAGCGAGGCTCCTGGCGGAGTCAGCGGGGAGGCCGCGCCACAGGGGAGCGAGGAACGGATTGGTTTTTCCATGTTTTCTCTTATGGTGTATATAATAAACCATAATGGTTATATGAAGCATATGCCAATAAATCGGAGGGACCGTTTCCTGAGCCGCCCTTTTCGCCCATTCTTGCCATCTCCTCTCCCCAAGCCCTATACTCCCCCCATGTTCAACAGCATCCGTGGACGGCTCAGCGAAAAGCGTGCCGATTCGATCTGCGTGGAGACCGGCGGCCTCGAATGGGAACTCGCCGTGCCTGCGCGTTCCATCGACGATTTCGGGCGCATCGGTGACGAGGTCCGCGCCTACACCTGGCTCCACCATTGGGAGGACGGGATGAGGCTTTTCGCTTTCCCCACTGAGCTGGAGCGCCAGGTCTTCCATGAGCTCATGAAGGTCGAGGGCATCGGCCCCAAGCAGGCGTTGCGTGTCCTCTCGGGCATCAGGCCGGAGGCATTGGAGATCGCGCTTGAGTCCGATGACCTTGTCGCGCTCCAGCGCATTCCCGGCGTCGGTCCAAAACTTGCCCAGAAGATGCTCCTTGCCCTCAAAGGCCGGCTTGTCAGGCCAGCGCCGGGTCTGGACGGACGAAGGGAAAAGACCGACACGGCCTGGGTGGACCTCGTCCGCGCCCTTGCGGACATGGGTTTTGACCGGAAGAGGGCGGAGAAAGCGGTGGCTGCCCTTGATGCCCAGGTGGAGGCCGGGCCGGAGAAGGAGCGAGAGCTTTTCCGGCGCGCCCTCCTTGAGCTTTCCTCGGGGTCCTGATGATGGCACCGAGGAAAAAAACGGCCTCATCCGGAGCCCAGGCCGATGTTCCCGGCCCCGATGGCGATGGAAATGGCTTCGAAGCGCTCCATCTCAACCCTTCCCACAATCCCCAGGAAGACGAGCGCGAGGGCTCACTCCGCCCTCGGGTCATGGCGGAATTCCAGGGCCAGGCGCGGCTCAAGGAAAACCTGTCGCTCTTCATTTCCGCGGCAAGGAACCGCGAAGAGGCCCTTGATCACCTCTTCCTCATGGGCCCACCCGGCCTCGGTAAGACGACGCTTGCCCAGGTGGTCGCCAACGAGCTCGGCGTCGAATTCAAGCCGACAAGCGCCCCAGCCCTGGACAAGCCGAAGGACCTTGCCGGCGTCCTCACGACGCTGCGGGACCGATCCGTTTTGTTCATCGACGAGATCCATAGGCTCAAGCCGGTCATTGAGGAGATGCTCTACATCGCGATGGAGGACTACGAGCTCGATTGGATCATCGGCCAGGGACCCTCGGCCCGCACGGTGCGCGTCCCCGTGCCGCCCTTCACCCTCATCGGGGCGACGACCAAGCCAGGAGGCGTGTCGGCTCCCCTTTCCAGCCGCTTCGGGATCAGCCTCCGCTTCGGTTACTATGAAAAGGACGAGCTCGAGTCCGTGATCCGCCGCTCAGCGGCCATCCTTGGCGTCGAGATGGAAGGCGACGCGGCCAGCCTACTGGCGGCATCGAGCAGGGGAACGCCAAGGATAGCGAACCGCCTCCTTCGGCGCATGAGGGATTTCGCCCAGGTCTCAGGGAAGGGGAAGGTGACCCGGGGCATCGTCATCGAGGGGCTTGCGCGCCTCGAGGTCGACCGCATCGGCCTGGAGCGCCTTGACCGGGACATCCTGCGGGCCATCATCACCAAGTATGGCGGCGGTCCCGTGGGCGCCGAGACCTTGGCCATAACCGTAGGCGAAGGCGTGGACGGCCTCGAGGATTACTACGAGCCCTTCCTCATCCAGGCGGGTTTCCTCGCGCGGACCCCGCGCGGCCGCGTGGCCACGCGGGCGGCCTACGAACACCTCGGACTGGAGATGCCGCGTGAAGACGGACGACTTCTCTTTTGACCTGCCCGAGGAGCTGATCGCGCAGTTCCCTCCCGACCGCCGCGGCGAGTCGAGGCTCCTCGTGCTGGACCGGTCCACGGGAAGGCGGGAGCATGCCGCGATGTGCGATATGCCCAACTATATCGAAAAAGGCACCCTCATGGTCCTCAACGACTCGCGGGTGCGCAAGGCCAGGATCCATGCGCAGGCGCTGGACACGGGCGCGCGGGTGGAATTCCTCCTCTTGCGCCGCCTCGGCCCAGATACCTGGGAAGCCGCGTCCACCAAGATGCGGAAGCAAAAGCCGGGAAGGCGCTACAGCTTTCCGCACGGCGTGGAAGGCGAGATCCTTGCAGGCGCAAAGGATACGGGAGGCGACGGCGCCACCCGCATCCTGCGGTTCAGTCCGCCCATCGACGATGCCTACCTTGATGGAGCGGGGCATATCCCGCTTCCGCCCTACATAAAGAGGACCGACGCGGCTGCGGACGCGGAGCGCTACCAGACCGTCTATGCCGCGGCCACGGGTTCCTCCGCCGCGCCGACCGCCGGCCTCCACTTCACCGAAGGGACACTGGCCGCCCTCGATGCCCGCGGGATAGAGCGGGCTTTCGTGACCCTCCATGTGGGACTGGGAACCTTCCTGCCCGTGCGAAGCGAGGATCTCGCGGGACATGTGATGCATCTCGAGGAATACAGCGTGCCCGAAAGCACGGCTGCGGCGGTCGCCAAGGCGCGGAGGGAAGGCAGGCCCGTGCTCGCCGTCGGCACGACGAGCGTCCGGACGCTTGAATCGGCATGGGTGGAGGAGGGCGGGGGATTCCTCAGGGCCGGGCCGGGCAGCACGAGGATCTTCATCGTCCCCGGCTATCGTTTCAAGGTGGTCGACCGGCTTTTCACCAATTTCCATACCCCCAGGTCGACACTCCTCATGCTCGTGTCGGCCTTTGCCGGCAAGGACCTCATCCTGGAGACCTATGCGGAGGCAGTCAGGGAGCGCTATCGCTTCTTCAGCTACGGTGACGCGATGCTGATCCGCTAATAGGTCGTGGAATCCATCTTGGCGAATTCCGAGCGCACCTTCGCGAGGCGGGCCAGCTCGCGGTCAAGTGTGGCCTTGTAGTCAAGGTCGCCTTCCTCGATGCGAGCCGCCTCGTTGACCCAGAATTCGCCCCCGGAAAGGACGGTGAAGCGCATTTTCATGGCCTTGAGCGCCAGTTCCTTGGCCTCGGGCCAATACGAAAGGGCCGCGCGGTAGGCGCTTTCGGCGATTTTCAGCGTCTCCAGGTTGTCCGCCTTCCACGGGGCGTTGTAGAAGTAGGCCACGCGCTTGTCGAACTTCACGGCAAGGGCTATATGCTGCTCGATGAGCTTCAGGTCGATCTGCATATCCAACAGGTAGCGGTATCGTTCCCATTGCTTCTTGTCCTCGATGGTCGCGAGGGCATAGAGGGGATTGCAGAAATCCGCTTTCTTCGCTTTTTCCAGCCAGAAGATGTTCTCTATCGCGTCGTCAGGGTACTGAATGTAGTGCTCATGGTAGAGCTTCCAGTACTGTTCCTTGTAATAGACAGGATAGGCCGCGCCAAGGCAGGCGGCAACAAGGGAGATGAGGGCGACAAGGACCGACCTTCGCATATCATCATCTATCGGCCACGCAAGGGTCGTATTCAAGCCCTGCCTATTAAAAAAGCGAAACCCGAAACCTTGGCTCCCCTAAAGATGTTTACCTGTCATGGGTTCGATGCCGGCAAAGTCCCGAAGCGCCTCCATGATCGCGGCCGCGACTTCGGCGACGGGCCGTGACGCGTTCACGCGAAGGATCTTCATGCCCTGTCCCGAGAACTCCGTGAGGGTAGCCTCATAGGCCTCGCGGACCCGCTCCTGGGTGGGCCTGGTCTCGAAGATCTCCCGCTCGGCCCGGGCCTCGACGCGGTCCATGGCCAGGGAAGCGGGGAGGTCGAAGAATATGACAAGCTCGGGAAGGGGAAAAGCCGCGTTCAGCGCACGGGGGAGATCGTAACCGCAAGCCACTCCCTGGTAGGCCAGGCTGGAAAAAAGATAGCGGTCACAGACGATCAACTCGCCGCGTCCGAGGCGCACCATGATGCCTTCGGGACCGTAGAGATGTTCGTGGCGGTCAGCCGAGAAGAGCCGCGCAAGGGTTTCCGGCCGGGCGTCCACTTCGCCCTTGAGCACTTGGCGAACGATGCGGCCGGTTGGGAGGGAGGTGGGCTCGCAGGTGACCCAATGGGGAATCCGCGCTTTTTCGAGCGCGGCTCCCAGGAGCCGGAGTTGGGTTGTCGTGCCCGCGCCATCGAGTCCCTCAAAAACGACAAAGCGCCGAAGCACAGGTCTGTTCATGCCATCCATGGGCTCCAAGGTAGCCATAGCCGGGCGGTCTTTGCAAGCGGTGCCCCCGGCCGCAAGCCTCCACCCTCTTGTTCCCTCGGGACTTTTCCGTTTAGACTCGACATTCGGCGTCGGGTTTTGTGCACAATGCCGTTCACCATCGACTCGGGCGCCGGCCGCTTTTGCCCGGCCCGTTTTCGTGAGGAGTACCATGAAGCGATCTGCAAGTATCCTGGCCTTCGCCCTCTGCCTCGTCGGGGCATTTTCCCAGGAGGCTGATGTCGACTGGTTCTGGGGTAAACCGATCTCGGCGATTGAGTGGATCGGCGCCACCCACGCTGACAAGAACGAGCTCGACGCGACGGTGAAGCCCTTTGTCGGCAAGAGCCTGACCGAAGAAATGTGGAGCAGCCTCCAGGCCCAGGTCTATGCCCTCGACTGGTTCGAGACCATCGAGCCGGCCGCCTTCCCCGGCGATGCGGCCAGGACCAAGGTCCTCATAAAATTCACGGTCAAGGAAAAAGCGGCGGTGACGGGCATCCTGATCTCCGGCAATTCGGGGCTCCGCACCACCGAGATCCTCGATGTCGTCCAGGAGAAAGTCGGCGATATTTTCAGCCTCTCGAAGAGCAAGCTCGACATGCTCGCGGTGAAGAAGCTCTACCTCGACAAGGGCTATCCCGACGCCAAGATCACGTCCTCCACGACCGCCACGGACTTGGGCGTTTCCCTGACCTTTTTCGTGGACGAGGGCAGCCTCGTCGCCATCAAGGAAATCCGTTTCCAGGGCCTCAGCGCGTTCAAGGATTCGACGATCCGGAACCAGCTGGAGCTCAAGGCAGTGGCTTTCCTCCAGCCTGGCACCTTCCAGGAATCGAAACTCGAGAGTGACAAGCAGAAGGTCATCGCCTATTACCGGAAGCGCGGCTATGCCGACGCGACCATCGTGGATGTGACCCGCAGCCTGGAAAAGGATGCCAAGACCGACCGGAACCTCCTTGTCCTGACCTTCGTGCTGAACGAAGGCAAGCAATGGCTGTATGGCGGCATTTCCTTCGCGGGGAACAAGGTATTTGGAGAGGCCAGGCTCCAGTCCTTCTTCGCCCAGAAAAAGGGAGCCATCCTCGATGTCACCAAGCTGCTTACGGAAAAACAGGCGATGGATGACCTGTACTACGAAAACGGCTATATATTCAACGTCATTGATTTGAAGGAAGTCCGGGACAGCCAGGCGCGGAGCATCGTATATTCGGTCACCGTCACCGAACGTGACCGGGCCCATATCGAAAGCATCTCCTTCAAGGGCAACAGCAGGACCCAGGACATGGTGCTGGCCAGGGAAATTCCCCTGGAGGTTGGCGATGTCTTTTCAAAGGCCAAGATCATCGAAGGCCTTCGCAACCTCTATAACCTGCAGTTCTTCTCGGCGATCGAACCCCAGCTCCTCCCTGGCAGCGACGAGAACCTCATGGATCTCGTCATCTCGGTGGAGGAGCAAAGCACCGCCGATATACAATTTGGCGTGACCCTCTCAGGTCTGGGCGCCAATGCGAGTTCCAGCACCTTCCCGTTGTCGGGCCTCATCAAGTGGAA
Organism: Spirochaetaceae bacterium; assembly: GCA_025358255.1. Taxonomy (GTDB): domain Bacteria; phylum Spirochaetota; class Spirochaetia; order Treponematales; family Rectinemataceae; genus JANYKC01. Next base: position 141,687 of record JANYKC010000057.1, read on the forward strand.
CGAGAAGAATTTCCAGGGGAAGGGACAGAACCTCGGCGTGGAACTCAATGCCTCGCCGACTGCCCAGACCGTGAGCCTGACCTACGGCGACAGCTGGCTCTTCGGGAAGCGCATTTCCGGCGGCCTCAACCTTGCGTTTGACCATAAATTCCTGACGACCAACCAGGATCTCCTCGATCCGATCTTCGACACCGGAGTGCCGGATCCCTACATCTCCGCCAGCCAGTATGCCGACTCGACCACGACCATATCCGATGACTACAAGATGCCCTACGAGTACCTTTCGCTCACCCTCGGAGCCACGGGTGGCTATAGCCGCCACACCACCTTCGGAGACCTGGGATTCAGCCTTGGTTTCGCGTCGAGCCTCGGCCTTACCGAGTACGACACGGCAAAATACCGTCCGGCATCGAAGGATGTACGGGAAATCGTGAATGTCCCCCAGTGGACAAACAAGATTCCCTTTCGTGCCTACCTGAACAACCTGGACCTCTGGTACAACCCCGGATCGGGCTATTACGCAAGCCAGAAGCTGACCTTCGCCGGGATCAGCTCCATCGAGTCCCAGCACTACATCCGCTCGGACAGTCGTCTTGACGCCTTCGTCACCCTCTTCAACATCCCGGTATTCGAGGGATGGAACCTCAAATGGGTGCTCGGCGGACACAGCGCCCTCAACGTCATGCTTCCCCAGAGCCCCGGCGGAACGGCCCAGGTGAGCCCTTCGGACGATATCCACATCGACGGGACCTTTGTCGGACGCGGCTGGACCAGCCTCTACGCCTACGAGGATGGAAGGGCCCTTTGGGACAATTGGCTGGAACTCCGCATGCCCATCTTCGACGAGTATTTCTGGCTCGACGGTTTCCTCGATGTCGATGCCCTCCAGACCTCGAGCGGCCTTGTCCAGATCGGGGACTCCTCCACGAGCATCGACAAGACCAAGGCCACCTTCTCGGAACTCGGCTGGAACAACCTGGCCATGAGCATGGGATTCGGCATCCGCTTCACCATTCCCCAGTTCCCCTTCCGCTTCTATTTCGCGAAGCGTTTCGCCTTCGACGGCAGCACGATCAACTGGACGCCCGCGGGATCCGACGGCGGCATGGATTTCGTAATCAGCATCAGCCAGTCATTGAATTAAGCAAGGAGTGCTCGGCATGAAGAAAGCGCGTGGACTCTTCCCGGTTGCCTTCATCCTCGTCATGGCGTTCGCTACGGCTGGGCAGGCCTTCGCCCAGCAGATCACGAGGATAGCCGTCATCGACCTGCAGAAGGTCATCATGGCCTATTCGAAGGACGGTGCCGCCTTCAAGGACTTCGAGCTCCGCAAGACCCAGATCCAGGTCGAGATCGACAAGATGGCCGAGGAGATCAAGCGGCTCCAGCTCCAGAAGGTGGACGCGGACAAGTCCGGCGACAGGCAGAAGTCGATGAAGATCGAGAGCGACATCTACCAGAAGACCGAGTACCTGCGCGACTTTGTCCGGGCAAAACAGGCCGAACTCGATGACCAGGCTAAAAAACTCTCGTCCTCGAGCGAGTTTGTCCAGCAGGTATACCGGCAGATCCAGGCCATCTCAGAAACCCAGGGCTATTCCATCGTCCTCAACCTGAAGAGCGCGGATTCCGTGATCAGCGCGGTTGTCTGGTACTCCTCGATGATCGACATCACCGACCAGGTGATCCAGGCCCTCTCCCCCAAGTCGACGCCCTAGAAGCCGCGATTCCCCTGGGAAACGGAAAAAGCGCGCCAGCAAGCCGGCGCGCTTTTTTTTCCGCTGGTGGCGAGCCTCTGGCCCTAGGTGGCACCGGCGTCTTTTCCCAGGGAGTCTTTCAGCGCCTTGGTGAGGGTGGCAAAGCGGGATTTGTTTTCCTCGGAAATCTCGCTGAGCTCCCCATGGGCGTTGAGGAGGAATTCGGCCGTAGCCCGTGGACCCGGCCCAATGGCTTCCATGGGCTCCGGGAAACGCTTTTCCTCGTCCGAGAGCTCGACGAGCCTAAGGACGCCGATGGTCTTGAGAAGGCCCATGCAGGTCGGGTTCACATGGAGGAGGAGGACGGGCTTGCCGCTCTTGGCCTTGAAACGCTTGTTGACCCCGACAATGAGGCCCAGGAAGGTCGAATCCATGTATTCGCAGGAGCGGAGGTCGAAGAACACACCCGCTACGCTTTCTTCGCCGTCGAGGCGGGCGAAGGCCCTCGCCTTGAGTTCGGGACAGAGGGCTGCGGTCATATGGCCGAGGACCTTGATGAAGAGCTCACCACCCGACTCGCCATAATAGACGGCTTCTTCCATGGGCCGGTCTCCTTCGAATTTCGTCTTCTTCTTGTAGAGTAAAGCGTCGCCCACTATAATGCAACGCCTATGGCCGACCAGAGCCCGATGATGGACCAATATCGCCGCGCGAAATCACAGCACCGTGATGCCGTGCTGTTTTTCCGTCTGGGCGATTTCTACGAGATGTTCTTCGAGGATGCCGTCGAGGTGAGCGCCCTCCTCAACCTCACGCTGACCAAGCGGCAAGGGGAGCCGATGTGCGGCATCCCCTACCATGCGGCGCATGCCTACATCGCCCGCCTCCTTCGTGCCGGCAAGAAGGTCGCGATCGCCGAACAGCTTTCCGAGCCGGGGAAGGGCAAGGGCCTCGTCGAAAGGGGCGTGGTCGAGGTGATCACCCCCGGCACCGTCCTTGACGAGGACTTCCTCGACCAGGCGGCGAACAATTTCCTTGTGGCCCTGTCCGGGGACCAGTTCCGGCTTTCCATGGCCTATGTCGACATCTCCACCGCAGAGTTCCGCGCCTTTTCCTTCGACGCTCGGGAGGCCATCCAGGCCGAAGGCCGGCTTAGAAAAGAGCTTTTTCGCCTTTCGCCGCGGGAGATCCTGATACAGCAGAGCCTTCTTGAACGGCCTGAGGTGGCGCAGGCGATTGAGGAGCGTCCCGGACTCATCCTCAACCGCCTTCCTGACTGGTCCTTCAACATCGCCGAGGACGCCGAGGAGATCAGGCGGCGCTTCGGCCTGGCCACTCTCAAGGGGCTTGGCTTCGAGGACCTGGCGCCTGAGCTCTCCGCGGCAAGGGCCTTGCTGCGCTATGTGGACGAAACGGCCATCAAGGCCGCCGTCCATCTCTCCCTGCCCCTGCCCTATGACGCCGATCGCTTTGCCCATGTGGATGAATCCAGCCAGAAGAACCTTGAGCTGGTGCAGAACCTCCATGATTCCTCAAAGTCCTTTTCCCTCCTCGAGGTCCTGGACGAAACGAGGACGGCCCCCGGGGCCCGCCTTTTGCGGCAATGGCTCCTTGAGCCGCTTCGATTCCGCGATGAGATCGAGGCAAGGCTCGAAGCGGTCGACTTCCTGTATCGGGACCAAGGGCTCCTGGCCACGCTCCGGGAGCTCTTGGGGCGCTTCCTGGACGCGGAGCGGCTGGCATCCAGGGTAGCCATGGACAAGGCCCATGCCAAGGACCTCCTCGCCCTTCGCGATTCGCTCCTCGCCTCAGGCGCCGCAAGGGAGCTTCTCTCCTCCCATGAAGCCCAGGGCCTTCTTGCCGAGGGTCCCGACGCCGCTTCCCGGGATCGAACCTCGGCCATCATCGCCCTCGTGGGCGCAGCGATCCGGGACGAGCCGTCCATCCTGCTTTCCGAGGGAGAGCTCATACGCGAGGGCTATGACGCCGAACTCGATCGCCTGAGTGCCATCAAGGCAGATTCGCGCGCGGTCCTCGAAGCCTATCTGGAAGAGGAGCGCGGGCAATCCGGCATTGCCAATCTCAGGGTCCATTACAACCGAATCATTGGCTATTACCTCGAGGTTTCCAAAGGCAAGCTGGAATCCGTCCCCGCGCATTTCATCAGGCGCCAATCCCTCGTGAACGGCGAGCGCTATACGACAAACCGGCTTGCCGAGATCGAAAGCGAGATCAACGGCTCCACCGAGCGCATCGTCGAACTGGAAAAACGGCTTTTCCTGGCAGTCCGCGAGGCGACGAAGGCCGTCGTGGCGGATATCCTCGCCGACGCCAGGACCGTGGCGGTGCTGGATTGCCTGGCATCCTACGCATGGGCCGCTACCCGGCGCGGCTATTCCCGACCGAGCGTAACCGATTCCGAACTGCTGCGCATCGTGGAAGGCCGGCATCCCGTCGTGGAGACCCACCTGCCGACCGGGGCCTTCATCCCGAACGGGATCGCGATAGATGCCTCCGCCGAGGGGAAGACGGCCTTTGCCCTCATAACTGGTCCCAACATGGCGGGCAAGTCCACCTTCCTCCGCCAGACTGCCCTCATTGTCCTCATGGCCCAGGCCGGATCCTTCGTGCCGGCGCTCGAAGCCGAAATCGGCATCGTGGACCGCATCTTCTGCCGGGTCGGCGCCCAGGACAACCTGGCGCGGGGCGAGTCGACTTTCCTCGTGGAAATGCACGAGACGGCCCGTATCCTCAACACCGCCACCGAGCGCAGCCTCGTGATCATGGATGAGGTCGGGCGAGGAACAAGCACTATTGATGGCCTCGCCATCGCATGGGCGGTCAGCGAGGACCTCCTGGACAGGCTCCGATGCAGGACCCTTTTCGCTACCCATTATCATGAGCTGACCGCGCTTGACCATCCGCGGCTGCGAAACCTGAGCCTTGCGGTCGCCGAGGAGGACGGCGACATCGTTTTCCTCAAACGCGTCCAGGATTGCCCTGCGGCATCCTCCTACGGAATACATGTCGCCCGCCTCGCAGGGCTTCCCCGCTTCGTCCTCAAGCGTGCGGCCTTTGTCCAGGCCGAGCTTTCCCGCAAGGAAAAAACCCTTCCGGCGCCGACAGTGCGCTTGCCCGAAGAAGCGGAAAGGACGACAGGGAAGCCTCCTCGCCATTCCTCCCAAGTCGACCTTTTTGATCCCGGCGAGTTGGTGCTGGCCGCGCTCGCTTCCCTCGACATCGACCACCTTTCACCCCTCGAGGCATTGAACCGCCTGGCGGATCTCAAGAAAATGCTTCAAGCACGATAGCCGGTGGGAGGCGTAGGCTTGGCATGGGAAGATACCTGCGCCGAACAAGGCATGCGTTTCGCTCCATCGTGGACCTCGCCTTTCCGGAGCCCTGCGCGGTCTGCGGGCGCCTCCTTGAGGCGGATGAACGGCACCTATGCCACGATTGCCAGGAAGGCCTTGAACCGATATCCGGGTCGCGCTGTCCGGCCTGCGGCAAGGTGCTCATCTCCGAACTGGGGATTTGCATGCGTTGCCGCGCCAAGTCCTGGTCCTTCGACGAGGCGCTGCCCCTTTATGCCTATCGCGGCCTCGCCGCATCGCTGATATCCGCCTACAAATTCGCCGGCCATCGCTCCCTCGCTTCCTGCTTTGTTCCCCTGCTTTATGAGACTGCGCGGATCCATTGGCCCGGGGCGGCAATCGTGCCCGTGCCGTTCCGCCGCGCCAAGATCGTGGAAAAGGGCTGGGACCAAGTGGAGGAGATTGTATGCCGGCTGGAAAAACGGGGCCTACCCGTCGCGCGTGTGCTCGAGCGGCTCCCTTCGGAGGAGCAGAAGAAGCTTGGCCTCGAAGCGAGGTTCGAGAACGCGAAGCATGCATACCGCCTCCGCGACGGAGCCAAGGCGCCAGCGCGCGCTGTCCTCCTCGACGATGTCTTCACAAGCGGCGCGACCGCGGAGGCCTGTGCCAAGGCGCTCAAATCCGGCGGCAGCGGCTTCGTCGCATTTCTGTCCCTCGCCGCGGATTAGCGGGCCTGCGGCCTTGGCGCCAAGCGTGTCGGCGTATTGACGAGGGCCTTCAAAAGAGCTAGTATGCGCTGTAGGTAAGAAAAAATAAGATTCTCCTTAGGAATAAGAAGAGTCGTTGATACGGCTCTTTTTTTTATAGGTATGCAGGAACAAGAAGCGATAGTTCAGGAAATGGAAACTCTTCTTGGGGGAGTGGGCCTCTCCCTTGTGGAGTTTTCGTTAAGCCGGAGAAAGGACGCCGCCACGGCCAGAGTGGTCGTTTTTTCCCCGACCGGCACCGGCATTGGTGAGTGCTCCAAGGCTCATCGTCTTATTTATCCACGGCTCCAGGTGCTTCTCGGCATCGAAGATCCGAATCTCGAGGTTTCCAGTCCCGGAATCGATCGGATGATACGTTCAAACCGCGAGTACGGCATCTTCATCGGCAAGGGGCTCCGCATCCTGCTTGTGAATGAAACCGAATGGGTCAAGGGCAAGCTACTCTCCGCCACGGAGCAGGAGATCGCCCTTGCCACAGAAAAAGGGACCGAGGTCATAGACCTCTCCGCCGTCGCTAAGGCCCGGCTAGACTCTACCCAGGAGGGAGACTGATTCCTATGGCTTCCGAAATGGCAGATGCGATACGCCAACTCATAGACGAAAAGGGAATTTCCGAAGACCTCATCGTGAAAACGGTGGAGGATGCCCTCTTCGCCGCCTATAAGAAGAAGTACGGGACCAACGAAAACGCGGTCGTCCGCTTCCAGGACAATTATGCGGGCGTGGATGTCTACGCCAAGAAGACGATAGTCGAGGAAGTGGATGATCCCGTCCTCGAGATTTCCCTCGAGGAAGCCAACGACATGGCCGATGGCGCCGAGATCGGCGACATCCTCGAGATACCTGTCGATCCGCACGATTTCGACCTTCAATCAGTCATGCTCGCCAAGCAGACGACCCGTCAGTCGTTGCGGGAGATCTCCCGTGACACCCTCTTCGCCGAATACAAGTCCAAGGTCGGCGAGATCATCATCGGGTATTTCCAGCGCGAAAAAAACGGGAATATCTTCGTGGACCTCGGCAAGATCGAGGGCATATTCCCGAAGAAATACCAGTCGCCGCGCGAGAACTACCACATGGGTGACCGGATCAAGGCCATGATCGTCGAGGTAGAGCGTGGACGCTCGGGTCCGCAGATCGTCCTCTCGCGCACCCATGCGGAGTTCGTGAAGAAGATACTCGAGCTCGAAGTGCCCGAGATCTACGACAAGACCGTCGACGTGTTCAAGATCGTCCGCGAGCCGGGCTATCGGACCAAGATCGCCGTCTTTTCGCGCCGTGAGGATATCGATCCAGTCGGGGCCTGCGTCGGGCTCAAGGGCATCCGCATCCAGGCGATCATCCGGGAACTCGAAGGCGAGAAAGTCGACATCCTCAAGTACGAGATCGATCCCAAGCGCTTTATCCGGAATGCCCTCTCTCCGGCCGAGGTCCGGGACATCTACATCATGGACGAGGGCAAGCACCTTGCCTTGGCAGTCGTTCCTGAAAGCCAGCTCTCTGTGGCCATCGGCAAGCAGGGCCTCAATGTCAGGCTCGCCAATCGCCTCTGTGACTGGAATATCGACGTCAAGACCGAAGAGCAATTCCGCGAGATGGATCGCACCGGCGACTACCGCAGGGCCGTTTCCGAGCTCTTCGGCGAGGGGCAGGAAGAGGAGATCTACGATATCGCCGACCTTCCAGGGATAGACCCCGAATGGGCCGTCCTCCTCGGAGGCGCTGGCATCGTGAGCATCGAGCAGTTCCTGGCCGCGCCAGGCGAGCAGCTGGCGGCCATTGAAGGCCTTGGCCAGGACGCGATTGGCGCCATACAGTCCATCATCAATGAAAATGTAGAGGTTGTTGAAGAGGCCGAGGCCGGAGAGGCCGCCACCGTCGCAGGCGAAAAACCCGTCGAGGGAGAAGAAGCATACGAGTGCCCGGATTGCGGTGCACGAGTCACACCCGATATGAGCCACTGCCCCGCATGCGGGGTCGAGCTCAGCTTCGAGTATGAGGACGATCAGGAATCTTAAAGGGAATCTATGACGGACAACACCGAGAATCCGCAGAAGCAGCGCGCCAATCTCATAAAGCAGCCCAAGGTGAAGGCCACAGAGGTCGAACCACAGCCTGTTGAGGCACCGGCCGCGCCGGACCACGACGCGCAGGGCGAAAAGAAGAAAGTGGTCGTCGTCAAGAAGAAAGTCGTCGTGCGCAAGCCCCAGGCTCGCGTCGTGGCCCATCATGAAGAGGGCGGTGCGAGCGGAGGAGCCGATGAGGCTGTCCCGGCCCAGCACGTCCCGGCGTCTACCCATGCCGCGCCTGTCGCGGATCGGCCCGCGGTTTCCGTGGTGGATTCGGTTGAATCGTCACCTCCTGCAGAGCGCCCAGCCCAGCCCGCGGCCACGATGGAAGGCGGGGAAGCCCGTCCCGCGATGCCCGCGGCCCCAAGGCCAGCGTCTCCTCGACTCCCGGGTGAAGGCGCCCAGGGCGGCCGTTCCCCCAGCGGTGTCGGAACCCCGCGCCCAGCAAGCACCGGCTATCCCTCTGCGCGCCCATCCTCGGGCTATGGTGATTCCCGTCCTTCAAGCGGATACGGCTCGCGGCCCGGGGGCTCGGGCTACAATTCACCGCGACCCCCTGTCCCCGGCCAAGCGCCGGGCCAGGGAAGCGGATATCAAGGCCAGCGTCCCCAAGGATCAGGCTATCAGGGGCAAGGTGGCGGCTACAACAGTCCTCGTCCTCCGAGCCCCGGCTACCAGGGTCAGGGCGGCGGCTACAACAGTCCTCGTCCTCCGAGCCCCGGCTACCAAGGTCAGGGTGGCGGCTACAACAGTCCGCGTCCTCAGGGCCCGGGATACCAGGGGCAGGGCGGCGGCTATGGCCAGAGCCAGGGGCCCAGCGGCGGTGGCTATGGCGGCGGAGCATCAAGCGGAGCGCGGCCCGGTGGCTATGGCCAGGGCGGCGGATACGGCGGACAGCGGCCTGGCTACGGCCAGAGCAGCGGTGGATATCAAGGCCAAGGCGGCGGCTACGGCGGACAGCGTCCGAGCGGCCCCGGCCAAGGCGGCGGCTATGGCGCCCCACGTCCGAGCGGCCCCGGCCAGGGCGGCGGCTACGGCGGTGGAGCTCCGCGTCCCGGTGGGTTCGGCGGACAGCGACCGGGCGGCTACGGCGGCGGCGGGCAGCGTCCGGGCGGCGGCGGCTACGGCGGCAGGCCGGGAATGGGCGGCGGCCCCAACAGGCCCGGAGGCCCCGGCAATGCCGTCATGGGCGCGAGCAAGACGGCGGTCAGGAAGCCGTTGCGCGGAAAGAAGCCCGCCTATACCAAACGTGAGGAAGAGGCCGAGAAGGCGCTCCAGCAGAAGAAAAAGGCCGATGCCCGTGCCTTGGCCATTCCCAAAGAGATCGACATCATGGAGAACATCTCCGTATCCGATCTCGCCAAGAAGATGAACCTCAAGCCCTCCGAACTCATCGGGAAGCTCATGAAGCTCGGTGTCATGGCGACGATGAACCAGAAGATAGACGCTGACACCGCTACGATCCTTGCGCAGGAATACAATTGCGCCGTCCATATCGTTTCCCTCTACGACGAGACCGTCATCGCCAAGGTTGACGATATCGCGTCTGACCTCATCCACAGGTCCCCGATCGTCACGGTCATGGGACACGTCGATCATGGAAAGACCAAACTCCTCGACGCCATCCGGAAGACCGATGTCGTCGCCGGCGAGTTCGGCGGAATAACCCAGCATATCGGCGCCTACCAGGTCGAGACGCCCAAGGGCCGGATCACCTTCCTCGATACGCCGGGCCATGAAGCCTTCACCAAGATGCGTGCCCGCGGTGCCCAGGTCACGGACATCGTCATCCTCGTCGTCGCGGCCAACGATGGCGTGATGCCCCAGACCCGGGAAGCCATCGACCATGCCAAGGCGGCCAAGCTCCCGATCATCGTCGCGATCAACAAGATCGACCTCCCCGAGGCCAATCCCGACCGCGTGAAGACCCAGCTCTCCGAAGTCGGACTCATACCTGAGGATTGGGGTGGAACCACCCAGTTCGTGGAGATTTCCGCCCTCCAGAAGAAGGGAATCCCCGAGCTCCTCGACGCCATCCTACTCCAGGCAGAAATCCTCGAGCTGACGGCGAACTATGCCCGCAATGCCGAAGGCAAGGTCATCGAGTCCCGCATCGACCAAGGGCGGGGTATCGTGGCTACGGTCATCGTCGAGCGCGGCACGCTCAAGATCGGCGATTCCTTTGTCGCCGGCATTTTCCCCGGCAAGGTCAGGGCCCTCTTCAACGACAAGGGCGAGCGCATCGAATCGGCTCCCCCCTCCACTCCTGTGGAAGTCGTCGGTTTCGAAGGCATCCCCAATGCCGGCGATCCTTTCGAGGCAGTCGATGACGAGAAGTTCGCAAGGGAGATCTCCAGCAAGCGCCAGGAGCTGAAGAAGTACGAGGAAGCGAAGAACGTCAAGAAAATCACCCTCGACAACCTCTACAGCACGATCCAGGAAGGCGAAGTCAAGGAACTCAAGGTCATCATCAAGGCCGACGTCCAGGGATCGGTGGAAGCCCTCAAGGGTCTCCTCGAAAAGCTCTCGACTCCGGAAGTCAGGCTCAACGTCATCCGCTCGGCGGCGGGCGCCATCAGCGAGGACGATGTCAACCTTGCCAGCGCCTCCGATGCCATCATCATCGCCTTCAACGTCAGGCCTTCTCCCAAGGCCAAGTCGCTTGCCGACCAGGAAAAGGTCGATATCCGCAAGTACAACATCATCTACAGGGCCGAAGAGGAAATACGGAAGGCCATGGAAGGCCTCCTCGCTCCCGAGGTCAAGGAATCCGAGATCGGCAAGGTCGAGGTGCGCGAGATCTTCAAGGTGCCGAAGATCGGTGTCATCGCCGGTTGTTTCGTCCTGGAAGGGAAAGTCACTCGATCCAGCAAGGTCCGCGTCATCCGCGACAGCATCGAGATCCACCAGGGCAACATTGGCTCCCTCAAGCGCTTCAAGGACGATGCGCGTGAAGTCGCGGCCGGCTACGAATGCGGCATCGGCATAGTGGACTGCAATGATGTCAAGGAAGGCGACATTTTCGAGATCTACGAGATGATCGAGGTCGCGCGTACCTTGGGCGGGAATGGCAATGGACGCGATAAGGCATAAGAAACTGGAGGAACAGCTCCTCGAGGAACTCTCCTCCCTGATACTGATGGGAGAGGTGAAGGATCCTCGGGTTGGCCCCTTTGTCTCGCTTACGCGGGTCGAGGCCTCCAAGGATCTCTCCGCAGCGAAGGTTTTCGTTTCGGCTTTTGACGCCCTCGTCGAAGGGGACGAGGGCAAGAAGGCCGCCAACGAGAAGGCGCGCATAGAAGAAGCGGTTGCCGGTCTCACCCGCGCAGCCGGTTTCATCCAATCCCAGGTGGCAAAGCGGATCAGGCTCAGGGTCACGCCCCGGCTGACCTTCGTCGCGGACCATGGCATCAAAGAGGGCTTCGAGCTCAACGAAAGGATCAAGGGCCTCTTCCAGTGATCCCGGTTTCCGGCATCGCGGCCATAGCCAAACCCGCGGGCGTGACATCCTTCGTTGCCTTATCCCCACTCAAGCGCAAAGCCGCGTCAGGCAGGGTCGGGCATGCGGGGACACTCGACAAATTTGCCACCGGACTCCTGATCGCCCTTCTTGGCTCCTCATCAAGGCTCGCTTCAGTATTCTCCGGGCTCGACAAGCGTTACCGGGCTGTCGTGCGTTTTGGCGCCGAGACAGCTACGCTTGATCCGGAAGGTGAAGTCGTGGCCGAGGCCCCTTGCCCCGACCTTGCCTCCATCGAGGCTGTCCTTCCCGGTTTTCGCGGCAGGATCATGCAGAAACCACCAGCCTATTCGGCCCTCCATATCGACGGGAAGCGGGCCTACGAAAGGGCCCTTCGCGGCGAAGTCATAGATATGGTCGCCCGGCCGGTCACTATCCATGGGCTCGTCCTTGAATCCTGGAATGGACAGGATGGGGTGTTCGACGTTTCCTGTTCCTCTGGCACCTATATCCGCTCGCTGGCCCGCGATATTGCCGTGGCTGCCGGCAGTCGGGCCAGCCTTGTTGCCCTCGAACGGAGTTCCATCGGTCCCATAGGGCTTTCGCAGGCTGTATCGCCCTCGGACTTCGATCCGGATCGCGACCTGTTTCGCCTGGATCGAGGCCTTGCCCAAAGGCTCGGACTGGGATCCTGTGAGGTCCCTGCCAGGCTCGAGGCGCTTTTTCGCAATGGCGGCAAGTTGCGGCAGGAGGATTTCCAGGTTTTCATCCCGGGGGGTGAGGGTGCTGCCACGGCCATATTTGGCGATGACGGGGTTTTTCTTGGCCTTGTTGATTTTGGCGAGGCGGGGATTCACTACCGCTTTGTCGTGGGTGACGCCCGATGATTGTCACTTCCTGGCAGGATTTCCTCGGTGGCAAGGGCCCAAGCGGAGCCCTTGCGGCTACAATAGGTGTCTTTGATGGACTGCATATCGGCCACCGTCGCCTCATCGACCGGGTTTTCGCCAACAGCGAAGGTCGGGAATCCGGGGTGATAACCTTTCGGGAGAATCCCAAGGGCGTGGTCCGGCCCTCAAGTTTCCGGGGAAGCCTGTCTTCCCTCGAGGGGAAGCTCGAAAGCCTCGATGCATTGGGCCTCGATCTCTGCGTCCTCATTGACTTTTCCGGGGATTTCAGTAAACTGTCGGGAAGAGATTTCCTGTCTCTTTTGCATGAGAAAGGAAGACTCGAGTATATAGCTATTGGTTCAAACTTCAGCTGCGGCCACAAGCTCGATACCGATGCGAACGATATTGCGGGATTCTATGCGGTGCGGGCTGTCCATGCTGAAATCCTTGAACCGGTGCAATGGGAAGGCTACGCGGTCAGTTCCAGCCGGATTCGGGTCGCCATAATGGATGGTCGCCTCGAGGATGCGGCACAGATGCTAGGTCGACCCTATGGACTGGATCTTGCGGGCTTCCCGACGATGGATTCGCGTGCCGGATTCACCGCCTATCGTCGTTCGTCGGTTTTCGTGCTTCCTCCCCCGGGAGATTACGAGGTTGAGGTTGAGTCGAAGAAGGGGAGGGTGCCTACCCGCCTCAACATTTCGGAAGAAGGGCTTCTTCTCGCGGCGGCGAAAGATGACGCCCCGAGGACTGTCTCGTTTATCGGGCTTACAAAGGCAATGAAAAGATTGAAGGAGTGAAAGGAATGGCTCTCACCAAAGAGGACAAGGCACGCATCGTGCTTGAGTACGGCAAGGGAGAGAAGAACTCAGGCTCGACGGAGGCCCAGATCGCCCTCCTCACCGAGCGTATCACTGGTCTTACTGAGCATTTCAAGACCAGCAAGAAGGATACGAATTCCCGCCGTGGTCTCTTGAAGCTCGTCGGCCAGCGCCGCAGGCTCCTCAAGTATCTCCAGCGGACGGATCTCGCCAGTTATCGAACCCTCATCGAGAAGCTCAATATCCGCAAGTGATTTCAATTCCCGCGCAAACGGCCCTGCTCGCCGATGCCTCAAGCGGCGACGCACCAAGGCGCGGGAGTCCGACCACGGAGGCCCGGGCTCTTTTGAGTTCGGGCTTTCGTCCATGGTTGCAAAGAAGGAACAAATGGTACACAAACTGACGTATAGGATCGGCGGCGCCGACCTCGTGCTTGAAACCGGGCGCATGGCCAAGCAGGCCAATGGAGCCGTTTTCGCGACCCTCGGCGGATCGGCGGTGATAGCCACCGTCTGCTGCGCCGCGAGCGCCACCGAAGGACTGGATTTCGTCCCCCTCACCGTCGAGTACAACGAGAAGTACTACGCCGCCGGCAAGATCCCCGGTGGCTTCATCAAGCGCGAGACGCGCCCGAAGGATCGGGAGATCCTCGTCTCCCGCATCATCGACAGGCCCATGCGGCCGCTGTTCGAGAAATCCTTCGGTCGTGAGATACAGGTTGTCCCGACCTGCATCTCCACCGATCTCGTCAATCCTCCCGATATCCTCGGCCTCATCGCCGCAAGCGCCGCGGTCCATATCTCCGACATCCCCTTCAACGGCCCCATCGCCGCGGTGCGCGTATGCCTCGTGAACGGGGAATACCTGGTCAATCCGAACTATGACCAGATCAACGCCGCCAAGCTCGAGATCGTTGTCGCCGGCACCGAGGACGGAATCACGATGGTCGAAGGCGATGCCTTCGAGGCCTCGGAGGAGGAGATGCTCGCCGCCATCGAGGTTTCCAAGAAGCCGATCGCGGAGATCTGCGCCCTCATCCGCGAGCTGCGCAAGCTCTCCGGAAAGGACAAGCTCCCACTCGCTCCCCTCAAGGTCGAGCTCAAGCGCAAGGATGAGATCAAGTCCTATGCCCATGCCCTCCTGGCCAAGGCGCTTTTCACCAAGGTGAAGCACGAGCGCTACGCCGCCGTCGGTGCGGCCATCGCCGACGCCAAGGCGAAGTTCTCCGACGTTTTCACGGACGAGATCCAGAAGAAACTTTTCGATGCCCTCATGGAGGAGCTCCAGTACGATATCCTCCGCGGCGCGATCCTCGACAAGGGCCTTCGCGTGGACGGCCGTGGTCTCGAGGAGATCCGCCCCATCACCTGCGAGATCGGCGTCCTTCCGAGGACCCACGGTTCCGCCCTCTTCACTCGCGGAGAGACCCAAGCCTTGGCTGTCACCACCCTAGGTACGGTCTTTGACGAGCAGATCTTCGACGACATAGAAGGCGACCGGCGCGAGCGATTCATGCTCCACTACAATTTCCCTCCCTTCTCGGTCGGGGAGACAGGTCGTCTCGGGACCGGACGCCGCGAGATCGGCCATGGAAACCTCGCCCGGAGGTCAATCCTCAGGGTCCTGCCCGCCAAGGACAAATTCCCTTATACCATCCGCGTCGTCTCGGAGATCCTTGAGTCCAACGGCTCCTCGTCGATGGCCTCCATTTGCGGCGGGGTCCTTTCCCTGCTTCAGGCCGGTGTGCCCCTCAAGAAGCCGGTCGCCGGCATCGCCATGGGCCTCATCAGCGAAGGCAAGCGTTTCGCCGTGCTTTCGGATATCCTCGGTGACGAGGACCACCTCGGTGACATGGACTTCAAGGTCGCGGGGTCCAAGGAAGGCATCACCGGCTTCCAGATGGACATCAAGATCGCCGGGGTCTCCACGGAGATCCTCGAAAAGGCCCTTTCCCAGGCAAAAGCCGGCCGGCTCCACATCCTCGGAATCATGGAAGAGGCGCTTCCGGCCCCAGCCGCCGAGATCTCGGAGTTCGCCCCGAAGATCGTTTCCCTCAGGATCGACATCGACAAGATCGGCGCCATCATCGGGCCGGGCGGCAAGAACATCAAGGCTCTTTGCGAGACCTACGGCGTCCAGATCAACGTCGATGACGATGGCTCCGTGACGATCTACGGGAAGAACCAGAAAGCGGCCTATGCCGCCAAGGAAGCGGTCCTCGGCATCGCCGAAGATCCCGAGACCGGCCGCATCTACGACGGCGTCGTGAAGCGGATCATGGATTTCGGCGCTTTCATCGAGATCCTGCCCGGAAAGGAAGGCCTCTGCCACATCTCGCGTCTTTCCAAGACCCGTGTCGAGAAGGTGTCAGATGTCGTCAAGGAAGGAGACAAGGTCAAGGTCAAGCTCCTCGAGGTCGATCGGCTAGGAAGGCTCAACCTGGCCCTTGCCGATGCCCTGGACGAGAGCGGAAACGTGGCCTCCGACGCGCACCGCGAGGAGCGAAGCGAATCCTCACGTCGCGACAGCCGCCCGCGCGAGGACCGGCATGATGACCGGGGTCCCCGGAGGCACTAGATGATTCGCGAGATCGCACTTCCCCGCGGCGCCCTCCTCATCGAGGAAAGCGCCGCGGGGGCGCGGTCCTTCGCCGTAGGTTTCTGGTTCCCCCTCGGTTCTCGCCATGAGGCGAAAACCGAGCGGGGTTTTGTGCATTTTGTCGAGCACATGGTCTTCAAGGGCAGTGCAAGGCGGAGCGCCCAGGACTTCGCGCGTGAGGTCGATCGCGTCGGCGGCTACCTCAACGCATTTACCGAACGTGATACCCTCTGTTTCCACTGCGTGGTTCCAAAAGCCTATTGGCGGCTGGCCCTCGACATCATGGTGGACCTCGTCCTGGGGGCGACCTTCCCCGATGAGGAATTCGAGCGGGAAAGGCAGGTCATCCAGAGCGAGATACTCGCAGCAGGTGACGATCCTGAGGAGGCATCCCACGATGGCCTCCTTGCGCGGCTTTGGCCGGGCGACAGCCTCTCAAGGAAAATCGCAGGGGAGGTGGACGATCTCGAGAAGGTGACACGGGACGCCCTCTATGGCTTTTACCGCCGCCGCCTGACCTGCGACCACCTTATCGTTTCAATATCGGGCAGCGTCGACGAGCGCGACGTGGAGCAAGAGCTTTCCAGGCTGCTTGATGCGATGCTGCCATCGGACATGGCTCCCGAGCCGTATCCTCCCGAGCCGCCGCCCACCTTCGCGCCGGCCCGGGCATTCGAAATGGCGGCGGTCAGCCAAATCTACCTGTATGAAGCCCTTGAGGTTAGCGAAGGGGGAGATCCGGACGACTACTATGTCCTTTCCGTGCTCAATGGCGCCTTGGGCGAATCAATGAGCTCCCGTCTCTTCCAGAACCTCAGGGAAAAACAGGGCCTGTGCTATTCGGTCTATTCGAGCTTCACGCTGGACCGCGGTGTAGGGCTTTGGATGGCCTCGGCTTCATCCTCCACGAAGCTGTTTCCCCGCCTGCTCGAATCCCTGGATGCCGAGCTCGACCGGCTTGCCGATGGAGACGAGGGAGCCCTCACGGAAGCCGAAGTCGAGGAATCGATGTCGCGCATCGCTGGCTCGTTTGACCTGGCGCTGGAGGACCCGGACTATCGGATGAAGCGGATCGCGAAGCAGAAGCTTTGCTCGGGCTTTGTCCTGGACGCGGAAGAGACGAAGGACAAGATCCTCGCCGTCGACAAGCCCCGCGTGGACGCCATGGCGGCCCGGATTTTTTTAGGTCGGAAGCGGGCGCTTTTCGCGTATGGCCGCCATTCCGCCGGCGTGGACCGCGCATTCGGGATAGGTGCAGGGAAGCCGCAGTCGCGCGGTGCGGCCGCAGGGAAGGCCGCAAGACGTGGAACCGCGGATGGGGGCGGGGGCGAGCATGGATGAAATCGGCCTTCGATGCACGCTCTGTAGCGGGTGTGCGGTCCCGGAATACAAGAGCGCGGGAGCCGCGGGTGCGGACATCAGGGCCCGGCTTCCGTCCTCTCTTATCCTCGAGCCCGGAGCGAGGGCCGCGGTTCCGACCGGACTCAGCCTCGAGATCCCTGAAGGCTTCGAAGTCCAGGTCAGGCCCCGTTCCGGTCTCGCCCTGGAAAAAGGAGTCACCTGCCTCAATACCCCAGGGACCATCGATTCCGACTATCGCGGGGAGGTCAAGGTCATCCTCGTGAACCTCGGGAAGGACCCGGTCAGCATAGCCGATGGTGAGCGGATCGCCCAACTTGTGCTTGCCCCCGTTTCCCGGGCCAGCTTCCTCGTGGCCAAGGAACTTGGCGGGACGGAGCGCGGCGCCGGCGGCTTCGGCTCAACGGGAGCCTGAGCATGAAGGGCCCGAGAGGCGTCCGCCACCATGGCGTCCGCGGGATGTTTGGGCCAAGGATCCTCACCGCCTATATTGTCAGGGAGCTCCTCCTGTCCTTCCTCGTGGCCTTCCTGTTCTTTTTCGTCGTGTTCTTCGTGAACCAGCTTCTGTTGATGGCGGAGGACATCCTTTCAAAAAGGGCTCCAGTCACGGACGTCCTCCTCCTCCTCCTTTATGCGGTTCCGTCCGAGATCGCGATGGCTTTTCCCTTCGCGTCCCTTGTCGGTGCCTTGATGGCCGCCGGTAGGCTTTCCTCGGAAAACGAGATCCTGGTGATGCAGGCTTCAGGCCTGCCTGCCAGGCGCATTTTCCTGCCTTTTGTGGTCCTCGGCGTCGCCTTCACCCTCGTGTCCTTCACGATGAACGATTTCTTCCTTCCATTGGGATCCATCCAATACGGTAAGCTTTACCGATCCCTCGTCGTATCCTCGCCCGCGGTCGAACTGAAGCCCTGGTCATCGCGGCGCTACAAGGATGTCACGATAGTCACCGGTTCCGTCGAAGGAAGCCGCGTCGAGGACCTCCTCATATTCGACAAGGCTTCGGACGGCAAGGACAGGGTCATCTCCGCCGACTCAGCGACCCTCGGGGAGTCGACCAGCTCTGGCATAAGCCTGAAGCTCATGGATGTCTGGATGCAGACCCTTTCCGCCAACCAGGTGGATCGGGTCGAGTATTCGTCCTGCGCGGTCATGGAGTACAGGATCGATCTTGCGGCAGGAAACAGCTCCACAGCGGTGCTTGGCCCATATGAGATGTCGAGCCACGACCTCGCAAGGTCCATTCGGGATAAGCAGCGGTCCTTCGACGGAAAGCGCGCGGATAGGGATCGCGAGGAGACAGCCGCGCGGGAACGGCTGGAATCGACCTATGATTCGGTCCTGCTCTCACGGCTGGCCTGGCCGAATGCCCAGGGCAAGCTTTCTCCCCTTGTCGAAAAAATGGCCGAATTGGTACGGACAAGGCCGAATGACAGGAACATCCAGATCTATCGCCTCGAGTATTACAAGAAATTCTCGATCCCTGCCGGCGCGGTCTGCTTTGTGTTCCTCGCCTTTCCCCTTGGCCTGCGGGCCCGGCGGGCTGGGCGAAGCGTGGGCTTCGGTCTGGGCCTTCTCGTGGCAGTGCTGTATTGGGCCATGCTGCTTGGTGGCCAGACCCTCGGGATTCGGCTCGGGTTTTCCCCTTTCTGGACGATGTGGGGCGCCGATATCTTCATCCTTGTCGTGGCGGTCGCGCTGTGGTTGCGCGACCGCCTCTACGGATAGGGGCCGGAAGATGCGCGGCGAAAAAACTTTACGCCTTTACATCCTCGGGCTGTTCACGCCGTTCTTTGTCGGAGCCGTGGTCTTTTTCATGCTCATCCTTGAGCTCATCGACCTCTTCGGGAGCCTTTGGCGTTTCCTGTCCCAGGATGTCGGCGCCGCTGCGATCCTCAAGGTTTCTGCCCTCTACCTGCCAACCTGCCTGGCCTATGCGATGCCCTTGGCCCTCCTTTTCGCGACCGCCTATACCCTGGGCTCGCTCTATGCCAGGAACGAGCTCATCGCGGTATTTTGCGCCGGGACACCCTTGTTCTCCTTCGTGTTTCCGCTCCTCGTGCTTTCGGTCTTTCTTTCGCTTTTTGGTTTCCTCTTCAGCGACGGCGTTGTGCTCACGACCTATAAGGCGAAAGGGGACTATTCGCGCCAACTCCTCGGCATGAAGGTTTCCATGAGCAACGCGGATATTGCTGTCATCGCGAAAGACGGCAAGATCATCTATCGGGCGGATTACTATGACGATGCGACAAAAAGCCTTTCGGGCCTCAGCATCGTGGAGAGGGACGCCGACAACCGTCCTATCGCTCGCATCGAGGCGGTCTCCGCGAAATGGGAGGATGGGGCCTGGATCCTGAATCGCGCCCGCCGGTTCGACAGGCAGGAAGACGGCACATGGGGAGAGAAAAGCTACGGGACCCTGAAGGGCGAAGGATACGACGAGCCTCCCGCCACCTTCAGGAGCCAAAACCGGGACGTCAAGGAGATGTCGGTGCAGGACCTGGCTGTCTACGTGGATTCCCTGAGGCGCGCCGGGCTTCCCTTCCAATCGGCGCTTGCGGAGCGGCACAAGCGCTTTGCCTTCTCCTTCGCGCCATTCATAGTCGTGCTCATATCCTCATCCCTGGGCAGCCGCTTCCGGAAGAACGTGCTGCTCGTCAGCCTGCTTTCAAGCCTGTTGGTGGCGACCGGGTACTATGTCACGCAGATGGTCACCATGTTGCTCGCGAAGACCGGACTCCTTGCGCCTGCCATCGGCGCCTGGGCGCCTTTATGCATATTCGCCTTGGTCGGGGCGCTTCTTTTCCGACGCGCCAGGACCTGAGAAGAAAGGATTTTCCATGATAGACAAGGGCATTTTCACCCAGGTATCCAAGGATCCGCTCACGAGGGCCAGGACAGGCTTTGTAGAACTGCCCCATGGCCGCGTCCAGACGCCGGCCTTCATGCCAGTGGGGACGAACGCGACCGTCAAGGCGATAAGTCCGGATACCCTGGAGGAAATCGGTTTTCCAATAATCCTTGCCAATACCTATCATCTTTTCCTGAGGCCCGGAGCCGACGTCATAAAGGAGGCCGGCGGCCTTCACGGCTTCACGGGTTGGCATCGGAATTTCCTGACGGATTCCGGGGGCTTCCAGGTATTTTCCCTTGCCCCATTCAGGAAGATAAGCGATGAAGGCGTGAAATTCCGTTCGCATATCGATGGCTCCTATCGCTTCCTTTCGCCGGAGGTCGCAGTCGAAGTCCAGACGTCCCTCAATAGCGACATCCAGATGCAGCTGGACGTGTGCTCGCCTTGGGGCTCCGAGGAAAAGGAAGTCCGTTCCGCGCTCCGGTTGACGACGGAATGGGCCAGGCGGGCCAAGGCGAAATGGACCGAAAAAAGGGAAGGCGGCTACCGGGGAGAGCTCTTCGGCATAATCCAGGGAGGTTTCGACGCCCAGTTGCGCGCGCGGAGCGCCGACGAGATCCTCTCTTTCGGATTGCCCGGCGTCGCGATCGGAGGGCTTTCCGTGGGTGAGCCGTTCGAGGTGTATAGGGACTTCCTGGCATCCACCGCCCTGTTACTTCCCGAGGACAAGCCCCGCTACCTTATGGGGATCGGCACGCCCGAGTACATCCTCGAGGCGGTCGAGAATGGCATCGACCTTTTCGACTGCGTCTTTCCCACGAGGACCGCGAGGAATGGGCTTCTATTCACCTCGCAGGGACCGCTGACCATCAAGAAAGCGGCCTATGAAAGGGATTTCCTCCCGATCGACCCGCTGTGCGGATGCAAGACCTGCAGGCATTACTCCCGGGCCTACCTTCGGCACATGTACAAGAGCCAGGAGATCCTCTACGCGATGCTTGCCACCTACCACAATCTTTTTTTCCTCGCGGATCTCGTGTCAAAAATCCGATATAGTATCGAGCATGGCAGTTTTACGGCCTTCAAGAGGGACTTCCTTGCGATCTACCACACGAAGCAGGATTGAAGCCCTCGCCCTCATGATCCTCGCGGGCATGATGACCGCCTCGGGCAGCTCGGGGTCCTCGCACCGCGATGGCCCGGACAGCCTTGGCGAATCGAGCATGAGGCTCGTTGCCGAGGCGCTCTCCTGGAGGTCCGTTCCCTATCTTCTCGGCGGGCACGGCAAGGACGGGGCGGATTGCTCGGGTTTCGTCAGCGAAGCGCTGCTTCGCGCCGAAGTAGGCGGTTCGATACCCCGAAGCAGCGCGGCCTTCGCGCAATGGGGACAAAAAGCCGCGGGCGGCGCCCGGCCAGGGGATATCCTGGTTTTCGGCGATGGGAAAACGGCAAGCCACGTGGGCATCGCATTGTCCGTGGACCGCTTCATCCATGCGGCTTCGGAAGGTCCCCGGACTGGAGTCATAATCTCGGACCTCGATGAATCGACCTGGCGTCCGCGGCTGATGGCCGTCCGCCGGCCCGGGAAGGGAAAGGGGAAGCCATGAGAAACGGGAATCCGGGACTTGCGATAATCATAGTTGTCTTTTTTTTTGCCCTGGAATGCCCGGGTTCCGCCCAGACGACTGCTGCGCCGGCGATCCAGACCGAGGCGGAACTCAGCGCCAAGCGCCGTGATATCCTGCGGTTCGGGATGGACCCGGAGATAGTCGAACTGCTGAAAACCCTCGATGGGGAGAAGGAAACCGCGTTCAACCCCGACATACTCGAGCTATTCCGGGTTTCACGCAACGCGAAGACACGCTCCGCCGTCCTGGCCCTCTTTGGCGACCTTGAGATCGACATCGCGGAAAAGGAGGCGTTGGACCTGGTCGCGAACCGGGACCGGCAGGATAGCGGGCTTGTGGCCGCGGCGCTCCTTTATCTCGGCCGCATCAAGTCGAAGCAGGCGCTTCCTTTCGCTGCAGCCATCATCAAGGACGACGACAAGAAACTCCTGCCCTCCGTGATCAAGCTTCTTGGGCGGGCCGGGGGCGCCCAGGAGGAGGAGCTCCTCCTTTCCTGGCTATCCGGTGACGCTCCCAGCGAGGACCTGCGGCAGAGCGCCATCCAGGCCCTCGGCGACATCGGCTCCGGGAAGGCCGCGGACAAGCTCATGAAATTGGTCGAGGATTCCGCCCAATCCAAGGCGACGAGGATGTATGCCTGCGAGGCCCTCGGCAAGATCCACGACGTCCGGGCTGTCCCGAGCCTCGTGGTGGCGACGAACGGGGAGGACCCGAACGTCCGTGCCTCGGCGGTCGCGGCGCTCGCGGTTTTCCCCGGGGAGGAAGTGTCGAACGCGGTCATGGGCGGGCTTCGTGATTCATCGGTATTGGTACGGATTGCGGCCTGCAAGGCGTGCGCGAAAGCCGGATTGGCCAAGTCCGTCCCTGCCTTGGTGTACCGGGCCTCCAACGATCCTGAGAAAAGCGTCAAGAACGAGGCGTTCAAGGCCCTGGCCGAGCTGGGCGGCCAAGATGCCTTCGGCTTCCTGCGCAAATGCCTCGAGGACCCCAAAGCGGAATCCATCCTGCGTTCCCTCGCATTCGGCCTCCTGATGAGAAAGGACCTTTCATCGCTTGACCTGCTGAAAGCCCGCCTTGCCGCGGAATCAAAGGGAAAGGACAAGGCCTTCTATACGGCGCTGGCGCGGGAAATCTCCAATGCCCAGGATGCTCCATCAATAAGCCCGCTGGCGCGCATCCTCATGGCTGACGGCGATTATCTCATCCGGATAGCCGCTGTCGAATGGGCCAGGAAGAACAAGCCTGCCGATTTCAGGGACGACCTCAAGATGATCGCCGAAACCGATGCGTCGGAGTATGTCCGGAAGCGGGCGGCCGACGTGGTGACGCTCTATAGATAGCGGCTGGCAAAATGCGGAGGGAAAGGAAAGGCCCCGTGGCGCGACAAGCGCCACGGGGCCTTTCCATCCTGCTCAGTCTTCCGCCTGGATGAAAAGGCCAGGGAATTCTATGCAATGCAGGAGCCGGTTGATCCTGTCCTTGGGCGCTATGTACTTGTGGAAACGCAACACCATTGGATGGCCTCTTTTTGACCGCATGGGGATTTCCTTCCCAAGACAGTCCTCCACTGGGCCTTCCAGGCCAGGGAAGAATTCCATCCTTCGGGGAACGAAGACACAATTGTCACCATCGTAATGAAGCTCCGCGACATGGGGAGGGACGGGAAGGAGGAATACGAGGTAATCGCTGCGTCCACCGCCGACGCTCTTGGAGTAGCCGGCCGAGACTGATTGGACATTCCTCAGGCCAATGGACGGGTTTTGCCCCTCTACCCGGAGCTCCACCTGAAGGATTCCCGGTTTTACGACACGGGGAGCATAGGCCGGAGGCGGGGCGATCTGGCCCTCGATTTGGGTGCCGGCAAGCTTGCGCTCGGCAATTCCGGCACGGTCGGCGGCTCGCTGGGCAGGCAGGGGACTTGCCCCAGGGCCAGCGGCGTATGGATGATCCTCGGCCGCCTTGCCCGGGATGGCGATGGACCCTTGCTTGCTCGCGCCAAAGGATGTGCCTATCTCCGGCCTCGCGGCCTCGGCATTCCAGGGCGCAATTCTGGCCGATCGGGCTTCTTCCTGAAGCCGAAGAGGAGATCTTGCAGGAGCCGTGCCCGGGCCTTCCAGCCGTCCTGCGGCTGTGAGCTTGCGTTTGCTCTCTTGTGCTTCCTCGGCGGCATCGCGTACTGCCCTGACGACAGGAATGGCCGTTTGCCTTGGGGCCCGCTTCTGGATGAAGAGCAGGGCCACGAGGACGAAGACCAGTCCGGCGACCATAAGGATGACGAAGAGGATTATGCGGGAGCCCGACTTGAAGAGGCGAGCGAGGGGATTCGGCGCCAGCTCGAAAGAGATAACCCCGTGCGAGGGACTGACCCGTATGCCATCCGCGAAATATAGCTCGAGCGAGAGTTTCTTGGGACCGTTTTCCGTGGTCGCCGGCAAGGCGATATGGACATCCATTGTCGCCTTCCTTCCTGGGGGCAGGGAGAGGAAGCTTTTCTTCTGGAGGATGTCCGTGCCATCGGAAAGGACGTGGTCGAGCTCAAGGGCCAAGGGCGTCTCGCCCTCGTTGTGGATGCCGAGCGGGAATGAAAACGCGTAACCGCGCTTTCCAAGGTCGCCAGGGAAGGTGGCCGCGGGGAGGGAGAGGCTTTTGCGCGCGAGGTCGCCCTTGGCTTCCGGATCGTAGGTCGTGACATTCGCGCCGAGGGCGTCCGCGACCGTGCCGATGAGGAGGGCCTCCGCTCCGGTGGAGGATGCTGTCCCCGTCGTTGCCTTGGCGCTCCCCTGGACGTTCTTGTCGCTTCCTGGCGGCGCGCTCCCGCTTCCCCTGGCTTCAGCGGCGCTGCGGTCAGTGGAAAAGGGCACCTTGATGATATAGACGGGCCAGCCCTTGCCGCGAATGCGCGAACCGATATCCGCGAGGCGCTGCGTCGTCTCCGCGGGGCCGAGCGCGGCGGAAGGGCTGCCCGGCGCGGCGTTTTCGACACCGTCGGTGATGATGACGACTATCTTGGACCGGCTCTCGGGGAGGTCCGCCAGGTATTGGTAGAGGTAGGAGAAAGCCGAGACCAGGTCGGTGTTGCGGGCGAGGGGGTAAAGGAGGTAGAGACGGGCAAGGATGGACCTGACTTCAGGCTCGCCTGCCACGCGCTGGGAGATCTCGACCTGGGTGGCATCCCCGAACGACAGGAGGTGGAAGGTGTCGCCCATCCGCAGGAAATCCCTGACGACTCCGCTGACCACATAGTCCGTGATGTCATGGAAGTAGGGGAGGACGCTCTGCGAAAGGTCCAGGAGGACCACGACGTCGCTCGTGGAGGTCTCCTCGATGCTGGTCGCGGCTGATGCCGGCAGGTTGAACGTCACGATGGCGGACAAGAGAAGCAGGAATACCAGGACGCTCTTTTTGGAATTTCGAAACATTGTGTTCTCCCGCTGCGTTCGGCAAGGCTAGCTGCCGCCATCGCCACATCCATGGCGCGCGTCGCGCGGCTTCGTCCCATCCCGGGACGATCGCCGCGAAGGCATGTTCAAAGCTTGGCTATCTCGATACCCATCACCGCATACTGGAATTTCCTGTCATTGATCATGAAACTGAGGTGTTCCCCGGCCTTGTGGTTGAGGAGCTTCTTCCCGAGGGGCGAAAGGTAGGAGATGATGTTGTCGGTCGGCTCGGATTCCCAGGGACCGAGGATGGTGTAGCTCTCTTTCGCGTTCGTGATCTCGTTGTGCAGGGCGACGACCGTCCCGAAAGCCACCTTGGATGCGTTGAGCGTGGTCTTGTCGAAAAGCTGCGCACGCTCGATCTCGTTTTTGAGCTTCGCGACGCGGGCATTGAGTTCGTCCTGTTTTTCCTTGGCGGCCTTGTACTCGGCGTTTTCCCGAAGGTCGCCCAGGGAGAGGGCGTAGGCGATTTCCTTCTGGTTCGCCGGTACTTCGACTTCCATTATCTCGTGGAGCAGCCGCTGTTTTTCCTCGTACTTCGCCGCGGTGACGATGAGCCCGCGGGAAACTACCTGCTTCTCCTCCTCGCCGGAGATCTTGAAGTCAGGCCAGCGCTCCATCATCTTGCGGCGGAGCTGCATCTTCAGGGCCGGGTCGAGGTCCTTGACGTCCATCACGAGGGTGTAGACTCGCTCTATGGTGTCGGGATTGGAATCAAGGAGGAATTTCTCGAGGGCGCCGTCGGAGAAGAGGATCGACTGGACCTGCTTGTTGACCTTCCGGTTCTCGGTGGTGTCGCGGTGGTCCTCGATCTCCTTGAAGGAAATGTCGAGGATATGGACAAGGGTGATGAGGATCTTCTCGTAGGAGAGGGGAAGCTCCTTGTACCAGTCCTCCTCGGTGAGGTTCTTCACGCACCAGATGAAGGCCTCGCGATGGTCGCGGTAATTCTCGATGATGTCCAGCACCATCTTCTTGAGCATGTCCTCATGGCCGGCGGCCTTCAGGGTCTCGATCATCGAGGCGTTGAGGCAGTAGGGGAAAAGGCGTACGAAGACCTCGGCCCAATCGGGCAGGAATGTCCGCACATGCTGGAGGAAGGAGCGCTTGAGCTCCGAGTCCTTGATGCAATCATAGACCGTGACCATGTCCTCGATCTCGTCGAAAAGCTCGGCGAAATTCGCGCTTGCCGTCCCCTTGAGGAAGGAGTACTTGGTCGCGAGCTCCTTCAGGAAGAGGTAGGCCGCGACCACCTGCTCGTTCGCCACCTGGTAGGAGCGGACGAAACCGGTGAAGAAGCCGAGCATCTCGGAGAAGTACTCGCTGTCCGGCTCGCCATGCTCGAGGAAGTCGCGAAGGCACTGGACGCGGGCGAAGAAGCCCTTCTCGGCCTTGAACTGGTTGTAGATCTTCTCTTCGTAGGAAAGGGGGCGGTCGCGGACGATATACGTCGCGATGGCGTCTGGGGCGTTGCCGAACATCGAATCGGTCTTGAGGATGTCGCGCGCCTTGGTGGACCAGGAGTTCCACTCGGAGAGGGTGAGGATGGCAGGCACCAACTCGGCCTTTATCTTCTTGAGGTCCGTCCTGTTGTCAAAGCTCTTGATGAGTATGCGCAACGCCCAAGGGATGTCACCCTTGACCTTGTCATGGAGCTTTTCCTTGGACCAGATCGCCTTGAGGACCCAAAGGTGGTCCTTCGACAGGGTCGTGAGGCTGTCGATGGCCATCTTGAGGGACATCTTGTGTCCCCGGCTTTTCGCGAAGTCGATGACTATCTCGTC
Source organism: Spirochaetaceae bacterium (assembly GCA_025358255.1). Classification (GTDB taxonomy): domain Bacteria; phylum Spirochaetota; class Spirochaetia; order Treponematales; family Rectinemataceae; genus JANYKC01. The sequence goes on from JANYKC010000057.1 coordinate 168,368, forward strand.
ACCCTGGACGCTCGCGATCCGGCCGACGAACCAGGTCCGATGGAAGACGAAATTGCCGGCGTCGAAGGCAATGTGCTTCTCGAAATCCGCCATGGCCTCGTGCATCGAACGGTAGGACTGGGTGATGTTCGAGAGCCTGATGTAGTCATCGAGGTGCGAGTGGTTCGCGAACTTGCCCTTGTAGCACTCGACCACTTCCTTGCGGAGCGCCGGGTTCTTGTCATCGTAGTCGATGATGACCCTGAGGATGTCGAGGGCGGTGTTCCAGTCCTCGACGCCCTTGTAATGCTTATAAAGGTCCAGGAGGAGGATCGCGGCTTTGTCGTCGCTTATCTGCTTCGAGATCTTGCGCTGGACATGGAGGAAGAAGTCGATGTCCTCAGGGCATGCTTCGACCAACCTCGCCCAGAGCTCCTTCACGCTCGCGAAAATGCCCTTGTTGATGTAGCGATAGAGGGCCTTCTTGAAGTAGTCCAGGGCCTCCTCGGTCTTCCCTTCCTTTTCCTTGCGCTCGGCGATCGCCTTGACGATATCCGCTTCCTCGTAGTCGACGCGGACCAGCCGCTCCCAGACGGCGTACATGTCGTCCGGCCTGCCGTCGGACTCGTAGCACTCGGCGAGCCGGCGGAGGGCGGCCCGGTTTTCCCCGAAGTCAAGCATGCGCTGGCAGACGAATTCGACGACGGCCCACTTCTTGTTGTCCTGGAAGAGGTCGATGAGGGCTACCATCGCCGAATCATCGATCTGCTGGCGCATCAGGGCGATGACGCCGGTGAGGTATAGGGCGACGATGCTCGTCTTGGTATGGGCGAGATGCTCGTCGCAAAGCGTCTTGATGTCGTCGATCACCTTCTCGCGGTTCGCTTCCTCGAGGATTACGTCCAATTCCTTCAGGTTCGATACGGAGTAGGTTCCCAATGCGGCGCGGGTCCACTTCTCCTCATTGAGCATTTCCTGGACTTTCGTGGCGAGCAGCGACTCGGACATATGGTCTCCTCTCTACGCGGTGTACTGCTTGTAGATCGAAAGGTCGAGAAGGCGGATCTTGAGGAGGATCTCGTCGGTCCTCGTCCTGTCTTCCTTCGCGGCCATGTAATGATCGATGAGCCAGAAATATCGGTTGATCAGCCTGGGAACAAGGTAGCCCCGGGCTTCCTTGTTTTCCTTGAGCTCGTTTTCGAGCTGGTAGATGGATTGCCTGAGCTTGCCGGCCTCGACTGCCTTGAGCTCCCGCTTGACCGTGAAGATCCCGAGGATGTTTCCGTAAACGGGCAGCCATTCGACAACCTCGTTCGCCGCGTAGCCGAGGGAAGCCACGCGTTCGACAAGGCGGCGCAACATCTCGGATTCGAGGAAATCAATGTCGATCCTCTGGGGGGCGAGATAGAAGGCCTCGCGGAAAAGGGCCTTCGACGATCGGGCGTCTCCGGACAGCGCATAGGTATCGGCAAGCTCGGCGAGGATCTCCGCGTCGTCCTTTCGGGACTGCGCGGCCTGTTCCAGCCGATGCCTCGCCTCATCGAAGTCCCCGGCGCCCTTGAGGCATCGGCCCATCCTGAGCGACAGCTCCGCTTCATGGGATTCGTTCTCCTCCGGCGGAAGGGCCCGGTACTGTTCCAAGGCGAGTGAAAAGGCGAAGCGCTTGAATGCGTAACGGGCCCGTTCGAAATCGCCTTCGAGCTTGCCCGAGAACGATGCATAGGTCTTCCATTGTCCCAGGACAAACTCGCCGCGTTCAAAAGGGTTCTGCATGGAGCCGAGGCGGGCGAGGCGCTCGTTCCAGAAATTGACGCACTTGAGGGCGTAAAGGACCTCAGGGTGCTCATAGTCCGCGGACAGAGCTCGGTCGAGTAGTTCCGTCGCCGCGACAAGGTCCACACTTCTGAGGCTCTCATACGCGTTCGACAATAAAACGGAAACGCTTTCCTTGTCGGCCATGCTCATCCGTTGATCGTGGAGTTTGGAATGGAATGCTTTAGCCATATTATCCGATTGGACGATCCTTGGTCAATCATAGCGCTGTCGGGTGGAGGGGCTTTTAGCTAAGTAGGAAGCGTGTTTTCAGTGTGGCGCAGGATGGCGCACTATGATATCATCCGGCCTCATGGAAGCCCTTTCGATCGCCCCATCCTTGCTCGCCGCCGACTTCGCCGACATAGCCGGCGCGCTTGCCCGGATCGAGGCCTCCGGAGCCGATTGGATCCATCTGGACGTGATGGACGGTCGGTTTGTCCCGAACATCACTTTTGGCGCCAAGATGGTGGCCGATATCCGGCCCCGAAGCAAGCTTGTCCTCGACGTCCACCTCATGACCGAGGATCCTGCTTCCTTGGTCGAGGCCTTTGCCGAAGCGGGCTCTGACTTCATCACTTTCCATGCGGAAGCCGTCGTCCATGCCCACCGGCTGATCGAAAGGATCCGCGCCTTGGGAGCCCGCCCCGGTGTGGCTATCGTGCCCTCCACGCCGCTCTCGGCCATTGAGGAAATCCTGCCATTTGTCGACCTCGTCCTGGTCATGACTGTCAACCCTGGTTTTGGGGGACAGGGCCTGATTCCCTCCTGCCTTGACAAGGTGAGGCGGCTGGCCGCCTTGAGGACCGAAAAAGCGCTCTCCTTCCTCCTCTCGGTCGATGGCGGCGTAAACGGGAGCACGTACCGTGACTGCGCCGATGCAGGAGCGGAGGTATTCGTCATGGGTTCGGCTTTTTTCACCGCGAAGGATCCTTGCCTCGAAGTCCGCAATGCCCGGGGCCTGCCGGTCTAAAGGCTTCGGCTTTCCCTCGGATTTTAAGTTTTATAGCTCGATAGCCGATAAAGAATCGGAGGCCTGTAGATGCACAGGAACAGCTTGTACCTCGTCGTTTTTCTCCTCGTCGGCTGCATCTCTCTCGCCGTAGCGGAAGAAAGCGCGCAGGGAAGTGCACCCGCCGATTCCAAAAAGACGGTCACGAACCCGGCCTTGATGGCCGGGATCGATGCCTTTGGCGCAGAGCGCTACCGCGAATCACTTGACCACTTCGCCTCCTTGCTTGCCGATCCCAAGGCGGGCGAACTCCGACCCACCGCCTCATATTGGGCTATCCTTGCCTACCTGGCCCTTGGCGACCAGGCAGCAGCTGAAAAAGCCATTGATTCCTACCTTGCCACCTATGCAGAAGGGGAAAGGGTCCCGGATCTTCTCTACCAGAAAGCCCGGCTTTTCTACGCAAAAGGGGATTTCGAGTCCGCCCTTACCACCTTCTCGTCGTTCATAAGCCTCTCCCCCTCCCATAGCCTCGTGGCTTCCGCCCTGTATTGGGGCGGCGAGTGCCTCTATTCGCTCGGGCGCCTTGAGGATGCCGACAGGGTTTTCAAGAGCGTAGCCGATCACTTTCCGACAAGCGTCAAGGTGGAAGCGGCGAACTACAAGCGCGACCTTATCGCCCTTGAATTCCGGGAGCGGGAGCTCCTTCGCCTCCTATCCTGGAGCCATGAGGAATCGATCCGCGCCGCGGACGATTTCCGCAGCAGGGAGAAGAGTTACGAGGAAGCCCTCAACACCTACCAAAAGCAGCTCCTGGAAGCGAAGCAGACCCTCGCGGCCAAGCCGACCATCAGCCCCGAACTCAAGGCCCAGATCGGTGATCTCCAGGCAAAGCTGAACGAGGCGCAGGCCGCCCTCGACGCCGCGAGGCTGGATCTTGCCAAGGCGCAAGCCCAAGCCGCTGCCACCGCGGCCGCGGCCCAGGCTGCCGTCGCCGCGGCCAAGGATGAAGCCGCCAAGGCCGCGGCCACGGCCGCAGCGAACGCCGAACTGGCCAAGGCAGAGGCCGCCAAGGCCGAAGCCGCCAGGTCGGAGGCCGCGAGGCTGGCCACCGCCTCGCGGCCTCCTGCCCCGATCGCCCCGGCCGCGGCTCCGATCCCGATTCCCCTCGGGAGTCAATACAACGAACTTGTCACGGCGACCTTGAATGCAAAAAAGCGGGCCCTCGACCTTCTGGCCTTCTACATCGATCGCCTGTCGCAGGGAGGCAAGAAATGATGAAGCGGTTCCTCTTCATCCTGATGGCCCTCTTCCTCCTTCTCGCCGGTGGCGCCGGCCTGGAGCTGAAGCAGGGGATCGTCAAACTGGTCATCGACGAGACCAGCGCCCGGGTCTCGATCTACAAGCTTGTCGACATTGCGAAAGGACGCTACGAGTCCCTTCTCTTCGACCAGGATCCGCGGACGAGTTATGCGACATTGACCTTCGAGGGCAAACAGGCCAAGCTCGGCGATTCCGCGGAATACCGATTCTCCGTAAAGCAGATAGAGGGAGGAGCCAGGATCGAATTCCGTTCCGCCTCGTGCGTGGTCACCGAGGACCTGCTTTTTGTCGGGTCCGACTCGGCCGCCCTTGCCGACGGCATGCTTCTCAAATACAAGATGGAGAACGTCTCCCAGCGTGACGCCGCGATCGGGATACGGCTCCTCCTGGACACCTGGCTGGGGGAGAAAAGCCTCCAGCATTTTCGCACCGACAAGCGGCCCAAGGTGGCGGAAGAGCTTGCCCTCGAGGCCCGAAGCACGGACGCCTGGATATCCAGTCCGGGAGACCGGGCCGACCTCATGGTCGTGCTGGGCGGGAACGGCCTCGTTCGTCCCGAACAGGTCGTTTTCGCCAACTGGAAGCGCTTGAACGACGAACCCTGGGGCATGGATGCGATACCTGGACGGAGTTTCACCCTTCTTCCCTACTCGGTGAACGACTCCGCGATCGCCCTCTATTGGCAGGCCACGATGGTAGCCAAGGGCTCGAGCAGGGAAATCAGCCTCGTCCTCGGTTCCTTCAACGAGAAAGGATATCCGCTGAAGGCCGCCGGCACCGACGACAGCACCGCGGCGCTTTTCGCGAAAAGCGTCCTGACCGCCGCATCGCTGGATTCAGTGCAGTCGATGCAGTCTGACCTTGTCATCGCACGCGACCTTGTGGCCAACATCGACCAGGCCTTGGCCTCCGGCAAACCGCTGACGGCAGAACAGATAGCCGCCTGGCGAAAGATCCTCGAAACCCTCGAGGAGCGCAAGAAGGGATATTAGGCGCGTATGGCCCGTTCCGTTCTCGATCGCGCGGCGGCTTTGGCGGCCCGGGGGAAATTCGGCGAGGCCGTAGCCCTTCTTGAACCTCAATTGCCCATCTATCGCGAGTCCCACCGTTTCTATTTCATCCTCGGTTCCGCATGCCTGCGCTGCAATGATTCGGGCGGGGCCTGGACCTATCTCAAGCGGGCTGAGCAGCTTGAACCTTCACATCGCGACACACTCCTCCTCATCGCGGCCCTCCATCTTAGGCGAGCCGAGACGCAGAAAGCGATCGAATACTACCTTCGCGTGCTCGAGGAGCACCCCGGCGAACAGCTGGCTGCCAGGTCCCTTGCCTTCCTTAGGAGGAAGGACGCGGAGGAGAGCATCGCCCATCTCGTGGATACAGGAGCCTTCGACCGCTTCTATCCGCGCAGCCGTGGCCTTCCCCGGTTAGTAGTCCCCCTAGGCTCGGCGATCCTGGTCGCCGCCATACTGTACTTCGGTTTTCCCCTCGCAAAGGAAATCCTCTCAGGGATCATGGTGGCGAACTCGCCTCGCCCCGAAGTGGCGGCGATTTCGCTTTCGGACGCGGAACGACTTTCGCCCGTCGAGACCGGGGGAAGCTACCGTTTCATCCTCACCGAAAAAGAGGCCCTCGCGGACTTCGAGAAGGCGAAAGCCGATTTCGAGAATTATCGGGACAATGCAGCCCTTGTGCTGCTCAATCGCCTCCTCTTGTCCAATGCATCTGGGTCGATCAAGGAAAAAGCGAGGATCCTCAAGGGTTTTGTCCGGAAACCGGATTTCCGGACAGTCAAGGACATACCGGACTATGCGGTGGTGGCGAAGTCGCCGGAGCTATACGAGGGTTGTTCTGTTGTCTGGAAGGGCAGGGCCGCGAACATCGTGGAGGAACGGGGCATGACAAGCTTCCATTTCCTTGTTGGCTACGTGGACAAGACAAGGCTGGAAGGGATCCTGCCGGTCAGGATTACGGGCCAGAAAACCCTCGTGCCCAAGGATGCCCCCTTTGAGCTGCTGGCTATCGTGGCGCTCGACAAGGGCAACCTGGCGCTGGATGGGTCCGCGATCCACGAACTGCGCGACGGACGATAGATGCGCGCGGTAGTGCAGCGCGTGGCGCAGGCGCAGGTCACGGTGGGTGATGGGATGATCGGGTCGATTTCCCGGGGAATACTAGTCTATCTCGGGGTGGGGAAGGATGATCGGGATGAGGACGCCCTATGGCTTGCGGACAAGGCAGTCAACCTTCGTATGTTCGAGGATGAAGGCGGCAAGATGAACCGGTCAGTCCTGGACGAAGACGGCGAAGCACTGGTGGTTTCGCAGTTTACCCTCTTTGCCGACGCGCGCAAGGGAAGGCGACCATCGTATTCCGATGCGGCCTCCCCTGAGCTGGCCAAACCGCTGTACGAGGCTTTCATTAAAGGCCTCGAAGCCGCAGGTCTCAACGTGCAGTCCGGCCGATTTCAGGCCGAGATGGACGTTCAATGCACAAATTCAGGCCCGGTGACAATATTGCTCGATTCAAAAAAGGCGTTCTGAGCATCTGACGTAAGCGTCAATTCTTCCACAGCTCGCCTTGGGGCCGCTGCCTTGCGATGGTAGATACCCGGAGGTATCACCATGCGAAGGACACAAGGTGAATGGGCGCAGATCGTGGCGCGTTATCGAACGAGCGGGCAGTCTATGCG
>JANYKC010000083.1 GCA_025358255.1 Spirochaetaceae bacterium
ACCTCTTGTCCTTCCGGGCCAAGGGACTCGGTCTGAGCTTGGTCAGGCGTCCTAGGGATCGATGGGAATGGATGCGAGGGAGATCCTGGCGTCCTCGGCGATGAGCTCGTGGAAGGCGGCCGGGTCGAGGTTCCAGGGCAATAGTCCCGCGATCCTGTCCGGCGGCGTCTCCGGTAGCTTGGTCAGGATGTGCCGCAAGGCGAAGTAGGGTTCCATCCCGTTGAGCTTGATGGTCTCGATCAGGGAGTAGAGGTCGGCGCTCGCCCCAGCGCCGCGCGGACCGCCAGACAGCACCCAATTATTTCGACCGATTGTAAACGGGCGAATGCTCCTCTCGGCCTCGTTGTTGTCCGGAGACAGCCATGGACAGTCAAGATAGCGGATGAGCCGCGGCCAGAGATCGCGCGTGTAGGATATCGCGGTTCCTAGCGCACTTTTCGGCAGCACCTCCTGGGCCTTCGTGTCGAGCCAGGCCTTGAAGGCGGCCAGGATGGGCTTGACGAGTCCCTTCCTCTCTCTTGTGAAGTCATCCGCGTCGCGGGCGCCCTTCTCGCCAAAGTGCTTCTCCCGCAGCGTCCCTTCGACCTTGTACATCTCCTTGATGTAGGCGATCGCATCGCCGGCCGAGCCCTTCTTGTTTGCGGCCTTGAAGGCCTCGACGAAACGGCGGCGTGCATGCGCCCAGCAGGCCACATGGGTTATCCCGGCCTTCTCGCCGATCGCGAGGTAGCCGTCATAGCCGTCAGTCTGGAGAAATCCCTCATACGAGGCAAGGAAGGACGAGATGAAATCCGCTTCCCGGGTCGGGTTGTACCGGAAGAGCGCGACCCGGTGCGTGCCGGACCCGCCGGTGAGCACCCACATGTACGACAGCGCCGTGTTCTTGCGGCCTTCCTCGTCCATCACCTGGAAGGGAGTCTCGTCGCAATGCAGGAAGGGCGCGGACAGCAGTTCGCGCTTCATGAGCCCGATGAGCGCCTCCAGCTTGTGTGCGACGGCGATCGCCCAATTGGCCATATCTTGCCGGCTGATGTCCAGTCCGAAGCGGCTGAACATCCGTTCCTGCCGGTAAAAGGGCAAGGCATCGCAGAACTTGCCGACGATCACCGACGCCAGCAACGAAGGCGTCGCGATGCTCCGGGGGAGCAGCCGTGCGGGCGCGGGCGCGACCATGATCCGCGGCGGATCGGCGGGCTTCGGCAACCTGCTCCCCGCCCGGGGCTTCACGATGTACTTCGGCCTGACCGTCCTGATCACCACGTATTTCTGCGGGATCTCGTGGACCTGCTCGCCGGTCTCCTGTCCTATGCGGACGAGCTCATAGCCTTCGGGGACCGCCTGCTTCTCGTCCTCCCCGATGTCCAGGACGACCTCGACGCGCGCAAGCTGCGCAGAGAGCGGCTTCCGTCCCCGCTTCCGCCGGGTGTAGGTCGTCTTGGCGATGCGGACAGTCTCATAGGCCTCCCCGTCCTTCGGCGGGGTCGACAGCATCTCCGCCTCGTCGAACAACCTCCCCTGCGCGAGGTCCTCGGCGCTCAGCTTCTCCGTCTTCCGCCCGAACTGCCGTTCCTTGAGGATCCGTATCTCCTCCTGCTGTTGCGCTGTCTGCTGCCGCAAGGTCAGGACCTCGCAACGCAACGCGGCGTTCTGCGCCAGGGCGGTCTCAAGATCCAGGGGAGCAGGCTCCCCGGCGCCGGAATCCATATCGTCCATCATAGTTCATACTATCATGCACGACGTGGGCAATGCGCCTTATTCGTCACAATACGGTCTTGAATTCCAGGTTCCGGTGCTCTCGCCAGAAGTCGATCCCGCGCAGGAGCATCAGGATCTGGCCGCGGTCGATCTCGCGCGCCGCGTCCGGGTCGGATGGCCAGGGAAACCTGCCGTCCTCCAGCCGCTTCATCGAGAGCCAGAAGCCGTTCCGGTCCCAGTACAAAGCCTTCAGCACGGTCTTCGTCCTGCCGCAGAACAGGAACAGGTTCCCTGAGAAAGGCTCCTGCATCATCTCCGCCTCGACGATGATCGCAAGGCCGTTGATCTGCTTGCGCATGTCCGTGGCGCCGGGCCTGACGAAGATCCGCACCTTGTCCAGGTCGACCGTCACGGCGCCCGCCCCAGCTGATCCAGCACCCACCCAAGGAGTTCCCGGTCGGTCCCGGGCCCCGCCTCGATGTTCACCCCGCTCGCAAGCCTTATGACCAGCCCGCAGGGGGCAGGCATGCCTCCTCGCGTCCCTTCAGGCTGCCTTTGCCCCGACCCTTCCCCGATCTCGACGAATCCCCCGCCGCTTCGGGTCGACTGGGGATTCACCCCGTCAAGCTTCTTCGCCCAGCTCCTCAGGCTCTGCTCGCTGACGCCCTCGTTTGCGGCAAAACGCCTCATCGACAATCCGCTCCCGCCCTTCCGCGCCACGATCCGGGCCCACTCCCCCTCTGTTCTCCGCATGGTGATGCCTCCTGGCACCTACCATCGCCATCCGCTGTCTCGAGGGCGAGATGGGGGAGAATTGAC
>JANYKC010000084.1 GCA_025358255.1 Spirochaetaceae bacterium
GAACAGGGACCGGCTGCTCGAGTCCGACATCGCGAGGATGTTCTTCGCCAAGGTCGTGGAGCGGGCGCGCCGCAAGCGCTTCCTGTCGGATGAGCATTTCACGGTGGACGGCACACTCATCGAAGCATGGGCAAGCATGAAAAGCTTCCAGCCAAAGGAATCCGGCAATGACGGGCCAGGGCAATCAGGCGGAAGCAGCAATCCAGACGTGGATTTCCGCGGCGAGCCGCGGAGCAATGACACCCATGAGTCGAAGACGGATCCGGAAGCGCGGCTCTACAAGAAAACGAAGGGATCGGAGTCGAAGCTTGCATACCTCGGGCATGTGCTCATGGAAAACAGGAATGGCTTGGCGGTCGATGTCGAGGTCACGCTTGCGGGAGGCACAGGCGAGCGTGACGCCGCGCTTTCGATGGCCAAGCGGCTCGAGGGACTGAAACGCCGGACGCTTGGCGCAGACAAGGGCTATGACGCGAGGGCCTTTGCGGAAGGGCTTCGGGAACTGAACATCACGCCCCATATCGCCTTGCGCAAGGGCGGCAAGGCAGTCGATGGGCGGACGACACGGCACGAGGGCTATGCAATCAGCCAACGGAAACGAAAACGGGTCGAGGAGATATTCGGCTGGGCGAAGACGGTGGGCTTGATCAGGAAGTCGAAGATGAGGGGCGAGGCCAAGGTCGATTGGCTCTTTACCATGTGCATCGCGGTCTTCAACCTGGTACGGATGCGGAATCTGGAGGCCATGGCATGAGGCTCGAGGCCGCCGCGCGCCCCAAGAGGGGCGCGACGGGCCGCACACGGCCTTTCGGGGCCGAGCGTGTGAATTTCTGCTGCTTGTTTACCGCAAAATTCCTGTCAAACAAGCTGGGCGGGCCCTTCGGGCCACGCCCAGTAATCACATTTTCAACAGCCTGCTAAGGGAAGCCCTTTGGAGCTATGGCTGCTCTTCCTCCTACGATCATCCTTTTCGCGAGTTGGGCTGTATCCAGGAAGCCGAAAAGGAAGATCTCGAGAAGTTGCCGCCATCGGGCACGGTCGGCGAACTGCCTGCGGCTATGACGATTGGGGAGAGGAGCCCATGCAAGGCACCATCCAGCGATCATCACCGTGACTGATATGAAATCTCGCGCGGTCAAGGTCAGTCATCACTGAAGAAAGTGCGACACCGCTCCCATGCATCCTTCATCAATTCCGCTATTCTCGACTGCCCAAGGATAAGGTCCGAACTAATTCCAGTCTTCAATATCGATCCTGAATGTGCAGGAAGCGGCTTCATGGAGGATGGCGATCCCAATCACCGTCTGGCCTGACATAGGCTGGCCATCCGCCATCCCCTCCAGCGCGGCTTTGATAGCCTGGTGCCTTCCTGCTGCGGGCGTGATGAGTTGCCCCAGGCTTGTTTATGGTTCAACAGCTGGGATTCGATAGAAACGTGGCGAAGGGCTGCGCGCAGCATGAAGATGCCGTTGCCCACTTTTCCTCTGCAAGCCGCCAAGGGATCGAGCCGCTAATCCCGCAGTTGCCACTTTGGGATGCGTGGAGACCATGGGCACCTGCCCGGAGATCCCAGGAATGAATGGTTCGCGTTCAATTGAGCCAAATGGAATGCGAACTTGACTGTACGCCAGTGAAGTCCCACGCAAGCCCAGCCGCGTTACCGCCACCTCGAGTGCGCCTGGGTCCGCCGGGGCTCCGGCCTGGCCCCTGATCGCCTTGCCGTGCAGCCTTTCATCAGGCCTAGAAACCGGTCACGAGGAAGTCTATGGCGCTCATGATTTCCTGCCGGAAGCCGGAAGCGTCACAGACGAAGGGACCGATGTCCTTTTTGTGGATCGCGGCCATCTGCTGCGCAATGGCGACGACCTCCTTGCCATTGACCACCATCGCCGGGTTCAGCTCCTTTATTCCATTCTCCCGCAATCCCGGCAAGGCGGAGAGGGGTATCACCAATCTGGTTTCAAGCGCTTCCAGAAGCGGCGACTGCACATCCAGCAGATAGGGATATGCCTTCCTGGTCTGTGGATTCGGATTGGAAAAGACCTGGAACTGGGACATCAGAAAGTCCGCCTCCCCTCGCTGAAGAAGCCGATCTGTTCAACGGTCTTATTGTATGACTCCATGGCCTCTTCATTGTCGAGGAGCCACGCGTCCCTCTTCCTCTGCTTCAGGGTTTCGACGAGGGCCGATTCCAGGATGGCTGATATGTTTACATCGAGGGCTTTCGCCTGGGAAAGAAGGTCGCTGTTCACTGTCAGGTTTGTGGGTTTTTTCGGAGCGCTCTCGTTATAGAGCTGAGACATGAAGGCCTCCTTTCTATATGACAATGCGCATATTATATGCGCATGCAAAATACGTGTCAATCTTGAGTGGCGCTTCGCCCCGCGCCAGCCCCCGCCATGGCCCTGACCAGGTCCCGCACGGCGGGGGTGGTCAGGCCCTCCTTCACGAAGATGGCGCAGTGGTCCATTGCCCGGGTGATGCCCACGTACAGGAGGTTGCGGTTGAGGCGGTCCTCGGCGCCGCCCTCCCAGCTGGCGTCGGTGACGTGGAGGCGGGGGATCCATAGGAAGACGACGGGAAAGTCGAGGCCCTTGGCGGAGTGGAGGGTCGAGAGTCGCACGCGGCCGGTCTCGTCGAAGTCGAAGGCGTCACGCATGACGAGGGAGCTCGGGTGGCCTGCGGCGTCGAGGGCAGCGGCCAGGCTGTCGAGGTCGGCCTTGGTGGGGGCCAGGATGGCGATGTTCTCCGCGTCGTAGCCCAGCTGGTCCCTGTAGAGGCCCACGTGGCGGGTGACGAGCTCGAGGAGCTCGGGCACGTCGCGGCCCTCGAAGAGCTCGGGCTCGGGGCCGTCGCGGAAGGCCTCGGGGAGGCTCTCGGCGTCCACGCCCGCGCCCACGGCGGCGCCCAAGGCGCGGTAGCGCTCGGCGTAGTCGTGGAGCTGGACGGTGTTGCGGAAGTTGGTGCGCAGGACCCGGGTGCGGCCCACGATGTCGATGCCCGCGCGCTCGAAGGAGGTGAAGGGCTGGTAGATGGACTGGTCGCCGTCGCCGGCCAGGATCAGGGCCTTGCGGGAACTGGCCTTGATGGCGGCGAGCATGGCGGCACAGAGGTCCTGGGTCTCGTCGAGGAAAATGTAGTCGACCAGGTCTCCACGACCGCCGCCTGCGGTGGCGGTCGCGCGCACGAGGTCGCGGGCGGCGAGGTTCTGGCTGTAGCGCTTCCGCCCCCGAAGCTCGGCCTCCATGGCCTCCAGGGCTATCCACAGAACCTCGCGCTGCTTCACCTGGAGGGGCTTCTTCATGCCGCGGCGGGGGAAGGATTCGCTCACGTACTCCTTCTCGGTAACGAGGTTGGCCCAGATGAAGTTGTCCGCCTCCGCGCAGAACTCGCGCGCGGTCATCCAGCTGGGGCAGAAGGGGGAGGCGTCCTCCTCGGCGAGCTTGAGGGAAATGTCGGCGTCGGGGACGAGCTTCCGGAAGCGCTCGGCGATGAAGGCGAAGGCGGTCTGGATGCGGTCCCCGGTGTCCAGCTCGAGGAGGCGGGCCAGGTAGCGGTCGTACTTGGTGAGGGCCTTGGTGTAGGTCAGGAGCGCTATGGAGCCCGAGAGCTCCTCGAGGCCCAGCTCCGCCTGCTCGCCCCTGCCCTTGGCCTTGCGGATGGCCTCCAGGAGGACGAGGGTCTTGCCCGTGCCGGCCGCCCCTTTCACGAGGAAGTCGGCGTCCAGGCGTATCTGGCGGAGGATGGTCTTCTGCTCGGGGGTGAGGCGGATGATGGTCTTCTCGTAGTCGGCCCGGGTGCGGGTGTAGGTGGTCGCGGCCAGGAGGGCCTCGCGGTAGGCGCGGGCGTCCGCTTGCGCGGCGGCGCGGGCGTTGGCCTCGTGGAGCTCCTTCTCGAGGGCCTCGCGCTCGGCCTTGAGCCCGGCGCGCTCCTGGCGCAGGGCATCCACCTTGTCCCCCCGGTCGGCCGAGACGCGGGAGAGCTCCCCTATGCGGCGGTCGCGGGCCTTGATCTCCTCGCGGAAGTGCTCGGCCTCGCGCTCGGCCTTGTCCAGTTCCGCGATGCGGTCCAGGAGCATGGTGCCCTTGGTCCCGATGGAGCCGAGGGCCTTCCTGATGGCCGCCAGCTCGTCCACGAGGGCCCCCAGGGGCTTGCGCTCCTCCCAGGCCGAGAGGTAGCGCTCGAGCTTGGCCAGCTCCTCGGGGCAGTCGATGGCGGAGAGCTGGCAGAAGCGGCGCAGGTGCTGGGTCGCCTCGCGGGCCCGGCTCGTGTCCACGGAGGCGAAGTTGTGGCGGACGGAGTTCGTGGGCTGGTGGGCGTTGTCCAGGAGGTCGAGGACGGCCAGGAAGTCGCCCGGCCCGCCGATGCGCTTCTGGCAGTATACCGAATAGCGCTTGAGGAGGGCAAAGAAGCGCTCGTCGTCCCCTTCCTCGATACGCAGCCGCTCGCGCATGACGCCCTCCACGAAGGAGTGGACGGCCAGCACGAAGGTGCCGGCGTCCGTGGCCTGGAGGCCGGCGAGGCGCTCGAGGCGCTGGGCGTGGGTGGTGTCGAGGCGGACCGACGGGCTCTGGTAGGCGGGCATGGGAAGCCTCGATTACGAAACAATTACAGGTATTGTATAGGGAAACAGGGGGAATGCAAGCGGGAAAGGGGGAGCTATGAGGCCCAGGCCGGCCGCTTGCTGACCCGGCAACATGACATCGGGTGCTCTCCCATGATTCAGGCCTGTCGCTACGGGTCAGAATCATGGGCTTAAAGCCAATGTCCGGTTGCCGGGGCAGTAAGCCATCGCGTGGGTCGCATCCCTCTCCGGTCCGGTCGATGAGGAAGGCATCGCCGCGTTATCCGGCCTCCCCAGGACCTGTCGGGCAGGCGCCATGATCGCCGCCGCCGCCATCGTCTCCGGAGCCGCCCTGGCGCCCGCGGACCTGGGCGATTTTCCCCTCTTCACGCCCTCCGGGCTCCGTCTGGCCTGAACACGGGAAGGGTCTCCCCATACTGGGCGGCGCCCGATGGCCTTCCGGGCACCCAAATGGGAAAAGCCGCATCGATATTGACAGGAATGGCCCCTTGGCCGACGATTGATCAGTGACCCGGAGGGCCCATGGGAATGACGGCAAGAACGATCCTCCTCGTCGAGGACGAGGCGATAATCGCCATGGGCGAGGCATCCCAGCTGAAAAAGGCCGGATATGCCGTCATCCTGGCACCCAGCGGGGAAAAGGCCATCGAGATCGTCTGTGCCGACCCCGCCGCGGTCGACCTCATCCTCATGGACATCGACCTCGGCAAGGGCATGGACGGGGCCGAGGCGGCCCAGCGGATACTCAGGTCCCACAACATCCCCATCCTCTTCCTCTCCTCCCACATGGAGCCGGACATCGTCCACAAGACGGAAGAAATAACCAACTATGGCTATGTCGTGAAATCCTCCTCGTTCACGGTCCTGGACGCCTCAATAAAGATGGCCTTCAAGCTCTTCGCCGCGGCGCGGCAGCTGGACCTCAACGGCATGGAGATCGAGTCGGCCAACGAGGAGCTCCGCGCCAGCCTCGAGAACCTGCAGAGGACCAACCGGGACCTCGCCCTGTCGGAGGACAAGTTCTCCAAGGCCTTCCACCTGAACCCCGACTCAATCAACATCAACCGGCTCTCGGACGGCGTCTATGTGGACATCAACGAAGGCTTCACGCGGATAATGGGCTACACGAGGGAGGACTCGATCGGCCGCTCATCCCTTCCCGGCGACCTGGGCATCTGGGTCGATCCGGAGGACCGCGAGCGCCTCGTGCAGGGCCTGCGCGAGAAGGGGGAGGTCTCCAACCTCGAGGCCGAGTTCCGGAAAAAGGACGGGACGACCACGATCGGGCTCATGTCCGCCAGGGTGATCGAGATCGACGGCGAGAAATGCATCATCTCGATCACGCGGGACATGGGCGGCTGGAGGGTGCTGGAGGAAAACTACCGGGACACGGAGATGAAGTTCCGCTCCGCCTTCGAGGCCTCGCCGATGGGCATATCCCTGACGGCCCTGGACGGCCAGCTGCGCACCGTCAACCATGCCTTCTGCGCCATGCTCGGCCGCTCGATGACGGAAGTCAACGCCATGGACTTCACGGCCCTCACCCACCCTGACGACCTAGAGCTGAGCGCCCGGATGACCCGCCGCCTTATCGAGGGCGAGGCCGACAGGTGCCACTTCAGGAAGCGCTTCATCCACAAGGACGGCCACACGGTCTGGGCGGAGATGAGCGTCGCCCTCGTGAAGGACAAGTCGGGCATGCCCGACTACTTCGTCGCCCAGGCGAGCGACGTGTCGGAGCAGGTGGCCCTGGACGATAGGCTCAGGCGGACGGAGCTCCTGTTGCGCACCAGCATGGAGAGCCCGAAGGACATCTTCATCGTGGCCCTCGACCGCGGCTACCGCTGCCTCTTCGTCAACAAGACCTACCGCGAGCGGAAGCTCGCGAATTTCGGCATCGAGGTGGAGGTAGGGAAGTGCCTCCTGGACAACCTCCCCCGCGACGATTTCTTCAGGAGGTCCATGCCGAACTACGAGCGCGCCTTCGCCGGGGAATCCGTGCGCGTGGTCGAGGAGTACGAATCCCCCTATACGGTCAGCGAGACGCTCTACAGCCCCATCAGCTCCGAGGACGGCGAGATAATCGGCGCCACCGCCTTCGGGACGGACATCACCGAGCGGAAGTTCATGGAGAACGCCCTCAAGGAAAGCGAGCGCCGCTACTCCACCCTCCTGGACGCCGTGGGCGAGGGCTTCTGCCTCCTGGACGAGAGCGAGGTCTTCCGCATGACCAACCCCGCGGCGGAGCGCATCTTCGCCGTGGCGCCCGGCTCCCTGGTGGGAAGGCCGCTCTTCGACTTCCTGGACGAGGAGGGCAGGGAATGCAGCCGGAGGGAGACCGAAAACCTGAAGAGGGGCGAGTCGACGGAATTTGTCACGCCCCTCGTCCGCGACGACGGCCAGCGGATATTCCTCCGCATCAACGCCTCGCCGCTCTCGGAAGGCGGCGCCCGCTACACCGGCGCCTCCGTGGTCATGCGCGACATCACCGAGGAGCTCAAGGCGAACGTGGAGCTCAACTCCCTGGTCAAGAAGAAAGAGACCCTCATGAAGGAGCTCGAGCACCGCGTCAAGAACAACCTGAACCTGGTGTCGAGCCTCCTGGGCATCGCGATGGGCGAGATCGAGGACGGCAAGGCGCGTGGCATACTGGAGGACACCGAGTCCCGCATCAGGTCGATGTCGGCGATCTACGAGCGCCTCTACCTTTCGGAGAACGTGGACACCCTGGACTTCGGGACCTATGTCGACGGATTGGCCCGTTCCATCTTCTCGGCCTTCTCCCGTGACTCGACGCCCGTGGAGCTGGTCATCGAAGCCTCCCACATCGAGATCGACACCAAGCGCGCCATATCCCTGGGCCTCATCCTGAACGAGCTCCTCACCAACGCCATCAAGTACGCCTTCCCCGACAAGCGCCGCGGCATCATCAAGGTGGCCTTCGACAGGGCCGGCGACAAGGTCTTCCTGAGGATCTCCGACGACGGCATCGGCCTGCCCGCCCTGGGCATCCCCGAGAACGCGACCTCGATGGGCATGACATTGATCCGCCTCCTCACCGGGCAGATCGGCGCGGCCATGGAGGTCGAATCGGAGGGCGGCACGGCGATCTCGGTGGTCTTCAAGCCCTGAAAAGCGAAGCGTGGGGCGGCCGCGCGCCGCATGGCCTGGAGGTCGGGAGCCGTGGCACTTGCGCATTGCGTGTCTCGGCGTATGATGAGCCCAAGATTTCGGACAGGAGAAGGAGGATGAATAAGGTGGATCAGACCCCTTCCTGAGGGAAAGGAAGGAGGCGTAAAGTGGCCATCATGAGGAAGCGATACGACAAGGCATTCAAGGCGAAGATCGCCATAGAGGCCCTTCGGGGCGAGAAGACATTGCAGGAGCTTGGGACGGCCTACGACGTGCATCCCAACATGATTGCGCTCTGGAAGAAGCAGCTTCTTGGGAGCGCAGAGCAGCTCTTTGAAAAACAGGGAAGGACAAGGACGCGGAAGCGGCCGAGAGAAAGGAGGATCTGCTTTTCAAGCAGATCGGCCAGCTCCAGGTCGAGAACGAGTTCTTAAAAAAAAAGTACAAACAACTGTACGGGACCGAGCCGAAGCTGTAGAGCCCGATCATCCTGAGCTGTCGATCAAGGAGCAGTGTAGGATCCTCTCGATCAGCCGTTCGGCGTACTACTACAGTCCGGAGCACACGGAGGACGAGCGCGAGGTCGCGATCCTCCTAGCAATTCTCGAAGAGCTCAAGGAGCGACCGTTCTACGGCTATCGGAAGATCTGGCGAGCGCTCAAGGACCTCGACGTCACCGAGAAGCAGGTGCGCAGGATCATGAAGAAGGCGGGCCTGCGGGCGATATTCGCAGGCAAGCGGACATCGATCCCGGGGAAGGGCCACAAGAAGTACCCCTACCTCCTGCGAGGGAAGCATGTCTGGCTCCCCAATCAGGTCTGGGCTACGGACATCACCTACATCAGGCTGAAAGGTGGCTATGTCTACCTCGTCGCTATTATCGACCTCTACTCGAGAAAGGTACTGTCATGGCGAGCGTCGAACACCATGGACGCCGAGTTCTGCGTATCGGCGCTCGAAGAGGCAGTCGCCCTATGGGGCGTGCCGGCGATCTTCAACACCGACCAAGGTAGCCAGTTCACCTCTGATGCCTTTGTCGGCGCTCTTGAGGCTCGCGGGATCCGGGTCAGTATGGACGGCAAGAACAGGGCTCTGGACAACATTTTCGTCGAGCGCTTCTGGCGGTCGCTGAAGTACGAGGATATCTACCTCAAGGACTACCAGACGATGTCAGAGCTGAAGCTCGGGCTGAAGCGCTACTTTGAGTTCTACAACGGCGAGCGCTTTCACGCATCACTCGATTATGCGACCCCTAATGTAACCTATGCTGAACGATTCGCTGAAAACCGGCACGCACTTCGTGCTGCCGCATAGAAACCACAGGAAGGGATGAACCACCTTACTATTCTTGCGAATCTGCATTGACGAAAGGGCGCATCATAAAACGCCTCATCGACAATCCGCTCCCGCCCTTCCGCGCCACGATCCGGGCCCACTCCCCCTCTGTTCTCCGCATGGTGATGCCTCCTGGCACCTACCATCGCCATCCGCTGTCTCGAGGGCGAGATGGGGGAGAATTGAC
>JANYKC010000073.1 GCA_025358255.1 Spirochaetaceae bacterium
TGCTCAGGTATTTAGTTTGAAGGGCGACTCGTATCGGATGAAAGAAAGGCTACGCGTCGGGGCCGTTGGCTTCGATTGATGACAGGAAAGCGGCAAAATCTCGTCGGCGAAAACCGGCAAATTGAAATCGGCGTTGACACAAGTGCCTTGCCATTGCTGAAAGGAGCGCCATGGCGGGAATTGGCCGTGTCGATGACCTTGGTCGCAGTGACCGTGGATGTGGCTTGGGTCGTAGTGGTCGTCGCAGTTTTCTCCCGCAGATTTCCCGTGGGATTTCCCTTCCCTTGGCCGATCACAGGAGTCTCCACGACAACGGGGGCGGTCGTGGTCACGGTAATCAACGGATCCGAGGTGACGGATGACGAAGAGACAATCACGGGAGTCGAGGAAACGAGTCCGGTGACAACCAAAGGGGCGAGGGTCGTCACTCCACGATAGAAGGTATCTGTCTGGCCAGGTGCGGCAAGCAGGCCACCTCCATTGGCTTTTGCGCTTGGAGCGGTGATAAGGCCATCGAAACAAGCACGAATACAGAGGCTGAGGCAATTTCTTTTCCTTTCACTGGCAACTCCTTGTAGGTCACTGCTTATGTAAAAAGCAAAAACCATGCCCCTAATAGCCACGTGTCAAGTCTTGTTGAAATAAGGAATTAGATGGAAGGACAGCTTGGCGTATTCAGCTAGTTTCGACCAATAAGGCGTAAGGTCGCCCGATTGGTCGAATCCGTCCTGCCCGCTGGAATGAGAAAGGCGCCTTCCACTGTGGAAGGCGCTTTTTGGGCGAGGGCTTTGGCAGCCGAAACCTGCTGACCCGGGAACCAAACATTGGCTTGGGCCCCTGATTCTGACCCGTAGCGAAGGGCCAGAATCAGGGGAGAGCACCCGATGTTATGTTGCCGGGTCAGTAATGTCCTTTCAGATTCGCTTCGCTACATCCGTAGAATCCACAGGGCTTTTTCCCGTCGCCAAGGCAAGCATCGGCGCGGCCGCCGGGGGTACAGAGCTTAGGCATGCGGTACCCGACAAGACCCTAGCGGACTTGAGTTCCGAAAACGGGGTACTGTGCGGTCGGCGACCATTCACCCTCGCGGGTCTCGCCGGCTATGCTCGGGATCACGAGCACTTCTTCGGGAAAGATCAAATCCGCGTTCTCCGGATGCTTCAAGGTTTCCTTGTTCGCCCTGTAAAGCACGGGCCACTTCTCGCGGTCGCCGTAGACAAAGGGATAGCCGGCGATCTTGGAAAGGCAGTCCCTGTCATCGGGAGTGAGCTTGACCGTATAGGTTGCGGGCAGGGGGGGCAGGGCGGCCTTGACGGGCGTGCCTTGAACCAGCGCGAGCTCGGCCTTGGCCCGCCTGGCGAGGAGGGCGGCCGTATCGTAATCCCCCGCGCCGTAGGCCGCGAGCGCCTGTGCCCTAAGCTCGATCGCGGCTACCGCGTGCGGATCCTTCCCGAGGCCCTGGGCAGCCGCGGCGGGCGTGAAAAGGAGGGCAGTGAACAACAGTGTGGCCATAAAGACGAGTGCCGATTTCGTGCGCATTATTCTATCCCCTTTTCCGCAAAGGCCGCATCGAGCGAGTCCAGCTCGACCTTCGCGGCATCCATCTTCGCCTTCGCATGGTCATAGGCCAAGGCGAAATCGGCGGAAGCCCGAACATACAGGGAGGCGGAGGCCTCGAAATCGAGTGCCGCCTGGGCGGATTCTGCCTGCGAATGGAGGGCGAGCGCGGCGGCGAATTCCTCCCTGACCGCCACTTCCGCCTTGATGCCGGAGGCCTTGGCCTTCTGCTCTTCCGAAATCCGCTTCCTGTCGCCGGCGTAGTACTCGAGGGCGGTCCTATGTGCGATGCCGTAGCGCTGTATCGCCTCGTCGACGGACGTCGCCGCCGCGGGCGCGTCCTTCGGCAGGAGGTCCTGCGAGGCGGCGAAGCGCGTCTCCGCCAAGGTCCAGTTGGAGGGATCCCATTTCGCGAAGTCGCGGGCGATGATCGCCTTCCGGGCCGTATCGGCGTCGCATAACTTGTAGAGGACCTCGTAGACCTTCGACGAGGTGCGGTAGCCGTTGGCCGCGGCCTCGAAGTCGCCCGACGCCTCTGAGGCCACGGGAACCGCGAACTTGGCCTCCGCGCCGGAGAACAGCTCCGGGAAGAGTCCAGCCGCGCCTTTTCCGACCGCTGTCGCCCGAAGCGCCTCGGCGTGTTTCTTCTCGTTCGCGGCGAGGATGGGTAAGCCTTTCGAGATCAGCTTCTCGAAGCGGGCGGAGGCGTCGGTAAAGGAGGCCGCCGAGGACGCGTTGTCCTTCCCGTAGCTTCCCACTCCCTCCGCGAAGACCCCGTCAGCCGCGCTGTAGTCTTCAGGCAGGATGTCTTTGAGTCCCAAGTCGAAGGCTTTCTTCCTGAGCGTGGAGGCCTTGGATCGCAGCTCGTCGGGAGCTGCTACCGCCGCTGTCTCGACCTTCGTGGGCGCGGCCGGAGCGGCGGCGGGGGCGGGGGCGGGCGTAACGGTGGGAGCCGGAGCGGGGGTAGGCGGCGCTTCCACCGCCTTGGGAGGCGTCGCGCATGATAATGCAAGGGCCAGCGCAGCTATGGAAGCTATCGCCGCCAACGTGCCGGCCCTCGGGGAATTGGGATATCGCGTCATCAAAAGACTCCTTCTGGGCGTGGCCGCGCCTATCTTGCCACCAAGCTTATTACGCGATGATCTTTCGGTCCAATACTTTCCGCGAAAGCGTCGATACCTTGGACCAGGATTCCAAGGATGAGGAAGGCTCGTGGCGGCGCAAGGGTATCGCGATTTCATTCCGCCGTTTTATCGGGTCAGCGCGTCGCGTCAAGCCAGTCCGGAACAATTGCGATTTCAGACCCCGCTTCGAAGCTGTTCCATGGGATATTTCGGAGCTATTCGAGAAAAAAGCCGGATCGCATAATCCGTCGGGGGAGGATGAAAGGGCGACAAGGACATCGCGAGCAGATTATGTGCATGCGGCGATGCAAAAGCTACGGCACATGCGCCTATTTTATTACCGGCATCGATCCGCGGAAAATGGAGTCGCTCGCAGGGCCTCAGCCCAGAGGATTTGTCTGGGAGTCCTTTTCCATCCGCTCAAGGACCTCGGCCAGGGTCCCCGAGAAAGGACCTGGCTTTTCCATCTTGATCGAGCAGAGCGCGGCGGCGAAGCGCACCGAATCCCTTGGGTTGTGGTCGCGCCGTCGAACGAGGTATGAGGCGAAGGTGGTATCGCCGCGCCCTGTCCTGCCGCTCAGGTTCGCGGGCGTGAAGGGCGCTCGGGCAATGCGACCATCGGCCAGGACAAGGACCTCGCTGTTGTGGGTCACCATCACTTCTCGTGCGCCCCATGAGGCAAGGATCCGGGCCGCTTCCTCGCGGTCCTTGCTGCCGGTGAGGATTTCCGCTTCGGCCGCGTCGGTCTTGAAGTACTCGACAAAGGGAAGATAGCGGCGCTTGGCCTCCCAGTCGGCGAAGCGCATGGTCCTGTCGGCTTCGGCGCGGCGGAGGAGGCCCTGGGCGTCCACCGCTATCCTGCCGCGGGAGCGGAGTTCCTCGATGAGGCTGTCCGGCAACTCGCCCACGAAAAGCCCGGCCAGGTCGATGATGGACGCGCGGACATCCGCCGGAAGATCGGCCGCCGAGAAAGGCTCCGCACGGGACAATAGGCTCGTGTCGCGCCTCTCGTGGTCGGCGGTCCTGAAGACGTTGAGTATGGAAGTCGTGGCGGCGCTATCCTTCACGATGAGGTCGACACCCCAGGCCTGCATGAAGGCGAGATTGCCGGCGTCCTCGGGGGCGGCCTTGGTCACCACGAGCGCCCGTGCGCCGCTGCGGGCCGCCGCGGCCGCGGATTGGACGACTGCGCCGCCCATGAGCCGGGTCTCGTTGCCCAGATGGTCCACGATCACGTCCTTGGAGACATGCCCCAGCATCGCTATGTCGTACATCATCGTTTTGTTCCTTCCAAATGGTCGCTTTTTACCAGGCTGACGAGGAGGTCCACCCGGTTTGTCGTGATCGACCAGGGTTCCAGCCCGATCGCTTTCCTGAGGTCGCCTTCGGCGTCGGGGGTCCACAGGAAGACGGGGATGCACCTCCTCCGCGACCATGCCATGAGACCAGGCGTCGCGGCCCGCCAATCCAGGTTGATGCCGCAGCAACCG
Source organism: Spirochaetaceae bacterium (assembly GCA_025358255.1). GTDB lineage: Bacteria > Spirochaetota > Spirochaetia > Treponematales > Rectinemataceae > JANYKC01. The sequence continues at coordinate 4,172 of JANYKC010000073.1, forward strand.
CTTTCCGTGAGGGCTTCGCAGGCCAGGCGCATTTCCCTTTCGCCGTAGCCATAAATGGGGAGGAGGAGGTCAGCGTTGAGGAGGCAGCGGAAATCGGGCACCTGCGTGCGCACATAGAGCGCCTCCGCCTTCCCGAGACCGGAGAAAAGCACCCTGTCGCCGATGCCCCGGCGCCTCGCCACCGAGGCCGCTTCAAGGGCCGCCTCGGCCTCTTTCGCGTCGAGGTTGATCGAAAGGCCGCCTTCGGCGAGGAGGTCGAAGGCCAGCTCGAGGTCCAGGATCTCCTTGCCTTCCGTCCGGGCCGCGGAGGCCAGGTCCTTCCATGGATGTGCCGCGATGAGGAGCCGCTCCCCCCTTGAGCCGGCCAGGGACTCGTCATGTGAAAGCACCACATGGCCGTCGGAGGCCAGCCTGATGTCCAGCTCGATGATGTCGGCGCCTGCCTCGATGGCGCGACGGATGTGCTCGCGCCCGTTGGGCGGGCTGCCCATGCAGCCCGAGTGCGCCGTGACGAGGGTCCGCGCCCCCGTCATTTGAGACCCAGGGCATAGGCTTGGGTCATCCTCCGGTAGACGACGCGCGAGAAGATGAGTACGGGGATGGTCGCCAGGAGGCCGACGCCCATGAGCTGGCCCCAAAGGGTCTCGTATTCGCCGATGAAGTTAGCGATCACCAGGGGCAGGGTGAGGAGTTCGGGGCTGCGCACGAAGAGGAGGGAGAAAAGGAACTCGTCCCAGGCAACGATGATGCTGAAGATCGCCGTCGCGACGATCCCGGTCCTGACCAGTGGAAGGACGACAAGGCCAAGGGTCTGGAAGGGCGAGGCGCCGTCGAGCTCGGCCGCCTCCTCGTACTCCAGGGGCAGGCTCTTCATGAAGCCAAAGAGCATCCAGATGCAATAGGGAAGGGTATAGACCTGGTAGACAAGGACGAGGCCCCAAAGGTTGTTGAGCAGCTTCATCTTCGCGAACATGTCGTAGAGGGGCACGGCCAGGACTACGGGAGGGAGCATCTTGGCCACGATGATCCAGATGAGGAAGGCATAGTTCAGCTTGAGCGGGAAGCGGTGCCTTGACAGCGAGTAGGCCGCGAGGAAGGCCAGGGCCAGGGAGAGGAAGGTCGAGGCCGCCGTCACGAAGACGGAATTGCCCAGGTTGCGGAGGTAGCCGCCTGAGAGGATGCCCGCGTAGTTCTGGAAGGTGATCGTTTTCGGGAAGAGGGTCGGCACCGGCGAGATGTTCTCAAGGGGTGTCTTCAGCGAGATCGCGAGGATCCAGTAGATCGGGAAAAGGGTGAGGAAGAGGATGGCCGCGAGGGCTATGGGGAAGAGGATCCCGCGTTTTTTCGTGACGAACGAGGCCATTTTTCAGTCCTCCCTCAGGATCTTTCGCAGGTAGTAGATCGAGGCCAGCCCGACGGCGACAAGGGTGATGACGGACGCGGCCGAGGAGCGGCCCAGCTTGAAATAGGAGAAGGCCTCGCGGTAGATGAAATAGGAGGTGGTTTCCGTGGCGTTCCCCGGGCCGCCCTTGGTCAGGGCGAAGACCTTGGCGAAGACCTTGAAGGTGTCGATGATGCGGAGGAGGAGGAGGAGGAGGATCTGGTCGCGGAGAATGGGCAGCGTTATGCGAAACAGGGTCTGGCGGTAGGACGATCCGTCGATCGCGGAGGCCTCGAAGATCTCCGTGGGCACCGACGAAAGGCCCGCCTGCATGACGATGAAGGCGAATGGCGTCCATTGCCAGATGTCGACCAGGGCCAGGGAGATGAGGGCCTTGTCCTTGTCGATGAGCCATCCGATTTTCGCGAGCCCGACCGATTTCAATATGTAGTTGAAGAGGCCTATGTCGTAGTGGTAGAGGGTTTTCCAGACGGCGCAGACGACCATGGTGGAGAGCATCATGGGGAAGATGGCCATGATCATGAAGGCGCTCTTGCCGCGGAACTCGCCGTAGAAGACGAGGGCGAGGATGACGCCGAAGCTGACCTCGAAGAGGGTAGTCCCCACGCAGTAGATGACCGTGTTCGTGAAGGATCGGATGAAGACCCTGTCCCCGAGGATGTCGGTGTAGTTCTTGATGCCGACCCAGTGCCTGGCGTCGGTGAGGTAGTTGTAGCTCTGGAACGAGGTGAAGAGTATGTTGACGATGGGGTAGACGGTCAGCCACAACATGACGGCGAGGGCAGGGGCCAAGATGAGCCAATAGAAGGGGGCCTTGCCCCGGGTTCGTCCGCTGGGTTTCATGGAAGCTCCGGGAGGATGGGCAACCGCCCGCCCTCGCGGGAGGGCGGCTGCTGGATTTAGGGACCTACTGCAGGATCGCGGCGATCGCGGCGTTCGCCTCGTTCAGGGCCTGGTCGGCGGATTTGTCGCCGATGAGGGCTTCCTGGAGGGAACCGCCGAGGATGTTCTCGATCTCGCTCCACACCGTGGTGCGGGGGCGCGCCTTGCCGGCGATGAGGGCGCTGCGCACGGCGGGATACCAGGGCCTGAGGGCGAGTAGCTCGGCGTCGTCATAGACGGAGGCACGGCTGGGCGGGAGGCCGGCCTTCATGGCCATGAGCTTTTGGGTGTCCTTGCTCGTGAGGAACTGGAAGAACTGGAAGGCTGCGGCCTGGTTCTTGGAGGCCGCCGGGATGGCGACATGCCAGATGCCGAGCATCGGCGCCGAGGCCTTCACTTCCGAGGGATGGGCCATGACCTTCACGTTTCCCACGACCTTGGATTTGGCCGGGTCGTTGAGGGCGCCGAGCCAGGCTGGCCAGACTTCCGGCGTGATCGCGGCTCCTCCGGCGAGGAGGGTGTCGCGGACCTGGGCGGTGTTGTTCATCGGGGTGCCCTTGGGCGCGTACTTGGCCAGCTCGAGGAAGTAATTCAAGGCCTTGATGCCGGCGGGCGAATTGAGGATGGGCTTGCCGGCCGCGTCGAAGATCTCGCCACCGAAGGCCCAGAACATGGGAAGGAAGGCCGTGACGATGGGGTTGCCCTTGACGCCTCGGAAGATGACGCCGGAGACGGACTCACCCTCGCCTGTCTGGATCTTCTTGGCGGCCGCGAGGACGTCGGTCCAGGTCTTGGGTTCCTTCAAGCCATACTTGGCGAAGAGGTCGGTCCTGTAGGCGAAGAGGGAGACGTTCCCGATGAAGGGGAGGGCGTAGAGCTTGCCCGTCGCATTGTCGGGATAGCGGCAGAGGTTAACGAGGTTGGGGAAGAAATCGGCATCGACCTTCTGGCCGCTCTTCTTGTAGATTGCGTCCAGGTCGGCGAGCCAGCCCGCCTTCTGGAACTGGAGGGCCTTGGGATCGTCGATGAGGATGATGTCGTAGCTGCCCGTCCCGGTCTTGAGGTCGATGACGGTCTTCTGGTAGATGTCATCGCCGGAGAGCTTGAGCACCTCGAAGGTCACTTCCGGATGGAGGACCTTGTAGGCATCGACGGCTGCCTGCATGCCGGTGCCATAATCGCCGTCGCGGCCTGCGATGACGAGTTTCACCGGTTGCTGGGCAAACAGGCTGCCCGAAAAAGCGATAAGCAGGACAAATGCGAGAAGAGGAATCTTCTTCACGATGAAAGCCTCCTTGGAAACGAGTGAATCATGAAGTCACTGTATCTTCCTGTTCCCGCTGCGGCAAGGATTTACTCAGTCCGATATCGCACGATTATTGGAGATCAGTCCTCGAATGTGGCTGATGAGCAAGCAATGCCTGTCAGGCTTTTCTTGCGTATTACGCTAAAAGGATATACGATATTGAAACCATCATACGAGGGAACGATGCCGGAAAAAGAACAGCGTCATAGACTCAAGCAAAAGGACCTCGTGGCGGCGCTTTTCGTGTATTTTTCCGAGGAATACGACCGCCGCGGTGTGGATTCCATACTCGACATCGAAATCCCGCTCAAGGAAATCCGCCACCATCTCCTGGACCGTTTCGGGATCGATTACACGAGCGATTCCTGGATCTGCGTGCAACTCGGGAAGTACGAGGAGGAGAGCGGGGCCGCCCTCTTCCGGAAGCGGGAAACGACAGACGGCTTCCTCCTGGGCATCGCCCCCGACATGCGCACCTATTTCCAGAAGCAGCACCTCTACGTCACGCAGAAGATCAAGGTCGCCAACGGCGTCCTCGAACTCCTGCGCAACGATCCGGTCGGGAAGGCCGGACCCATCTCCATCCTCCTGGGCGCGGGCTCCACCGTGACAAGGATCGCCGAGGCGATCGCCGAAAGCCTGGAGGCCATGCCCGGCCCCTGGCGGGTGGCTACCCACAACCTGGGCGTCATCCAGACCCTCGGGAAGGCAGGGCCCCTCTCGGCCCGCGTCGAGCTCTCCGTGCCCGAAGGCAGGGTGGATCCGGTCACCAACCTCATCATCGGGAAGAACGAGGAGTTCTACGGAAGGATAGCCTTCGATTGGGCTGTCGAGGGCACGTCCTTCCTCAAGGACGGGGCGCTCTATGTGGAGAGCGCGGACGAGGTGGCGGTGAAATCCGCCATCATCCATCGCTGCTCCGGCCGGAAGGTCCTGGTCCTCACGGGCCATGAGGGGATCGCCGCGGTTCCGGCAGGCCTTTCGCCCTTCGGACGAATCGAGGAATACGACTATATAGTACTGCCTCGCGCCTCCCTCGAGGGCGCCAAGGCGAGTCGCTTCGACCTGTCCTTCCGGCCCCTGCGCGAGCTCTTCGAGCCCCTCGTGCTCAACTGGAACTACGAGATACTGAGGACGAGGCGGGCCAAGGGGAAATGATCCCCGCTGCCGGGCCGTCGCGCCCGTGCGAAATCGCAAAGGAGCGGCCATGCCCAGACCCACGATGGAGCGGATCCTCGGTTCGGCGATCAAGCAGCGCGGCTTCCGCCCCTCGCCCGGCGCCGCGGGGAAGGTCGAGGAAGTAGTCCTCACCTTTGACGAGGCGGAAGCCCTGCGACTGGCCGATCTCGATGGCCTCTACCAGCAGGCCGCGGCGCAGCGGATGGGGATCTCCCGCCAGACCTTCGGCCGGATCATCGAGGTGGCGAGGCGGAAGAGCGCAGACGCGCTGATCAACGGCAAAAGCCTTCGCATCGACGGAGGCACCGTGGCCATCGAGGCGGGCGGCGGGCGGCCCGCCCTCATCGCGGTCCCGACCGATCCGCAGGGCCTCATCGAAGGGCATTTCGGCCGTTGCCTGCGTTTCTCGATATTCACGGCCTCGACGGAAGGCAAGATCTCCCCGGAGGCGAGGGTCGAGGCGATCGAAGCGCCCGGATGCAGGTCAGGAGCCGCCGCGAGGCTTGCGGCTTTGGGCGTCTCTGTCCTCATCTGCGGCTGCATCGGCGACGGGGCGGTCCATGCCTTCAACTCGCACGGCATTGCCGTGATGCGCGGAGCCTCCGGTCCGGCCCGCGCGGCCGCGCAGGCGCACGCGCAGGGCAAACTAAAGGACTCGGGCAAGTCCTGCGGTGGTGGGTGCCGCGCGCCTGGCCATGGATGCCCGGCCTAAGGGCCGCCTCCTGCCGTCGTTGCCGCCTCGCGGCATGTCGCCTTATTTCCCGGCCGCCGCGGAAGGATCGCGGAAGCGGATTTCCCAGCTGAGGCCGGGCGGGCCCGAGCGGCTCACGCTGCCCTTGAGCTGGCGCTGGACTATCTCATGGACCGTGGCTAAGCCGAGGCGCATTTTCGACCCATCGGCATCGGCGATCCCCATGCCGTCGTCGCTGACGACGACTCGTATCTCGCCGGTCGGGTCCTTGGTCATCGCCAGTCTGATGGCGCCGGTGGGCCTGTCCCCGAAGGCGTGCCGGAAGGCGTTGACCACGAGCTCGTTCACGACGAGGCCACAGGGGATGGCCGCGTCCAGGGACACTTCCGCGGAGCCGAGGTCGAAGTCGAGGCTGACCTCCCTGGCTTCCCGCGCGCAATAGCGCGCCACCGACCTGACCAGGTCCCGAAGGTAATCGCCCAGCTCGATATGGGATAGGTCCCGCGCGATGTAGAGCTTCTGGTGGACGAGGGACATCGCCTGGATGCGGAGCATCGTCCTTTTCACGAGATCGGTGAAGGCCGGATCGTCGGCGTACATCGCCTCGAGCTCAAGGAATGAGGCGATGATGTTCATGTTGTTCTTGGTCCGGTGGTAGAGCTCCTTGAGGAGCATTTCCTTTTCCCGGAGCGAGGCCTCGAGTACCTCCGCGGATCTGCGCCTTTCGGTGATGTCGCGGATGATCGCGATCGTGAGCATTTCCCCGTCGCTCTCGTAGCGGTCCACACCGACCTCGATGGGGAACTCGCTTCCGTCCTTGCGGAGGCCGACGGTCCCGTAATGCCTCGGCACCGCCTCGCCCGCCGCCCTGCGACGCACATGGTCCAGGATCATCTCCCTGGCGGACGGGGCGATCTGCTCGAGGATCGGATGTCCGACCAGCTCTTCCTCGCGCTCGTAGCCGAAAAGCCTCAGGTAGGCGGGATTCATGAAGACCGAGATGCCTTCCCTGGAAATGCCGATGGCGTCCTGGGAATTCTCGAAGACGGAGCGGAAGCGCGACTCGCTGCGCGCGAGGGCGCGGTTCGCCGCTTCGGTGGCGGCGAGGGCGCGGACCACCTCCTCGTTCTTTTCGGCGATGAGGCGCCTGGCCTCGATCTCCTGGAGGTTCCTGTAGCCGATGCCCGCGAGGATCTCCGTGAAGGTCTTGATGAAGGACAGGTAGCGGTCGAGTTTCTCGCGGGACCAGACGGGGACCTTGGCCACGGCCAGGAGGAAGGTCTCCTCGTCGAAGCCGTGCTCCTTTGCCTCGGCGCGGAAGAAAGGGAGGTCGGGTGGGCCGAGGAAGAGCTGGCCGGTGAAGAAGTTGCCGAGGGGCTTCCCGCCGATGATGATGGGTATCGCGTTGTCCACGAGGCCATGGGGACAGGTATATGAGACGGCCGGCGAAGCTTCCGAAAGGTGGCTCGCGATGTAGCGGTCGCTCACCACGCACTCCCTTGCCGTCAGGGGATCGGCCCGGTAGAATTTCGTGCAGACGTCCTGCCATGCGGTGGCGGTAAGGATCCTTCCGTCGTTGCCGATGATGGCCGAAGGGAAGGAGTAGATGGCGTCTAGTTCGTCCTGGAGGCGCTGGAAGAGGGGAATATCGATCAGGTCCTCAAGCCGGTAGTCCATCCTTGGCCCCCCACGCCAAGTCTAGATCGTGGCGAGGCGATTATCCACCGGTTTCCAGCCGTTTGCGCCGATTCTGGAGGACGGAACCCTCCGCGCAGGCGGCCAGCTCCAGGACGCAGGGGGCGACAAGACGGTATTCGACGAGGGTCCCGCGCTTTTCGTCATCGATGAGCCCTGCGGTTTTCAGTTGGGATAGATGCTTCGAGGCGACCGACTTGTCTATCCCGACCTCGGTTGCAAGCTCGCAGACGCACCATGGGCGCTCCTTGAGCTTGTCGAGCATGAGGATCCGCATCGGGTGGGAAAGGGCCTTGAACATCTCGGCCTTGAGCTCATAGCGCTTCAGGCTATTCGTTTCCATGGATTAAAGTTGCAATGTTTGGAAACAAAAGTCAATAAGCCTCTTGACAGAATAGTGCAAAGTTTCCAATATTAGAAACAAGATGGCTTGATGGATTGCTTTCGCCCATGCCGAGGCGGTAAGCAAGGGCTGATTTTCGACAGACGGAGGTTCATATGAAGATCCAGGTCCTTGGTTCAGGCTGCGCGAAGTGCAAGTACCTGGAGCAGCACGCCAGGGAAGCGGTGGCTGAGCTGGGCATCCAGGCCGAGGTCGAGAAGGTCACCGACATCCAGGCGATCATGGCGATGGGCGTGATGATGCCCCCTGCCTTGGCCATCGATGGCGTGGTGAAGAGCTCCGGCAGGGTCCTCACGAAAGAGCAGGTCAGCGAGATCATCACGAGACAAGCCAAGTAATGTGGCAGAGAGCCGTTGATTGGCTTGTGTACGGGCAGCTGGGCCTGTCGGCCGGGGCGCCTTTGGGCTCTGCCCTGGATTTTTTCATCTACGACACGGCCAAGATTTTCTTCCTTCTCGTGGTCATCATCTTCGCCATTGCCTTGCTGCGCAGTTACTTTCCAGCGGAAAAAACCAAGAAGGTCCTCGAAAAGGTCCCTGAATCCCTCGGCAATGTCCTCGCGGCGCTTTTGGGGGTCGTGACGCCTTTTTGCTCCTGCTCGGCCGTGCCGCTTTTCATCGGCTTCATCGAGGCGGGCATCCCCTTGGGTGTCACCTTCTCCTTCCTCGTATCCGCCCCCATGGTGAACGAAGTGGCCCTCATCATGCTCTGGGGCCTTTTTGGCTGGAGGATAGCACTCCTCTATATCGGCTCCGGCCTGGTTGTCGCCATCCTGAGCGGATTGGTCATCGGGCGCCTGAAGCTCGAGAAGTGGGTCGAGGAGCATGTCTACAGGATCCATTCGGGCGAAGCCGTGATCGAGACCCTCACCTGGAAGGACCGCCTGCAGTACGCCTGGGGCTACGTTGGCGAGATCGTGGGCAAGGTCTGGCCCTATGTCCTCGTGGGCATCGCGATAGGAGGCCTCATGCACGGCTACGCCCCCGCCGACTTCCTCGTGAAATACGCGGGACCCAGCGTCTGGTACGCGGTTCCCCTGGCCGTCCTCATCGGCGTGCCGCTCTATTCGAACGCCGCCGGTGTCATACCAATTGTCAAGGTACTCATGGAGAAGGGCATGGCGATGGGCACCTCGCTGGCCTTCATGATGGCGGTCACGGCGCTTTCCCTGCCCGAGGCAATACTCCTCCGCAAGGTGCTCAAGCCCAGGCTCCTGGCCATCTACTTCGGCGTCGTGGCCATCGGGATCATGCTCACGGGCTACCTCTTCAACGCGGTCCTTCGCTAGTGATGCCTCGACGGAGGGTGTCAGGCGGGGATCAGGCCGACGGGCTTCCGTCCTCCTCCACGATGGCGCGGGCAAGCCCGCGGATCCTTGTCTCCATGTAGTGCTGGCCTTCGGCCAGTTCCAGGGATTCATCCTCAAGCGATATCTCCGCGATGTAGTGCGACATGTCGCCGGCCGCCGCTTTCCTGAGCATCTGGGCAAGCGCCAGGTCCAGCGCCGCCTTTTTCGCCGAGTCGAGACCCAGGAAATCCTTCTTCAGGTCAGGTCCGAAAAGGGCATATCCGCCGCCCGTCTTGGGGCGGATGAGGAATTCCACTTCCTCGGTGACCGCGCTGATCACGGTGCCGACCGCTCCTGCCGTCTCCGCGTGTTTCGGGCTTATCGAGGTGGTGCCCAGGCGGCGGGCCAAGTCCGGGAGGAAGGCCGCCATCGGAGCTCCGACGCCGAGCAGGGGGAGCCCAAGCTTTATTGAATAGGAGAGCGAGCCGTCGCGTTTACCTGAAGCCGCGCCTTCCCAAAAGCGTTCGCCGAACCCGGTGATGGCCAGTTCCCCTTCCTTGCGGGGGCGGCCTGAATCCGCGATGGCCTCGTACACCACTGCCGTCGCGAGTTTTTCCGTGATTGCATCGCGCAGCATCTTTCCACAGATGTCCACTCCCACTCCGAGCCTCGCGGCGAAGGATGCAAGGGCTTCCTCCGCGGACCGCAGGTCCCAAAGCCGGAAGCCTCCTTCGGCGTGGAGGAGATCCGTGGGAGTCAGGCCACAGCGCATGACATAGCCGAATTCCTCAAGCCTTTTCATGGGGATGCAGGAGAGGAAGGGATACGCGAGGGCGCGGGACAAGCCCAGGATGTTTTGGGGACCCGAACGCAGGGCCAGCAGCACGGCCTTTTCCCTCGGCTCGAGCCATGCCTCGCTGGAAGGTTCCGACACGAGGATAAAGACCTGGGCGGGATGCATCATCGCGATCTCAGCCAGGGGCGAGGAGGCTATCTCGGCGTGGAGTCCACGGACGCGCCCGTCAAGCGAGACCGCATGGCAGATCGGCAGGATGCGCCTCGGGCCCACCTGGATTTTCCCGTGCTCGATGTGGATCTCGCTGTCCCCGCCCAGGCCGATCGAGCTCGATTTCAGGGTCCGGACAGCGGTCCGGTGTTTCCCGATGACCGCTCCCCTGCCGCTCAACACCGGCCTTCCCCGGGAGGTGATGGCCACGTCGCTCGTGGTTCCGCCCATGTCCACCACGAGGGCGTCGTCCACGCCGGCAAGCCTGAGGGCTCCCTGGGCGCTCGCCGCAGGCCCGGAGAGGATCATCTCGATGGGCTTTTCGCAGGCCTCGGCGAGGTTCATGAGCGAGCCGTCCGCGCGCACTATGGTGAGGGGCGTAGCAATGCCCCGACGAAGCAGTTCCTTTTCCACGGCGGTGCACAGCTCCATGATGAGGGGGCCGATGCGCGCGTTCAGGATCGTGGTGGTCGCCCTGAGGATGCGGTCGAGTTCGCTCGAGAGTTCGTGGCCTGTCACGACAGGCAGGTCCGTGGTCCTCCGGATGATGGCCTTGATCCTGTCCTCGTGCTCAGGGTTCCTGCACGCGCCTGCGCCGGTCACGGCGAGGGCTTCCACACCCTCTCCTTCTATCAGCCCGAGGACCGCGGCCTCCACTTCGGCCTCGTCCAGGTCCTCGAGGAGGGAGCCCATGATGTCGTGGTTGCCCTTGACCGCCCTGAGGGGCCTGTGGGTTATCCTTGCGAGGTCGTAGCTGTCGTAGCCGGCGAGGAGGAGGCCTACCTTGCGGCCTTTGCCTTCCACTATCGCGTTCGTCGCGAAGGTGGTCGCCAGGGAAACGCGCCTGATTCCGGCGAACAGGGCGGAGGGCAGGGCATCGAGGGCGCTCCCGATCCCCTTGGCCGGATAGCGGTGGGTCGTGATCGCCTTGGCGGAAGCGAGCACCGATCGATCCTTGAAATCATACAGGACGGCGTCGGTGTAGGTGCCGCCTGCGTCCATCCCGAGCCCCAGCCCATGCCGCAGTTCCGTGGCGCCTTCATAGCCCGTTCCTTCGATCCTGTCGCCCAGGTGCCCTGCTTTTCCATCGCGGACGACATAGAAACGGCGGCATATCCCGGTCTCTAGCTCCTGTGCCGGCGGTTTTTCCATGGTGCGGGCGATTCTACTCCCGCCGCGGATGCCGCGCAATTGGGCCTATGCGCGGCCCTTGCCTGGCCTGCGGGCGCTTCCCTTCCGTCCGGAGACAGCGCAACCCTTGCTTTGCCCCTTCGTTGCCTCTTCCTCGAGCATCCCCTGTTCGATGCAATCGACAAAATGCGTGACGCAGTCGCAGGTAAGCGAGCATTCGCTGAAAGTGCCATGCTTGATGCCGCGCACAAGCCCCGCGCGCTTCAGGACGGAGAGGTGTTTCGAGACTGTCGTGATGTCCGAACCGATCGCCTCGGTAAGCTCGCCGACGAATTTCGGCCCTGATTCGAGCATTTCGATGATGAGGAGCCGCGAGGGATGGGCAAGGGACTTGAGGAGCGACGCCCGGGTTTCCAGCCTCTGCCTGTCCGTATCGTTCATGTTCCACCTTGACATACTTGGCCGATCTGCCAACAATGATGGTTGTCCGTTTTCTTGTCAACTGTTCCCCAAAGGAGCGCCCGATGCCCGACTTGGCAAGCAAGAGACTATCCTTCCTTGACCGCTGGTTGACCCTCTGGATATTCCTTGCGATGGGGATCGGGGTCCTTGCGGGAGCCTTGGTGCCCGGCGTCGCCTCCTTCTGGGACAGCCTCTCGTGGGGACAACGAACATCCCGATAGCGATCGGCCTCATACTCATGATGTACCCTCCGCTGGCCAAGGTGCGCTATGACGAAATGAGGGACGTGTTCAAGGACAGGAAAGTCCTCACCCTCTCCTTGATCCAGAACTGGATCATCGGGCCCATCATCATGACAGCCCTTGCCATCGTTTTCCTCCGTGACAAGCCGGAGTACATGGTGGGCCTCATCATGATCGGGCTGGCGCGGTGCATCGCCATGGTCATAGTATGGAACGACCTCGCCAAGGGCGATGGCGAATATTGCGCCGGCCTTGTCGCGTTCAACTCGGTTTTCCAGGTCCTGTTCTATGCGGCGTACGCATGGATCTTCGTGACCCTCGTGCCGCCGCTGTTTGGCCTGGCAGGCAACATAGTCCATGTGGGCATCGGAGCGATCGCGAAGAGCGTCGGCATCTATCTAGGCATACCTTTCGCGGCGGGCTTCCTTTCATGGTTCTTCCTCAGGCGCGCCAAAGGCGAGGAATGGTATCGAGGGACCTACCTGCCGCGGATCTCTCCCATCACGCTTGCGGCGCTCCTCTTCACTATCCTCGTGATGTTCTCCCTCAAGGGGGAAAAGATAGTCTCCCTCCCCCTCGACGTGGTGCGCATCGCGATTCCCCTCCTGATCTACTTCGTGTCCATGTTTTTCGCATCGTTTTTCCTCAGCAAGCTGCTCGGGACCGACTACAAGAGGACCGTGACGCTTTCCTTCACCGCGGCGAGCAACAACTTCGAACTGGCAATCGCGGTAGCAGTGGCCGTATTCGGGATCGGCTCGGGGCAGGCATTCACGGCGGTCATCGGGCCTCTTGTCGAGGTGCCTGTCATGCTCGGCCTTGTCAATCTGGCGCTACGTCTGGAGGGAAGGTTTGGGCGTCCGGGAGTCGAAGCGGGACCAGGCTGAAGGGATGCCGTCGGGCCTTCGAGGGAATTAACGCAATGCTGACGAGCCCCTCATGGTTTTCCCATGCGGCGCCCCTATGCTGAAGGCCGAGGCATCCCCATGACCAAGGTCCTGTTCCTTTGTGTGCACAATTCGGCCCGAAGCCAGATGGCGGAGGCCTTCTTGAAGAAGCTCGGTGGCGGCCGTTTCGCAGCCGAGAGCGCCGGGCTCGAACCAGGTCAGCTCAATGCCCATGTCGTGCGGGTCATGGCCGAGGCGGGGATCGACATCTCCGGAAATCCGACGAAAAGCGTCCATGACCTCTTTGACGCCAGGAAGGTTTTCCAGGTGGTGGTGACCGTTTGCTCGAAGGAGGCCGCCGAGCGATGTCCGATCTTCCCCGGCCTCTCCGAGCGGCTCCACTGGCCCTTCCCGGACCCGTCGACCTTCTCCGGAAGCGACGATGAAATAATGCCGAGGGTGCGGCGGCTGCGGGACCAGATAGAGGCGGCGGTCAAGGAATTCATCGACAACCATTAAGTTTCGGCCGGTTGCCCCCCATCGCTCCCGATTCGGGAGAATATGGACGATTGTGCCTCCTGTCACTTACGCTCCATCCCTCGATGCGTATACTTCAATCATAGCAGGGCGCGATTGAGGAGTGGATATGAGCGAGCGACTAGTGATCGTAGGTGGCGTCGCCGGTGGAGCGACCGCGGCGGCGCGCGCGCGGCGCCTTTCGGAAAAAGCGGAAATCACCCTCCTTGAGCGGGGACCCTATGTCTCCTTTGCCAATTGCGGCCTTCCCTACTACATCTCCGGGGCGATAACCAAGCATTCCAAGCTCCTCCTCCAGACACCCGAGGGCTTCGATGCCCGCTATGGGGTCAAGGTACTCGTGGACACCGAGGCCGTCGAGATCGACAGGGGCGGCAAGCGAGTCAAGGTCAAGGGGCCCGAGGGCGAGTCATGGATCGAATATGACAAGCTCATCCTTGCCCAAGGCGGCAATCCCATCATGCCCCCACTGCAGGGGGCCGATTCCTCCAATGTGTTCAAGCTCTGGACCGTTCCCGACGTGGACAGGATCAAGGCATACCTCGAAACGGCGAAGCCCAGCTCGGCGCTGGTCGCCGGTGGCGGCTTCATCGGCCTCGAGATGGTGGAGGCCTTCCGTGAGCGGGGACTCGAGACGACGGTCGTGGAGCTCATGCCTCGCATCATGTCGACGATGGATCCCGAGTTCGGCGCGATGATCGCCGCGAAGCTCGAGGAGAAGGGCGTGCGGGTCGTCACGGGGCTCGGCCTGAAAGCCATACACGCCGGAACGGCGGAACTCTCCGATGGCTCCCTCGTGGATGCCGGCATCGTCCTCCTCTCGATAGGCGTGCGGCCCGAACTGGCGCTGGCCAAGGCCGCGGGCCTCGTCATCGGTGCCTCGGGCGGCCTCGAGGTCGATGAGGAGCTTCGCACTTCCGACAAGGACATCTACGCGGCTGGCGACATGGTCGAGATCGTCCACAAGGTCTCCGGCCGGAAGGTCCGCGTCCCCCTTGCGGGGCCTGCGAACCGGCAGGGCCGGATCGCCGCGTCGAATGCCCTCGGCATGCACATGAAATACCACGGGGCTTTGGGCACCAGCGTGTTCAAGGCCTTCGATGGGGTCGCGGCCTCCACTGGACTCTCCGAAAAGGCCGCGCGGGACGCGGGCTTTGACGTGGGCGTCGCCGTCATCTACAAGGACAACCACGCCTCCTACTACCCTGGCGGAAAGGAGATGGCACTCAAGATCGTGTACGACCGGAAGAGCGCGAGGCTCCTTGGCGCCCAGGGCTTCGGCGGGGAAGGGGTGGAGAAGCGCATCGATGTCCTGGCCACGGCCCTCCACGGGAAGATGACCTTGGACGACCTGGCGGAGCTCGACCTCTCCTACGCGCCGCCTTTTTCCTCGGCCAATGACCCGGTCAACCTCGTGGCCTTCATCGGGCAGAACGACCTCTCCGGCTATTCGCCCCTCGAGACGGCGGCCGCGCTCAAGGCCGCCCTCGCCGCGGCGGCGGCCGGCGGGAAGCCGGCCCTCGTCCTCGATGTGCGCAACACTGGCGAATATGAGGCCGGCCATGTCGCCGGCGCGGTCAACATCCCCCTCGACGAGCTGCGCTACCGCCTCGAAGAGATGCCGAGGAATGTCCGCATCCACGTGCACTGCCGCTCGGGCTTCAGGTCCCACCTGGCCCTGCGGATATTGAAGGAAAATGGCTACGACGACGTTGTCAATGTCACCGGCGCCTACATGGCCATCCTCGCCGAGGGTGGCTTCGACCTGGTTTGATTGAGAGACGAGACAAGGAGCACAAGATGGCAGGAAGCAACGTGAAAGAGATGATCAAGGCGGGAGCGAAGATAATCGATGTGCGCAGCCCCGGGGAGTTCGCGGACGAATCCTATCCGGGAGCCGTCAACATCCCCCTCAACATCCTCCCGGCGAAGGTGGATGAACTCGGGCCCAAGGACAAGGCCATCATCGTCTATTGCGCCTCGGGCGCGCGCAGCGCCTCCGCCGCGCGCTTCCTCAAGCAAGCCGGCTTCACCGATGTGGTGAACGCGGGCGGCATCGACGACATGCCGCGATGATGGCACGGATATGAATACTGCCGCCTTCGACGAGGCTGGTGATGGCGCCGAACGCCCTGCCGAAGGCGACCTTGCCGAAGGCGACCTTGCCGAAGGCTACGTGAAACCACCCAGGCCCATGCCGTGGCCCCTTGGTGCCTTGCTTTCCCTTGTCGAGCGGCGGCTTGGAAAGAGGCTCGTCGCCAACAGGATCCTTGCCTGGTACCCAAAGGCCTTGCTGGGCTCGGGCATCATGGAAGCCCTTGTGGCCCACGACGAGGCGGAAGTCCCTAAACGGCTCCTCAAGCTGGTCCGCATCTACGTGTCCTTCCTTGCGTCCTGCCCCTTCTGCATCGACATGAACGCGAAGGAGTACCGCGAGGGCGGAATCTCCGACGAGGAGATCCTCGCGCTCAGGGGGCTGAAGCGCCTAGAGGATGTGGGCAGCATCAGCGAGTCCGAAAGGGCAGCCCTCGATTACGTGCGCTGCGCCACCTTGACACCGGTCTCTTTCACCCCCGAGGTGATCGAGAGGCTCCATGCCCATTTTCACGAGCGAGGCATCGTCATAATTGCCAGCACCTGCGCACAGGTGAATTTCTGGACACGCCTCATCCAGTCCCTGGGGGTCCAGCCGGCGGGCTTCTCTTCCGGGTGCTCGATCCTTGATCTGGATAGGTATAAAACCATGCACAGCCCTGGAAGCGGTGGATGAGCCGATGACCGAGGTCCTCGAGCGCTTCCTGCGCTATGTCCGCGTCGAAAGCCGCTCCAATCCCGACGAAGCGGGCAGGCCTTCGACTCCGGGGCAAGCGAGCTTTGCGGACTTGCTCGAGGCCGAGCTTGCCTCGATGAACGGCCCGTGGAAGGCCACGCGCCTTGATGACGGCTCGATCCTGGTCCGGCTGCCTGCCTCGCCTGGCCACGAGGAATCCGTCCATGCCGCCTTCCTTGCCCATATCGACACCTACTACGGCCTGCCAGGCGCGGCGAATCCCCGCGTGGTCGACTGTGACGGAGGGTCGCTTGAGCTGTCGGCGGAGGTGGCCATCCCGGCGCGCCTCCTGGCCGGCTTCGCGGGGAAGCGCATAGTTGTCTCTGACGGATCGGGTCTCCTTGGCGCCGACGACAAGGCCGGGGTGGCGGCCCTCATGACGGTCCTTTCGCGGATGTCGGAGGGCGGCCCTGTCCACGGCCCCGTGGATTTCTGGTTCACCACCGATGAGGAGATCGGCCGCATCGGAGTGGAGTCCTTGCCCCCGGGCACAGGGGAATCCTGGGACATACTCTGGACCGTCGATGGGGAGGACCTTGCGGAGCTTTCGGTGGGCGACCTGGCGATCAAGCGCGCACGTGTCACATTCCTCGGGGTCGATGCCCACCCCTGCCTCCATGGCAAGGACCTTGTGCCCGCCCATTACGCGGCCGCGCGTTTCGCCGACCGCCTGGCCGGGCTGCCCAATCCCATGACCACGGAGGGCCGCTCCGCCTTTTTCCAGATCGCCTCTGTCGAGGGGCGGGCAGAAAGGGCGGAGGTCTTTTGCCGCTTCATGTCCTTCGATGAGGCCGATCTTGGGCCGATGGAAAAGTCCCTGGTCGGCCTGGCCAAGGAGGCCGCCCTTGCCTACGGCGCCCATGTGGAGGTGGGGATCACCACGGGGAGCGCCAATTTCCATGACGCGGTCCTCTCGAAGCCACGGCTCATCGATCCTGCGCGGAGGGCGCTGGCCAAGGCCGGCTATCCGGCCCGGGAGATAGAGATCAGGGGCGGCACCGACGGCGGCCTGCTCGCGGTCAGCTTCCCTGGTTTGGTCGCGCCTGACCTGGGCACCGGTGCGAGGAACCTCCACTCGCGCGGGGAGTTCCTTGTCATGGACGAGCTCGAGGCCCTTCCGGGCATTGTCCTTGGGATCATCTCGGAATACGGAGGCGCATGATGGGTGAAGTCCCTGGTCCTGACCGTGGCCTGAAGCGCGGAACGCCCAGGCAGGGGTCGATGAAGCCGCGCATTTCCGCTACAATGGCCCCCACATGACTGAACTCAACAGGCAGATGCGCAGGCGGCTCACCTTCGCCATCATATCCCATCCGGACTCCGGCAAGACGACGATCACCGAGAAGCTCCTCCTCTTCGGAGGGGCCATCCACATCGCCGGCGCGGTCAAGAGCGGCAAGAAGGTCAAGGACTCGGTCTCCGATTTCATGGAGATCGAGAAGGAACGCGGCATCTCCATCAGCACCTCCGTGATGGGCTTCGAATACAACGGCCGCAAGGTGAACCTCCTCGACACGCCCGGCCACGCGGACTTCTCCGAGGATACCTACCGCGGCCTTTCCGCCGTGGACAGCGCCCTCCTCGTGATCGACTCCGTGAAGGGCGTCGAGGACCGCACGCGCAAGCTCTGCGAGGTCTGCAGGATGCGGCACACGCCCATCGCGACCTTCATGAACAAGCTGGACCGCGAGGGCAAGGACCCCATGGAGCTCCTCGACGAGACGGAGCGCGAGCTGGCCATCGGCGTCCGGCCGGTGACCTGGCCCGTAGGGCAGGGAAGGGCCTTCAAGGGCGTCTACAACCTTGTGGAAAGGAAACTCCTCCTCTTCAACGCGGGACAGGTGGAAAGGCCCGTGGACATCATCACGATCGACGACCTCGAGGATCCGCTCCTCGAGGAGAAGGTCGGGCAGTCGCTGGCCAAAAAGCTCCGTGACGACGTGGACCTCATAAGCGGCGTCTATCCTCCCTTCGATGCGGACGAATACCTCTCGGGAAAGGCCACGCCGGTGTTCTTCGGCTCGGCCCTCAACAACTTCGGCGTCCGCGAGCTCCTCGATACCCTGACCTCCCTGGCTCCCCATCCGACACCGAAGCTCTCGGGGGAACGGATCGTGCGGCCGGAGGAGGAGAAGTTCACGGGTTTCATCTTCAAGATCCACGCGAACATGAATCCCAAGCACCGGGACCGGGTTGCCTTCCTCCGGGTCTGCTCTGGCAAGTTCGAGAGGAACGCGACCTACTACCATGTCCGCTCGGGGAAGCCTTTCAGGACCGCCAATCCGACCGCCTTCATGGCGCAGGACAGCGAGATCGTGAACGAGGCCTGGCCGGGGGACATCGTGGGCATCCACGACACGGGGGTCTTCAAGATCGGCGACACCCTCACCGAGGGCGAGACGATCAACTTCAAGGGCATCCCGAGCTTCGCCCCCCAGATCTTCCGCTATATCGTGAACGCCGACCCCCTCAAGGAGAAGCAGTATCACAAGGGCCTCAACCAGCTGGCGGAGGAAGGCGTGGTCCAGATCTTCTCCAAGCCGAACCAGGCCAACCTGCGCGTCCTCGGGGTTGTCGGCCAGCTCCAGCTGGAAGTCCTCCAGTACCGCATGGAGCACGAGTACAACGCGCGGTGCAACTACCGGGCCATCGACGCCATCATCGCGCACTGGATCATGTCCGACGACCTGAAGGCCCTCAAGGACTTCGTCGAGGACCAGTCCAGGAAGATACTCATCGACATCAGGGGGACCCACATCTTCATGTCGGATTCCCCCTGGGCATTCGAGCGCGTGAAGGCGACCAATCCCCTCATCCGGTTCTATTCGACCTCGGAGATGGTGGAGGACCGGGACGCCTCGGCCTGAGCCGAAGATGCATGATTTGTACCAACTAAAAAAAGGACCGCGGAGCGGCAAGGCTGTCGCCTTTGGCCCTCCGTGGTCCTTGTTTTTTTCCCGCGGCCGGGCGCGGAGGTCCTGGCCTGGGGCCTAGGCCTTTTTTTTCGTCGAGATGCCGAAGGGCAGGTAGAGGGGACAGGTCCGCACGAGGGCGGTCGCGAGCGGCACGATGGCGATCAGCCCCAGCCAGCTCTTGAAAACGATGCCGAGGACGGCGATGGCCACCGCAAGCACGATCCTGATGATCCTGTCCGTATTCCCGATGTTCTGCGTCATTGCGAACCTCCCGCGGCCTTGTGTCCGGCCACTTGAACCAAGTATAGGCAGGATCCTGGGGAAAGGACGGTGCGCTTGGTCACATTCGCAGCTTTTCGAAGGCGGGCAGGAGCTTGAGGGAACCCCGCGATATCTCGAGGGCACCGCGCTCCTCCCAGTCCTTGAGGATGCGGCTCACCACCTCTCGTGAGGTGCCCACATGGTCCGCCAGTTCCTGGTGGGTCACCGGGATGAGGCACATGGGTTGGCCCGTGCAGAGCCCGGCGAGGTGCTGGACGAGGCGCTCATCGACGCGGCGGAAGGCGATCTCCTCCACGAGTTCCATGATCTCGGCCATGCGCCGGGAATACTGGTCGAGGACAAAGTCCCTGAAGGCGGCGCCTCCTGCGAAGAGCTGCCGCACCGTCCCGTTGGGCAGGAAGGCCGCGCTCGTCTCCTTTTCGGCCACGGCCGAAGCGGGGAAGGTGGAGATGCCGGCGCCGCAGCCTGAGCTCAGGATGCAGCTCTGCCCCTCCTCGATCCGGTAGAGGGTGATCTCACGGCCGGATTCGGCGGTCTTGAAAACCCTGATGGATCCTTCGATGACAAAGGGCACGCTCGCGCAGACCTGGCCTTCGCGCAGGATCGTGGACATCGCCTCGAGCTTGCGGAAATGGATCGTTGCAAGGAGGGGCTCGAGCCTTGACTGCGTCCATTCCTCCCGCGGGAAGAGCTGGCCAAAAAGGGCGAGGAACCTGTCTTTTGGCTCCAATTCCTTCAGGGGAAGCATCGGTGCCCGTCCTTGGCATGCATGACGCTGGAAAGCGAAGATCCTGTCATCGTCATCATCGTCTCCTGTCCGGGGCGAAATGCGCGGGCAACCCGTGCGATGGTGGACGTGCACGATGATGATGATCGCCCACCGGCGGTGTCAAGCTCGTGGTCGAGGATGGAGGCCGTGCTTTGAGGGAAGGTTCGACATGAAAGGAATCGGATCGGCAAGGGAAAAGCGACAGCGCCCAGGCGTGAGGGGCCGAATCGTCGCCTCGGCCCGCTCGGGACCCTGGGGGTCGTTTCGGTGGGGCATACCCTCAACGACATCTACAGCAACTTCCTGCCCCAGCTCCTGCCCTTTTTGCTCGTCCTCATGCCGGGCTTCACCGCGACGCAGGCCGCGTTGCTGGTTGCATCCTTCAACATCTCCTCCTCCCTGTTCCAGCCGATTTTCGGCTACATAGTCGACGGGAAGGGCCAGTCGTGGCTCATCTACGTCGGGACCATATGGATGGCGTTTTTCCTCAGCCTGACGGGAAGGTCCATGGCTATTTTCCCTTGGTGGCCCTTGCCGCCATTGCAGGCCTTGGCACTGCGGCCTTCCATTCGCCAGCCTCGGCCCTCGTGCACGGCCTGAGTGCCCGCCACAAGGCGGTCTTCCAATCGGGCTTTGTCGCCTTCGGCAATTTCGGTTTCGCCCTGGCGCCACTCCTCCTCGTGCCCCTTTCCCAGGCTTTCGGCCTCAAGGCCACGGCCCTTCTGGTAATCCCCGGCATCATGGCCGCGACTATCCTGTTCTTCGCCCTTCCCCGCCAGACGAGGAATAACAAGGAAGCGGCGGCAATGCGGGTCGTCTGGAAGGCCATCCGAAAATCGGCTCGGGAACTTGGCGTGATCCTGGGCGTCATTTCAGTGCGTTCGGCCGCCTACACGGGGCTCCTCGCCCTGCTTCCCCTCTATTTCCATGGGCGGAACATCTCGAACATCGACGCCAGCAGGATGCTGACCCTCATGCTTTTCACCGGCGCCTTCGGCGGCATCTCCGGTGGATTCATCTCCGACAGGTGGGGACGCAAGCCCCTGATTGTCGGCTCCCTTCTGTTGGCGACGCCCCTCTTCTATGGCTTCCTTGCCACCCACGGTGCCGTGAGCCTCGTGTTTCTTGCGCTGGCCGGTGCCGCCTGCTTTCGAGCTTCTCCGTGACCACCGTGGCCGCCCAGGAAGCCATACCTGAACACAAGGCCATGGCCGCCGGTCTGAGCCTCGGCTTCGCCAATGGGCTCGGCGCGCTGGCTGTCATCTTCGTAGGGAGGATCGCGGACCTCTGGGGCCTTTCGACGGCGGTGGCGATCCTCGTTTCGCTTCCTTTCGTGGCCGGGCTTGTCGGGCTCTTCCTACGGCATTATCCGGGATATGCGACCGCCAAGCGCTAGTGAGAGCATTCATGGCCATCGGCGTGGCCGCCGGCGCATCCCACCCCTGAGTCCGCCAAGGCTCCCCTTGCGAAGGCCTCGGCTGCTGCCTTTGCCTGCCCCGACGCGCCGCGGACGACAGCGATCCCTTGTGCGGCGAGGACCCGCACCGCTCCCTCGCCCATGTTGCCGGCGACGAGATGGGTCACGCCCGCGCGGGCAAGCATGGAGGCGACGCCGGACTTGCAGCCACAGCCCTCGATGGAGGGTATGGCCGGCTCTTCGACAAGGCTCTCGCCTTCGACCCGGAATACGAGGAATTCCTTGCAGTGGCCAAAGTGGGCGTCCACGACTCCGTCCATGGTCGGTACAGCGATCTTCATGATTGTCGCTCCTTGTGTCTGTTTGCTTCTATCGTCACGAAGGTTGATTTCCGCATTCGCCATCCCTGCGCTTCCGTGTGGCGGAGTCCGTGCGGCGGAGTCCGCGAGGCATTCCTAGCCAAAGGGAACCGCCAATATGCCACGACGGGAATAATTAGCATTTGCTCATAATGTCTACAAGCCTAGCCGCCTGTCAAGCGTCCATAGTTTTTCGTTTCCGCGCGTCGCTTCGCGATCGAGGCGTGAATGGCACCATGGAGATATTCTGGAGGCAGGGGATGCGGCCTTTGACAAGCCTCACCCGAGGGAATAGGATTCCGCCATCCGAGGAGGTCGCCGTGGACGGCAAACGACGGATCGGCATCATTATCTGCGATCGCTACCGCAGCTGCTCAGGAGGGAAATGCCTCCGGTCGCTTAGAAACAGGGAAGGCGCCTTCTCGATCTACAAGGAAGGCGGGGCGGAGTTGGCTGGCTACACGAGCTGTGGCGGATGCCCTGGCGGCAATATCGAGAATGCCGGCGAGGAAATGCTCAAGAATGGCGTCACTGACATCCACCTGGCCACGGATTTCCTCGTCGGCTACCCGCCCTGCCCGAGCATCGACTACTTTGTCAGGTTCATGGAAGAACGCTACAAGGTACGAGTCGTTATTGGGACACACCCTATCCCGGCCAAGTACTTCGCGATCCATGACCGACTCGGGACGTGGAAAGCGCCCGAGTGGAAGCCGAGGATAGCCGCGACGCTTGGGGACGAGGGTACCCGTGCCGCCTACGACTGACGCGCAAGGCGCGGATTTGTGGTTCAAGGGCTTGTCAATGTAGCCCTTGTCGGACATTCGCTCGCTACCGCCATGGCTACCTGCATCGTCCTTCCTGGGCAATAATTGCCCATCCTGTGGAAAATATTCCCGCCTCAAAGCCGTGCTACCAAGATTGTTGGCAAGGGGAATTCGCGTTTTTCGCATGAAGAAGCCACATATTCCCAATGAATTCTCCTTTATTGGCTTTGGCACGGAAATTGCATAGTAATTCCTGAATATAGTTTTTTTTGGAGGAATACTATGATGCATGGTTGGAATGGCGGCGGTTGGGCACAGGGTGGCTATGCGTTCGGCTTTCCCTGGGGAAGTCTCACGATGGGGCTGCTTGCCCTGGCCCTCATCGCCTTGGTGATTGTCCAGATTGTCCGGATGTCCAGGTCGGGAACCCGCGCCTTCGAAGTCTCGAAGGACAAAGGCCTTGATATCCTCACCGAGCGTTTTGCCCGTGGCGAGATCGACGCGGAGGCTTTCCGTTTGATGAAGGCCGAACTGGACGCCAAGGCATGAAGTTTTCTGGCGGCCCGCGATCCGCTTGAGCCAAAAGCGTGCGGGCCGCTTCCTTGTTTTTTTTCGAAACGCGCATTTATGGAGGAATCATGAAGATCCGTTTGTTACCCCTTGTCCTGTCCCTCGCCGCCTTGGTTTCCGTAAAGGCCTTTGCCCTGCCCGCCGATCTTGTGCCGGCCATGGTCGCCCTGGACAAGAAGTACATTCCCGCACTCGGCTTCTCCGGCCAGCCAGACCAGCTTGCCCAGGCCAAAGTCGCCCTCGTGGACAATTCCAACGGCCCCGCAGCCCACGAAGCCCTTGAAGGGGTGAGGATGACCTTCCTCGCTTCCAGGACCAGGCAGAAAGTCCCCTACTTCATCGACCAGCTCACCCTCTTCCACAATTCCATGGAGGATCTCCTCAACAACCTGCCGGCGAAAAAGGCCCTGGAATCGGGGGATGACAAGGCCTTCTCCGAGAAACTTGCGCAACTCAAGCCGAATTTCATCAAGACCTTTTTCCTTTTCGGGGACTTTTCCAAATAGGCGGGAATCCTGGGGCGGAGGCATTCCGCCCCTTGTAGGGCCCGGCAGGCCATTCCTGGCCGATAGCCCGGCCTGAGGATGATTGCTATATTTGGGCATTTGCCTATAATTACCTGACCCCTAAAATCGATAGGAGGCTTTAATGGCGGCTAAGCTCGCTCCAATCCAGATAATCAGGAGAATCGCCCTCGGTGTGGTTCTTGTTGGTCTCATCGTCATCACCTACCTTCACCAGAGGGTCCAGGGCATGCCTTCGATCGATGCCCTCGATCCCTTTGGCGGTCTTGAGACCCTGCTCAAGTTCGCCGCCGGCGGGACCTTCATCAAGAAGATCGAGCCGGGAACCTTGGTCATGTTCACAGGAATCGTCGCCCTTGGCATCGTCCTATCCCGCTTCTTCTGCGGATGGTTCTGCGCCTTCGGCGCCCTCCAGGGAGTCTTCGGCTGGCTCGGGAAAAAGGTCTTTGGCCGTCGCTTCACCGTGCCCGCCAAGCTCGACCGCGTGCTTCGCTGGCTCAAGTATCCCGTCCTCGTCGCTGTCATCTTCTTCACCTGGCAGACCGGCGAGCTTGTGATCAGGCCCTACGATCCCCTCGCGGCCTTCGGCCACCTCTCCGCGGGCCTCACGGCGGTCTGGGCGGAGTTCGCGGTGGGATTCGTCCTCCTCATCCTGACCCTGGTGCTCTCGATGCTCTACGAACGGGCCTTCTGCAAGTACCTCTGCCCCCTGGGCGCGGTCAACGCCATCCTCGGGCGCATTCCCCTCTTCAGGATCAAGCGCGTGGAGTCCACGTGCATCTCCTGCGCCAAGTGCGACCGCGTCTGCTCGATGAACGTCGATGTCTCCCATGGTCAGGCCATAAACTCGCCTGAGTGCATCTCCTGCATGGAATGCGTCACCTCCTGCCCCACGAAGAAGAACAGCCTCGTGACCACTGTCGGGGGGAAGGCCCTCAAGGTCGGCGCCATCGTGGCCCTCGGATTCGGAATCTATCTCGGCGCGGCGGCCATCGGCCAGGCCGCAGGGGTGCTTCGCTTTTCCGCCCTCTCCTTGAAGCAGCAGGCCGCGACCGGAAGCCTCAAGGTGGAGGACATCAAGGGCTCCTCCACCTACGAGAGCGTCGCCGAGAGCTTTGGTGTGGAGCTCGAGCGCCTCTATCGCGAGCTCAAGGTCGACATGAAAAAGGTGCCGCCAAGTTCCATGCTCAAGGACACCGGCAAGCTCATGGGCATCAGCTTCGAGGCCGACGCGGTGCGCGTGGCCGTGGCCAAGATACTCGGCCTGCCCTATGCGGGCGAGAAGGGGAACCTGGTCCCGGAAGCGTCGAAAGAAGCTGCCCCGGTGGCGACCGAAGCCGTCAAGCCCGCCGAAGCCGCGCCTGCCAAGGTGGCACCTGCGGCACCTGCGGCACCTGCGGCACCTGCGGCACCTGCGGCACCTGCGGCACCTGCGGCACCTGCGGTGCCGGCCGCGACGTCGGCCAAAGGCGCTTTCGTGGTGCCAGCTGACTTCGAGCTTGAGGGAACCATGACCATCACGGAGGTGGCCACTGCCCTCAAGACCACGACGGCCGCCGTCGCGGCCAAGCTCGGCCTGCCCGCCGGCATCGCCGTGGACAAGCCCCTTCGCGACATGAAGGACCAGTACGGGTATACGATGCCCACGCTGAAGGAAAAGATCAAGAAATAGGGAGTGCGTCGAAGATTGTTGGCGGCGAGTCGGCCTCCGGTCGTCCTGGCCGATCGCCCGCCAGCGATCTTCGGCTTCGCTTAGGCTTTTGGCATGTCGTAATTGAGCATCCAGCGGATGCCGTATTTGTCCGTGATATCCCCGAAGAGCGAACCCCAGAACTCGACCTTGAGCTCGGTGTTGACCTTTCCGCCCACCGCCAGTTTCGGGAAGATGGACTTGATCTCGCTTTCTGAGGCGCAGTAGAGCATGAGGTTGATGGCGTTGCCGACGGTCACCTTCCCGCCTTCGATATCATCGGAGGCCATCAGCTCGAAGCTCCCGCCCGTCAGTGCGGCGTGCATGATGAGCTTCCCCGCCTCCTTGGGCAGCTGGGCGCCCGCGGGGGATTCCCCGACGGTCATGAACTTGAGTTCGCCTCCGAGGCAGCCCTGGTAAAAGGTCATCGCCTCCCGGCAATTGTCGCGGAAGGTGAGATAGGGATTGAGCTTGGCCATGGTTCCTCCTGTGGATCATTTCTTGTCGCGGGCCGAAGCGAGCCGCGCTATGTCGAGTTTTCCCATCGTCAGCATTTCGGCCATCACGCGTTGCGCGATCACCGGATCAGGGTTTCCAAGGAGCTCGCCCAGGATCCGTGGGACGATCTGCCATGAGAGGCCGAAACGGTCCTTGATCCAGCCGCATTGACCTGGCTCGCCGCCCTCTGAGAGCTTATTCCAGAGGCTGTCCACCTCCGCCTGGTCGGCGCAGTCCACGAAGAGGGAGATGGCGGGATTGAAAGTGAAGACCGGACCGCCGTTGAGGGCCATGAATCCCTGGCCCTCAAGTTCGAAGGTGATCGACATGGCCTGTCCTTTCGGGCCAGGACCGGCGTCACCATAGCGCGAAACGTTTGTTATGCGGGAATTCTTGAAAAGCGAGACATAAAATTCCACGGCCTCTTCGGCCTCGTGATCGAACCAAAGGAAAGGCGTGATCTTCTGCACCGGTAAGCTCCTGCCCATGGGCTCGTGCCCATGAGGTAAAGGTAGCGCTTTTTCGCCAGAGTCGGCTATTCGAAGAACATCTTGATGGCGATGCCGATAAGCAGGACCGAGAAAGCCTTCCTGAGGATGGCCTCGTCCAGGCTGAGCCCGAGCTTTCCCCCCAGCCATCCCCCGAAGAAAAAGAACACCGCGATGAGTATCCCGGCCTTCATGTCCACATCCCCCGCCCGGTAGTATCCCAGCGCCGCCATGAGGCCGATGGGCGGTATCATGAGAAGGAGGGTCGTGCCTTGGGCCATCTTTTGCGTGAAGCCGAAGATGAATACAAGGGCGGGAATGATGACGACGGCGCCGCCGATCCCGAGGAGGCCGCTCATGGTGCCGGCCGCCAGCCCGAGCAGCCCGAATCCGAATCCACGCAGCAGGTCGAGTTCCTGGTTCATGTCTCCTCCTCATCCGACCTGCCCTGGACTGCACGGACAGCCCTGGCTTCCCCGACCCTGTCCCGCAGGGTCCCGAGCGGGCAGACAGCGCACCAGGCGCGGGGCTTGCAGGCGATTCCTAAAAGTATGCCAGCGGACAGCGCGATGGCATAGATCCACCAGAAGGCCTTGCCAATCCCTGCCAGGCTCTCGCCAAGCTGAGGCAAAGACCGTATCAGGAGGCGGCGCGGGTCGCCCGGAAAGCGGTGATCATCCATGCTAACCGTGGCAGGCAGGAATTTTTCACCGAACTGGTCGCAAGGCTTGAAGGCGGTGACCATTTCAACTTCATCGAATCCGGGGAAGATGAGCTGCGCGCCGCCTTCCCGAGCTTCGAGGTCATCGAGCTGGGCAATTCGAAGGCCTGGTATGTCGGCAACGTGACCCACTGAGCATCCCGGCCCTCCGTCGTGCGCCGCGTCCGCTGTTCGAGTATACTTGTGGCCATGCGCTTCCCACTTTACCGTGTCAGCCTTGCGGTCCAGATCCTCTTCATGGCGATTGTCTTTGTCATCGGCCTCATGGGGGCGCTGAACGCCATCCTGCAGAAGGCAGTCCTCGAGGGTTCCACCAAGATCACGGTGGAGGTGAACCAATCCATGATCAAGGCCGCCGCCGATGAGATCGGCGCATCCGGCCTCCTGTCCGACGGGCCTCGGCTGGAAAAGGGCCTTGCCGCCATCCGCGACCGGAACAAGGGGCTCCAGTCCCTTTTCGTGTCGGACGGGAAGGTCATCGTCGCCGCCTCCGATCCAGGCAAGGCGGGAACGATCCTGGGCGGAGGGGCGAGCGACAAGGGCTCCGAGATCCGCGCCGTCTTAGGCGACGGAAACCCGAAGTCCGAGATCGAGCAAAGGACCGACATCGTCCCGCGCCTCACCTATATCTACCCGATTGAATCCGGCGGACGGCGGCTCGGCGCCCTCGTGGCCAAGTTCTCCCTTGCCGAGGAATTCGGCGCCATCACCCACCTGCGCGAGGCCCTGTACCGCATCATGCTGGTCGCGGGGATCGTGGGCGTCCCCCTCCTTTTCGGCCTCCTCTGGCTCATGGCCATCGGCCCCCTGCGGAGGCTGCGCAGGGCGGCGGTCAAGCTGGCCGAAGGCGAATTCGACCTCAGCCTCCCGCAGGCGAATTCATCTGAATTGTCAGGACTTTCCCTTGCCCTCGTGGCCGCCTCGGTCTCCATCAAGTCCCAGTACGAGCGCTACCTTTCCCCCCAGGTCGTGGCGGTGCTGCAGAAGGAGAAGGGCTTCCTCCGCGATATCCGCATGCGCACGACGGCCGCAATCCTCATGTGCGATGTCGAGGGCTTCACCTCGCTCTCCGAAGGGATGGACGTGAACGACCTGGGGCTCTTCCTGAACGGCTACTTCCGCACGATGACGGAGATCATCTTCCAGAAAAAGGGCACCTTGGACAAATACATGGGAGACGGCATCCTTGCGGTTTTCGGCGCTCCCCTGCCGACCGCCGGGTATCGCCTGGAGGCGATCGAGGCCGCCCAGGAGATGGTCGCATCCTTTGCCCGGAACTATCGTGACTGGCTTCCACCCCATCTCCGACAAGGGGCCCCTTCCTCCAGGATACGCGTGGGGATAGCTACCGGAGAGGTCTTCTACGGAAACGTCGGCTATGAGAGGCGCAGCGATTTCACCGCCCTGGGCCGGGCCGTGAACCTCGCCTCCCGCCTCCAGGAGCTGAACAAGGAGACCGGCACGACCATCCTCATGGACGAGGAGACGGCCAAGGGGCTTCCCGAGGGCGATACGCGGTTCAGGTCGGCGGGCGAGGTCCTGGTGCGCGGCATCAGCCAGGGGGTGAAGGTCCTCGGGGCTTGAATGGAAGCTATTCGGGTTTTACAACCACAAAGATCTCGGATAGAGTCGTGGCGTGTTGACCCTCATTCTCGGCGCAGAATCCTCAGGGCTCCAGCTTGCCCGTCGACTCTCGGAAGAAGGCAAGGATGTCGCCCTTATCGAACGGGACCACGATGTGGCCCGCGTGGCCGCCAATATCCTCGATTGCCTGGTGGTCCAGGGGGACGGCAGCGAGCCTTCGGTCCTGGAGCGCGCCGGGGTCGCGAAAGCGGGTATTTTTGTCGCCCTCATCGGCAGCGACGAAGTCAATATCGTCACCTGTTCCGTCGTCGCCGCGGAATATCCAGGGACCCGCCGGGTCGCCAGGGTCCGTAACCCCTACTTCACGAGGCTCATTCCCTCCCAGCGCAGTTTCATGGGCGTGGACCGCTTCATCAATCCCGATATCGAGGCGGCCAGGGCCTTCATCGACCTGGCTGCCCAGGGCGCCGACGGAGGACTCGTCCGCTTTGCCGGCGACGACCTGGTCCTCCGCTCGGCGCGGCTTTCCCCTTCCTCCCCCCTTGCGGGAAGGAGCCTGGCCGAGAGCCGGTCGGCCCTCAAGCGGAGTTTCCTGGCGGCGGCGCTGGAACGCGAAAGAGAGGTCGAGGTGCCTTCCGGGGAGACCTGTCCTCTTGCCGGCGATCTCCTCTACCTTTTGGGCGCTCCGAAAGATCTCGACGGGGTCCTGGGCCAGGCGCCTCCGCCTGCCGCACGATACCGGAAGATCGTCATCGCCGGCAGCGGCTCCATCGGGCGCTTCATGGCCGACGGCTTCCTCGAGACCGCCGAAGGTGGCGAACTTGGGTTGGCGCGGGTGCGGACAGGGCTTTTCCGCTACGCGGGATAGCGGGACGTGGTCATCCTCGAGCCTAGGATGGATACCTGCAAGCGCTTGTCCAGGGACATACCCGGTGCCCTCGTCCTCAACCGCGAACTCGGGGACGAGGACCTCTTCCTCGAGGAAGGGCTCTCCGGAGCCGACCTCTTCCTCGCCGTGACCTCCGACCAGGAACTCAACATCCTGGCCGCGGCCCGCGCGAAGGAGGCGGGGATCGCACGCAGCCTGGCCCTCTCGCAGAACAACGCCTATATCGGCCTGGCCGATCGCCTTGGGGTGGACGGCGTGGTGTCCATGAAGTCCAACGTAGTCTCGTCCATCGTCGAGTACCTGCGGGGAGGGATCCTCACAACACTGCATTCATTTTTCGCCCGCGGTGTCAAGGTCCTGGAGTTCGTCGTGGGGGAGGGCAGCCCCCTCCATGGGACCTCGGTGCGGGACCTTGCCCTTCCCAAGGGCACCCTCGTCATCTTCCTCCATCGCAACGGGAGGCTTCTCGACCTGGAACCTCTCCGTGGGCCATTTCAACGGTCCATACGTCGACGTGGTCATCACCGTCTTCATGGTCCTGGCGGGAATGAATTTCGCGCTCTTCTACAAGGTCGGCAAAGGCAGGATCCGGGAGGCCCTGGCGGATTCCGAGATGCGGGCCTATGTATTCGTCTTCCTCGCCGCATCCCTGGCCATCGCGGTCGACCTTGTCCGCAACGGCATTTTCCCTGGTTTCGGCACGGCCTTCAGGTATGGCGCTTTCCAGTCGGCGTCCATCCTGACAACGACAGGATACGCGACCACGGACTTTGACCTCTGGCCGCCCTTTTCCCGTGTCGTCCTCCTCATGCTCATGTTCATAGGGGGATGCGCCGGTTCGACCGCGGGGGGTCTTTACGGTCCGGCTCAACGGGGAACCGGTGCGGAAGATGCTCGTCTTCGATACGGCATCCTTTTTTTTCATGTACTTCATGACCGCAATGCTCTGCACCCTGGTGGTCGCCTCGGCGGGCAATGGCATAGAGACCTCCCTGACGGCCACCCTTGCCACCCTCGGCAATATCGGCCCCGGCCTGGCCTTGGTGGGGCCGATCCGGAACTATGGCTTCCTCCCCGATTATGTGACCTGGACACTCAGCTTTGCCATGATGGCCGGTCGCCTCGAGCTCTATACGGTCTTTGTGCTTTTCTCCTCCGCGTATCGCCGGGCCTGAAGCCAGTGATATTCCCCTCGCCTTGCCGATCCCCACTTTCCGCCTATGCTTGAAGAGCAGGAGGCTTTCCTGGGCATCGAGACGGCGATTCCCGCCGGCCTCATCTTCGCCGAGCTTGTGGAGAATGTCTTCGGCCATGCCTTCAGAGCTTGTCCGCGTGGCGCATGTCGAAGCCGACCCCATGATCCCTGACGGAATAGGTGCTCGAACCGTCCTTGGAATAGTCCTCGATCTCCATGAGATGCTCCTGGTCCGGAATCGAATACTTGATCGCATCGGTGAGGAGATTGCTCCAGACGCGCTCCATCATCAAGGCGTCCCCTTCTCCCCGCGTCACCGCAGCCAGCGCGGGTTTCCCGAAGGCTAAGGGCTTGACCTCCACAGAAAGGCCTTCTTCGGCGAAATAGCCGCTTTCGAGGGCCACGTGGACGAGGCCGGCCTGGTGGCCGACGGTGCAGGCCAGGACGAGGGTCGGGAGCCTGACAGGAGGTCTCTGGGCACTTCGGGAGCAGGTCAGCAGCGGCAAGGCAAGGAGGGCAGGAAGGCGGGACCTGACGCCCATGGCCGCTCGTTGAGGAGGAGCCAGCAAAAGCCGGGTGCCTTGACCGAATCCACGAACTTGTCGAACCCCACGGGCTTGACGAGGTAGCTGTTCGCGCCCAAGCGATAGCTTTCAACGAGGTCCTTTTCCTCCTTCGAGGCGGTGGGCACGGCCACCGGGGTGAACTTGGTCCGCTCATTGGACTTGCTGGCCTTCAGCACCTCAAGCCCGTCCGCTTTCGGAAGCTTGAGGTCGAGGAGTAGGAGCCTGGGCCTGTCGTCAATGCGCCTGTCCGCATAGTCACCCTGCGCGAAGATGAAATCGAGGGCAACCGCGCCATCGGAGACGTGGACCAGGGCATTGGCAAGGTTGTGCTCCTTGAGCGCCCTCATGGCAAGTTCGGCGTCGTTGGGATTGTCCTCGACAAGGAAGATGTCCACCGATTTTCGCATAATTGTCCTGACCCTCCCGGAACGGGATGAGTCAAATTTCGTCCATTGCGCGGAAGATCGCAAGGGCGCGCCATTCCCGGGATTGGCCGGAGGCTTCCAGGCGGAGTTCCTACTTGCGCGAGTGGGTCGCCTGCATGGTCCTCTCGATCGCGGCTATCGAGGAATCGAGGTTCCTCGAGACGATGATCGAATAGAGGATGTCGATGACGGTGAGCTGGTTGATGCGGGAGGTGACGGCGCCCTTGCGGTAGATGCGCTCGGAGGCCGGCACGAGGAGGTTGATGGAGGCCAGGGACCTGATGGTGTTCGGGCTGTCCATCGTGAGGGAGATCACGGTCGCGCCGCGGCCCTGGGCCTGGCGGGCGGTTTCGCACATCGCGCCGTTCTCGCCTGAGTAGGAGACGATGAAGGCCGCGTCCGTGGGCTTCATCATGGAGGCCGCGGTGACCTGGAGGTCGCTGTCCGCGGTGTAGGCGGAGGCTATGCCCACGCGGATGAGCTTCTGCAGGAAGTCATAGGCGACGACCCCCGAGGCTCCCACGCCGAAAAGGCCGGTCATGGTGGCGCCGAGGATGGCGTTGGCCGCGGCTTCCACGGCCTCGGGGGAGAGTATCCCCGCCAGGAGGGACAGGCCACGCTGGGAATGGCCGATCACGCTCTGGATCACATGTTCGGGTGTGGCGACGGATTCGAGGTCAAGGTCGGGGATGAAGCGCTCGTCCGCGTCGCGGAAGACGTCCCTCGCGAGCCTGAGCTTGAAATTGTTGAAGGACCCAAGTCCGATGCGCTTGCAGAAACGCACCACGGCGGCCTGGCTCGATCCGCTCTGCCGCGCCAGTTCGCTCACGTTGAAATGCAGGGTTTTCTTGGGCTCGCGGAAGACGTATTCAGCGACCTTGCGCTCCGACTCCGAAAGGCTGTCGACCTGGGCGTTGATCGCGGCGAGGGCGCTCTCGATCTTCGGCTCTTCGTTCATGGTTTCTCGCCTTCCTCGCGATGGACCCTGATGGCCGCCGCGATGGGCCCGCCGCCTTTCTTTTCGAGGCGCTCGGCTTCCTCGCGGTCGACCCCGAGGAGGACCATGAGTATCGCGATCTTGGGCTTTTTCCCCGAGGCCTCGAAGGCCTTTTCGGCTTCGTCGAGGCCGCAGTCGGTGGCTTGCCTGATGAGGCGCTTGGACCGCTCGATGAGCTTGCGGTTGACCGGCGAGAGGTCCACCATGAGGTTGTGGTAGACCTTCCCGATGCGGACCATCGCCGCGGTCGTGATCATGTTGAGGACGAGCTTCTGGGCCGTGCCTGCCTTCATCCGGGTGGAGCCGGTGACTACTTCGGGACCGACCTCGAGGAGGATGTGG
Organism: Spirochaetaceae bacterium; assembly: GCA_025358255.1. Taxonomy (GTDB): domain Bacteria; phylum Spirochaetota; class Spirochaetia; order Treponematales; family Rectinemataceae; genus JANYKC01. The sequence goes on from JANYKC010000073.1 coordinate 37,111, forward strand.
TGCTTCGCGTACTGGAAGGTCCTGGAGCCCCGGTTGCAGCTGATGGCGGCGACGACGGCGCCCAAGTCGCGGGCCTTTTCCATCGCGCCAAGGACATAGGGCGCCTGACCGGAGGCCGTGATCCCGACAAGGACATCGACGGCGCTGAAGCCGGCGGCCTCGAGGTCCCGGACCCCGCCCTCATGGTCGTCCTCGGCTCCTTCGATGGACTTCACCAGGGCGGGAAGGCCTCCCGCGATGAGGCCCGTCACCATGGTCGGCGACACGCCATAGGTCGGGGGGCATTCCGAGGCATCCAGGACGCCAAGGCGCCCCGACGTCCCCGCTCCGATGTAGAAAAGCCTTCCGCCCTTGCGGAAGGAGCCTACGACGTCGTCCACCAGGGCCGAGATGCGGTCGAGTTCGCGTTCCACGGCGAAGGGTACGGTCTTGTCCTCGTTGTTGATGATGGCGAGGATTTCTCGGGTGCCTGCCTGGTCGATGTTGGTGGAGTGTTCGTTTCGGCTTTCAGTGGTGAAATCCTCGAGCATGTCCTGGGTCAGTGTCACGTCGATCATTCACCAGCCTCCGACTTTCTTCCCGCCCTTGGTATTGGGAGCGTTTTTTGAAATGTCATTACACTTTAGCACCCAAAAATCGGATTGTAAAGAAACAGTTTTTCAATTTCCCTTGCCGTTTTGGGTTTCTTGCGGCACAATGCGGGGACGCATTGAACATGAAACAAGAGGATACCGACCCATGAAGATTGCGGTTCTGGTAAAACAGGTACCTGAGACCGATTCCCTTACCCTCGACCCCGAAACCGGGACCGTTGTCCGCTCGGAGGATAGTTCCATCGTCAACCCCCTGGACCTTTATGCCTTGGAGGCAGCCCTCAGGATAAAGGACGCCGATCCCGAGACCTCGATACTTGCCTTGTCTATGGGGCCGCCCCAAGCGGAGACAGCCCTCAGGGAGGCCCTGGCGATGGGCTGCGACGAGGCCGTCCTGGTGACAGGCCGGGAGTTCGGCGGCAGCGACACCTGGGCGACCTCGAGGGCATTGAGCGCCGCCCTCTCCAAGCTCGGCGGTTTTGACCTGATCCTCTGCGGCGAAAAAGCCACCGACGGCGACACCGGCCAGGTGGGACCCGAAGTCGCCGCCTTCCTGGACCTTCCCGTCCTCACCTATGTGGGCTCCCTCAGCCTTTCCTCCTCGAGGAAGGAGGCCCAGGCCCAGCGGATCGTCGAGGACGGCAGCCAGGTCCTCCGCTGCCGGCTGCCCATGGTCATGAGCTTCTGCAAGGCCATCGGCGAGCCCCGCCTTCCCCTCCTCTCGGGCAAGCGGAGGGCCAAGGCAGCCCAGTTGCGAAGCTTCGGCCTGGCGGACCTCGGCTTGACTGCGGAGGAGACGGGCGCGAAGGGATCGCCCACCAAGGTCGTCAAGGTTGACCGTCCGCGCCTTTCGCGCGAGGCGACCTTCATGGATGCAAGGACAGAGGAGGGCATGGACAAGGCCTGCGACGCCCTCATCGCCCTGATGCTCGAGAAGGGCCTCATCGTGCCCTCGGCCGCTGTGGCGGGCGCCACTGCGGCGAGGACGCAACCATGAACGAGATATGGATCCTCGCGGAGTCGAAGTCAGGCCATGTGGCGCCGGTCTCCCTTGAGCTCCTGGCCTGGGCGCGCAGCCTCGGCAAGACCGGAAGCGTCAGCGTGACCGCCATCCTGCCGGGGCCGGCCATCGATCCGGAGGAGCTCTGCTACTTCGGCGCGGATTCCGTCATCCATTGCCCATCCGAGGGGCTTTCCGGCTTCTCCGCCCGCCCCCTGGCGGCCTGCCTCTCCGCCCTCCTCGAGCGCCGGCGGCCAAGCGTCTTCCTCGCGGCGGCTACGACCACGGGACGGACGGTCCTGCCCTACCTCGCGGCCTGCGAGGGGCTCGGCCTCACCGCCGACTGCACCGAGCTTTCCCTGGACCCGGAAACCGCTGTCCTCCTCCAGACCAGGCCCGCGGCTGGCGGGAACATCATGGCCACCATCCGCACCACCAGGGGCAAGCCGCAGATGGCGACCGTCAGGCCGCACTCCCGCAGGCCCCTCGAGCGCGATCCTGGGCGCACGGCCTCGGTCGAGGTCATGGACTTCCACGAGGCGCCCGGAGCCGCCCCGCCCCTCGGCCGCGACGGAGGCGATTCCCCTCCCTTCCCGAACGGCGGCCTTCTCCTTGTCGAAGAAAGGCCTTTCGAGAGCTCGCGCGGCATCGCCGACGCGCGCGCCGTCATCGCGGGCGGCAAGGGTTTCAGGAAGAAGGAGGGCTTCGCCCTCCTGGACAGGCTGGCCGGCCTCGTCGGCGCGGAAGTCGGAGCGAGCCGCGAGGCAGTGGACAGGGGCTGGGCCGATTATCCGCGCCAGGTGGGGCTTTCAGGCAGGACCATATCGCCTGAGCTCTACATCGCCGTCGGCATCTCCGGGGCCATCCAGCACCTGGCGGGGATGCAGACCTCCAAGACCATCGTCAGTATCAACAGCGATCCCGAAGCGCCCATCGCCGCGATGTCAGACCTCGCGATACGGGCCGACCTCTACGAGTTCATTCCCGCGCTGATGGCCAAGCTCGCCGGATACCGGAGCGCGGACGGGGTGGAAGCATGAAAGCCCAAGGCTTCGCCCTCATGGAGGGCGCCGACGCCGCGGCCCTCGAGGCCATCGTCGGAAAGCGCAACGTGATCTTCCACGACGAGGAAAGGCTCGAGCCCTTCTCCCATGACGAGACGGCGGAGCGCAGCTACGCCTCCATGCCCGAGGCCGTGGTGCGCCCCGCCTCGACCGCCGAGGTCTCGAAGGTCATGGCCTACGCCAGCTCGAGGCGGATCCCCGTGACGCCGCGCGGGGCGGGCTCCGGCCTCTCCGGCGGCTGCGTCCCCGCGATGGGCGGCATCGTCCTCTCTTTGGACCGGATGAACGCCATCCTGGACATCGACCTCGAGAACCTCATGGTGGTGGCCCAGCCGGGCGTGGTCACCAACTCGATCAACGAGGCCCTGAAGAAGCACGGGCTCTGGTTCGCAGGCTACCCGATGAGCCTCGAGACCTGTTTCCTCGGCGGCAACGTGGCGGAGAACGCGGGGGGCGGCAAGGCGGTCAAGTACGGCGTCACCTCGCGCTATGTCACCGGCCTCGAGGTGGTCCTGGCCTCGGGCGAGGTCCTGCGCCTGGGCGGCAAGCTCAGGAAGGACGTCACCGGCTATGACCTGGTCCACCTCCTCGTCGGCTCGGAGGGGACCCTTGCCGTCATCACCGAGATCACGCTGAGCCTCATGCCGGTGCCCCGGCGCAAGGCAGTCCTCCTGGCCTCCTTCGCCGGCGCTGCCGAGGCCATCGGCGCGGTGCCGCGCATCATCAGGGAAGCGCGAATCGTGCCCACGAGCGTCGAGTACATGGACCGCGCCTCGATCCTGGCCTCCTGTGGCTACCTCAACGAGAGCATCCCCTATGGCGAGGCGGGGGCCATGCTCCTCCTCGAGGTCGAGGGCGAGGGCAACGACGAGGTCTTCGCCAACTATAGCGCGATCGGCGGGGTCTGCGAGGCGGCCGGCGCGCAGAGCGTCTACGTGGCGGACAACCGCACGACGATGGAGCGGATCTGGAACGTGCGGCGCAACATCGCCGAGGCCCTCAAGGTGCGCAGCCCCCGGCAGAGCCTCGAGGATGTGGTCGTGCCCACGGCGGCCATCCCCGCCTTCATGGAAGGCCTCCTGTCGCTCGCCGCCGAGGAAGGCGTCCAGATACCCTGTTATGGACACGCCGGCGACGGCAACCTGCATGCGACGGTCATCAAGCCCGGGCAGTGGTCCGAGGAGGAGTGGGCAAGGCGGCTTCACCACATCCTTGAGCGCCTCTACCGGCTCTCGAACTCCCTCGGTGGACGCATTTCAGGCGAGCATGGCATCGGGAACAAGCGGCGCGATTTCATCGGGATCAACCTGGATCCGGCGACCATTGCCCTCATGAAAGGCATCAAGGCGGTCTTCGATCCCCAGGCCATCCTCAATCCTGGGAAGATCTTTCCCGAGTAGGCATCGAAAAAATCTTTTAGAAAATCGTTGCGGATTGAAATATTGTGCCATATACTGTGACGACCCGTGGCTGGACCAAGCCGGAAGGGTGTCGGAGGCCCGATGAAGAGTTCAAGGGATGAGATTGGCTTCAGGAAGGCCTACGCTTCGCGGGCCGAGCATTTCGTGATCGGCCTCATGTCGGGCACCTCGCTTGACGGCGTGGACGCGGCCCTTGTCCGCATCGCCACCGACGCCGACCATGCGGTCGCCTCGGTCAGCCTCGTCCAGCATTCCTATATCCCCTACAGCTCCGCGATGCGCGCCTTGGTGGCCTCCCTCTGCTCGCCGGACACCGCGCGCATAGACGACCTCACCTACATGCACTACGGCCTCTCCGAGTGGTACGCGGAGGCGGTCCGCCTCGTGATCGAGGAGTCCGGACTTGCCCCCGAGGAAATTGACGCCATCTGCATGCATGGCCAGACGGTCTGGCACGCCCCCGAGCCCCGGTCCTTCCCCGGACCAACAGGCGGCATCCTGGTCAAGGGAACCCTCCAGCTCGGCTCGAGCGCGATCCTCCGCGAGAGGACAGGCCTTCCCGTGATCGCCGACCTGCGGGCAGCGGACATGGCGGCGGGAGGGGAGGGCGCCCCCTTGGCGCCCTATATCGACGCCATACTTTTCGGCTCGAAGACCGAAGGCCGGATCGTGCAGAACATAGGCGGCATAGGGAACGCGACCGTCCTGCCCGCGGAGGCGAGGGCCGCCGACATCCTTGCCTTCGATACCGGCCCTGGCAACATGCTCATGGACGCCGTGGTATCGGCCGGCACGGGTGGCAGGGAAGGCTACGATCCGGAAGGCAGCTACGGCGCCAAGGGCAAGGTCTCTGAGGCCGTGGTGAAGCGCCTCATGCTCGATCCCTACTTCGCGCGGAAGCCGCCCAAGAGCACGGGCCGCGAGGTCTATGGGGCCGCCTTCGCCGCCGCTTTCATCGAGGAGACCACCGCCGCCGGCCTTTCCTTCGAGGACCGTGTGGCCACAGCCACCGCCTTCACCGCCGGGACCATAGCCGCCGCCTACACTGATTTCATCCTTCCGAAAACCAGGGTGGCCAGCGTCCTGGTCGCCGGGGGCGGCGCCCTGAACCCGACCTTGATCCGCATGATCGGGGAGCGCCTGCCCGCCGGCATCCGGGTCACCACGACCTCGGAGTTCGGCGTTCCAGACCAGGCCCGCGAGGCCATAGCCTTCGCCGTGATGGGGCATGAATCCCTCATGGGCAGGCCGGGAAACCTTCCCGCGGTCACGGGGGCGCGCTCGCCCGTCGTCCTCGGATGCATTACGCTGTAGACGTGATTTTCATATAGGCATTCATAGGAGGCTGGAATGAAGAGATTTTCGATCCTGCTCGTCGCCTTGATGGCGATGACCCTTTTCACTGGAATCGGCGCCTTCGCCGCGGAGAGCGTGCTCACGATCGGCGTGGACCAGGAGGCTGTCGGCCTCGATCCCCACGTCGTGACCGCCTTCTCCTCCATGCGCCGCATCGACCTGCTCTACAACCGCCTGGTCCGCCTCGACGACAACTTCGTCGTAGTCCCCGACCTGGCCGAGTCCTGGGATGTCCCGGACAACCTCACCTACGTCTTCCATCTCCGCAAGGGCGTCAAGTTCCACAACGGGCGCGAGCTGAAAGCGGACGACGTGAAGTACTCCCTCGAGAGGGTCCTCGACCCCAAGACCGCCTCTCCGGGAAGGTCCTACATCTCCCTGATCACCGCCATCACCATCGTTGACCCCTACACGGTCAAGCTCACCCTGAGCGCGCCCCTGGCCTCCCTCCTTGATGGCCTCACCTCGAACAACCTGTCCATCGTGGCCAAGGAAGTCGTGGACGCCAACGGCAACCTCCAGAAAGTGGAAGCCGGCACCGGACCCTTCATGCTCAAGGAATGGATCGCCGACAACTCCATGACCCTCGCCAAGAACCCGAATTACTTCGAGAAGGGCATCCCCTACCTCGACAAGGTCATCTACCGCGTCATCCCCGAGCAGGCTTCCCTCCTCGCGGGCGTCAAGTCCGGCGACCTCAACATGGCCACCATCAACGACGGAGCCACCATCCGCCAGGCGGCCAAGGATTCCAAGGTCGTCGTGATGAACAAGCCCGGGCTCAACGAGCGCATCTTCAGCTTCAACTGCACCGTGAAGCCCTTTGACGACGTGCGTGTCAGGCAGGCAGTGGCCTCCATCCTCGACCGCAACGAGATCCTTACCATCGCCGAGTTCGGCATGGGCAAGCCCACCGGTCCCGTTCCCGTCGCCGCCACCCAGTGGGCCCTCCCCCTGGCCAAGCTCCCCTTCGCCACCCCCGACGCGGCCAAGGCGAAGAAACTCCTTTCGGACGCGGGCTACCCGAACGGCTTCACCTTCAAGATCACCTGCTCGACCACCTATGAAGGCGGACTCGCGGTGGCCCAGGTGGCCCAGGAAGAGCTCAAGAAGATCGGCGTCACCGCGGAACTCGAAGTCGTCGAATGGGGCGTCTACATCGACAAGTGGGTCAAGCGCGACTTCGCGACGATGATCGAGCTCCGTGGCGGTTCCGGCGAACCCGACCGCTTCCTGTATCGCACCTTCCATTCGACGGGCGGAGTCAACAACTTCCTCTTCAAGGACGCGGACGTGGACAAGCTCCTCGACGCTGGACGCAACCAGACCGTCCTCGCCGACCGCAAGGCCAGCTACGACAAGCTCCAGTCCCTCCTCATCGAGAAGGCGCCCGCCGTCTTCCTCTATTCCCCGAACGAGAACCAGGTGATGAGCCCCAAGGTTTCCGGTTTCAAGCAGATCGGCAACGGCAGCCTCTTCTACATCACCTACACCAAGGTCGCGCCGTAAAGGCGGGCAAGAATCGAAAGGCCCTGGAGGCACGGATCCCCGTGCCCCCAGGGTCGATCCCCAATAGCTTTTTGGTCGGAGTGGGACGTGGGAAGATATATCGCCAAAAGGCTCCTGTCGCTGGTACCCGTCCTCTTCGGGGTTTCCATCATCGTTTTCTTCCTCGTCCGCCTGATACCGGGATCGGCGCTCCAGATGTACATGGGCACCCAGGTGGAGGCCACGCCCCAGCAGATGGAGGAGCTCAAGCGCATCTTCGGCGAGGACAGGCCCGTGACCGTCCTCTTCGTCGAGTGGCTCGGACGCATCCTCCAGGGCGACTTCGGCTATTCCCTGCGGACCGGCAGGGCCGTCCTTCCTGACATCCTTTCCCGCCTCCCCTTGAGCCTCGAGCTGACCCTTTTCGCCCTCTTCCTCGCCCTCCTCATCGGCATCCCCCAGGGCATCGCCTCCTCGCTCAAGAAGAACCCCGTGAGCGACGTGATCAACCGGATAGTGGGACTCCTGGGCCTCTCCCTGCCGCAGTTCTGGCTCGCCTCCCTCATGGTGCTGGCCTTCTCGGGCACCCGCGGCTGGATACCCATGGGCAACTACATCAAGTTCGCCGCCAACCCGCTGCGCAACCTCCAGATGCTCTTCCTCCCGGCCCTGGCCATCGGCATCGGGCTCGCGGCCGTCATCATGCGCTACACCCGGAACAGCATGCTCGAAGTGCTCCAGATGGACTACATACGCACCGCCAAGGCCAAGGGACTCAAGAAGCGCGTCGTGATCCTCAGGCACGCCCTCAAGAACGCCATCCTCCCCGTCATCACCGTGGCGGGCTTCAATACCGGCTACCTCCTCGGAGGCGCCATCGTGATCGAGGAGGTCTTCGCGCTTCCCGGGATGGGACGCCTGGCCCTCTACGCGATCTACCAGCGCGACTATCCGGTCATCCAGGCCATCGTCCTCGTGATCGCGACCCTCTTCGTCCTCGTCAACCTCGTCACCGACCTCATCTACGCCCTTGTCGATCCGCGCATCCGCCTGGACGAGGGAAAGAAGCAATCATGAGCAAGAGCCGCCTCGCGAAGAACAGCATCGCCATGACCGGCGTCGTCATCGTGGCCCTGTACCTCCTGTCGATCGCCGTCTCGTTCTTCTGGTTGCCCTTCGATCCCGTGGCCATGGACGTGGAGCACCTCCTCGAGGCGCCTTCCCTCGCCACGGGGCACCTGTTCGGCACCGACGAGTTCGGCCGCGACATCCTGGCCAGGATCATGAAGGGCTCCACGATCTCCCTCGTGATCAGCCTCTGCGCCACGGCCCTGGGCTCGGTGGTCGGCGTCCTCATGGGCATCTGGGCCGGTTACCTCGGCGGCAGGTGGGACCACTGGATCATGCGCGTGGCCGACGTCCTCTTCTCCTTCCCTTCCCTCCTCCTGGCCATCTTCGTCATGGCCATCCTCGGGGAGAAGACCTTCAATGTGGTCTTCGCCATCGGCATCGTCTACATCCCCCAGTTCGCGCGCATCAGCCGCGGGGCGATCCTCACTATCAAGTCCAGCGAGTTCGTGAGGGCGGCGCGGTCCAACGGGGCGGGCTCGAGCTTCATCCTCTTCCGCCACCTCCTCCCCAACATCCTCGTGCCCCTCATCGTCCAGGTCTCGCTGTCGCTCTCCGTCGCCATCCTCCTCGAGTCCTCGCTGTCCTTCCTGGGCCTCGGGGTCCAGCCGCCCGCGCCATCCTGGGGCAACATGCTCTCCGGCGCGCGCAAGGTGATGGTCCTGGCCCCCTGGACGGCCATCTACCCGGGCCTCGCGATCTCCTTCCTCGTCCTCGGCTTCAACCTCCTCGGAGACGGTCTCCGCGACATTCTCGATCCGCGCCTGCGGAACGTGCGATAGGGTGGCAGGAATGAGCGCAGAAAGCATACTTCGGGTCGAGGGGCTGCGGACCGAGTTCCACACCGAGTCCGGCCTCGTGAAGGCGGTCAACGACATCTCCTTCGAGCTCGCCCGCGGCGAGACCCTCGGCCTCGTGGGCGAGTCGGGCTGCGGCAAGTCGGTGACCAACCTCTCCATCCTCCGCCTGGTGCAGAGCCCTCCCGGGAAGATCGCCGGAGGAAAGGTCCTCTTCGAGGCGCTTGACGGAAGCCGCCGGGACCTCCTTGCCGTGAGCGAGGAGGAAGTGCGGGTCCTCCGGGGCAAGAACATCTCCATGATCTTCCAGGATCCCCTCACCTCGCTCAATCCCGTGCTCCGCGTCGGGGTCCAGATCGCGGAGGCGATCCAGCTCCACCATGGCCTCAGGAAGCGGGAGGCCAGGGCGAAGTCCATCGAGATGATGCGCCTCATCGGCATGCCCGACCCCGAGCGCCGCGTCGACGACTATCCCCACCAGTTCTCCGGCGGCATGCGGCAGCGGGTGATGATAGCCATGGCCCTCTCCTGCAAGCCCGACATCCTCATCGCGGACGAGCCCACCACGGCGCTTGACGTCACCATACAGGCCCAGATCCTCGACCTCATCAAGAGCCTCTCGGCCAGGGACGCGACAGCCGTCATCATGATCACCCATGACCTGGGCGTGGTGGCCGGCATGTGCGACTCCATCTGCGTCATGTACGCCGGCCGAATCGTCGAGAAGGCCACGGTGGACGACCTTTTCCACGACCCCCTCCACCCCTACACCAAGGGCCTCCTGGCCTCCATCCCCCGGGTCGACGCCGCGGCGTCCGCCGAGGGAAGCCAGAGGCTGTACTCGATCCCCGGCGCGCCGCCGAGCCTCGTGGGCATGAGCGACTGCTGTCCCTTCCATCCCCGCTGCGAGAGCGCGATGGGCATCTGCCGCTCCAGGCTCCCGCCGGAGACGGTCCATGCCGGCAAGGGCCCCCGCTCGGTCAGCTGCTGGCTCCACGCCAAGGAAGGTCGATGATGCCCGACACCGGTTTCCTCCTGGACGTGCGCGGGCTCAAGGTGCACTTCCCCATCGAGAAAGGCATAGTTGTCAAGAGGACGGTCGGGCATGTGCGCGCCGTGGACGGCGTCGATTTCCACATCGCCCGGGGCGAGGCGCTCGGCCTCGTGGGTGAGTCGGGTTGCGGCAAGTCGACCACTGCGATGGCGGTGGCGAGGCTCCAGTCCATCACGGCCGGCAAGGTGCTCTTCGAGGGGCGCGACCTGGCCGCGCTTGCCCCCCGCGAGCTTCGCGCCGCGCGCAAGGACTTCCAGGTCGTCTTCCAGGACCCCTATTCCTCCCTCGACCCCCGGCAGAAGGCCGCGGACATCATCGCCGAGCCGCTTCGCATCTTCGCCAAGAGCGGGCTTCTAACGATGAGCGACACCGAAATCCGCGGCAAGGCAGCCTCCCTCATGGACCGCTGTGGCCTGGCCTCTTCCTTCGCCGGCCGCTATCCCCACGAGTTCTCCGGCGGACAGCGCCAGCGCATCGGCATAGCCAGGGCCCTCGCCCTGGGACCCAAGCTCGTGATCGCCGACGAGCCTGTCTCGGCCCTCGACGTGTCCATCCAGTCACAGATCCTCAACCTCCTCAAGGACCTGCAAAAGGACCTCGACCTCACCTTCCTCTTCATCGCCCATGACCTCGCCGTGATCGAGTACTTCTGCACGCGCATCGCCGTCATGTACCTGGGGCGCATCGTGGAGACCACGGACGCCGCCAGCCTGTATCGCAAACCCCTCCATCCCTACACGAAGGCCCTCCTCAGCGCCGTGCCCCTGCCCGATCCGGTCAAGGAGAGGGGAAGGCGGCGCATCATCCTCAAGGGCGATGTCCCCTCGCCGAGCGTGGTGCGGAAGGGCTGCCCCTTCCGCGAGCGCTGCTCCGAGGCCATGGAGCGTTGCGCGCTCGAGGCTCCTGCGCTCGCGGCCGTCGAGGCCGGCCATGAGGTCTCCTGCTTCCTCTACCAGGGCGCTTGATCCAAGGGAAGGCATGGATGGAAATGCGGCTTTTCAGGCGTCGGCTCGCCTTGCGGAACACTTTCAGGATCGCCCATGGCAGCTACGCCTGGCGCGAGAGCGTATTCCTGTGGCTGAGGGAGGGCTCATCCGTCGCCATGGGTGAAGCGCCCGTGGTTCCCTACTACGGCCTTTCCGCCGACGAGATCGAGGCAGACTTGGCGCGGGGACTCACGGTGCGCGCGGTCCGGGAAGCCCTAGAAGCGCGGGGCTTTCCCTCAGGCGGATTCGCCCATCCCGTAAGCATGGCTGCCTTCCAGTCCGCGGTCCTTTCCCTGCGCGCCTGCATTGCCGGCTCAAGCCTCCACGACCTCCTTGGGATGCAGGCAGGCAGTGCCTGCGCCCCGACCTCCTTCACGGTCGCCTATGACGACGATCCGGAGGCCATGGTCCGCATCGCCGCAACCTGCGGCTTCCGGCGCCTCAAGGTGAAGGCCGGCATCGCGGGCGACCTGGAAAGGATCAGGCTCCTGCGGGAGCGCCTTCCGCAGGCCATCATCCGCGTGGACGCCAACCAGGGCTGGTCCATCGAGGAGGCTCCTGCGAGGATAGCGGCGCTCGAGGAACTTGGGGTCGAGCTCATCGAGGAGCCCATCGCGGGCAGCCCCGCCGAGTTCGAGAGGCTGGCCAAGGCCACCTCGGTCCCCATCCTCCTGGACGAGAGCGCGCGCGATGCCGGCCAGGTCAGGCTTTTTGCCCGCGAGGCGCCTTCCATAGCCGGCATCGTCGTGAAGACCGCCAAGAACGGCGGCCCCGGAGCCAGCCTCGAGCTGGCCCGCGCGGCCCTCGACTCGGGCATGCGGGTGATGGTCTCCTCGATGGTGGAGACAAGCCTCGGAGCATCCTCCGCCCTCGCCTTGGCCCCCTTGTGCGCCTGGTGCGACCTGGATGCGCCCCTCCTCCTTGCGGACGATCCTTTTGAGGGGCTGGAGTACCTGGACGAGGTTCCCTGCCTGGCCAAGGAAGGAGTGCAGCCGGGTTCCGCGCTCTCGGCCTATATCGATGGCCTGCCCTACCTTGGCGAAGGGAGCCTCTGATGGACACCCTCATCCGGCAGATGACGGCAGGGGACACCCTGGCCTGCGCCGCGATCGCCTGCGCCTCAAGCATCGGCGAGCGATACGGTTTCCAGCCCGAGGTCATGGCAGCCACCCTCCTGGCCGCCCTCGACTCAGGCGCCGAGCTTTTCGTGGCCGAGATCGGGAAGCGGGTGACAGGTTTCGCCTGGATCGATCCGAAGGGAGCCTTCTCCTCCGCTCCCTACCTCCGTCTCATCGCCGTGGACGAATCCCTGCGCGGTGCCGGACTGGGTTCGATCCTCCTTGGGGAATTCGAGACACGGACGGCGGCGGTCGGGCGCGACTGGTGCCTTCTCGTCTCGGATTTCAACAAGCGCGCCCAAGCCTTCTACGAGCGGCATGGATACCGCAAGCGCGGAGAGCTCCCCGATTTCGCCAATCCTGGCATAACGGAAATCCTCATGGTCAAGAAGCGCATGGTGGCTACGGCGTGAATCCACGGGCCGTCTTCGGGGACCTGGCGCGGCGGGGGATGGACGAATGTCTCTTTCGCGGTCTTGTCCTCCGCGTGGAGCGCGGCGGCGAAATCCTTCACGAGGAAGCCTGGGGCCAGGCCCTCTGTTCCGGCGCCGACTCGCTTCCCATGGAGACCTCCACCATCTTCGACCTGGCCTCCGTCTCCAAGCTCTTCACCATGACGGCTGTCCTCAGGCTCGCAAGCCGGGGGAAGCTCGCCTTGGCGGACAAGGTCTCCGACCTCCTTCCCGGCGGGGATGCCCTTGCCTTGCGGCGCATTTCCGCCATCCTGGGAAGCAGGGACCTCGCCTCGCTCCTGACGCACTCCTCGGGCATCCATTACTGGCACCCGTTCTACACGCGCATGGGCGAAAGCTTCGAGACGATCCTGGCCGACGTCCTCGAGGAGCATCCACTGGACGACGGGGTCATCTATTCGGACCTAAACTTCATGGTGCTCGGGCGCATCGTGGAGGAGCTGACGGGCCTTCCCCTCGCGGCGGCAATGGGCGACCTGGTGCTTGGGCCGCTCGGACTGGTCCGAAGCTCCTACGCCCGTCCCCTTGGCCCGGCCGCCGCCGGGCAATTCGGCAACCGCATCGAGCGCGGCATGGTCGAGAAACTGGGCCTTTCCTTCCATCGCTGGCGGGACGAGAGCCAGCCCATCAGGGATGAGGTCGATGATGGCAATTGTCATTATTATTTCGGCGGGGCGGCCGGCCATGCGGGCGTCTTCTCGGACGCGCGGGACCTTTGCCGCGTTGGCAGGCTCTACCTGGACGGCGGAGGCCTGGACGGGAGGGCCCATCTTGCGCCCTTCCTTGCCCAGGAGGCGATGCGCGACCATGGCGGCCTGCGGGGGCTCGGCTTCCAGCTGGGCGAGAACTACCCTGGCGGGGGCTGCGGCCATACCGGCTTCACCGGAAGCTACCTCCATGTGAACCGCCCCGCCGGCCTTGTCATCGCCATCCTGGCGAACCGTCTCCACGTGGGCGAGCCGGGCGACCTCAACCCTTTCAGGCGAGAGCTTTCGGAGGCGGTCCTCTCGGCCTTCAGATAAAGACCAGTCCCGCTCCGCGCAGCTCCCCAAGGCGATCCACCGCCGGCCCCAAGGCGGCGGCGAGCGCATGCCTGTCCGCGCCTGCCGTGCCGGAAGCCAGGTCGATGGCGGACTTCAGGAGAGCCAGCATGGAAGCCTCACCCTCGATCGAAACGAGCTCTCCGCGGTAGGCCCAGCTGAGCCGGGGTTTTTTCGCCTCGAGGAGGAGGGGAAGGCCCGCCACCCAGTGCGCCTGCGAGAGGGAAGGGGGGAGCCCCGCATCGAGGGCGCCATCGAGGGCGGCCTCCGCCTTGGCGATGAGGCTTTCCATGAGGCCAGGATCGGCGCTTGCCGGCTTGAAGGCCTTCCTTCCTGCCTCGAACCAGGACTGGATCGGAGCATCGATTCCCTCTCCGCGCATCCAGGCTTCCAAGGCCGCGACCAGGGGTCCGTCGAAGACATCGTAGGAGGCCTCGCCCTCGAACCCGAGGTCATTCGAGGCGAATTTCCCTCCGCGGTCCTTGGGCACGAGGAGGGGCATGCGGCCCTCGCGGTGGTGGGCCATCATCCGGGACGCACGCGTGAGGACAAAGCGGTGCCAGAACGCGGAATCGACGAGTCCCGTCTCGAAGAGCTGGCGCGTGACTTCCGCCGATTCGACGATGTCGGCCCCATCCTGCCCGGGGAAGCCGTAGATGAGATAGGCATGGACAAGGAGCCCCGCCCGGCGCATGCCCACGAGGGTCTTCACGAGGGCTGCGAGGTCGAAGCCCTTGTTGGTCATCTCGAGGCCGCGTTCGGTGGCTATCTCGATGCCGCCGGAGACGGCCACGAGGCCGGAGGCGGCGAGGTACTCGCAGCGGTCGGCGGTCCACGAGGCGTCGAAACGGACATTGCCCCAGAACGAGAAGGGCCTTTCCCCGCGCGTCATGCGCGCCCGGTTTGCCTTGGCGAAGGACAGGAGGCCTGGCATGGGCAGGGCTTCGTCCACGAAATGGATCCCGTACAGGCCGTGGCGAGCCGAAGCCTGTACGGCGGCAACCATGAGGGCCTCGACGCCTGCGGGCACGAAATTGGCCACGTAGTCGAGCTCGGTGTCGCAGAAGGAGCAGCGATGCCAGTAACAGCCGTGGGCCAGGGAGAACTTGAGCCAAGGCGTGTCGGACCATAGGCGGTGCATGGGATTGCCAGAATCCACTGCCCGAAGGTAGCGCGTGAAATCGGCGCAGGAATAATCGGGGAAGGTCGTCTCGAGTGCCGCGCGTTCCAGCGTTTTCCAGACCGAGCTCCCATCGCCAAAGCCCTCTTTCACCACCCGTCCGCCAACGCGGCGCATCGTTCGGTAAAGGCCTTCCTCCGCGGGCTGGGCCTGCCCGCCTGCGCCCTCGCGGGCGATGATGGAGGCAAGGCTCCCGAAGCCCGCGTCGAAGGAGAGGTAGTCGCACCAATCGAAGAGGCGTGGATCGGCCAAGGTCCTGAGTTCGGTGGAGACGTAGCCGCCTCCGAAGACAATGACGGCCTTTTTGCCAAGCACTTCCCGCGCGGCCTGCGCGCAGGCGAGGGCACCGGCAAGGCATCCGGGGAAGGGAATCGTGATGAGGACGAGGGGGGGGGATGCGCCTTCGGCTCCAAGCTCCGCGCCGCCGCGCGCGTCCGAGCTTGCTTCCCCCGTCGCGCCGGCCATTTCCGCGGCACGGGCCGACCAGAAGCCGCGGAGCCAAGGCAGGTAGAAGGACTGGATGAACCATGCCCTCTCAAGGTTGGCCGTCACCTCCCCGAAATCGCCAAGGCTCGCCGCGATGCGCTCACCGTAGCGCACGGTCCCGAAATCCGGATCGAGGGCAAAGCGGATGAGGTCCGCCAGGTCCTCCAGGATGAGGGTAGCCAGGTTGCGCGCCTCCACGCTCCGTATCCTTCCGCCAGCAGCCTCGACGAAGGCCCGGGCGCGCGCTCCTCGGGGAGACTCCGCGGCTGCGGCGAGGCGATGGGCGAAACCGGGATCCCCGCCACACAGGAAGTCCACGAGGCCATCGATCCATTCAAGGTAGGAAGGCTTGTAGGAAAGATAGCGTGCGATCTCCCTGTCCGCTGCATCGCCCCCCTTCGACGCCTTTGGCCTCGGTCTCGATTCTATCCCGGCGAAAACCGTTTCGAGGCCTTTGCGGCTGAAGAGGGCGCGATAGAGCTCGATGGAATGGTCGAAGGAGGTCGCCGCGATGCCCTGCGCCTTGAGCCAGGACTCCAGATAATGGATGGCTGGATATGGCGCGTTGAGCTGGACAAAAGGCGGTTGGACGAGGAAGGCCTGCATGGCAGGAGTATACCCGTCTCCGGGTGCGCGCCGCTATTCCAGAGCGAAGCCGTTCGGGATCTAAGCGAGGAAGGGCGGCAATGCTGGCCGGGATGGCGATTTCTTTCAAATTCCGCCTCTCCCCCCAAGTCCTGTCGCTGCGATAGCCCGGGCGACAATGTCGGTCAGCGCCTGATGATCGCCCACTTTCTGGCACTTCAGTTGAAAAGGATCCCTTGGTATCGCCTTATTCGGGTCCACATGAAGCACGAAATGGGGGCTCGGAGGTCCGAACACGGCAATTGGTGGCCGCAGGTCACGGTCCCAGGCCGCAGCCGCCCCCTTGACTCAAATTCGGCATTCAGCTATATAAATACTCCGTCAGCGCCGCTGTAGCTCAGTTGGTAGAGCAATGGACTGAAAATCCATGTGTCAACAGTTCAATTCTGTTCGGCGGCAAGGTGAGGAGCTCGTCCATGCGACGGGCTCCTTTTTTAACCCAACAACAACGAATATCACGTACTCACGTACTCTCTGGAACCTTTTTAAAACGGGTTAGGGCGGGTCCTAGCCGGGGGAATACAGGGGACGACTGGCTTCGCCAGGTCCCCTGTATTCCCCCGGCTAGGACCCGCCCTAACCCGTTTTAAAAAGGTTCAGAGAGTACGTGAGTACGTGATATTCGTTGTTGTTGGGTTAAAAAAGGAGCCCGTCGCATGGACGAGCTCCTCACCTTGCCGCCG
>JANYKC010000094.1 GCA_025358255.1 Spirochaetaceae bacterium
GTCCGACGGCGACGCCGCGCCCGTGCAACCCTTCGCCGGGCGGCGCTGTCGGTCCAGCTCAATGTAGCGGAGGGAGTCGGCAGGCCAGGCGGGAACGAGCGGTCCGCATTCCTGGCAATCGCACGCGGCTCCGCGATGGAGTGCGCGGCGGTCCTGGACGCGATCGAGGCTCTCGGACTCGTCAATGCGGGAAAGGTTCAAGAGGGGAGATGCCTTCTCGTCTTACTTTCCGCACATGTAGTCGACGATATCGCGCGAATTTTCCGGGGTGTCAGCAGCCTTTCTGGTAGACCGATTCCGGCACGCGCAGGAGGGTGAGGATCTGGCGCTGGAGCGAGGTCAGTTCGGGGTCGAAGACGCGGACGGTGCTGCCATCATGACGAAGGACGTTTCGCTGGGTGAGGGAGAAGAGCCGGAAGACCTGTTCGGCGGTGGGCCTGTAGTTCTCGCGGTCCTCCGGGTAGAGGGGCAGGGCCTCGATCCCCTCCCTCGACATGGCAAGGCGGATCTCGCGCTCGACGAGTGCCTGGACCAGGAGCGCCAGGAAGTGGACGAAGAAGAGCGCCTCGACGCGGTCCTCGTTCTTCAGGAGGGCGGGCGCGATCTCGAAGACCGTCTTCGTCTGCTCGAAGCGCTTCTCGATGGTGGGCTGGCGCTTGTGCGCCTCGAGCACGTTGGCCGCGGTGAGGTTGCGGTCGTTGGTGAGGAGTGGGTACATCCCGTCGCTCTTGCGGTCGCAGGCGATCGCCTGCTCGTCGACGTCCCACTCGAGCCGGAAGAAGCTGCGGGTCTTGCGCACGTAGCAAGTGTTGGGGCCGGGGCGCCCGGGTCGGGCCTGACGGAAGCGGTGCGCCTCGTCCTGGACGACCTTGGCGCGGAAGTATCGCTGGACCTTGTTTCGTTCGAGGATGGACTCGACCTCCTCATGGAGTTCCTTGTGCGCGTGCTTGCGAGGTCGGGGGCCTGTGAGCCTGGCGTTGAGGTCGTGTAGTTCCTGACTCGCCCTTGCGATCCGTTCGCGACGGACCCGCTCCTGGTGCAGAGCCAGAAGCGAGCTGTGGACCCAGGTGACCGGCCATCCCTCGGCGCTGGGCAGTTTGTGTCGCCACACCCTCCACCGATCCCGGGGGCCGTGTTGGCGACGCGGATGAGGGCGGTCCCACACCAGTTCCCACGCGGGGTCGTTGTTCTGGATCCACTGGCGAAACTCGCCGTCCTCGAGCCGGGTGCGGGGAAGAACGCACACGAAGCGTCCCCGACCGTGGTCGATGTGGTTCATGGCCTCGCGGCAGCAGAGCTTCGAGTCGGCCACGTACAAAAAATCGGAGCGTCCGGTCGTCCGGCACAGCGCGTCCCAGGTCTTCTCGTGGGTGGTCGGGTCGTCCTGGTTTCCAGCCTCGCACCGGAACTGCACGGGCACGCCCCCGTCCCGGGTCGTCGTCAGGACGAGCAGGAGCTGCTTGAGATCAGGGCGATGGTCCTTGGAGTGGCCGTACGTGATGAACGGCCCCCTCTTTCCACGGATACTCCGTCCCGAGGCATGTCGGTACTGGCCGCAGAAGCTCACCGAAGTCGAGTCGTTGTGCAACTCATCGAACTTCAGGCCGAATGCCTCCCCGGCGGCCACGACCAGATCGGTGAGCAGGGAGCCGCGGTCGGCGTCGAAGAGATGATCCAGGGCTCGGCCGATCGCGTCGTCGCTGACATGAGGGACCTCATCGCGCTCGAGTCCGAACGCCTTGGGAACGAAGCCGCTCACGACCTCGTGCTGACGGTAGATGGGTTCCCGCTCGACCAGCACGGACCGCAGCAGAACGCCGAGTCCCTTGGCATACGGCAGTCGCACGCGCCGGTCCGTGGTCGGGACGTACCGGTCGAGAAGCGCCTCCAGGCCGAGCCGCTCGATGAAGTGGTTGATCAGCGGCAACGGGCCGAACCGCTCTGTCGTCAACTCCAGCTCCGAGACTTCAACTTTCATCTTGACACCCAAGAATCTGGCGATTATATTATCGCCAGACTTTGCGGAGTTGTCAAGCCCCATGAAAGAAATCGACAAGAAAAAGATCAGGAGTCGAACCCTTGCCATCCGGCGCGCCATCGACGCCATGGACTTCCTGTCCTCCGGCACCCTTCTCTCCCGGACGAAGGTGTGCGGTCGTTCCAACTGCCGGTGCGCGACCGACCCTGAGCAGCGCCACGGACCCTACTTCGAGTGGAGCCGCAGGCAGGACGGTCGCCTGGTACACAAGAAGTTGACCGAGGAGCAGGCCGCACTCGCGGCCCGCGCAATCGCCAACCGCCGGGAGGTGCAGAGGCTCCTCGCCCAGTGGGAAACTGCAACTTTCGAGGAGATCATGACTTTGGAGGAGGACGGAAAGCGAGGGTAACTTGTCGTATATTCAGCGCATTAAATTGCGAGAAATCGCGGTCGAGATGAGCGGAAAGTAAGACCAGAGTGCTCTTGATAAACTTTACTCTTCCCGACCAGTCTTCGACCACCATCAAGTGGCCCTGGTCGGTGATGCCAACGATTATCTTTTGCTTTGAAAGGTTCCCGAACTCTCCTTGACTCGAAGGCGATTCAACTGCGTTCTTCGCCTCACCCGCAAGCGGATCCGATGTTGGGACCTGCTGTCCAGGGTCTTTACTGTACCAGAACTTCCAGATCCGGTACGCGTTCGTGTACGGCACCCAATCCAGGATGTACTGACCTCCCAGGT
>JANYKC010000010.1 GCA_025358255.1 Spirochaetaceae bacterium
CATGTCCTGGGCGTCGTCGATGACGACGATGGGCTTGTGCGAGTGCTCGGAGACCGCCTTGAAGTAGAGGGCCCTCGCTTTGGCATAATTGTACGGAGGCTCGACGAGGAGCGAGAGGAGAACCGACTTGACGAGATCGGAATTAGGATTGTTCTTGTGCAGATACTCACGAACTATCTCAACTAAAGGCAAGCAAACCGTATCGGACCAACCATGCGCGATGAACGAACCCCGCAGCAGAGCCGCGAGGCATGAACCCGCTTGCGAATCAAGCGCATCAGTCACGCGCGTGCCCTCCCCGTGCGGAGCCCGTTGCTCCGTTCCCGCAGGCTTTTGCGTAGTCCAAGGATGGGCCGCTTGGGTGATCCTGCAAATACGCCGAAGGAACGATTCACGTATCGCCAGGACCTCACCTGGCCCGACACGGAAAGATGGGAACTTATCGTTTTCGCCGCCCGCGACAGCGGGCATACAACTTTCCTCCGCTCGGCAAACGGAGAGCGGCGACATACCCGGTGGTCCAGCCCGACATCGTGTTCCATCGCGACAAATCGAAGCTGGCGCGCAATGGCGCCCGAGGCGCCCCGGACCTTGCCGTCGGGATACTCTCGCCCTCGACCGACCCCAAGGAACCCTTCGCCGACCTAGACTGAAAACGGGGCCGTATCCGTTTTTTTATCATGCCGGGGGGAAGCGGGGAACATGGGGGCAATGAGCGCCCCTGGCATTGGATCCACCATGGCAGTGGCCGCGTCCATCGCCGGCTTGAAACCGCGGCACAGCCCTTCATGGGTTGTCTTCCTTTGGTTGAACCCCGTCACATTCATGCAGGACGCCGGAGCATGGCGGGTGGCGCCTTGCCGCCGTTTGGAGGTTCGGGAAGGCGCAAAAAAGAGCCGCCCCACTCGGGACAGCCCCGTGCAGCGCTGGCTTTCGGCATTTCGGACAGATCCCGCCGTCCTTTCGATTACTGCAGCAGCTCGTTTATCGCCGCCGCAGCCCGCCGGCCTTCCCCCATCGCGAGTATCACCGTGGCCGCGCCCAGTACGATGTCGCCTCCGGCGTAGATCCTGTCAATGCTGGTCTTCTGCCTCTCGTCCACGAGGATGTGGCCCCACCTGTCCACGGACAGCTCCGGCGTGGTGCGCGCCAGGAGGGGATTGGACTCGTTGCCGATGGCCACGATGACGGTGTCGAAGGGGACCACCTTCTCGCTGCCCTTGATGGCCTTGGGACTGCGGCGGCCCGAGGCGTCGGGATCGCCCAAGGCGTAGGAAAGCACCTCGAGGGCGGCCACGCGGCCGTCGTCGCCGGCGAGCACGCGGGTGGGGCTGGAGAGGAGGTCGAAGATGACGCCCTCCTCCATCGCGTGCCCCACTTCCTCCTCGCGCGCGGGGAGCTCCTCGAGGCCGCGGCGGTAGAGGATGTGGACCTCCTCCGCGCCGAGGCGCAGGGCCATGCGGGCCGAGTCCATGGCCACGTTGCCGCCGCCGAGGACTGCCACGCGCCGGCTCGGGTAGAGGGGCGTGTCCGCGCGCTTCCGGTCGTAGGCGCGCATCAGGTTGCTCCGGGTAAGGTACTCGTTGGCGCTGAAGACGCCCACGAGGTTCTCGCCGGGGATCTCCATGAATTTGGGCAAGCCCGCGCCGGTGCCCACGAAGATCGCGTCAAAGCCGTCCTTCTCGATGAGGGCCTTGAGGGGCCGGGTGCGGCCCACGAGGAAGTTGAGCTCGAAGCGGACGCCAAGGCCCTCGAGGGTCCCGGCTTCGAGGCGGACAAGCTCCTTGGGTAGGCGGAACTCGGGGATGCCGTAGACCATGACGCCGCCGGTCTTCTGGAAGGCTTCGTAGACCACGACCTCGTGGCCTTCGCGGCTCAAGTCCGCGGCGCAGGTAAGGCCCGCGGGACCGGAGCCCACGACCGCCACGCGATGGCCGCTCGGGCGTGGCGCGTCGGGCATCTCGCACAACCCGCAGGCGCGCTCGCGGTCGGCGACAAAGCGCTCGAGGCGTCCGATCTGGACCGCCTTGTCCACGCCACCCAAGGACTTGCCGAGGGTGCAGGGCGCCTGGCACTGCTTTTCCTGGGGGCAGACGCGGCCGCAGATCGAGGGCAGGAGGTTGGTCAGCTTGATGACGCGCGCGGCTCCGGCAAAGTCGCCCTCGCGGACCTTCACGACAAAGCCGGGTATGTCGACGCCCACGGGGCAGCCGGCCACGCAGGGCTTGTTCTTGCAGTTGAGGCATCTCTCGGCCTCGAGCTTCGCCTGGGTTTCCGTGTAGCCCTCGGCCACCTCGGACATGTTGGCGCGCCGCAGCCCGGGATCCTGGCAGGGCATGTCCTGGGCAGGGATGGCGAGCCGGTCCCTTGGGGTGAGGTTCCGGCCGGCGAGCTTGGCGAACTCCAGTTCCGCGGCGCGGGCAAGGTCTGCGCCGTTGGCGGCGCCGCCAACGGCGCCG
>JANYKC010000086.1 GCA_025358255.1 Spirochaetaceae bacterium
ATTTATAAGTCTCTTCGTTCAGGTCTTGGATATTCAACAACACTCATTTTCCTTTTCAATTATTCATGATTTCTTCGTTTTCATTCTTTTCGATTGCTTTGAATATCCTAACTTCTTCATCGTTATCTTTCTTGAAGATTCACGACATTCCATTCATTTATTGAATTGAAGATTCGATTAATTATCCTTCGGCATCTTTTCGACATTTCGAAGTTCCGGATTAATTATTACGTTTTGAATCTTCAATGATCTCCTTCTTGAAAAACTCCTGGCGCCGAAGGCGTCCGCCCAACATTTGCTTAACTTGCAACGCGTGCATTGGCGCGATTTTTGCCTAGCGTAGCGCAAGCAAAAATCGTGACAATAGCGTTGTCAAGTTGAAGCAGTTGTTAGGTTTTTATATTGAATATTGCATTAAGTATAATTCATCACTTCCGTTATTTAACAAATATGTATTTTCTAAATATTTTATTGATTTGAAACCTAATTCTTCAAAATACTGCTTTGTTCCATTTGGATAATAACTATTTTTTCCAACGATAATTTCAAGTGTCTTGTATTTTTTATTATCTAATTCTTGGATTACACATTTTATTAGGTCATATCTATAATCAAATATCGGATTATTACTATATGAGCATAAAATAAATGCATTATTTTGATCTTTAGTAACACCTGGGTATTTACACTCTAATGAATTAATATATTCAATAATTGATATTGGTGAGTTATCTTTATATCCAATAAACCCAAATAAAATATTTTTATTATCGTTATACCATTGTATTTTAGAATTAGGAATATCTGAATAATTTGTACATACGGAAATTGAATCCTTAATTGTTAAATCAGAAATTGGTAATATATAATCAACAACTGCATTTTTTATGAAATCACTTTTTGCAATAATATCCCTGCAGCTACATGAAAATAAATCAGAAATATTTGAATTAAAAATAGGTGATCCAGTTAGCATTTCCGAATTAACTGCTGTATTAAAAGGAAAGTAACAATGATCTTTAGTATTAATATCGGATCTTTGAATATCCGTTTCAAAGAAATCATAATTATTGGTGTCTGAAAATTCTCTTAGATTATTTGAAGTACATTCAAACCAAGGACATTGAATTCCAAAGTGATAAATATCTATTTGTACTTGTTTATTACTATCTGCCATAAAAATAATCCTTCATATTTTATGCGCGAAGCGTCAACCTAACAATAACTGGACTGTTCCTTGGTTTTTTCAGCAAACTGCGCCTTGCCCTGCCCAAGACGAAAACCTAGGTCTGTTTGGTTGAGTTATTTCACTATCGGGCCTAGACAAAAAGCAAATCTCTTTGGCGTCTTATGCGGATCAGGAATTCTTAAGTCAGCAGGAATAAAAAACGCGGAAAGGGAACTTGGGTGTATTCGATATAATGGACATATTATAATAGAAATTGGATTCTGGCGTTCTTCGGGTTTTTCTATGATGTTTTCTAAAAAGGGCACTGATGCCATTTTTAAAACATGGACAGATTATCCGGCAGTCGAAACGTGCTCGGATAAACGCCTCAAAAGGCGTAATTTATGGTACAACGCGCTTTTTCATATTGCAAGTATAAAATCAATCAAGGCTTTCCTGCTATTCCCCTTACATAGATAGATTTATCTATGCGCTGTGCATACTATCCCGCAACCCTTTCGAAGTGGCATTTCCTTCGGTGTATGCAAAGCACGCTTATAAGCCATCAGCAGGGCTACGTACGCCAGAGGGGCCTCGGTTGAGGACGTGGGTATAGATCATTGTGGTCTTCACGTCGCTATGGCCCAGAAGTTCCTGGACGGTCCTAATGTCATAGCCGCTTTCAAGCAAATGGGTTGCGAATGAGTGGCGGAAGGTGTGGCAGCTCGCGCGTTTTGCCAAGCCTGCCCGGATGACTGCCTCGTGAACGGCCCGTTGCACAATTGTGGGATCCATATGGTAGCGGCCTTTCTCGCCAGTGACGGAATTGGTCCAGCGCCTCTCTTGCGGAAACACCCATTGCCAGGCCCAGTCGGTGGCTCCTGAGGGATATTTCCGGGACAAGGCTCCTGGCAACGGGACGCAACCCCCGCCCTCAGCCTTTTCCTTGTCATGGAGCGCCTTGACCCTGGATAGATGGGCATTTAACGTGGCTTTCAGGGATTCAGGAAGCATTGTTCGGCGATCCTTCGCCCCTTTCCCGTTGCGGACCAGGATTTCGCTCTGCGCGAAGTCTATGTCCTGGACGCGGAGCTCGAGGCATTCCATGAGGCGAAGGCCAGTTCCATACATCAGTGTGGCGGCAAGTCGAATATCCTCCCGCAACTGGACAAGGACGGCCTTCACTTCCTCGCGGCTCATGACCACGGGAAGGCGGACCGGTTTCTTGGCGCGGATGACGTCCCCAAGGTCCTCGACAGGAGTAGCGAGTACTTGTCGGAAGAGGAAGAGAAGCGCGGCGAGGGCCTGGTTCTGGGTGGAAGAGCTGACATTTTCGCAGACTGCCAACTTCGTCAGGAATGCGTTGATTTGCCTTTCGCCGAGGGATGCTAGGGGTACCGAGCTCTGGTCGGCCATGAATCGAAGGAGCCATTTCACGTAGGTTTCCTGGGTGCGGTGGCTGTAATGGCGGGTTTCCAGGGCTTCCTTGAAGCGACGGACAAGGTCGCCGTTTTGCCTTGTCGCGGATTCCCCTGCTTGGGCACCGCTTCCCGCCGCGGTGGCTTTGCCCCGCCTGTCGATAGGGGACGACACGGCATGGCTTGGGTCAACAAACAAGGCGTCGTCATCATTTGCTTCGGCCAAGCCATCATCGGTGGGAGCGGTAAAAGTCCCTGTATTGAAAAAAGCGACGAGGAGGGCGTTGCGGGAGTTCTGCTTGTCAGGAATATGCCATACCTGGTCTTGCCTATCCCAACGGCTTCCAGGTACGGCCCGCAAAGCCTCGATGATAGTCCAGTCAAAGGCGAACTGGATGGAAAGCTGGTTGTATGCGCCAGCGGAAATTGAAACAACCATGGCGGCGATCTCCTCGTTTTCTATTGAGCCCGTCAAGCCAGCGACCCACATTGGTAGCTAGATCGGCGGCCGCCTGAGCGAGCCACTGGATAACGCCATGAAATGCCTGTTCCGGCATGAGGTAGCCTGCTATTCTCCTTTTTTTCCTCTAGCTCCTGCCATGGACGGCCCCTCTGCCATGTCCTTCACGAGGAGGTCAAGAAAGCCGACAAGCTCCTGGCCGCTGCCAGCAAGTTCGTCCGCATCGCCCCGTTTTTCGCCGCCTTTTTCGCGGGCGAGGGCGAAGCGCCTGAAATCCAGTTCCAGGCTCCGCTTTTCGTGGTCCCCCCCGCGTGACTGCCAATCCAGGATGCAGTCAAGAAAAGCAAGGGCTTCGGACCTTTTCCTGGTCGCGCTGCCGTCGCGCAGGGCTGGCTCTGGGGGCTCCTTTTCAAGCACGGCAGCCTCGAATGCGCGGAAGAGCCCGACATAGTCCTCATTCCATGCTCCCAAGGCCGCCATGAAAAGGAAGCGGCGGTATTCATAGCGCATCCTTTCCTTGTCATGACGGGGTTCTTTCGGGAAGCCGCGGCGACGAAGCGCGGCAAGCTCGAGATAGAGGGTTCGCCGGTCGAAGGCCATATGGGACCGCGTCGCCTGGTTGCCGCTGTCTTCGGGGCCGATGCCGCGCCGCGGATTCAGGCCGAAACGGTGGCGATCGAAATCCCTTAGCGCCGCCTCGTACTCTGAGCGAAGTGCGGCGAAGTCCTCGCCGGACGCACCTGGGCCGAGAAGATCGGGATGGCTCTTCTTTGCAAGGGTCTTGAACTCGCTCTTGAGCTCGTCGATCGATTCTATCTCGCCGCGCTTGATCGGGCCGGTGAACCTGTTGGGCACGTCTAGTGAGGCTTGGACATTGCCGGAGCCGCGGGCATGGCAGGCGGGCCGGGGATGAAGGGCGCAGGCGGAAGAGCCGGCGGCGCAGGGAGGGAGGGCCCCGAAGGCATGACGGGAGGTGGGGGCATGTCTGGCTCGACGGGAACCGCAGTCGCGTCAGGCATTCTCGGCGGGGAGGGCATGATGGATGCGCCAGGCATGGCGGGCTCTGGCGGCATTGACGGCTCCGGCGGAACCGACGGGGCGACGGGGACCGCGGAGGCCGGGGGCATGCGAGGCGGCGGCGGCAGCGAGGGAGGGGGAGCTATCCGGGTCGCGCCAGTGGTCGATGCCGCTATCGCTTCCTCAAGGATTGCCCTTAGACGCTTTTCCCCCACGGCGCTGCGGGAGCTCTCGAAAAACTCCCCCATGCCCAAGTAGCCCTCGGACCGGTAGAGGGCCGCCTCCAGCCCCATCTCGAGCCTGTCCAGTTCGCGCACGAAACGGGCTTCG
Organism: Spirochaetaceae bacterium; assembly: GCA_025358255.1. Taxonomy (GTDB): domain Bacteria; phylum Spirochaetota; class Spirochaetia; order Treponematales; family Rectinemataceae; genus JANYKC01. Next base: position 4,394 of record JANYKC010000086.1, read on the forward strand.
GGAGTCAGGCCTTCCTCGAATTCCTCCCACAGCCCCAGGAACCAGGCCGCGTCGGGATGGCCCCCGAGCGAACGACCGATGGCCTCGCGTTCGAGCCGCATTTTCTCTTCCTTTGGGACGCCGTCCACCGGCGTGATGTCCCCGGCGTAGGACTCGCCCATCTCGTGGACGAGGGCCATGAGCACCACCTTGGAAGAGTCGAGGGCGCGGCCTTCATGGCTCGCGGTGCCGGCAGGCCCCCCTGTGAGGAGGAGGCCAAGAAGGGCTGTACCGAAGGAGTGCTCGGCGACGGATTCGCAGATCTCGGCGGGAACACCACGCTTTAGCCAGCCCTGCCGGTAGAGCCGCTTGAGGCGCATGAGTCGATAATACGAAGCCAGGACGGGATCGCCGTCCTGGCCGAGGGGGACGCTTTCATCGGGGCCGGGAGCCTTGGTGACCATGGCTTCGAGTATATCATGGCCTGCGGCTTTTTGAGCCGATGTCGCCCCGATGTCGACGGGACCAAGAACCCCGAATGCCGCGAGCCGCCCTACAGCGAGTTGTCCAGGTTATGCGCCTCGATCTCCTTGAAGTAGCGCACCGTGCCGACTCGGAGCTCCATCGTGGACTCTTCGTCGCAGACGATGACGCCCTTCGGATGAAGCTGGAGGCAGCTCACGGTCCATAGGTGGTTTACGCCTTCTTCCACGGCGTGGTTCAAGGCCCGGGCTTTTGCTGGTCCCGAGACCAGGATGAGGACCTCCCGCGCGGCAGTGATGGTGCCCACGCCGACGGTAAGGGCTGTGGAGGGCACCAAATCCGGGTTGCCTCCAAAAAAGCGCGCGTTCACGATCTTCGTGTCGTGGGTCAGGGTCTTTACCCGCGTCCGCGAGGAAAGGGATGACCCAGGCTCGTTGAAGGCTATGTGGCCGTCGGCGCCGACTCCGCCGACGAAAAGCTCGATTCCGCCCGAACCTACGATTGATGCCTCGTAGGCGGCGCACTCCGCCTCGAGGTCGGCCGCGTTCCCGTCAAGGATATGGGCATTCTCCCGCTTGATATCGATGTGGGAGAAAAAATTCGACCGCATGAAGCTGTGATAGCTTTGCGAATGGTCCTCGGGGATGCCCACATATTCGTCCATGTTGTAGGTCGCGACATTGGCGAAGGAAACCTTGCCTGCCTGGTACAGCTCGATGAGCTTGCGGTACATCCCCAGCGGCGACGAGCCTGTCGGGAGGCCAAGGACGAAGGGCCGCGGCAAGCCCGGCTTCTTCCCGTGTTCTATGATCCGCCTGGCGACGAAATTCGCCGCCCAATCCGAGACCGAGTCGTAATCGGGCCTGACTATGAGTCGCATGCTTGCTCCTTACAATTCGTTCTTGACAAAGCGCCCGCCGACGATGCTCGCTAGGATCCGGTAGTCCTGTCCGAACACGACGACATCGGCTTCATAGCCCGGCACGAGGAGGCCGCGCTTCCCGAGCCCAAGGATGCGCGCGGGGTTTGAGGACGCCATCTCGACGGCGTTTTCCACTGCCACTCCCCAGGAGACGATGTTCTGCAGGCCCCGGATCATCGTGAGGGACGAGCCGGCGATCACCCCGTCCGACTTGCGCATGAAGAGGCCATCGAGGAGCTCGACCTCCTCGCGGTTGGCGAAAAGGGGGCAATTGTGCTGTTCCGTGGGCTTGAGCGAGTCCGTGACGAGGACGACCTTGGAAGGAGGCTTGTCCCGCATGAGGAGGCGGATGAGGTCGGGATGGACATGCTTTCCGTCGGCGATGATCTCGCAGGAGAGCTCGGAGTGGATCATGATGGCGCCCACCGCGCCGGGATCGCGGTGGTGGAGCCGGGACATCGCGTTGAAGAAGTGGGTTGAGTGGAGGATGCCCGCCTGCATGCCTTCCAGCATGTTCTCGTAGGTGGCGTCGGTATGGCCCGCCTGGAGGACGATGCCGCGCTTGATGCAGTAGAGCGCGAGTTCGCGCATGCCCTTGAGCTCCGGTGCCACGGTCATGTTGGTGATGAAGCCATTCCCTGCGACGCACAGCCTGTCCATGAAGTCCAGGTCGACGGGACGGACGTACTCGGCGCGCTGGACACCGAGGCGCGCTTGCGAGATGAACGGGCCCTCAAGGTGGACGCCCATGACGCGTGCGCCGTTCTCCTTGCCGATCGCCCCGACGCAGGCCCGCACGGACGCGAGCATGTCCTCCTCCGACATCGGATAGATGGTGGGGCAGAAAGCCGTCACCCCGAAGCGGCCAAGCTCCTTCGACATCTCAAGGATGGCCTCCGTGGAGAGGTCCTCGGTGCCGAAGCCCGAAAAGCCGTGGATATGGCTGTCGATGAAGCCTGGAGCTATGAAGGCGTCCTCGGCATCAAGGATTATGGCGTCGGAAGGAAAACGCTTCTGCTCGAAGCGGCGCTCGGAGAAGACGTCGGTGATGAGGCCGTCCTCGATGAGGATGGCACAATGCTCCATTCGGGCATAGCCTGCGAGGATGGTGCCGTTATGGATGCAGATCGTCGACATGGGTGTTGACTTCCCCCTCTTGTAACCATACGACGCGGCGATGGCCTTCGGCAAGGCAAAAAGCCATTCCAGACTTCGGCTCAGTCGCCAGGGCTTTCCTTGCATGCTACAATGTCCGCGCAAAAGGGGTTCTCATGGCTTCAGCGTGGATTTTTGGCATCGACGGCGGCGGCACGAACGCCAGGCTCAGGGTCGAGGACCTGGGCGGGCGGCAGCTGTTCTATGGCGAAGGCGGTTCGACCAATATCCGCTCCAATCCTCGGGAACAGGTGCTCGTGAACCTGGCGGGCCTCTTCTCCCGCGCCTATGACGAGGCAGGGCTCGATCCGTCCGGCTGTCTCGCCGGCTTTGCCGGTTCGGCCGGCGTGGACAGGCCTGCGGACAGGGCAGGCTTCGCCGACCTCGTCCGCCAGGCCTTGGCTGCCCCAAGTGTCACGGCCCGCATCGAGGTCGGGAACGACGCCGAACCTGCCTTGGCCGGCGCCATCGGCGATGTCGAAGGCATACTCCTCATCGCAGGCACGGGTTCCATCGCCTATGGCAGGACAAGGGGCGGCGCGGACGCCCGGGCAGGCGGCTGGGGCCACCTCCTCGGCGACGAGGGCTCGGCCTTCTGGATAGCCTTTGAGGCGCTCAAGCGCGGCATGCGCTCGAAGGAAGGGCGCGACCTCGAATCGGGCCTCCTGGCAGCTGGCCTTGGGTTTTTCGGCCTTGCCCTGCCCGGCGACCTCGTGCCCTTTGTCTACGACGGGATCGACAAGACCAACATCGCCCGCTTCGCCCGGGTCGTCGGAACCTTGCGCGACCACGGCGATCCCTTGGCGATCGACATTTTCCGGCAGGCCGCCCATGAGCTTGCGGCCCTTGTCTTTTCCGTGGATTCGCGCGTGGGATCGCAGTTGATAAAAAAGCGCCTTGCCCTCCGCGGCGGCCTGATCGAAGGTGACGCAGTGCTGCGCTCCGCCGTGACGGCGGAACTCGAAGGCCGCATGGAAGGCCTGGAAATCATCAACCCAATCGCCGACGGCGCGGCCGGCGCCTGCCTCATAGCAAGGTCATTGATTTCTTCATGAGGCTCCGGACGAGGCTGTTGGCAAAGGCCAGTAGCTTCGTCCGGCCTCACGCAAGGCCTAGGGCTTCGGAACGGCTTGGCTTGCCGCGCCCTGGGCTTGGCTTGCCGCGCCCTGGGCTTCGTCAACCACGGGGGCTATCGCAAGCTGGGCGCGGAGCTGGGCGATTGCTTCGAAGGCCTGGTTGTCCGCCGCGTAGACCTTCTTGAAACTGGCCTCCGCCGCGTCAAGGACAGCCTTGGCCTCCACGAAGGCGGTGGGTCCGAGGGCTTGGACCATGAGAAGCGCCTTGTAGAAGCCAAGTATGCCGATCGAGGGATCCTTGCCTGCAAACCGCGCGATGGACCGGTCGAGAAAGCCCATGGCCGACCCCAGATCCTCGACCTGTATCCAGTTTGTGAGGAGGGTGCGAACCACATAGGGCGAATCGGGAAAAAGGTCGAGGGCCTTGTCGGCGGCGGCCATGGCCGCGTCTGCCTTGCCGAGCTGAACCGCGACAAGCTGGCGCACTATCGCCGGAGTCGGCTCGTTCGGGAAGGCCGCTTCGGCGGAAACAAGATAGGATTCCGAACGGCGGGGATCGCTTTCGGCGGCAATCCTAGCTCCATAAATCAAGGCGTTGAATCGGCGCTCGGCATCCTTGTAGCTGACCACTGCCGTATCGATTTCCGAATAAGCCTCGGCCATCTTGTCGGACTGGGCCAGGGCGAGGGCAAGGGCGAAATGCCCGTCGGGGCTTGCCGGGTCGAGGGCGAGGGACTGGCGAATCACCGCCTCGGACTCCTCCACGCGGCTGAACCGGATGAGGAGTTCGCCGCGGCGCATGAGCTGTTCGGCGTTGGCGACGCCGCCTGCCGCGGCGGCCTCGTAGCGCTCGATGCCGAGCGCACAGGTTTCCTCCTCGGCAAGGATCCACTGGTCGGAGAAAAGGTTCTGGGCTTCGTAATAGTAGTCGCCAAGGGAAGCCAGGAGGACGGCGGGGAGGACGGCGCCGGCGGCCTCGAGTATCGCCGCCGCGGCAGCTGGATCGAACTCGAACACCTGGTAGTCGTTCTCGTCACTCCGAAGGTCCGCAAGCTTCTGGCCCGCACGGAGATCGGCAAGGCTAAAAGCCCGGTGGTCCTGCGTGCGCACAAAGCCCTGGAGGCAAATCTCGGTCTTGAGGGCAAGGGCATAGGCATCCGCATTCCTGGCGTCATAGCTGTCGAGGGCGGCATATGCGCTCTTCCACTGGCCGGCCTTCATGAGGGCATTCGCCTTTTCTATGGCCGACCTGGCCGCAGGCGTTGCGCCACTCCAGGGATCTGCGCCTTGGCTGGCGGCCTGCTGGGCAAAAAGCGGCGCAGATGCCGCGATCAAGGCCGCCGCGAGGATCGCGGTGGCAAGGCGGATATGGCGATTGATAGGCATCGATGACTCCTTGATATTCGGGACGAAGCGAGGAAAGTAAAAAGGTATACACACTGGTCATAAGGGTCAAGACCAAGGCTCCCATGCTAGGCTGGGACCACCTATGGAATTCGAAACGCTTTTCCCGCTCAGGCTCGAAGGCTCGTCCCTGGATGGGGGCCTCCGCGCGCTCCACGCCCTTTATGCCCAGGCTGATGCCGCCACGGCTCTTTTCAGGGACAAGGCTGCCGGATTCCTGGCCGCGCAGGGCTCCCCTGGATTTGGCTGCCCTGACGGCTGCGGTTCCTGCTGCGAGCGCTTTGTCCCGGACCTCCTGCCTCTTGAGTCCGATTACATCGCACTCTACATCCTCCGCCTGAAACCCGAACTTGCCTCGGTCCAGGCTCGCGACCTCGCTCCCTGCCCGTACTACGATGCTCAAAATGCCGACGCCCATTGCCGGATCTACGAGGCTCGTCCCCTCGTATGCCGCCTTTTCGGCTTCGCGTCTGTGGGAAGCAAGAACGGCGCCCGTGCCTACTCCCTCTGCTGGCGCATGGACAGCCCTGCCGCAGATGGATCGCGCGCCTGGGAGGGCAAGGCCCTTGGCCAGGTTTTCGGCTTCGAGCCCCCGTACATGGCGGAATTCGGCCTCAGGCTGCAATCCCTGTCCGCGGAGGGCCCCCGGCCCCGTTCCTTGATCGTCGAGGCCGTCCGGGCTTCCCATGATCGCCTCTCCTACCTCCTCTCCCTCATTGTCGAGGGTGGATGAGGAAAGGAAAGCCCATTGGCATATCCCTGAACCTTCGCCCAGGATATGCGCTATAGTTTCTTTTGCGGAAGGAAAAACTATTCGCCCGGAGGCCAGGATGAAGTACTCATATTCGGTTTCTGACATGAATTGCGGCCATTGCAAGATGCGCATCGAAACCGCCCTCAAGGAATGGGGCAAGGCTTCGGCTTTCAACGTCGACCTCGCCGCGAAGCGTGTCGACATCGAGTCGGAGGCGTCCTCGGCCGACATCGTCGCGATGATCGCCGAAGCCGGCTATACCGCCATCAAGGCATGACCCAAGCAGGGTCGGGTCTCGGTCGCCGCCTGCCCTCCCTGGTAGGCCGATGGCGCAACGGGAGCACCTCGGGCCCTGACTTGTCCCCATCCGAACTGCAGGCCGCCTCACGCGACCTTCTCCGGCTCCAGAGGGGCCTTACCGGAGACCGCGGTCTCGCCGGTACCAGCTACATGGAGGACAAGGGACTCCTGGGAGCCTACTTCCTCTACTATTGGCCCGTCTCCTATCTCCAGGTATCCCTGGCCCTCGCCGCCCTTGGCAGTCCATCGCTGCGACGGGTCCTCGACCTCGGGTCCGGGCCAGGCCCGGCTTCGGCAGCCTGCATCGATGCAGGCTGCGAGGAGCTGGTCCTGGCGGACTCCAGTCCCCGAGCCCTCGAGCTGGCAAGATCCATCCTCTCCGGACCAAGCCAAGGACTCCCCGGCAAAGCCGCGACGAAGCTCGGCACCCGGGTCCTTGACCTGGAGGCGGCTGACCCGCTGCCGGACGGTCCCTTCGATGCCATCGTCGCCAGCCATCTCCTCAATGAACTCTGGAAAGGCCGGGAGGACCGGATCGAAAAGCGCCTGGCCCTGGTTGAGGCTGCCCAGACGCGGCTTGCCCCGGGCGGCTTCCTCCTCCTCATCGAGCCGAGCCTTCTTTCGACGAGCCGGGACCTCCTTTCGCTCCGGGACCGCCTGACCCACGCGGGCTCAACCATACTCGGCCCCTGCCTGAGGCAGGGTGGCTGTCCCGCCTTGGCTGCCGGTCCCGCCCACACCTGCCATGCAGAAGCCGCCTGGGATCCCCCGGAGCCGGTGGCCTCATTGGCCATTGCCGCTGGCCTCGACCGGGAGTCCGTGAAAATGACCTGGATAGCCGTGTCGGCGGCAGGGGCGTCCCCTCCCGAAGGTCCCTTCGCGGCCGAATCGGCTGGGGCGATAGAGGCCCTCGTGGTGAGCTCGCCCATGCTCAACAAGGCGGGCAGGATCCGCTTCATCCTCTGCGACCGGGGAGGCCGCTACACCTTCTCCGCGCGCAAGGATGACGCAGAGGCGGCGGCGCAGGGATTCTTCGCGCTCCGCCGCCATGACATGATAGCCATCTGTGGCGCAGAGGCGCGGAACGGCGCCGATCCGGGAGCCAGCCGGTCCCTCGGCTTCAAACACGGAACAATTATTACGATCGCGCAACGCGTGCTCGTGGACGGAGGCCGGCATGGACAGGCTTGAGCTTAGGGCCTCGATCGAGGCGGCATGCCAGATGGGTTATGCCCGCTCGGGCGGACCAGGCGGCCAGAACGTCAACAAGGTCAACTCGAAGGCCATAGCCCATCTCAGGCTGGACGCGGTCCGAGGGCTCTCTCCTGCGGAGTTCGCCCGAGCGGCTACCCTCCTGGCTTCGCGCCTGACGACCGAAGGGGACCTTGTAGTCCAGGCGAGCGAGGAGAGGGACCAACCCCGCAACCATGAGGCGGCGATCGAGCGCCTCGTCGCGCTGGTCGCGGGGGCGGCGGCGATCCCGAAAAGGCGGATTCCGACCAAGCCGGGCCGGGCCGCCCGCGAGCGGCGCCTCTCGGCCAAGAAGGCCCATTCAGAGACAAAACGCCAGCGCGGAGGACCCGCGGGCGACTAGCTTTGGATTTATCGCCTTCGCAGCGCTAGAATGATGGCTTGAAATCAAAAATCGGCGTCGAGGAGTGTCCTTCATGGCACAGCCATCCCCCGTCAAATCCGCGGCGGCTGGAGAAGTCCAGCTTGCCGCCCTGCTCGATCATGGTCGTTACGGCGCCGTCCTTGCCGAATTGCGCAGGATCTTTGCCTTCCATTTTACCCAAGTCGCCTTCAAGCCGGTGGCCGCGGCCTTCAAGCTCACCCTGAAGCTCTATGCCGGCAGCTTTCCGGGCTACCGCGCCTGCACGACTGACTATCACGACCTTTTCCATGTCCTGGAGGTCAGCTCGGCCACCGCACGGCTCATGGACGGCTTCATGCTCTCGGGCAGATCCATGACGGCATGGCAGGCGGCGGACCTCCTCGTGGCCGCCCTCCTTCATGACTCAGGCTACATCCAGGAGGCGAGCGACCGCGAAGGTACCGGGGCAAAGTACACGCGCTCCCATGTCGTCCGGTCGGCCGCCTTTGCCTTGAAGGAAGCCGAGGCCTTCGGCCTGAGCCCTGAAAGGGCGGAAAGGGTCAGCCGCCTCATCATGGGCACCGATCTCGGCAAGCGATGGGAGGACTTCGGTTTCCAGGACAAGGAGGAAGGCGAATCCGCCTCCATCCTCGCCGCCGCCGACATCCTCGGGCAGATGGGAGACCGGGCCTACCTCGAGAAGCTCCTCTTCCTGTATCACGAATTCAGGGAAGCAGGCATCCAAGGTTACGGATCGGCATTCGAAATCCTCGAGAAGACCCTCGGATTCTATGCGGGGATCAAGCAAAGGCTGGACTCGACCCTCGCCATCACCGCCGGACTGGCCCTCGCCCATTTTTCGTGCCGCTTCGGCCTCGACCGGGACCTCTATCGCGAGGCGATACAAAGACAGATGGACTACCTCCAGCGGGTAGTCGCCGACGACACGAGCAATTTCAGGAAGAAGCTCAAGCGGCTCGACTTGGAAAAGGTGGAGGGGGAGCGCCGCGCTCAAGCCTGAGGGCAAATCCCGAGCAGGGCACGATCGATGGAGGCGGAGAGCTCCTCCACCGTAAAGGGCTTGCCGAGGAAACAGCTTACGCCGAATTGCTCCGAAAACGAGGAGAATGCGTCATTCCCCATGGGTATGCGGCCCGACATGGCAATTAGGGACATCGCGGGAAGCCGATGGAAGGTGTCCATGATGAGGCTCATTCCGCCTGTTCCAGGCATGACCAAGTCGACCAGGGCGACGTCGGGCAATTCCGACATGGCGCGATAGATGGCTTCCTCGGCGTCCGCCGCGGTGATGACGGTATGACCGTAGCGGGTAAGAATCTCCGATATGAGTATCCGGATCGATGCTTCATCATCGACAACGAGAACCTTGGCCATGGGCCATACTACCCCCGTCCCTTGCCCTTAGTAAAGGCCGGAGCACACAGGCGCGGCCCTCCAGTCTCCCATATGCCTTCCTGCCGGAACCGGATAAACTGGCATCATGGTATTCGCATTCTCCGATCTTGGCCTATCGCCCCTCATTGTCGATGCCCTCTGCGTCCTCGGCGTCATCGAGCCCCGGCCCGTCCAGTCCATGGCCGTGCCCCCCATCCTCGCCGGTCGCGACCTCCTCGTCCTCTCTCCCACGGGCTCGGGGAAGACGATTGCCTTCGCCGGGCCCATCCTCGACCGCCTCGATGCCGAAAGGGTCGCGCGTCGGGAGGCGCGAGGTGGATCGCCCGCGCGCGCCCTTGTCCTCGTGCCGACCCGGGAGCTCGCCGCCCAGGTCGGAGCCGTCTTTGATGACATCGCCGCGATGATTCCCGATCGCCCCCGCGTCCTGGTGGTCCATGGCGGCGTCTCCATAAACCCTCAGATGCTAGCCCTCCGCGGCGGCGCCGATGTCCTGGTGGCGACCCCCGGCCGCCTCCTTGACCTCGTCAACCACAACGCCGTGAGCCTCTCGACCCTCCGCTTCCTGGTGTTGGACGAGGCGGATCGCATGCTCGACGAGGGCTTCCATGACGAGCTTGCAAAAATCCTGGCCCTCCTCCCCCCGGAGCGCCAGAGCCTCCTTTTTTCCGCCACTTTCTCGGACCAGGCCGCCGCCCTCCTCGGACCCGTGCTCCACGATCCCCTACGCCTGGGCGAGGAAAAGCCGCCCCACGGCGGGACGGTGCGCCACGAAGCCTACGCCGTCACGACCGAGGACAAAGGCCCCTTCCTCCGCCGCCTTATCCTGGAAAAAGGCTGGGACAGGGTGCTTGTTTTCGCCTCCTCGACGCGCCGCGTGGACAACGTCACGCGCAAGCTCAATAACAACGGCATCCCTGCCCTGGCCCTCCACGGTGACCTTTCGCAGTCCGCGCGCGGGATGGGCCTTGCGGACTTCAAGGCCGGAAGGATAAAGGTCCTCGTGGCGAGCGACCTTGCCTCTCGCGGCCTCGACATCGACGGCCTTCCCTGCGTGATCAACTACGAGTTCCCACGCTCGCCCCTGGACTACATCCACCGGGCCGGACGTACCGGCCGCGTGGACACCGCGGGCATAGTGATCTCGCTTGTCGCGCCAGAGGATGAGGCTATGCTCCGCGTCATCGAAAAGAAATCCAAGCTCAGGATTGCCCTTATCCAGCCTAGCGCTTCGGGCTGACCACGAGGAGGGTCCCGCCAAGGATGACGAGGGCACCGAGGATCATCCGCAGGCTGATCGTCTCCCCGAGGAAAAGCGCGCCCCACAAAAAGCCGAAAACCGGCATGAGGAAGGTGACGGTGAGGGCCTTCGTAGGCCCCACCTTGGCCATCAGTCGATAATAGATGAGATAGGCAAGCGCCGAGCAGAGTATGGCGAAAAGCACAGTGACGCCAGCGACAGCAGGGGTGAAGGCCGCAGCCCTCGGCCCTGAAAGGAAAAGGGCCGGCATGATGGCTATTCCAGCCAGGAGCTGGCTCGCCGCGGCCATGGCTTTTGGCTCGATATCCTTGGTGCGCAGATTGATATAGATACCCGAAAGCCCGTAGCACACCGTCGCGCCGATGCAGGCAAGGATGGCCAGAAGCGGCGCGGCACCGCCGCTTCCCGTCCCCAGACCTGAAACCACCACGACACCCCCAAGCCCCAGCGCCAGGCCCGCGAGCTTGCGCGCCGTAAGGCGATCGCCGAGTCAGATCGCCCCGAAAATTGCGCCAAAACCAGGGGCGAGCGCGTTGACCACGACCTCCACCGAAGACGGAAGGGTGAGGGATGCGTAGGAGTACAGGAGAAAGGGAAGGCCCGAATTGAGCAGGCCGATCACGAGGTAGCGCTTCCAGCGCCCGCGCCACTTGAGGTCGAAGCGCATGAGGGCGAAAAGCGCGACGAGGAAGAGCCCCGCGATCAGGACCCGCGCGTCGGCCGTCGCCACGGGGCCGATGATCGGGGCAAGGTAACGCATGAACATGAAGGACGAGCCCCATATCGCCGAAAGGAGCACGAGGAGAAGAATGTCGATGATTGCCATACGGGGTTCCTTCCTGGTTTTCATTCCATTCTAGCGTGAGCGGCCTGCCGAAAGCCACCGGAAAAATGACGGCGAGCTTGGGTGGAAGCCGGAGTTCTCCACGCTGAACGAGCAGCGGCAAGGAGGAAAGTGGTTTTCCTGGATATGCCGTCCACGTTCCCCTCAGGCCGTCCCTCTTCATCCCCGTGCTTCTTTATGCCCCTTCGCCCTCCTTTTTTCCCCTTCGCCTCCGCGACCTCCGCGTGAACCCTCGCTTTCTTCCCTGACGTGCCGCAGCATAAAAAAACCGCTCCCGCACGCATGACGCGTCCGGGAGCGGCCCCATTTCCCACGGATGATCCGTTTATTTGTTATAGACTTCCTTGGCCTCGTAGTGGGTGTGGAGGAGCTCGTGGGCCTTGTGGCTGCCGGGCTTGTCCAGGAACTCCGCGTAGATCTGCTTGATGAGGGGATTATGGTGCGAACAGCGGTACGATGACTGCTCGTCGTCGTCGTAGATGCCGCGCATGCGTTGTTTCCTCACCTCGTCGGTGCAGCCGTAGGGCTGTCCGCCGCCGCCGATGCAGCCGCCGCGGCAGGCCATGACCTCGATGAAGTGCCAGGGAGCTTCCTTGCCCTCCGCCTTGGCCTTGCGGACCTGTTCGAGGACCTGGGCGATGTTGCCCATCTGGTGGGCCACCGCCACGCGCACCTCTGTGCCCTTGATGTTGACGCGGGCTTCCTTGATGCCGGAGATGCCGCGCACGCCCGTGAACTCGACGTCCTTGAGGTCCTCGCCGGTGACGAGGGTATAGGCCGTGCGCAGGGCCGCTTCCATGACGCCGCCCGTGGCGCCGAAGATGGTTCCAGCGCCCGTGTAGGGGCCCATGGGGCTGTCGGCTTCCTCGTCGGGGAGGTTGACCAGGTCGATGCCGGCCTGCTTGATCATGCGGGCCAGCTCCCGGGTCGTGATGGAGACGTCCACGTCCTGGAACCCGGATGAGTACATGTCCTTGTTGCGCCTGGTCTCGTATTTCTTGGCGGTGCAGGGCATGACGGAAACCGTGAAGATCTTCGATGGATCGACCTCGGCCTTCTTGGCCCAATAAGTCTTGATCATCGCGCCCATCATCTGCTGCGGGCTCTTGGCCGTGGAAAAGTTCGGGATCATGTCCGAGTAGTACTTTTCCATGTAGTCCACCCAGGCCGGGCAGCAGCTCGTGATGAGGGGAAGCTGCTTCTGGCCCTTCTCCGTGAAGCGATGCACGAACTCGGTCCCCTCCTCCATGATGGTAAGGTCGGCGGAGAAGTTCGTGTCGAAGACGGCGTCGAAGCCTAGGCGGCGCAGGGCCGTGTAGATCTTCTTCGTGAGGTTGGTGCCCGGCTTCTGGCCGAAGGCCTCGCCCAATGCCACGCGGACCGCGGGGGCGATCTGCACGACGCACTTTTTGGCGTCCGGGCCTTCCTTCATGAGCGCGTCCCAGACGAGGGCGGTGTGATCCTTCTCATAGATGGCGCCCACGGGGCAATGGGCGGAGCATTGGCCGCACCTGATGCAGGGACCATCGCCGAGTTTCACGTCGGCAGCGGGAGCTATGCGCGTCTTCTCGCCACGGCCCAGGAACTCTATGGCCCAGACATTCTGCATCTCCTGGCAGACATTGACGCAGCGACCGCAGCGGATGCACTTGTCGGGGTTGAGGATGAGGGAGCCTGTCGAGTCGTCGATCGGCAGGTCGCGCAGCATCTTCTTGAAAGGCTGCTCGCGGATGCCGAATTCCTGGGCAAGGGTCTGCAGCTCGCAGTCCTGGTTGCGCGGGCACTGCAGGCAGTCGTCCGGATGCGTGGACAGGATGAGCTCGATGACCGTCTTGCGGGTCTGCACGATGTCTGGGTCGTGGGTGATGATGCTCTTGCCTTCCTCGATGGGGGTGCAGCAGGCGCGGAGGAGCTTCGGGCTCCCCTCTATCTTCACGACGCAGATGCCGCAGGAAGCCCAAGGTGGCAGGTCCGGGCTGTTGCAGAGCGTGGGGATCTTGATATCGACTTTCCTGGCCGCCTCGAGGATAGTCGTACCCTCGGCGACCTGAACGGGTATTCCGTTTATTTTCGCGTTGACCATCGGATTCGTCTCCTTCTCCGGCCTACTTCTTCACCACGGCGCCGAACTTGCAGGCGGTGAAACACTCGCCGCACTTGATGCACCTGGCCCTGTCGATCACGTGGGGCTGCTTCTTCTCTCCGGTGATGCAGGGGACTGGGCAGCGGCGTGCGCAGATGCCGCAACCGATGCACTTGGCAGCGTCGATCTCGTACACGACGAGGCTCTTGCACTTGCCCGCGCGGCACTTGTGGTCGCGGATGTGCTCCATGTAGTCCTCGCGGAAGTGCTTGATCGTCGATAGGGTGGGGTTGGCCGCCGAACCGCCAAGCATGCACAACGAGGCCTTGGTCATCGCCTTGCCGATCTTCTCCAGCTTGGCCAGGTCTTCCTCTACGCCGTTGCCGTTGGAGATCTTCTCGAGGATGTCATGCATCTGCTTGGTGCCGATGCGGCAGGGAGCGCACTTCCCGCAGGACTCGTCGACGCAGAAGGCCATGTAGAACTTGGCGATGTCGACGACGCAGTCGTCCTCGTCCATGATGATCATGCCGCCCGAACCCATCATGGAACCGAGGGCGGTGAGGCTCTCGTAGGTGATGGGCTGGTCGAGGGACTCCTCGGTGATGATGCCGCCGGAAGGGCCTCCGGTCTGGACGCCCTTGAACTTCTTGCCGTTCCTGATGCCGCCGCCGATGTCGAAGACGATCTCGCGCAGGGTCGTTCCCATCGGGACTTCGACGAGGCCGGAGTTGTTGATCTTGCCGGTGAGGGCGAAGGTCTTGGTGCCCTTGGACTTCTCGGTGCCAATCTTGGCGAACCATTCCGCTCCCTTGGCCATGATGACGGAGATGTTGGCGAAGGTCTCGACGTTGTTGATGACGGTCGGCTTCTGCCAAAGGCCCTTGATCGCGGGGAAGGGGGGCTTGGGGACAGGCATGCCACGCTTGCCCTCGAGGGACTGGAGGAGTGCCGTCTCCTCGCCGCAGACGAAGGCCCCGGCGCCGAGGCGGATGTCCAGGTCGAAATCGTAGCCGGAACCGAGGATGTCCTTGCCCAGGAGTCCGTATTCGCGCGCCTGCCTGATGGCTATCTTGAGGCGCTCGATGGCCAGCGGGTACTCGGCGCGGATGTAGATGTAGCCCTCATGGGCGCCTATCGTCCTGCCGCAGATGATCATCGACTCGACGATGGAGTGGGGGTCTCCCTCGATCGTGGAGCGGTTCATGTAGGCTCCGGGGTCCCCTTCATCGGCGTTGCACACGACGTACTTTACGTCGCCAGGGGCCTTCCTCGTGAGGTCCCACTTGAGCCAGGTGGGGAAGCCCGCGCCTCCGCGGCCGCGGAGTCCGGATTTCTTGAGCTCCTCCACAACCTCGTCGGGGCTGAACTTGAAGAGGGCCCTCTCGAGGCCCGTATAGCCCTCGCGGGCGATATATTCGTCGATGTTCTCCGGGTTGATCACGCCGCAGTTGCGCAACACCACACGGAACTGCTTCTGGTAGAAGTCGATGTCCTCGATCTTCACCTTGTCGGAGGAAGCCTGGTCCTTCTTGTACAGGAGCCGCTTCACCTCGCGGCCCTTGATGACCTGCTCGGCGATTATCTCCTTCGCGTCCTCCGGCTTCACCTCGACGTAAAAGGACTCCTGGGGAAGTACCTTGACAATTGGTCCCTTTTCGCAGAATCCGAAGCAGCCGGTCTTCACGACCTGGACGTCGTTCTTGACGCCCTGGAGCTCCGCTTCCTTGATCAGGGTCCGGAAGATCTCGTCACCCCTGCTGGACTCGCAGCCCGTGCCGCCGCAGACCAATATGTAGTTCTTGTAGGCCATATCGATCCTCCGCCTTATTTCTTCACGATGTCGGCCGCGGGCCGGTCGAGAATGTGATTGTCGAGGAGGGACTTCTCCACGAGGTGCTTTTTCACGAGCTCCTTCGCGGTCTCGCTCGTCATCTTGCCGTAGATCACGGTGGGCATGCCGGGCATCACCACCTCGACCGTGGGCTCGACATAGCACAGGCCCATGCAGCCCGTCTGCCTGATCACGACCCGGTCGCCGAGTCCGCTCTCGTCGACCGCCTTGACGAGCTCGTCGAAGGTCTGCTTGGCGCCCGCGGCTATTCCGCAGGTCCCCATGCCGACGATGATCTGGATCTCCTTGCCCTCCACCTCGCGGCGGGACAGGTCCTGTCGTTTATCCTCGCGGAGCTTGCGCAGCTGCTCGAGGGACATCTTGGCCATACTATCCTCTCCTTTCGGTCGCCCCCGTCCGGCTTCGCGGCCGGGGACCGTCTTGAATTCGCGGTCGCCTACTGGTCCTCTTCCTGCGACACGAGGTACTCACGGAGCAAGGCCAGCGAGGAGACGAGTTCCAGGCCGCCCACGGCCCAGGAAAGCTCGCTCCGCACCAGGCGGTATTCGCCGCCATCCTTCTTCCGGCGCTCCACGACCAGCTCGTGGTCGCCGGGAAGGCAGAGGACGGAAAGGAACAGGGCTGCCATGTCGCCCATGGGCGGGGTGTCCACGTTGTCCGACGGAAAGCGGAAACTCACGCGGCTCCCCTTCCCCTTTTCGGATTCGATCGCGAACAGCCCGCCGGTCGCCTGGGCAGCCTGCGCGAGGAAGGGGAGGCCAAGGCCCACCCTCCTCTTCGTGTGCTTCGTCCCATCCGTATAGAAGGGGTCGAGCGCCCTTTTTCGCTCCTCGTCCGACATGCCACGGCCATTGTCCTCGACCAGGACCGAAGTGCCCCCTGCATCTTCCCCCACGACAACCTTCAACCGGGAGGCTCCCGCCTCGACCGCGTTCTGCGCGATGTCGAGGACGTAGTCAGCCAGGCAGTAGTGCATCGTGGAGGCTCTCCCCGTCCCTTCCAGTCAAGCCTTCCGGTACTTCGCGATGATCTCGGGGAGCTGGTCCTTGGTTACCTTTCCGTACACGTCGTTGCCGATCATGAGGACAGGCGCCAGGCCGCAGCAGCCGAGGCAGCGCACCGCGTCGATGCTGAATTGGCCATCGTCGGTGACTTCCTCACCCTTTACGTTGAGGATGCTCTCGCTTTCGTCGATGAGGTCCTGGCCGCCGCGCAGGTAGCATGCGGTCCCCAGGCAGATGGCGAGGCGGTTCTTCCCCGGTTTCGTGGTCTTGAAATAGTGATAGAAAGTGATGACGCCATAGATCTTGGCGAGCGGCATCCCCACGATGCGCGCAAGCCTTTCGGCCGCTTCCCGGGGAATATACGAGAATTCCTCCTGGATGCGGTGCAACATCATGATGAGGCTGCCCGGCTTGCTCTTCCACTCATCGATATAGGCGATGAGCTCTTTGGTGAACTGGATTTCCTGCACTGGCATATCCTACCCCCATAGGATAAAAATATATCGATATTTTGTTTTCGTGATTATACCTTTATTTTTTTAGCAATGACAAGAGGCGGCCTTCCTCGGCTTTTTTTGCCGTGAAGGCCTGCAGGAAGGGTACTATCCGGTTTGTCCTGCCGCTTCCTTGCGTGTATACTAGGTGGCATGAATCGAAAAAGTGATGTCCGGTCCCGCCGATCCCCCCCAGGCCATGCGTTTCGCAGCCTTCTTTGCCTTGCCTTCGCGACCCTCTTCCTCGCCTCCTGCTCCCGGGTAGTGACTGAGCTGGAAGGCCGGGACAATTTTGCCAGGAACAGCAAGCCGATTATCCTCATTCAAGGATGGGAACGCTTACCCGGCCTCCTGGACGAAGAATCAGCCCTGTCCGCCTTCGCCACCATCAGGACAAAGGCCCCGATCCAGTCTCCCTTTTGGGGCGCTCAGGACAGGTCCACCAGCCCCGTCACCTATCGTATCCGCCTTCCCTCGGACCTGGCGCCGGCGCATTTCAGCCTCTACTTGCCTGGCGCGGGCAAGTTCGCTTCGATAAGCGTAAATGGCCGGGCCATCTACACGCAAGGGCAGGATGAAGATCCTGGGGACGAACTGCACTTCACTGCGGCTGGTCCCGAAGTCTCCATCGTCGTGCGCAGCCAGGCCGGCGGCCCGCGCCTTGAGAACCCCGGACTGGTCCCACGGGTCATCCTGTTCGGGAACGAGAGCAGCATCCGGACATTCCGGCTTTTCGCCTCGGGCATCGCCCTCCTCCAGATCGGATACTTCATCCTTGCCGGCGTATTTGTCTTCGTGCTTTTCCTCTTCTGGCGCAAGAACGGCGATTTCCTCGCGCTTTCCTGCTATATGCTCGCCGCGGGCGTCTTCACCTTGGCCAAGGCCGGTGGCCTTTTTGGCCTCCTGAGCCTGCCGCGGGCCGTTTCATCCTTCTTTGCCATAGTTTCGGCGAGCATCCTCGTCTCATCCTTGGCCTTCTTCCTCCATTCCTGCTTCAAGGGCAGGTTCAACAGGATCATCCCCCTCCTCGCCTCTCGCCTCCCCCTCGTGTTTGTCGTGGCCGCCGGCATGGTGTTCCTCTTTCCGGCCGCCGAAGGGATCCTCTACCTCCTCACTTCGGCCTGGTTCCTGGTCTTCTTCGGGGCGGTGATCATCTGGCTCGTGCTGGACATCAAGCGGGAAGACTCCAGGACCCGGTGGCTATTGCCTGCCATCATCATAAGCGCCATTTCCATCGGCGCCCAGCGTTTCTTCCCCACCTCCCTCATCGCGGCCATCTACGTGGAGCCCGCGGGGCTCACGGTCTTCGCCTTCGTGGCCATGCTCATGCTCGTCCGAAAGGTCGGAGACACCTTCGAGACCTCGGAGACCCTCACGGATTACGTCACCAACATAACCACGACCATGAAGCGATTCATCCCGATCGAGTTCCTCGAGTGCCTCAACAAGGAAAACGTCGTGGACCTCAAGCTGGGCGACCATGTGCGCAAGGAGATGACGATCTTCTTCTCCGACATCCGATCCTTCACGGAGCTTTCCGAAAAGCTGACGGTCGAGGAGAATTTCGCCTTCATCAATTCCTATTTGGCCAGGGTGGTGCCCATAATCGCCGAGAACGGCGGCTTCGTGGACAAGTACATCGGGGATGGCATCATGGCCCTCTTCGAAGGCGACAAGGGCCCGGACGCGGCCATCCGAGCCGCCATAGCCATGCAGGTCAAGATGGTCGAGTACAACGGGCACCGCGCCAAGATGGGCTATCGCGCCATAGGCATGGGAGTCGGCGTCCATACCGGCGACCTCATGCTCGGGGTCATCGGCGTGGACAACCGCATGGAAAACACCGTCATCTCCGACTCGGTAAACCTCGCCTCGCGCCTCCAGTCCATAACCAAGGCCTTCAACATCTCGCTGGCCATCTCGGAGCAGGCTTTCAAGGAGCTCGAGGATCCGGGCGCCTACAAGTACCGGTTCATCGGCAAGGTGAAGGTGAAGGGAAAGGCCGCTCCCGTCTCGGTCTTCGAGATTTATGACGGCATCGCGCCAGACCTCTTCGAAAGGAAGATGAAAGCCAACACCTATTTCGAGCAAGGCATGCTTTCCTACTACCAGAAGGATTTCGGAGGGGCGATGTACTATTTCAAGCGCGTCCTGGAGATCATTCCGGAGGATGGAGCCGCCTCCTTCTATCTCGAGAACTGCATCAACAAGGCCAGCATCTGAAGGCGCGGCAGTCCATTCGGACAGGCAATAGGAGTGGGGGAATGAGTACCAAGGATGGACAAGGAGCGGGCAGGGATGACGGCGAGGAGACGGAGGAGCGCTCGGATCCCGAAGGCCCAGGCTCCCTCAACAACCGGGGCATGTCCCTGACCAGCGCAGGACGATACGACGAGGCGATCGTCCTCTTCGCGCGTGCCCTCGAGCTCGATCCCGGGAACGCCGGCCTCATCTACAACCGTGGCGAGGCATGGCGACGAGCCGGCATGCTTGCGGAGGCCGAGGCGGACCTTGAATCAGCCCTCGCGATCGACGGGGAGGAGCCGGACCTCCTCCTCGCCCTTGGCCTCGTCGCCTACGAGGCCGAGGACTATGACCTCGCGGAGGAGCGCTACGAGCGGGCCTTGGTCCTCAAGGCCGCATTCCCCCAAGCCTGGAACGACCTGGGCGTCGTGCGGTTCCGACGCGGCAACTACGCCGAGGCGCGCGTAGCCTTCGAAAAGGCGGTGGAGCTTCTCCCCGATTACGGTGACGCATGGTTCAACCTGCGCGATACCTACGAGGAGCTCGGGCTCAAGCGGGAACACGAAAAAGCCGCTGCGCGGGTGCGCGAACTCGGGGCTGAAGACCCGCAGTGAGATCGTCCATCCCGCGCCTATCTGGATCGAGGCCGATGACAAAGGTTCGAAACCGTATTTTAGCAATTGATCTTCTCATACTCGCCCTCAGGGTGTAGTATTTATTCCCCCATCGGGGCAATTCTTGAAGGAGGATTTATATGAGAAACGCCATCTCGAGGCGCATCGGCCTCGTCGCTATCGCCGTTCTCGGAGCAGCGCTCATTTTCGGTTGCGCATCTCCCGCGCCAGCCGACACCCACAGTGACAAGCCAGTCACGCTTACGTTCATGGAGACCTCGGACATCCATGGTTCGATCTATCCCTACAACTTCATCACCGCCAAGCCCGCGCCGACCTCACTCGCCCAGGTGGCCACGATCGTCGCCAAGGAAAGGGCCGCGAATCCGGACGGAACCATCCTCCTCGACGACGGCGACTCCCTCCAGGGACAGCCCGTCGTCTATTATTCCAATTTCCTCAAGACCGAGCCTACCCACATCTGGGCCCAGGTGACAAACTACCTCAAGTATGACGCGGTCGCCGTAGGCAACCACGACATCGAGGCCGGCCACCTGGTCTATGACAAGCTCTACAAGGAAATGAGCGCTCCTGCCCTTTGCGCCAACGCGGTGAAAACCGATGGTTCCAACAACCCCTACTTCAAGCCCTATACGATCATCGTGCGCCAGGGCGTGAAGATCGCCGTCATGGGCCTTGTCGAGCCCAAGCTCACCGAGCAGCTTCCTCCCGGCTTCTGGAGCGGGATGAAGTTCACCGACATGATCGACACCGCCAAGAAGTGGATCCCGGTCATCCAGATCGTCGAGAAGCCCGACCTTATCGTCGGACTCTTCCATGCCGGCGTCGACTACAGCTACGGCGGACAGACCGCCACCACGCCCTCAAACGAAAATGCCGCCCAGCTCGTCGCCGAGCAGGTTCCCGGCTTTGACTTCATCATGGTCGGCCATGACCACCAGGGCTGGGATGGCCAGGGTTGGGACGTCACGGGCAAGAAGAAAGTCGATGTGAAGAATGGCGCCGGCCAGATCGTCCCCATCTTCGGCCCTGTCAATGCCGCCAAGAACGTGGCCAAGGTCAATGTCACCCTCACCTGGGACAAGACGACCAAGAGCTATGCCAAGTCCATCAAGGGAGCCCTCGTGCCCGTGGAAGGCGTCGCCGTGGATCCGGCCTTCACCGCCAAGTTCCAGCCCTTCAGTGACGAGATCAAGGCCTGGGTAGACCAGCCCGTCGGCGCCGTCGCCGGCTCCATCACGACCAAGGACTCGATGTTCGGCGATTCCGCCTTCGTCGACCTCATCCATCGCATCCAGCTCGACCTCTGCGCCGACCCGGCCATGGGCCTCAAGCCCGCCCAGATCTCCTTCGCCGCCCCCCTCACCTTCAACGCGACCATCAATGCGGGACAGGTTTTTGTCCGCGACATGTTCAACCTCTACCAGTACGAGAACTTCCTTTACACGATGAACCTTACCGGGAAGCAGGTGAAGGACTTCCTCGAGTTCTCCTACCAGAACTGGGTGGAGACGATGCCCAATGATGGCAACCACATCATCAGCTTCGTGCGCGATCCCTCCGGCAAGCTCCTCCAGGACGCCCGCACCGGCGCCTACCGGCAGACCGTCGCCTACTACAATTACGACTCGGCCGCCGGCATCAACTACACGGTCGATGTCACCCAGCCAGCCGGAAAACGTGTCGTCATCGCCTCCATGGCTGACGGTTCCGCCTTCGACCTGGCCAAAACCTATTCTGTGGCGATCAACTCCTATCGCGGTTCGGGCGGCGGCGGACTCCTCACCACCGGCGCTGGCCTCGACAAGGTAGCCGTCGGCAAGCTCCAGTTTGTCACCGGCGCCACGACCAAGGATCTCCGCTTCTACCTCCTTGACTGGTTCAAGAAGCAGAAGGGCGCCATCACCGTGAACCCCATCGGCAACTGGAAGTTCGTCCCCGAGGACCTCGCCGCCCAGGGCAAGGCGGTGGACTACCCACTCCTCTATCCCGCCGCCAAGTAATCCTCCTTTCCGGATCCTTCGGGGCTGCCCATATGGGCGGCCCCGTTTTTTTTTGCGCTGCTCGGGCTTGTGGTCCCGCATCGAACTGCCGCGCGCGCGGGACTCCACCCCCGCTTGCCTGCCCAGGCCCCGCGGATCTCGTTCCTGAAGGTTCCCGCAAGCCCTCCCCGACAAGGCCGTCCGCCCGCCGGTTTGCTTTCCCCTTGCTCCTTTGCCGACTCCTTGCTACCTTGGATATAGGGTTGTTCGCCTAGAAGAAAAAGAATAAGGGACTCCCCGCCGCGAAGGCTGCGGAGCATCGCGGGATAGGACAATCGCTTCCCAAGGAGGAAGGATATGAAGGGAAACAAGACGTACATGGACATCGGGAGCATCCTCGATGAGGTTTTCGAGGTCGCCAAGGACTTTGGAGCGAAGATGAACAGCGAATTCGGGGAGGGCAACCCGGATGGCTTCAAGAAACCCTGGCACGAAGGGCCACGGGACGAAAACGCCGATTATTATCCAAGCTATTCCTATCCACCCATGAACATATTCCTCACGCCCGAACGAAGCATCATGTTCGAATTCGCCCTAGCGGGTTTCAACGAATCGGATATCAGCCTCTCCTTCCAAGGAGATTACATGGTGTTCTCCGCGAAGATCGGTATCGAGGAGCAGGCCGAGGACGGCTCCCGCTACATCAAGCGCCGCCTCAAGCTGAAAGACGTGGAAAAGCAGAAGTACTATGTGCCCGCGGACAAGTTCGCGCAGGAGAAGGTCAAGGCACTCTTCAAGAACGGCATCCTCAAGGTGATCGTTCCGCCCAAGGAAGAAAGCGAAGGCGGCGAGGGGATCCGCATCGAGATCGTGAAAGACGGCGAATAGCCCTTGCAAGCATGGAAAAAAAGACCGCCCGTCGTGGGCGGCTTTTTTTTCCTCAAAAAGTCTAGGCGTGGGGCATATAGCGCTTGAGGATGGGCTCCAGCTCGTCAATGTGGGTGGCGATGAAGACCCCGCCAAAGACGGTCAGGGTGGACGCCAGCACCAACGCTAGCGAGAGGGAGTAGCTTGTCCCGAAAAGCTCCTTGATGAGGGAAAAATTCGGATCGAAGGGAATGATGGCCACCGAGGCCACAAGGACAAAACCCGAGACCGCCCAGTCGCGCGCGTGGAGTTCCCGCTTCGGTTTCGGAAGGAGACGCACCGCGACCATGATGCGGTCTTCGACTAGGTCTCCTATCGGGCCTGCCGAGTCGGACGCGGAAACTGCGGCAAGGTAGCTTGCCGAGGCTTCCTTGAGGAGGGCGACCTTTGCCCGGCATTCGGGGCAAGCGGCCAGGTGGAGCCGGAGGAGGACACCGGGTTCTTCGTCCGCGTCCAGGCGATCGTAGCGATCCAGGAATGACTCACAGCGCATCGTCGACCTCCGGGCCGATCCCGAGCCGCTCCCGCAGGAGCTTCTTGGCCCTGAAAACATGGGACTTTATCGTATTCACCGGGAATCCGGTGATCTCGCTGATCTCGGCATACTTCAGGCTATATCCAAAAAACAACTCGATGCAGACCGCCTGGCGGGGAGGGAGGCCATCCATGGCCGCACGCACCGCCCGTATCGTCTCGCCCC
This sequence comes from Spirochaetaceae bacterium, assembly GCA_025358255.1. Classification (GTDB taxonomy): domain Bacteria; phylum Spirochaetota; class Spirochaetia; order Treponematales; family Rectinemataceae; genus JANYKC01. The sequence goes on from JANYKC010000086.1 coordinate 27,503, forward strand.
GCTCATGGGTCTCATCCGCTCCTATGTCCCCGGGAAGGATATCGTCGGGGTCGAGGGGAAGGCTCTCCCTACGGCGCTGTTTCGCGTTGACCGCCGTGTTGTAGGCGATTCGAAGGAGCCAGGTCGAAAAGAGGGAACGTCCCTTGAAGGAACCCAAGGCGGTGTAGGCCTTGAGGAAAACATCCTGGGTGAAATCGGCCGCTTCCTCGGCGTCATGGAAAAAACCCATGCCCAACCTCTCGACGCGCGACCGGTGCCGCAGGACAAGGATGGAAAAGGCCTCGCGATCACCCTCGAGAACCAGGTCCAGTACATCCTCGTCGCGGAGATCCTCGGCTCTCCGCTCCGTCATGAAATAAGCCGGCGGCTCCTGATACCGTAAAAGACGAGAAGGCCTATTCCGAGGGCCAATGGGATGAGGCCTCCAAGGATTCCGTAGCCGAGCCCGTCCTTCGCGATGAAAAGCGCGGTAAGGACGGTGCCGACACCGCCAAGGAGGATTCCCGTGAGGAGGGCGAAGGTGTCCAGCTCGATCCGGTTCGGCGTATAGGCGCCGCGCTCGATCAGCAGCACTTTTTCCTTGTGGCTCCAGAGCAGGTAAAAGAACACGACGACACTTCCCATGACGATACCCACGATTGGTATGACGGAAATGACAACCTGCGCGGCCACGGAAGGAAAAGACATCTTGGGGGGCCCTCCATTCTCGAATTTGGGCGTGCGGCTCTTCCTTTTTTGGAACGCCCGACGGTATATAGACAGGAGCGGGAAGATAATAGTTGCGGTCGCAACGCCCCTTATCCTATGGAGCGCGTCACCACCACGTCTATCCCCGTTCCAAGGACATCCCGCATGACGACATCCCCCTTGCGGACCGGCAAGGAGAGTTCCAGCGCATAAAGCGATTCGAGGAGTCCGGCTATGCCTTCCCTGGGGATGGCACCTGTCGTCCGGATGGGCACGCGCCGCGGGGCAGCCAGGCTGGGCCTGGGTCCATGCGGATCGCGGTAGCCCCCGGCCCGGCAGGTGGCCGTCACCACGCGCTTTGGCGCTACCGTCTCCTCGCGGGCATAGACGGCGCCGCGGGGGCACTTGTTGCCACTCACCTGTATTTCGCCGCCGGCGAGCCCCTCCACCCAAAGGTGGCAGCCGATCGGGCAGGTGATGCAGATCAGTTCCTGTCTCATGATGCCCTCCTCATAGGATGGAAACTTCGAGCACGGAGTCGGGCGACTCCCTGGCAGCGGCCAGCTCCGATGGACCGAGATTGAAGCTGATCATCTCGGACGGCTGGACGTGGCTCTTCTTCTGCGAGCGCACGGTCTTGTTGTTGAGTCTCACCTCGAGGACCGCGTCGTTCTTCACGATGAGGGTCCGCAGGTAGAGCTTGTTGTCCCGGGCCGGATCAAGCCTCCCCGGCGTGACGTAACGGACATTGGAGCCGGCCTTGACCCGGAGTTCCTTGTCCTTGCGCCTGCCCGCGAGCCAGTCGGCCGCGAAAGAGCCCGCGCGCCGCGCCTCCTCCACGACGAAATCCACCAGGTCGTGGACATGGAGGACGTTGCCGCAGGCGAAGACTCCCGGCACGCTCGTCATGAGGGTGGAATCCACCCAAGGGCCATTGGTCATCGGGCTTAAGTCGATCCCGAGGCTCCGCGAAAGCTCGTTCTCCGGCACAAGGCCCACGGAGAGCAAGACCGTGTCGCAGGGTATCCGGAAACTGCGGTCGAACATGAGGGCGCCGTTCTCGATGGGGGTGACCTCGACGCCCTCCACCCTGTCCTGGCCGTAGATGTTCGTGGTGAGATGGGAGAGGTAAAGGGGGATGCCGAAGTCCTTGAGGCATTGCACGATGTTGCGCGTAAGGCCCGAGGGGTAGGGGAGGATCTCGACCACCGCGTGGACCTTGCAGCCGATCCAGCTCATGCGCCGCGCCATGATGAGGCCGATGTCTCCAGAGCCAATTATGACGACATCCTTGCCGGGTATGTAGCCTTCGATGTTCACGAGCCGCTGCGCAAGCCCGGCCGTGAACACGCCCGCGGGGCGTGAGCCGGGGATGCGGATGTTGCCGCGGTTTCGTTCCCTGCAGCCCATGGCCAGGACAACGGCCCGGGCCTTGATGCGGATCACGCCCCAGGCACCCGAGACGCAGGAGATAACCTTGTGCTCGCCGTTGTCCTCCACCTCGATGACGGTGGCGCCGCAAAACGGGGTGATGGCGGCGCTCCTTACCTTCTCCTCAAGGCGTTGCGCGAATTCAGGGCCCGAGAGCTCCTCGTTGAACTCGATGAGCCCGAAGCCGTTGTGGATGCATTGCATGAGGATGCCGCCCAGCTCGTCCTCCCGCTCGATCACGGCGCAGGAAAGTCCCCTCGCGGATAGCTCCAGGGCAGCCGCCATCCCCGCGGCTCCGCCCCCTATCACCGCCGAATCGAATTGCAGTTCCTTCATAGCTCGCCCCTCAGCACGGTGCTCGCCCCGCCGCGCTTCGTGATTTCGCCGGCCTTCATGCCCGTCTCGCGCATGATGATCTTGAGGATCTTGTAGGTGCAGAACCCGCCCTGGCAGCGCCCCATCTGGGCCCGCGTGAAATACTTGATCCCGTCGAGGGTCGTGTGGCCGCGCCTGATCGCCTCGACGATCTCGGCCTCGGTCACGCGCTCGCAGCGGCAGACCAGCTCGCCGTAGGCCGGATCCTTCTGGATGAGGGCATCCAGCTCGAAGGGGGAAAGGTCCTTGGCCCTCGGCACCTTGCGCACGAACGGGTCGAAGTCGGCTTTCTCGACAAGGCGCAAGCCGGCTTTTTTCAGGAGGTCCTTCACGTATTCGCCGATGGCGGGGCTCGCGGTCAGGCCGGGCGACTGGATTCCGGCGACGTGGATGAAGGCAGGGACCTTCGCGGAGGCCTCGATCATGAAGTCCTCCTCGATCACCGACCTGATCCCCGCGAAGCTCGTGATGACGTCGCCTTCGGAGATCGAAGGGATCATGTTGCGTGCGCTCTTGAGGATCGTGTCGAGTTCCTCCCTCGTGGTGGCGCAGTCCTCCTTGTCGTCCACCTTCGTGGCCGTCGGCCCGATGAGGACGGTGCCCTCCACCGTGGGCACGATGAGCATGCCCTTTGAGACCGAGGTCGGCACGGGAAAGACGACGCGGTCCGGCTTGGCCTTGGTCTGCCGGTCCAGGAGGTAGTATTCGCCCTTGCGCGCATGCACCAGGTATTCCTCGGCGCCGAAGATCCTCGAGACCTCGTCCGCGAAGAGGCCGGCCGCGTTGACGACATACCTGGCCTGCACCGCGCGCCCGTCGGCGGCCGTCACGGTCCAGAGCTCACCGGCGCGGCGCGCCTGGACGACCTTGTAGTCGGTGAGGAGGCTCAGGCCGTTCTTTTGGGCATTCTCGACAAGGGAGAAGACAAAGCGGTAGGGTTCGACAATGCCACCCCCCGGAGCGTAGAGGCCGCCTACTGTATCCGAGGAGAGCTTGGGCTCGAGCTCCAGCATCCGCTCGCGGGAGCACATCTCGATGCCTATGACGCCGTTTTCCACGCCCTGGGTGTACAACTGCTCGACGGAGCGCATCTCGTCCTCATGGAGGGCCACGACCACGATGCCGCAGCGCTCGAAGGGAAAGTCGAGTTCGGCCTTGAGGCGATCGAACATCGAGGCGCCAAGCACCTCAAGGCGGGCCTTCAGGTACTTGCTTCCATGATGGAAGCCACCATGGACAATCCCCGAGTTGGCCTTGGAGATGCCGAAGGAGACATCGGCCTCCTTTTCCACAAGGGCGACATCAAGCTCGTAGGAGCATAGCCTGCGGGCAATGTTCGCCCCGCTGACACCGGCGCCGATTATGACCACGTCGAAGGTATCCGAACCCTGTTTCATGTCGCTTGCCCTCCCTTTCGGACAGTATAGCGCCAGATTTTCTGGTATACAGATCCGGAAGATGTCGAATTTGTCTTGCAACCCTGTAATCTGGATTCTATAGTTTCATATTACAGTGTTAATACAAAGGAGAATGCTACGGGTTATCCTCGAAACCCTCCTCGATGAAACCCTGCTGTTGATTGAAAGCCCACCGCGTTCGGGCAAGACGACCCTGGCAAGCCAACTCCAGCGCGCCGCCACCGCAGCGGCCGGCTCCGCCATCCTGGTCGACGCCTCGGCAGCGGGGGCCGCCAACATCCTCCGCGAGCCGGGTCTGGCATTCAAGGCCATCGGCGGCGGCCGGGATCGCGTCCTCATCGTGGACAACGCCGACCGGGACCAGGCCATCCTCGAAGGCTTGCTTCGCCCTGATGCCGGCTGGCCCCGGATGGTCCTGCTGGGAACGGGATTCCCGCCATCCTTGGCGCTGCCTCGTCTTGAGCTCGGTCCGCTTGGAATCCTGGAGGTCGGAGGCGATTCGCGGAACCGCCACTGGCTCAGGGGCGGCTATCCCGAGGCGTATTTCGCCCACAGCGATGCGGAGTCGTTTGCTGGATTGATGCTTTCCCTGGAAAACCTGGCCGAATCGCGCGTTGCGGGTGCCGGCCTTCCCTGGGAACCGGGACGTTCACGCAACCTGCTTTCCATGCTCGCACTGTCCCACGGTGAAGCCCTCAACGAGAATGCGATCGCTCGGTCCCTCGGCGTCTCCCGACCTACGGTCGCGCGCAGCCTGGCCAAGCTCGCGCGACTCGGCATCCTTCGTGTGCTTCCTTCCCTGCCCTCCCCGGAGGGCAAAAGAACAAGGCGTTCGGGCGCATTCTATTTGCGGGACTCTGGCCATCTCCATGCCATCCTTGGCATCGGGTCGATGCAGGCCCTCGTCGGGAACCCGCGGCTGGCCTCTTCCTGGGAAGGCTATGTGATAGAACAGGCCCTCACCCTCCTGCCCCAAGGCCTTGAAGCCGCGCGATATCGAAGCCAGGACGGCGCAGGCCTCGAGCTCGTCATCATGGATTCAGGCAGGCCGGTAGCCGGCGCAGCGATCCGCTGGGCCAGCCACCTGGCCGCCGTGCCCCGGGGCGTCCGCATTGCCGCTGGTGACCTGGGCCTCGAGCAGGTACAGCTTGTCCTTCCCGAGGCCGACAACTCCGATCTCGGCGATGGCTTCCAGACAATCGGCCTTCCCCGCTTCCTCGAGGAGATAAGCAGCCTAGGCGCAGGCGCGTGAAATGCCATCATGCGAAGAGCCGGGCTTTCGTCCGGCTCTCCGCGGTGGTCACGGGGCGCCTTCTGTGCCGGATCCTTCAGGCCCAGCGGACCAGGCCCGGGACGAAGGGGCTGACAAGCGACTCATGCTTCGGCAGCACGCGCACCGCATAGCCCTGCTTTCCGGTCTGCGCGCAGACCACTGAGAGGCGATAGAGCCAGGCGCTCCCCTGCTTCTCCTCGGCCTTCATCTCGATCCGCACGGGGCCGCCGATCTCGCCCTGGTTGGTGAGCGGCCCGTAGTAGAGCTCCACCGCCGCCTCGGAGGGCTCAAGTCCCCCTAGTTCCACCACCGCGTCGACGGTCACCGTATCGCCCCTGTTCATCACGGGCACGGCATCGGTCTTGAGCTCGGTCACCGCCACCTGCGGCCAGGCTGCCCTGGCCTTGTCCAGGTAGTGGGCGACTTTTTTCGCCGGAAGGAAATCCGCGGCGGCGAAATTGCGCGAGTTCTCGAGCGCAGGGAAATAGAAGCGCTCGCTGTACTGCCTCAGCATCCGGTGGGAAGAGAAGCCTTTGCCCACTTCCCGCATGGATGCCTTCATGCGGCGGATCCACTCCCTGGGCAGTCCATCCCGTCCGCGCTGGAAGAACAGCGGCACGATCTCGTGCTCCAGGAGGTCATAGAGCGCCTCGCTTTCTATGCTGTCCTGAAGCTCCTCGTCCGCATAAATCTCCCCGGAGCCGATGGCCCAGCCGATATCCGACTGGTAGCCCTCCGCCCACCATCCGTCGAGGATGGAGCAATTGAGCACGCCGTTCATCCCGGCCTTCATGCCGCTCGTGCCGGAGGCTTCCAGGGGACGGCGCGGCGTGTTGAGCCAGACGTCGGAACCCGACGTGAGATAGCGCGCCATCGTCATGTCGTAGTCCTCGAGGAAGATGATGCGGCTCTGCACTTCCTCCCGGCGGGAGAAATGCACGAGCTCCTTGATCAGCTCCTTGCCGGGGATGTCGTTCGGATGGGCCTTGCCCGCGAAGATGATCTGCACCGGGCGGTCCCGGTCGGAGAGTAGGCGGATGAGGCGGTCCGGATCGCGGAGGAGGAGGTTGCCGCGCTTGTAGGTCGCGAAGCGCCTCGCGAAGGATATGGTCAGCGCATTGGGCGAGAGCGCGTCCTCCGCGCGGATCAAGGCGCCTTCCCCCGCGCCGGAGCGCTTGGCCGCCCGCTTGATGCGGTCCCTGGCGAAGACGACGAGGCGCTCCCTGCGCCTTTCATGGGTGCGCCAAAGCTCCTCGTCCGAGATGCGCGTCATGCGGTCCCAGATATCCAGGTTCGCCGGCTCCTCGTAGAAGCGGGGACCGAAATACCTGTCAAGGAGGTCGAGCATGTTGTTCGAGATCCAGGTCCGGGGATGGACTCCGTTGGTAATAGCTCCAATTGGTACTTCTTCCTCGGAAAGCCCCGGCCAGAGCCCCTTCCACATGGTTCGGGACACGTTTCCGTGGAGCTGCGCGACTCCGTTGCTGTAGGCCGAAAGTTTGAGGGCCAGGATCGTCATGCAGAAAGGCTCACCCTGGTCATCGGCCCTCTCGCGGCCCAAGGCAAGGAAATCCCTCCACTCGAGGCCCAAGTCCTGGGCCCATCGGCGGAAGTACTTCTCCATGAGGTCGAGGCTGAACCGCTCGTTGCCGGCAGGCACCGGTGTATGGGTCGTGAAGACATTGGTGGGCCAGACCGTCTGCATGGCCTCGGCGAAGCTGAACTTTCGCTGCTGCATCATTTCGCGGATGCGCTCCAGGCCCAGGAAGGCCGAATGCCCCTCGTTCATGTGCGTGACGGCGGGGTTGATGCCAAGCGCACGCAAGGCCCTGATCCCGCCCACGCCGAGGAGTATCTCCTGGCGGATCCGGGTCTCCTTGTCGCCGCCGTAAAGGGCGGCGGTGATGGGGCGCTCGTCAGGACCGTTCTCTTCGATGTTGGTGTCCAGGAGGTAAAGCGAGGACCGGCCCACCTTCACCTCCCAGATCTGCGCCGCCACGAGGCGGCCTGCCAGTTCTACGGCGATGCGGACGGGTGCGCCTTGGGCATCCAGGCATCGATGCACCGGCATGTTATACCAGTCATTCTCGGGGTAGGATTCCTGCTGGAATCCGTCCGGGTTGAGGTATTGCTTGAAATAGCCCTGCCGGTACAGGAGGCCGACGCCGACGAGGGGCAGGCCCATGTCGCTCGCGGTCTTCATGTGGTCGCCGGAAAGTATGCCCAGTCCGCCAGAGTACACGGGCAAGGAAACGTCCAGCCCGTATTCCATCGAGAAATACGCGACCATCTCCTCGTGGCTGCCCTTGTACCATGTGTCGCCGAGCTTGTAGCGTTCGAACTTGGCCGAGACTTCCTTGAGCGCGGCGAGGTAGGAATCGTCCTGTGCCACCTGGTCATAGCGGTCCTGGGAGACCATGCCGAGCATCTTGGCGGGGTTCTGGGAGGAGGTCAGCCAGACATCGTAGTCGAGTCGGATGAATAGCTGGATTGCCTCGAAGTTCCAGGAGAGCCAGAGGTTATGGGCGATTTCCTCGAGGGGCGCGAGGACCGCGGGGATTTTCGGTTTGACAGTATGGGAAATGATTTTCATGCTTCTGCCTCGCTTGCTGGGGTCGGGCGGTCGTCCCGCGGGTTTCGCTTTCGCGGCTCTGCGCAAAGCCTAATTTCGTCGTCATGACAAGTCAATATTGGGGCGGCACGACCGATCATCGGCCGCCAGGATGGAAAAAGGCCGCCCCGCATGGAGGCAGCCCTTCGAGCAGTCGGTTACTTCCCGCTTCCGCCGAACAGCCGCCTGAAAAAGCCCCGTTTCGGCGCTGGCGCCATGTTCTCTGGCGAGCGGACCTTGCCGGCAGGCGGAAAAGGCGGGCGAGATGCGCTGCCCTTCTTGGGCGCTGGCTTGTGCCCCTGCTGCACCGGCTTGGCTGCCTTGGCCCCCTGGCCTCGGGATGGCGCAGGGCTCTTCACGCCGCTATCCTTTCGCGCAAGGTCCTGTGTCTGGCGTCGCCCCTTCCCTTTCTTGCCTGCTGTCCCCTTGGCCGGGCCATCGCCTGGTGGGCCAGCCTTGGAAGCACGGCCGGAGGGCTGGTATTTTTCACGATAGAGCCTCATCCGCTCTTCCGTGGACAGGTCATAGGGGTTGCGGGCGGAGGCTTCCGGCCTTGCTGCGCCAGAGGGAGGACGACGCGACGCATCGGCGGGGCGCCGGCCGCCCTTACCTTCGGCACCCGCGCCTTTCTCCTTGCCTGCCAAGGGCGGCCCGCCCTGAGCGCGGCTGTTCGGCGATCGAGCGCTTTTTCCGCGGCCCGTGGCAGCCTTGTTCCTGCCACCCGCATTTTCGCCGCCTGGCTTGCCGGACTTCCGGCCGTTCGCACCGGCAGGCCTCTCTTCTCCTCGGGGTTGGAGCGAACTTACGTCCAAAGAACCGCCGGTCGCATCGGCTATGCTCCTCTGGATATCCGGACTGCGGTCCGGCGCCCCCCGCCGGTCATTGCGGTCACGCGAAGCCGGTCCCTGCCGCGCCCCGCGCTGGTCGCGGTCGCTTCGGCTCGGGCGGAAATCACGTCTGGCATCCTGGCCTTCGTTCCGCTTCACCTCGTGGACCGCGACAAGGCGGCCAGCGCGAGGCGCTGCCCTCCCGTCGGACTTCTCCGCGGAGGGGAGCTCAAACATAAAAAACGCGCTCTTGTCCTCGGCGAGGAGCAGCGATTCGGGCGCGCTCTGGGCGTCAAGCTTGGCATCGATGCGGCGTTCCACGGCGGGAAGGCCGTAGACATAGCGCTCGCAAGCCAGGTTCACCACGGCGCTCCCCTTGTCATTGCCCGCGAGCATCGCGAGGCGGGTCACATAGAGTTCGGGGTCAAGGGGGAAATCAAAATTCACGACAAGGGGAAAGCCGCCCCGGACAAGTCCGGCGGCACCTTCATCGGTAAGGACAAGGATCGAGCCGGCTTCCGCCTCGAGGTCGGCCTTGAGGGCCGCCATCTTCCCGCTGTCGAGCGGCCCCGTTGCACAATGGGCCTCGAGGCCGTTATGCCTCAGGCGAAGCGCCAACTCATCCGCTCCATTTTTCAGGTTGCAGAATACGCAGGTCCGGGAGGGCCGACGACGGGCCAGGAGGCCGAGAAGGAAACGCAGTTTCTGGTCCGACGCGATATGCCATGTTTCCTGGGCGATGCCAAAGGCCCGGGCCGCGTCCTCCTCGATCTGGATTTCCACGGGGTTGTCCGAAAGGTCCCATGCGAGGTTTTTCGCCTTCACGGAGATCTTCGAGCAAGCGAAAACCGTCTTTCGCTCCCATGAAGGAAGGAGGCTGGACTGGAGCTTCCGGAGCTCCTCCGAAGGCAGCTCGGCGATCCTCTCCCCCCCGTCCACGAGGAGGAAGCCGAAATCATGCAGTGAGATCCTTCCCTCGGCCTGGGCCTGGAGGAGGACTGAAAGGCTCCCGACGAGAATATCCGAATCATCCTGCATCCCGGAAGGAAGCTCCTCGACATCGGTGGCCCTGAGGGATAGGCCCTTGCCGAGGACAGCTGCGGCGTCAATGCATCGCCTCGTCGCGGCCGCATCAGGGACGACCGCAAGCACACGCCGCTTGTCCCCTTCGCCTGCGGAAGCGAGCCATTGAAGGGCGGGAAGGAGCCATATCGACTCTCGATCCGCGGATATCGTGATCTTGGCGCATACATTTTCGCCCTTCAGGAGGGCATGGGAAAGCATTTTTTCATGGAAGGCGGACTGCTCCGCGAGCACGGGGGCTCCGGAAAGCAGGCGTTCGTCGATGCCGAATTGTCGAAGATCCATTACGCAACTCACTCGCTCTGGTTTATATGGGCGCAAAGGCGGCCAAATTCGCATGATACTACGGCGGACGGGAAAATGTAACAGGGATCGTCAAGGCTGGACGGTCTTCAGGTATTCATCGCCCTTGGCTCCCCCCGACCTGGAGAAGCCCAGTCACTTGAGGTAGGCGACATGGGCATGGGTCCGGGAGCGCTCATAGAAGTCCAGCCGATGTCCCTTCGAATTGTCCTTCGCCGCGGCGGCAAAATAGAACTCGGCGTTCTGGTAGTCGCGATAGGCGGGAACCGAGTAGTCCAGAACGACGTCGATCGCCCCTTCGCCGCGTCGACGATAGAGCACCAGCGAGGCCGGAACCATGTCGCAGAGCACTAAAACCGCCTCTGCGCCTCCGCTTTCCTCCCTTGAGAACCCAGGCGCATACCTGGCAATGTCCGCCTTGTAGCAGGACAGGAAGGCATCGAGGTACTCCGCATCCCTGGAACCAAGATGGAGAAGGGAGAAGTCGGAGCGCCGAGCCTGCGCCCTCGCGAGGAACCAGGCGTCGATGCCGACGATGAAGGCATCGACGACGATGAAGGCATTGACGACGAAAACGGGCCGGACATTACTGACCCGGCAACCGAACCTTGGCTTCAGCCCATGATTCTGACCCATAGGGACGGGCCAGAATCATGGGAAAGCACCCGATGTTATGTTGCCGGGTCAGTAATGCCAAGTCCGTAGCGGGCGAAAAGCACCGCGCCGATGAGATTTATAAGTCGAAGGCGCTTTAGGATCTTCATCATGAGTGAAGCGGCGACGTGTGACCTCCGGGAATTGGTGAATTTTCTCCGAAAAAACACAAATACATCGGCAAGTGCAAGCAAGACGCTATAGCAACAAGAATGCCCAATATAGTAAATTATGCACCATTAAAGCGTCTTCGCATTTATACTCGCTCAATACAAATGTGTTACCCGGTCAAAAACCGGAAATCTGGCTTGAAGGAGACAGTTGAATGGCGGAAAAAAAGCGAATTCTCATAGTCGGCGGCGGTTACGGCGGCGTTTGGGCCGGCAAGATCCTGGAAAAGCATTTCCGCAAAGTCCTGGATGTCGAGATAACCCTTGTTGATCGACATCCCTACCATACCCTCATGACCGAGCTTCATGAAGTGGCCGGCTGGCGAACCGAACCCGAGTCCGTCCAGGTCAGTTTCAAGCGGATCTTTGGCGCCAAGCGCATCAGGATCGTGACCGATTCCATCGAGAAAGTCGATTTCGAGGCCAAGGTCGCCAAGTCCTCCCGGACCAGCTATCCCTTCGACTACGTCATCGTGGGCAGTGGCGCCGAGCCCGAGTATTTCGGTATTCCCGGCGTCCAGGACAATTCCTTCGCGCTCTGGTCCTTTGAGGACGCCATGCGGATCCGCCATCACCTGGAGGATTGCTTCGCGAAAGCGGCCATGGAAACCGATCCCGCAGCCCGCAGGAAGCTCCTCAACTTCGTCGTGGCCGGCGCGGGTTTCACGGGCATGGAGATGATCGGAGAGCTCCTGGAATACCGCAAGGTGATGTGCCGCAAGCACCACCTTGACCTCGCCGAGACACGGGTCATCGTCGTCGAAGCGCTGCCCACCATCCTTCCCATCCTTGAGGAACCCCTCCGCGTCAGCGCCGAGACCTACCTCAAGAAACATGGTTGCGAGATGATGATCGGCAGGTCAATCATCGGCGCGGAGAAAGGCAAGGTCCTCCTCAAGGATGCGGAACCCCTCGAGACCGAAACCTTCATCTGGACCTGTGGCGTCAAGGGCTCATCCTTCGCTGGATCCCTCGTTGTCCCCTGCGGCAAGCGCAACCGTCTCGAGGCCGATGCCGAGATGAAATGCTCCAAGTATCCCTTCGTCTACATCGTCGGGGACAACTCCGGCTACCTCCACGATGGCAAGCCCCTTGCCCAGATCGTCGAGACCGCCCACTTCACCGCGGAAGCTGCCGCCAAGAACATCATCGCGGACATCGATGGCGGAGCGCGCCACGTATTCAAGCCCAACTACCACGGCGTCATGGTGTCGCTGGGAAGCCGCTATGGCGTTTCCAACGCCGGAAACATGCAGACCAAGGGCTTCTTCGCCTTGGCGATCAAGCATTTCATCAACCTCTTCTACCTGTTCAACATCGCCGGCGCGAACCAGTGCTGGGAATACTTCAAGCACGAGTTCCTCGACATCAAGGACGGCCGGTCCATCGTCGGTGCGCTCTTCGCCTACAAGGTCCGCGGCTACTGGCCCCTCCTCCTCCGCATGTGGCTTGGCTTCATGTGGTTCGTCGAGTCGATGAACAAGATCAAGGAAGGCTGGCTCGACTTCTCCACGGGGACGAGCAAGTCCGCGTGGCTCTTCTCTCCCGGCGTCGTCCAAGCTGGCCTCAAGATCGCGGATGCGGGCTCCGCCGCGTCGGAAGCCGTCGCCGCAGCGCCCGCCGTCGTCGACGCTACCGCAGCCGCCTCGGCAGCCGCCACAGGCGCTGCCCCCGCCGCCACGGCAAAGGCCACCATCTTCCTCGATACGGCCAAGGCCATCATCGACCCGAATTCCGGTTTCGCGACCTGGTTCCGCCACACCTTCATGGACGGCATCTTCGCCCTCCTTCCCTACAGCGCCATGCAGATCATGGTCGTCGTGATGGAAGGCCTCATCGGGCTTGCCCTCTTCGGCGGCTTCTTCACCTGGTGGGCAGCGGCCGCCTCGATCGCCATGTGCTTCCTCTTCACCTTCAATGGGATGTTCATGTGGAGCCAACTCTGGTTCCTCTTCGCCGGAATCCTGATGCTCGGCGGTGCCGGACGTTCCTTCGGCATGGACAACTGGTCGGTCCCCTTCTTCAAGCGCTGGTGGAACGGCACCCGCCTTGCCAGGAAATTCCATCTCTATTGCGACGATCCCTCAAAATAAAAAGACGGTTCATGCGCCAGGTCTTTCTGACCTGGCGCCCGACCCTGGGGAGTGCGGCTTGGTCACGCATCCCTCGTGTCGAGACGCTGAAAACGCCCCCTTGAGGCGAAAGGCCCATTCCCACGATGACTGATTTCTGGAAAGACAACCCGCGCCTTGGCGAGCGGCTCGCCAAGGTCGCCGGGATAATGGACGAGACGATCAGGACCGACGGCTTTCCCCTCGCCGACGCGGTTTCCGTCCTCATCGACTCGAAGGGAAAGATGCTCAGGCCGGCCTTCCTCCTCATCGGTTCGGACTTCGGCCAAGGCCCTGGTTCAGCCCGCGCCAAGAAGCTGGTACAAGAGCGGGTGCTTGCCCTTGCCGCAGCCGTGGAACTCCTCCATGTCTCTACCCTGATCCACGATGACGTCATCGACGACGCCGACCTCAGGCGCGGGAAGCCGACCCTCCACACGCTCTTCGGGACCAAGGAAGCCATCCTCGCGGGCGACTGGCTGTTCTCCCGCTGCTTCACGCTCGCTGCGGAAAGCTCGGACCCCCAAGGCGCCCGGGCCCTTTCGAGGGTCATCGCCGCGATCTGCTCCGCCGAGATCAGGCAGGACCTCGACAAGTGGAGCTATTCGACGAGCGTCCGCGCCTACCTGCATAAAATCGCAGGGAAGACAGCGGCCCTTTTCACCCTGTCCCTGCAAGTCGGCGCGCAGGAAGCCAAGGCGCCGGCCAAGCAGACCGAGCACCTTCGCAGGGCCGGCTATGATATCGGCATGGCCTTCCAGATCATCGATGACATCCTGGATTTCGAATCGAGCCTTGGGGTCATGCGGAAACCGGTGGGCAAGGACCTGGCAGAAGGCCTGTGCACCCTTCCTCTCATTTACGCGCTCAAGGAAGACGAGGTGGGCATGCGCCGCCTCATTGCTGCGATCAGGCCCGACGGCGCGGGCATCGACCAAGGAGCTGTGGCGGCTGTCATCGAGCGCTGTATGGAACTTGGAGCCATCGAATCGGCAAAGAAGGAAGCCCTACGCTTTACCGATCGCGCCCGTTCGGAAATCCTCCGCCTTCCGAAAGGTCCATCGCGTGACGACCTCGCCTGGATTGCGGAGCGGCTCCTGAACCGCGACTATTGATTTCGCGGGGGCACCGGCATGCCCAGCCGGGAAAGGACGTGCCAGGAAGGCACGGGTGCCGGCTTGTAGAATGCGAAGCAGCAGAAGGACGCGATGGGTGCGAGGCGCGCCAGTTCCACCAGGATGGCATGGGCCGACGGGCCAACCGCCTCACAACCCCGCATTGTCAGGACCAAGGGTCGCCTCCTCCTGCCCAGCGAAGCAAGGACCAACGCCGATCGCATTGCCCCTTCCGTCGACTCGGTCCAATCAGGATCTGGCTCCTCCCCGTCTGAACCCAGAAGCAGCGCTCCCAGCGGCGCCGCCGAAAATGCGCCTGCACGGTCAATGAGCCTCAGTCGCTTCGCAAGCACGGCGCGTGCCTGCGGGGATTCGTAGGAAAGCCCCTCGGCCAGGGAGCTTCGGAGCAACCGGAGGAGATCGGTGGCATCGGCTCCTGCGCGCACCGTTCCCAAGTCGGCTACAAGGCCTCGCGCGCGGAAACGCGCGAAAATGCGGGCGAAGGCCACGGCACCCGGGCCTGGCGGCGGTTCCTGGATGAAGCGGAACGCTCCGGTGCCCTTGAACGCGTGGGTAAACGCCCCTTCCATGCCCGCAACGACAGTTTCAAGCAAGGCCGCGTAGGGCCTCCACGAGACGCCCCCGGCATCGACATTTTCCTGGATGAGGTCGGATTTCTTCCGCCGGCGAGGAGCCGGATCAGAGGCAAAGGCACCAACCGTGATGGGTGCGGCCCTGGGTGGCTCGGGCGTCATGAAGCGCGGTGGCTGACGCGTTGCCTTGCCGACAGCCGGGGCCTCGGTTGAGGTGGCAGCGGAACCTGCCTTGCCCGCCACAGGGCCGTTCTCGGTGTCAAAGCCCTTGCCGGCACCTGGGACACCGGCATCACCACCTTCAGCGATTGGCGGCGGCCTAAGCCCGTCTTCATGCCCGGCCGCCGCCTTCCCGCGCGTGGACAGGATCGTCGGGGCTGGGCTTTCTGGGATCGGTGCATTGGGGCGCCTTGAAGCCGTCTCGCCCTTGAGGCTCCTGACCGCCTCTTCTATATAGCTGTCCAGGTTCCGGCGGCCATCGTCCTCATCCCCCTCTGCCTCGGCGGCTTCCATCCGGTCCACTTCCGTGGGGGACTCGAAATCCTCCACAGGGAAAAGAAGGATTGGACCGGGAGTCGATGGAGCCATCCAAGCCTGGGAAAGGGAACGGAAATAGTCTGCGGTATCGAGGCTTTTTATGGCTTGGGTGGCGTCCACCCTGTCCTTTCCAAGGTTCAGGACAAGAAGCTCGGCGACGGGATCCACTTCTCCCCGCGCCAGGATATCCCGACGCCTCTCGTCCATGAAGGCCCGTAGCTCCGCGATCAGCTCCAGCACCTCCGAAGGCCTTTGCCTCGGATCTTTTCGCAGCGCCTTGAGGACAACCCTCGATACCGAAAGGGGCACGCCACGGCGAGAAAGCGCTTTGGAGACATAGGAAAGGCTCACTGAACCCGTTTTTGCCCGCTTCGCGGTCGAATAGGGCAACTTCCCGACAATAAAGCGGAATAGATGGACTGCCAGCGAATAGATGTCGCTCCGCCGGTCACCTTTGCTCCCTGACTTGATCTCGGGCGCGACGTATGCCCAGTTCTCGAAGATGCTTCGCGCATCTGTTTCGGCCAGGTAGCGAAGGAAAGGCAGGTAGCCGGGCTTTTGGATGCGTATCGTATCCACGATTCCGGCTTGGCACGTCACCAGGACATTCTCGGCATTGAGGCAGCCATAGACAATGCCGCGTTTGTGGAAGGCATCGAGCCCTTGGCCAAGCTCGATGACGAAGCGGCAGGCATGCTCCAGCCTGATTTGCGGGGAAGCGCCATAGTAGGCCAAAAGATGGCGCTGGCCGCCGAACTCCGCCCCAATAAAGCTTCGTTCACCCCAGCGCTCGATCTCGACAAAGTCCATGATCGCGGGAGCGGTTATGGAATAGGAATCCATCGCCAGCTTCCTGAACTCATCCAATCCGGCTTCGAAACCCATGCCTGTCTTGATGAAGCGGAGCAGGAACTGCGTGGCCGAATATATCGAACTCGCCCTCCATAGCTCGCAGACACTGTCTTCCCCGAGATTTTCCTGGAGGATATAGCACTGATTGACCATCAACCGGGGCTCAAGCATGGGAAAAATACCGCCGCCGTGATTGACTTGGGCCACGCGGGCCAAAAAAAAGGGGCGGGCCCGATGGAAGCCGCCCCCTCATGTTCAAGAAAGCCGTTTCCTAGATGTCGATCTTCGGGACGTTCGGCATGATTTCATTCTTGGTATAGTCGCCGCGCACAAGGAGGACATCGGGGATGGACTCGTTGAGCTTCTTGGTCATGTCCAGGAACTTGCCGCGGATATTGTTCGCTTGGAGGGCGACGTCCTGTATCTCACGGGACGGCATCGGCTTCTGGGGTTCGATGAGACCCGCGACCCGGTCGAGGGTGGACAGGACGGTCCGGTTCAAAGGCTCCATCTGGTCCTTCGACTTGTCGAGGTGCTTTCCAAGGTTGTTCACGTCATTGACCGTAAGGGGATAGAGGCGGTAGCCCTCTTCCGGGACGGCATAGCAGAACGAGAGCAATCCATAGATTATGACCAAGGCCTTCGGATAGACCTCTCCGGACTTCCACTTCGTCAGCATCCGGAAGCATTCCTGGAGCATGAAGGTGTTCGGCTGGATGCTCCCGAACATCTTGGCGGGGTCCTTGTCGCCGATAAGGGCATCGATGACCCAGCGGTTGCCGGATTCGATAAGGTGGAAGAAAATGGGATAGTTGTCAGGAGTAAGACCGACCTTGTTTACGAGGTAGTGGGCGAAAGCGACGGCGGCAAACGCGCTGTATCCATCGCCGCTCGTGATTATGTCGTTTATGTAGCCGAGCGCGAGGTTATCGATCTCACCCTCGGACCAGAGCGGCCAAGCGGAACCGGACATCCTTCATCCTCCTCTCTGGATAGAAAAAAGCGCCGCGCCTTGAAGCGCGGCGCTTGGATCGCTTACTTCGCGGCCTCTTCCACAGGCAACCGCTTGCGGGGCTGGACGTCCTTGTCGAGGTTGGGCTCCGTGCGGAGCAGAACCTCGGGGATGATGTCCACGAGCCGCTTCGTGCTGTCGAAGAAGTTGTTGCGGATGTTGTGGGCGTGCACGGCCAGGTCTTCCATGTCCTCGTCGATGTTCTGTCCCTCGAGTGAGGAGACCTTGTCGAGGATGTCGAGGATGGAGCGGTTCAGGAGATCGTCCTGCCCCTTCTCCTCGTTGAGATGCTTGCCGAGTGCGTTTACGTCCGCGACGGAGGGAGGATAGATCTTGTAGCCATCCAGGGGCGAGTTATAGGCCGCCTGGAAGACACCGAGGATGATCCCCAGGGTCTTCGGATAGATCTCGCCCTTGCGGTACTTCGTGAGGATGCTGAAACAGGTCGCGACGATGAAGTAGTTCGGCTGGATCGAACTCATGAAGAGGAAGGGGTCGCGTGTCCCGAGAAGGGCATCGATCACGTGGTGATTGCGCACGGTGAGGATGTTGAGGAAAACGGGATAGTTCCCGTTCGTGATCCCCGTGAAATTCAGATAGCTGGCATAGGTAATCGCCGCTTCGACCGCTTCAACCGAGCGGCAGCCGATGATTCCCTTGAGCATGCTATATTCGATGTTCTGGACTTCGGACTCGTTCCAGTCCTGTTTCTTTTCGAACAGCTCTTTCATACGGTAGCTCCTTTCCTACGCCGGTTAGTCTGTGTAAATCTGACGGGGCGCCGTTTCTTTGGCGATGTAGTCAGATTTGACAAGCAGGACTTGCGGAATAACGTCCTCCATCTTCTTTCTCTTGTCGAAATAGAAGGTACGGATGTTGTTCGCCTGGCGCGCCATCGTTTCCTTCTCGGGATCCCCGGAGGTGCCAGCCAGATGGCCGAGGCGATCGAGAATGTCGAGGATGCAACGATTGTTCGGATCGTCCTGCCCGGTTTCCTTGTTCAGGTGTTTCCCGAGGTTGTTGACGTCGTTGATGGAGACGGCATAGATCTTGTAGCCATCTTTGGGCGACGCGGCAGCTCCCTGGAGAACGCCGAGAACGATGGAGAGCGTGACGGGATAAATTCCGCCCGGGTGCCAGTTGGTAAGCAGCTTGTAGGCCGTGAAAATGAGATAGCTGTTCGGCTGGATGGGGCTGATGATGAGAAATGGATCCTTCGCACCGACCATCGTATCGATGACCCAGTGGTTTTCCACCTCAAGCAGCTTGAGGAAGAGGGGATAGTTGTCGTTGCTCAAACCCGACAAGCTCAAGAACCTGGCAAAGCTGATGGAGGCCTCGACGGCTTCCTCAGTACGGCTTCCGAGCATGTTCTGCACGATGCCGAGCTCGACCTGCATAATGGTCTCTTTGGACCAGGTCCTTTCATTAACCTTTTCTGTCTGTTTGTCCATCATGACCTCCACATGGCGATGAACCCACGAGTTGCACTCGATTCCTGCGGAAAATTGTAGGTCGAGGTAGGGACCAAGTCAAGGGAATTCTGACTTGGGCTATTTTTTATCCTGATACATGTTGATAAAGCTCGATCCGAACATGGAATAATCGGCGTCGTGGCTTAAATCCTCGCTTTGCGCTGCCGGCTTGATCATCCGGCGGAAGTACTCGTCGATATAAGCCCGTCGGGAAAGGATATTGGAGGCGATACGGGCCGAGTACTCCTCAGGCTCGGGCAGGAATCCTTTCAGGACGCCGAGGGCAAGCGCCGAGATCGTATCCGCCGGTATATCGGACAGGGCCTTGAGCCTAGCTTCGAAAACCTCGATGCCGACGCCGTGGAAATGATCGGGCCTGAGAAGTGTGAGGAAGCGGGTTTTTTCCTGCCTGAACCAACCGAACTTGTCAGGATTGCCCGTGATTTTCATCTTGTCGGACTCAAGGTCCGCCTTGTCATAATCGATGGCCACCACAAAAGGCACATTTGCCTTGTTGTGGATGACAAGGTAATTATTTGGGTTCCTGTCCTCGTCGAAATAGAGCCAGCGATTGACGAGGTCGGCCCGGAGGATGTCCACAAAAGGCTGGGCCAGGTAATTATAGGAAGAAATCTGGATGGAGTTGCGGACAACCTTTGTCGCGCGGTAGGGCTTGTCGCCGATGCGCACCAAGGTGGTCGGCGCCGCCAGGGTACCCATGGCATGGTCAAGCAGGAAGGCAAGCCCGCAAAGGCGGTGGTAGACAATCTCCTTCTCGTTCAGGGCGGGCTTGAGGATCCAGGGATGTCCTTCCCCGTCCTCCGCACCGATGTAGCCCTTCACTTGGGCGTTGAAAGGGACTGCATCCTGGCTTTCGGTTATGCGGAGCGCGATCCTGTCCAGGTGGAGCCTGAGCTCGAGGGCAGGCAAGCGCAGATAGAAATATTCCACAAGCTCGGCATCCCCGACCAGCGCCGCCACTTTTTCCCGCTCATCCATAATAATAGACCTCCGGCTTCTTGGGGATTCCTACCTTCACGACGAGCTCTCCACCCTCGAAGGTGAGGAAAGGCGCCTGGCTACCTGATCCCGAGTAGATGATATGATGGTTCTTGATGCCGACCACGTCCTTCCAGAATCCGACCGTGTTGCCATCGCCCCACAAAGGGTTGTGGCCGACCACGAAATGCGTCTCAGGTGGCATATTGAGCATTTCAAGGGCAAGCTTGATGTCGCGGCCGCCGTATTCCTTGGGGCTTGGGGTTCCGTCCCGGAATTCGTTGACCCGAGTCCACATGAGCTGGTGGTATTTCTCCGGGTAGCGCCTGATGTCCACAAGCTCCTGCCGATCCAGGCCGCCATGGGGAGGGCCGGCATGGGTTATGACAAAGTTCTCGCCCATGACAAAGATCGGGAGGGCCTCAAAAAAGCGCTGAACGGCCGCCACGTACTCGGGACCTCGCTTGGCCAGGAGAAGCATCTTGAATTCAAGGCCTTGGGCTATGCCGCTCTTGCGGAGACGCTCGTCAAAGGTGTCGTGGTTGCCGCGAAGGTAATGGATATGGCCGTCGTAGCGGTCGAGGAGCCGGAACAGCTCTTCGAGGATTGCGAGGGAGGAATCCATCTCCTTCATGTGTCCGGTACGATCGTCGTGCTCTATGTCGCCGACGATGATGCACTCGATGGCACCTGCTTCGAGGTCGGCACGGTTGGTTCCGAAGTCGAAGATCCTGTTGAGATTCTCCAAGTTGGCGTGGAGGTCCCCGATGATGATGGGTCTTGCCTTTTTGGGCAATTCGATGAGGCCGCCGGGCCGCTTTTCAGAATCGCCCGGACGATAGGGATCCGATTCGACGACTTCGATGGCCCTCTCAATGAGGGCAACACCTTCAAGGGGACCCTTCGCGGTCGCTTTCGCCACCCCCGCGGGATCGGGCTTTCGGGACACGAGAACCTCCTGGGGCCGCCTTCGATCGAGCCCTCGTGAGGACTCCTAACTCCTGGAACGCTTCTTTGAAGCCGCCGGCTTGGCGCTCCCTTTCTTCCCCGCCTGCCTTGGCGTCGCCTTGGATGGCGCTACCTTGACCGGCGGAGCCTTCGCGGGCGCGGCCTTGGCGCTCGGCGTCTTGGCCGTCGGCTCCTTGGCCTCTGGAACCGCGACAGGCACTTCAGGCTGGGGTACCGTGACAGATACCGGCCCGGTGGTTTCGCGCACGAATCGACCGGCTGAATCCCGCTTTCGCAGCCGCCTATTGGCCACGAGATCGGCGTAATCCTCTTCAGGCCGAACCTTTCCGTGATCTGGGACCCGGACGAGCAGGGGATGGGGGATTGCGTCGACGAGCTCCCGGGTCGTATCGAAATAGGCGAATCTGACATTGAATGCATGCTTGGAGAGCACGCTCTTGTCCTGTTCGCCATAATACTCGCCGAGGTGGGTGATCCTGTCAAGAATCTCCAGGATGAGGCGATTCTGGGCATTGTCCTGTGATTCGTTTTTCAGGAGGAACTTGCCCAGGGCGTTGATGTCCATGATCGTGAGGCGACGGATGCGATATCCGTCGTCTGGATCGAAATAGGCGCTTTCGATGATGCCGAGCAGGGCTTCAAGGGCCAGGGGATAAAGTTCCTCCGGATGGCGCGAATACAGGGTCTGGAAAGCCAGCTCGATCAGCTCGGCTTCTGGACGTATCGTGGAGAAGAGGAGCCGTGCCTGACGCTCGTGGAGAAGCTCATCGATCACCCAGGGGTTGTTGGTCATGATGAGGCGGAGGAAAAGCCAGTAGTTCTCGTTGTTGAGGCCGAAGCGGTTGAGGTAGCGCGCGAAAGCGACGGAACATTCGACCTGGGCTTCGGTCATGCAGGTAAATAGGGCTTCCCGCACGTAGAACGCGTTGTCCCGGATGAGTCGCTTGTCGCTGTCTGATATCGCGGACCCGCTCTTTAGTGACATTCCCACCTTCCCCTTACCGTTATCGGCAGGAGAGTCGGGGGGAATGAGCGGTAGGTACCTGGAATCCACGCTGGGAGTATGGCACGGCTTGAATCGAGACGCAACTTGACCGCGACCGCACAGGGACAGTAAGGTGCCCGCAATGTCCACCTTCCTTCTTATCGCCCTCGGCCTGGCAATGGACGCCTTCGCCGTCTCCATCTCGAGCGGGATCTGCATCCCCCGCCTTGAGCTCCGCTTCGCCCTGCGGGCGGCTTTGGCCTTCGGCCTGTTCCAATTCGGCATGCCGGTCGCGGGCTGGCTCCTTGGCATGTCGTTCCGCGGCCTTATCCAGGGTTTTGACCACTGGATCGCCTTTGGCCTCCTTGCCATCGTCGGGGGGAAGATGATCGTCGAATTCGTCCGGGACTCGGCCAAGCCGCAGGAAGCCTGCGACGATGGCGAAAGGCCGCGCCGCAGCATCCTCACCTGGAGGGGCCTCCTTGTACTGGCTGTGGCCACGAGCGTGGACGCCTTGGCCGTCGGGCTTTCCTACAGCCTCCTCGGGACGGCGATACTCCAGCCCGCGGCCATCATTGGCGTCGTTACATTCGCGCTTTCTTTGGTCGGGTGCGAGTTCGGCAAGAGGATAGGGCAGAAATTCGAGGGCTGGGCGGAGCTGGCCGGGGGCATAGTCCTCGTGGGCATCGGCGCGAAGATCCTGGTCGAGCACCTGGCGAAGGGACTATAGGGCGAAAAACTAGAGCAAGGCGGTTTTAAGGAGTCCTGGGCCTACCTTGCAGGCCGATTCGAAAATGCCTGGCCAGGCAATAAGCAGCTCTCCAAATCGCAGGAAATGCTCGGCAAGCCTGGTTTTCGCCTCGCCTGCGACCATCCCTCCAAATTCCGGGGGAATCCAAAATCCAGGAGCTTCAAGCTTCGAGCATAGGGCTCGGATCGTTGCCTCGATGTCCAGAGCCCAGGCTTCGGGCATCCTTCCATAATCCGAGAGCGCCATTTCAAGCGTATCGATCCTGGCCATGATCAGGCGTGCCGCCGCCTCGGACAGGGCGAGGCGCAAGCCCGATCGTGGTCCCCGTGCCAAGGACGCCAGCCTCCGGCCAAGGGTCTCGTAGGCGCAAGGGCCGGCTTCGAGCCGGTTTGCGATCAATCCCATCACCGCTCCGAGGATTTCGTTCAACAGGAGATGATGGCGGCTCGGGTCACGCGCGGGCCCACGACGGACGCCTGTGGGAACATGGTGGATGGCCTGGGCCGGATAGGCGATGGCTTGCTCGGGATGGAGGTAACCCAGGGATGCGGCCCAGAGGCCGTCCTCGTAGGCTCCCCAAGGCGCGAAGGGCGGGAGGAGGGACCTTGCATCCAGTGCGATGTGCATACCCATGAGGCCCTTCCCCCCGATCGTCGTCCGGCGCGGCGCGCGGAAAAGCAGTTCGCTCTCCCTTGCCTTCGCATAGACTCCATCCCCGTAAACATCCTGGTCGCCCGCATCGACCGCCGCGCGCATCGATAGGAGGTAATATACCGAGGCCGTGCCGGAGGCGCCCCAGGTGCCGAAGCAGAGCGCCGCGACTCGGGAGTTCCCCGATAGAGCCGCGGACAGGAGGGCCGCAGTTGCATTCCTGAAATCCTTTTCATTTGCCTCGGCGAGGATATCGCGGACGAGCCTCCCAAGAAGCCGCCGGTGCGGACAGAGGACTCCCTCGGCAGAGCTTTGAGATTCCGCTCCGGGTAATCCCCACGAACCGAGCGCTTCGCTGTCGGCGAAGGGCGTCGGCAAGGCCGGATCCTGATCGGCGCTTAGCGCTATGCCGGGACAGGCATCGGGACGGAGACGGAAGGCGGCGACCGTATCGTCATCGGCCATCGCCACGGTCCTTCCTGCGGCCGCCATGAGGGCAAGATTGCGCGCCGCGCCGTAGCTGGCGATCCCCGGTCCCGGGCTGCCTTCGAGGCCGAGGGCAAAGGATGCTTCGCGGCCAGGCTTTGCCTCCAAGGCATCGGCAAGTCGGTGCCTGAAAGCGCGGTCGAGGTGGTAGACCTTGCCTGGATGGGAAGCGGCGAAAGCAAGGGCGATGGCTCGGGTGGCAGTCGGATCCTGGACCGAGTCATCGGCGATCAGGAAATCCGGCGTCGCGGTCCCATTGAAAGCACCGGCATCGGCCCAGGATCCGAGGGCGCGTCCAAGGCTATCTGGCCGGTCTCTCGTTGGCCAAGCGATGCAGGAAAGGCCCGGACCCGCCGAGACGGAAGCCACCGGCGCTTCCTTTTGGCCATCGAGGCAATCCCCAAGCCGGAGCAAAAAACCCCGAGCCTCGAGGTCTTTTATCATGTCCGGCAGGGTCGACAGGGCCTCGCCTTCCCAACCGCTTTTCCCTAGCCGCCGCTCCAGTTCTTCGAGCCCACGTGGCCTTTCGAGGGCCTGGAGGAGGGCGGCTTCGGTGGGATCCGGCAGCCGAAGCCCGCCATCCGCTCCGATCGCCGCGATACGGCCACCCGGGGCGTCGCCAAGGAAGCGGAATGGACGGGCCATCGGCGTATCGGTTCCAGGAAAGAAAGTCCGCGCCCAGTCGCCGGGCGCGGAGCGGGATTCCTTCATGCGGTCGGCTTAGATAGGACCATGGGTATACGAATCGATCGTCCCTCCGACTTCGAACTCGAAACCATAGGAGTTGCCGAGGCTATCCTGGAAGTTGATCCTGAATCGCTTGCGGAAGGTGTACAAGGGCGGGCTGTAGGGGAAGGAGCCATTGGCGCCGTTGATGATCGTGAAAGACGCAGGGGTATCGATGGTCACCGGAGTCCCCGATGAAATTCCCCCGATGCTGAGCGCCGCGATTGGATCAAAAGTATAGGTACCGCCGACCTTGTACCATCCGCCGAGCTCCTCGATATCGCGCACCGTCAGATAGAGGGCTGTATCATTATAGATGTCCAATGTCCTCGTTCCGATCGCATTATAGCCCAGGTATTCCATGGGGGCGTAATCGCCATTGTACAAGGTGGTTCCTGAAGAGGAGTCGTTCAGGTAGACGTTCGAACCGCCGACTCCGAACGATTGGACTGGACCTACATAGACTGTCGCGCCCTTGAACAGGATGGCCACGTTCCAGGTTGTCCCGCCATCCGAAGAGGTACGCATGTATGCGTCGCCGGAGATGTAGGACGCATGCCAGCTCGCCGATCCATCGACGCTGTACTCGATCTGCAAGTTCGGCGCGTCGGCGCCGCTTGCCCCGGTTATCCGTAGCGCTCCGCTCCAGGTCGCGCCGCCATCCACGGAGGTCCTGAGGTAATTGTCACCCGTGGCGTTGATGGCATGCCAGGCGGTCAAACCGTCGATGCTATAGCCGATCTGGAGAAGGGGAGCGTCCGAGCCGGTGGCACCGACAACCAGGAGGGCGGCGCTCCACGTCGTGCCGCCGTCCACCGAACTGCGGATGTACCTGTCACCCGTGGCAAAGGCCTCATGCCAACCCGTTGTCCCATCGACGCTGTATTCCAGTTGCAGGGCGGGGGCGGCCGCGCCAGTGGCGCCGGCGGATCCGGCGACCCGCAATCCCTCGCTCCAGGTCAGGCCGTCGTCCACGGACATGCGGATGAAGCTATCACCGGAAACGCTAGCCACGTGCCAGTCTGCCACGCCGTCTGCGCTGTATTCGATCTGGAGCAGGGGTGCGTCGGCTCCGCTTTCGAGCCCCAAGAGGCCCGCAAGGTTCGAGCATCCAAAGGCCAGGATCGCAAGGGCTACACAAATCGCCGCCAAAAAAGCTTCGGGCCGGGTCTTTTTTTTCCCATGCACGCACTCCTTTATGGGCGTATGGCATCGACTTTTCCTGATCTCTAGTATATCCCTCAGGTTTATTATTTGTGGTGCGGAGGATTAAAAAAAGCCGCCCAAAAGGGCAGCTTCATAACCAGGCAGGAGACTAGCTGGCTTGTCAGTTCTTGAGCTCCGAGAGCTTGATGGGCTTGGGCTCGTTGTCCTCGCCTTCGAGCTTCCGGAGCTCCTCAAGCAGTTCTTTTCCTTTCCGGGAGAGCTTCTGGGGGACCTGGACGAGAAGCTTGAGGTACAGGTCCCCGCGGCGGCCGGACGGGGACGGCACGCCCTCCTCGCGGACACGCAGCATGCGGGCGTTCTGGGAGCCTGAAGGAATGCTGACCGCGATCTTCCTGCCTTCTATCGTGGTGAAATTGATGTCCCCGCCGAGCGCCGCCATCGTGAGGCTGATGGGGAGGGCGCAGTACAGGTCATTTCCGTCCCGTTCGAAATACTCATGTGGCCGGACGCGGATGAATACGTAAAGATCGCCGGCCGCGCCGCCGTTGGGACCTGAATCCCCCTGGCCGGGGATGACGACCCGCTTGCCGTCCTCGACGCCGGCCGGGATGGTCACCTTGATCTTCTGCTTTTTCTTCGCCAGCCCAGAGCCATCGCAGTCCCGGCAGGGCTTCTCGATCACATAGCCTTCCCCTCGGCAGGAAGGACAGGTCTGGGCGATGGAAAAGAAGCCGGAGCTCCTGCGGACCTGGCCCGAGCCCTGACAGGTCGGGCAGACATGTCGTGCAGACCCGTCAGCCGATCCAGAACCCGTACAAGTCTTGCAGACGTCATTCTTGCCGTAGACAATCTCCCGGGAAGCGCCGAATACGGCCTCTTCGAAGGGGAGCTCCAGGTCATAGCGGAGGTTGGACCCGCGGGCGGTACGCTCATGGCCACCGCCGCCGGAAGCCCCGCCGCGGCGGCCGCCGCCGAAGAAGGAATCGAATATGTTGGAAAAATCCCCAAAACCGAAGATGTCCTCGAAGTCCTTGAAGACAGTAGAGAAGTCCTGGGGGTTGCCTGCCCCGCCCATGCCCTCCACACCGGCGAAGCCGAAGCGGTCGTAAGCGCCTCGCTTCTGCTCGTCGGCCAGGACCTCGTAGGCTTCGGTGGCTTCCTTGAAGCGCTCCTCGGCCGCGTGATCGCCGGGATTCTTGTCGGGATGGTTCGCGATGGCGAGGCGGCGGTATGCCTTCTTGATGTCATCCTTCGTAGCGCCTTTTTCGACGCCGAGGACTTCGTAATAATCACGCTTGGCCACGTAAGATCCTTATAATGCGAATGGTGGACGGTGCTCGCCACCATCCACCGATTCTCTGCTATTTCTTGTCTTCGTCGTCCACGACGCGATAGTCGACATCGTCGGCCGAGCCTCCCGTGGGTCCGCTGGACGATCCGCCCGTCGGGCCGCTCCCGGGTCCGCCTGGCTGGCCGCCGCCGAAATCGGGACCGGCTCCACCTTGGTCGCCGCCACCTTGGCCGGGCTGAGCGCCGGTTGTCTTGTAGACCTCCTCGGAAAGCTTGTAGAAAGCCTGCTTGAGAACCTCGGTCTTGGCCTTGATGGCCTCGAGGTCCTGTCCTTCGAGGGTTTTCCTGAGGTCTGCGATGGCGGTCTCGATATTGGCCCTGTCGCCGGGGCTGGCCTTGTCCCCGAGGTCCTTGAGCGATTTCTCGGTGGTGTACATGAGGCTATCCGCCTCGTTTTTCACCTCGGCCCTTTCGCGCTCCAGCTTGTCCTCGGCGGCGTGCGCCTCCGCTTCCTTGACCATCCGCTCGATGTCCGATTCATTGAGGCCGGACGCTGCCTCGATGCGGATCTTCTGCTCCTTGCCGGTGCCGAGGTCCTTGGCGGAGACGTGGACGATTCCGTTCGCGTCGATGTCGAAGGTGACCTCGACCTGGGGCACTCCGCGCGGAGCGGGAGGTATGCCAACGAGGTCGAAGCGCCCGAGGGTGCGGTTCTGGGTGGCCATCTCCCGTTCGCCTTGGAGGACATGGATGGATACCGCGGTCTGGCCGTCGGCGGCCGTGGAGAATATCTGGCTCTTCCGGCAGGGGATGGTGGTGTTGCGCTGGATGAGCTTGGTCATGACCTGGCCGAGGGTCTCGATGCCCAAGGACAACGGAGTCACGTCGAGGAGGAGGACATCCTTGACCTCACCGCCGAGGATGCCGCCCTGAATGGCGGCGCCGACAGCGACGGCCTCGTCAGGGTTGACACCTTTTGAGGGCTCCTTGCCAAAAAGCTCGCGGACGATCTGCTGGACCTTAGGGATGCGGGTGGAGCCGCCGACAAGGATGACCTCATCGATCTGGGAAGCCTGGAGGCCAGCGTCGGCAAGGGCCTTCGTGCAGGGGGTCTTTGAGCGCTCGAGGAGGTCCACCACGAGGTTCTCGAAGTTGGCGCGGGAAAGGGTCTTCTGGAGATGCTTCGGGCCCGCGGCGTCGGCAGTGATGAAGGGCAGGTTTATCTCGGCCTGCATGACGTTGGAGAGCTCGATCTTGGCCTTCTCCGACACATCCTTGAGTCGCTGGAGGGCCATCTTGTCCTTGGAGAGGTCGATGCCAGTGTCTTTCCTGAACTCATCGATGAGCCACTGCATGATGCGGCGGTCAAAATCGTCGCCGCCCAAGTGGGTATCGCCGTTGGTGGACTTGACCTCGAAGACGCCTTCGCCAAGCTCAAGGATGGATATGTCGAAGGTGCCCCCGCCGAGGTCGTAGACAGCGATGGTCTTCTCTTTCTTCTGGTCCTTGTTGTAGCCGTAGGCAAGCGCCGCGGCTGTCGGTTCGTTGATGATGCGCTTGACCTCGAGGCCGGCGATCTTGCCGGCATCCTTGGTGGCCTGGCGCTGGGCATCGTTGAAATAGGCAGGAACGGTGATGACGGCCTCGGTGACAGGTTCGCCGAGATAGTCCTCCGCGGTCTTCTTCATCTTCTGGAGGACGAAGGCGGAGATCTCCTGGGGGCTGTACTGCTTTCCACCGGCCTCGACCCGGACGTCGTTGCCATTATCAAGGACCTTGTAGGGGACCAGCTTGGTCTCATCGCCGACCTCGGCCAGGCGACGGCCCATGAACCGCTTTATCGAGTAGATCGTGCTTTCGGGATTGGTGATCATCTGGTTTTTCGCCGGCTGGCCGACGACGCGCTCGCCTTTCGGCGTGAAGCCGACGACGGAAGCGGTGGTCCGCTGCCCCTCTGAATTCGCGATGACGAGGGGCTCGCCGCCCTCCATGACCGCGACGCAGGAATACGTCGTTCCAAGATCGATTCCGATTATCCTACCCATATTCTGGCTCCTTGCTATGGCTTTCGTTCTCTATATGCCCGCGAAACGGCGGGCCATTGGCCGGCAAACGGCCCCTTCCTACTTTTGCCCTTTTTCCGCCGCCGTGCCGTTTTCAGGAGGCGAGTCCACCCCGGCACCCTGCTCCACATCGCCCTCATCATCCGGACCGGACGCGGTCCTCATCCCCGGGCCCGCTTCCACCCCCCCTGAGGCAGGCGGTTCGGCAGGATTCTCCTGCGCCGAGCGCATCGCCTCCGGAGATGGCATCTGCACTTTCACCTTGGCACTCCTGATCACGCGGTCATTCAACTTGTAGCCAGGAAGGAATTCCTGGGACACCAAGGGCTCCGACACATCGGCAAGCTCGCTCGCGACTGCTTCATGGATGTTCGGGTCAAAGGCCTGGCCCGTCGCGGAGAAAGCCGAGAGGGCGTACTTGTTCGAAAGCATCTGCCCGAACTGCCTGCGTATGAGGACAACGCCGTCATGGAGGATAGCATACTCATTCACGTGTTCGGCGCTTCCCACCGCTCGATCGAAGTCATCCAAAATCTGGATGAGGTCAGAAAGCAAGCCGGTGTTGGCGAATTTCAAGGACTCTTCGCGCTCCCGGAACATCCGCTTCCTGAAGTTTTCATAGTCGGCAAGCTTGCGGAGGTACTGGTCCTTGAGTGAGGAGACTTCCTCCACCAGTGCCGATTCCCGGGCTTCGAGGGCAGCGACGCGTTCGCGAAGGGCAGCGACTTCTACCTCATCCGATTCGCTCACGAGTGAGGACTCGGGCTTTTCCGCGCCTTCCGTTCCTGGAGCGCCGACAGGGTCCGCCGGCACTGTTTCTGGGCTGACCCGGCCATCGGGGCGCTCGGGGTGTTTGCTTGACATCTTTCCACCTGGGTGTGGCCCGGTTGAGCCTTTTTAGTATCCATAAAATAATAAACAGCTGATGAGTGCGTCAACACGAATCCGAAACAGCCGGCTCGCGGGTTTCGAGCCCCGGGCAAAGCCCTTGGAAAGATCGGAAATTTTTCGATGTTTTATTTATATGCATACACGGTCACAATTTAGGCACACTTTTTGCGCATGTTTTTGCTCCCGGAGAAGACAGAATCTTGACAAAAGTCCCATGGGGCCTAGAATTTGACCAGTAATCACTACTTGAAATAGCCGGCGGAGGTCAGGTTGCAGCTCCAGAAGCCCGTTCTTTTAACGGAACAGCGCCAGCATCTCAGCCCTCAAATGATCCAATCCATAAAACTCATGGCACTTCCCCTCCAGGAGCTGAAGGAGCAAATCCAGGAGGAAATTGAGGCGAATCCGGCACTCGAAGTGGTCGAAGACCGTTCAACGGTTTCTCTTGAAACCCTGCCAGAAAACGAGGAAAGGGAAGGCGAGGAAGTCCAGGCCTTTGAAAACAGCTCCGATCCGGGCTTCGCCTCGCGGTCGGGTTCGGATGACGATTCCAAGCGGATGTTCATTGAAGGTGCCATCGCCCGCCCCGAGACCCTCCAGGAGCACCTCCTTTGGCAGCTTCGGCTCCAGCCCCTCGATGAGGATCGCCGGGCCATGGGCGAGGCATTGATCCAGAACCTCGATGACGACGGTTTTCACAAGGAAAGTCCCTACAGTCTCAAATCCAGCGTCGAGACGGCCTTCGTGGACGAAATCGTCGAGCTCGTGAGGGGATTCGAGCCCCTTGGCACCTGCACCTCCGATTTCCGCGAAAGCCTCAAGGTCCAGGCAAGGCTTTCTCCCGAGAAGGCCCCACCTTCCGCGGTCCTGATCCTCGCCGACCATATAGACCTCCTCGAGCGCGCCAAGCATAGGGAGATCCAGAAGCGGCTCAAGCTTTCGGAAGTCCAGCTTCAGGAAGCCCTGGTATTCATCAAGGGGCTTTCTCCCTTCCCCGGTCGGGCCTATTCCTCCACCGAGCCGAATTACGTGACACCCGACATCCTCGTCAAGCTCAAGGAGGGCGACTTCGTCATCGTCCTCAACGACGAGGAAATACCGGTGCTTGGCATCGATCCATTTTTCGACAGCCTCGCGGGCGAGAAGGGTGGGGACAAGGCCACCGGGGTCTACGTGCGGGACAACATCAAGCGGGCCAAATTCTTCATCCGATCGATCCACCAGCGGAACCAGACCCTCCTCAAGGTCACCAGGGCCGTCGTGGAATTCCAGCGCGCCTTTTTCGCCCGCGGCCCCAAGCACCTCGCGCCGCTCACCCTGAAAGACGTCGCAGAGGAGATCGGCGTCCACGAGACGACGGTTTCGCGCATCGCGCACAAGAAGTACATCCAGACCGACTGGGGCATCTACGAACTCCGTTACTTCTTCACGAATTCGATCTCCGGAGCCGGGTCCTCCGGGTCCAGGTTCTCGAAGGAAGGGGTCAAGCAGATCATCAAGGAGATCATCGAGTCGGAGGACCGCGTCCTGGCCGACCATGACATCGTCGACATCCTCGGCCGGCGGGGCATCAAGCTGGCGCGGCGGACGGTCGCCAAATACCGTTCGGAGCTCGATCTCAATTCGTCGTTCGGCCGGAAGCGGGGATAGGCGCGGCTCCGCTTGTTTTTTGGTTGATGCGGCCGGAGACGGCGGCCCGCTGCCACACAGCGACAGCCGGAGCCGCGCCGACGGCACCTTGGGGTGTCGCATATCGCAAGGAGGTGTCCATGACTGTCGACGTTCGCTCCGTGCATTTCGATCTGGCGCCCAAGAGCAGGGAATATCTCGACAAGAAACTAGAGCGGATTGAGTATGCGAAGGACATGATCGTCGATCTCATTTTCGTCTTCAAGAAGGACAAGGAATTCGAGGTGGAGGCGACGGTGAACTTCCGATGGGGCACCGTGGCCCATGTCGAGGAGAAGGATTACAGCCTGGACGCCGGCATAGACAAGCTCGTCGACAGGCTGGAGCAGAAGATCGCGAAGGAAAAGGAGAAGGTCCAGGAGCATAAATAGGGCTCGAAGCGTCAACCGGGCAAAAAGCGGCCCTTCCGGGCCGCTCTTTTTGCGCCTTGACCGAAAATCAGGCGTTTGCGCTATTCGCCGCTTCGTAGTACACTCGACTTCGCATCATGGACGACAAGAGTTTCACGGTCCTCGACCTCCTCGACCTCGACCTCAAGGAGCAGAACGCCCTCGACATCCGCTGCATCGGCGGAAGGAAGGGCTTGTCCCGCGAGATCAGCGTCCCTGACCTGAACAGGCCCGGCCTCGCGCTCTCGGGATTTTTCGAGTCCTTTGCGTGGCAGCGCCTCCAGATCTTCGGGCGGGGCGAGAATGCCTATCTCAAGAAACTCGAGGAAGAGGGGAAGACCGAAACCTACGAGAAGCTCTTCTCCTATCCCATTCCCGCCTGCATCTTCACGCACAACCTCGCCCCTGGGCGGGATTTCTTCAAGTACGCGGAAGCCGCGGGCTGTCCCCTTATCCAGACGGACCTGCCCTCCTCGGAGTTCACGAGCCGGATTCTCCGGGTGCTCTCCGACATCTTCGCTCCCCAGACTTCCCTCCACGGCGTCCTGGTGGAGGTCTACGGCATCGGCATCCTCATCACGGGGGATTCAGGCGTCGGAAAGAGCGAGACCGCCCTGGAGCTCATCGAACGCGGACACCGTCTCGTGGCCGACGACGTGGTGGAAATCCGTTGCGTCAATGGCTCCATCCTCATGGGCCAAGGCGCGAACAAGGTCATCGGACACCACATGGAGATCCGCGGGCTCGGGATCATCAACATCACCCATCTATTCGGCGTCGGAGCCATCCGCGACAAGAAGCAGATACAGCTTGTCTGCGGCCTGGAGGAATGGGATTCGGAAAAGGTCTATGACCGGATCGGGACGGACGAGAAGACCCTGGAGATACTTGGCGTGCAGGTCCCGATGCTTGAGATCCCGGTCAAGCCAGGGCGAAACATCCCCATCATCATCGAGACGGCCTCGATGAACGAGCGCCTCAAGAAGATGGGCTACCATTCTGCGAAGGAGTTCAACCAGAACATCCTTCGCTGGCTGGAGAGCGAGAACGCCAGGGCAGTCTATTTCAACCGGGACGACTACCTCTAGCAAGTGCTTCAGCGGAAAGAAAAAAGGGAGCGCACATGACCGAACGATTGGTGACCATCAAGAACCGGGCGGGAATCCACGCGAGACCGGCGGCCCTTATCGTGCAGACGGCCAGCAAATTCGCCGCCAAGATATGGCTGGAAAAAGGCTCGGACAAGATAAACGCCAAGTCCATCATGGGCATCATCACCCTAGGAGCATCCTTCGGGACGCCCATCCGCATCACGGCGGACGGGGCGGACGAGGAAGGGGCGGCGGCCGCGATTGAGGCCCTGTTCCTGAGCCGCTTCGAAGAGGAATGACGGCCCGGGACGCAGGAGGCCCAGGGAGGGCCGACGAGGATCTCCCCACTCCCGAACCTCTGTCCGCGGCCTGGAGCAGGCAACCCCTCACCGAGCTTTTCCAGATCCTCATCGTCTA
Organism: Spirochaetaceae bacterium; assembly: GCA_025358255.1. Taxonomy (GTDB): domain Bacteria; phylum Spirochaetota; class Spirochaetia; order Treponematales; family Rectinemataceae; genus JANYKC01. The sequence goes on from JANYKC010000086.1 coordinate 60,594, forward strand.
TGCCCTGTCTGCCTTGGTCATCTCTATCTACGCCGGGCAAGCGCTTAAAGGAGCCCCTCGCTACCCCCTCCCTTCGGAGGCCCTGCCCCTTGTCATCCTTGGACTCCTTCCGCTGGCCCTCCTCATCCTCTTCCTCGTGCGGATCCGTGGCCTATTCGTGGATCTCCTCCGCCGCCGTTTCGGTTCGCGGCTCAGGCTTCGCCTGGTCACGCTCTTCTTCGTCGCCATCGCCGCGGCCTCCCTTCCCCAGGGCATGGTCCTCCTCAAGCTCGCCAGGAGCACCCAATCACAGGCGGCCTCCGCCGAAATCCGGAAGGGCATCAGCCAGGGCCTCGACCTGGTCCTCGACTACTATGCCGATGACAGCCGCCGGCTCGAGTACGCCGCCCGCAACGACCTGCCCCGTCTGGCCTTCGGCAGCATCCCCGCCCATCCGGATCGCGTGCTGGACTCCCTGCGCGAACGCGAGCCTCGCATGGACGCCCTAGAGATATTCGAAAAAGGTCGATCGGTCGCCTTCGCCGGGGATTCGCAGGCCAAGCTCGGACAGGCGCCGGCTGCAGGGATAGCCGGGCCCCTTTCGGCTTCCACCCATGGGGAAGTGGTAAGGCTTCGCTATCTCCTTCCCTGGGGCGGGAAAGATGGCTCCATCGTGCTTTCGCTGAGACTCGTGGACAATTTCGGGACGGGGGCCTCGGCCCTCTCAAGGGCAAAGGTCCAGTCCGAGCTCATGGCTCCCTTCTCCGATCGCTGGGTGCGACTCCTGGTCCTCTTCTACGTCCTTCTCGTCCTCCCCCTCCTCCTCATCGCGACAATCCTGGGAATCGCAGCCGCCAATTATGTCATCGACCCCATCATCTCCCTCGAAGGGGCGACCCGCCGCGTCGCCTCGGGGGACCTGGGCATCCGCCTCCTCGTGAAGCCGGGGGACGAGACCGGCAGGCTGGTGGCCTCGTTCAACCGGATGCTCATGGAAATCGAGCGCTACCGGGAAGGCGACCTCCAACGAGGCAAGGTGAGCGCATGGAAGGACATAGCCCAACGCCTAGCCCACGAACTAAAGAACCCCCTCACCCCAATCAGGCTGGCCGCGGAAAGGCTCCTCCGCGTCTCCAAGACTGACCCGTCCAGGGCTTTGGAGCTCCTCGAGCCCTCCATGATGGCCGTCGTTGCCGAAGTCGAGGGCATGGATGCCCTCCTATCGGATTTCCGGGCCTTCGCCGCCCTCCCCGAGCCGGAGCGGGACTGGGCTGACCTGCGAGGCATCATCGCGGATTCGGTGAGCCTCTACGCGGCATCCTACCCGGATGTCGTCTTCTCCTTTGATGGCGTCGCCGAGGGCATGGCGCTTCGCGCCGATCGGGCCCAGCTCAAGCGCGCCTTGGCAAACCTGTTCACCAATGCGATCGAGGCGATGGACGGCAAGGGCCGGATCGAGATACGCTCCGATCTTGTAAAGACGGCTGATTCACGGTATTGTAGGCTCCAAGTCAGCGACGATGGGCCAGGCATGGCGCCCGAGGTGCTCGAGCGAATCTTTGCGCCCTACTTTTCGACCAAGAAAACGGGCACTGGACTGGGGTTGGCCATCGTCGAGCGCATAATCGTCGATCACGGCGGATCGATCCATTGCGAATCGGCGGAAGGCGCCGGCGCATCGTTCTACATCGACCTTCCGATGGACAGATAGCGACACAAAGGGATATGCATGGCGACGATCCTGGTCATCGACGACGAACCCGGCATCCGCAGCGCGGTACGCGGCATTCTCGAGGATGAGGACTACAATGTCCTCGTCGCCGAGGACGCAATTGTCGGACTCGAACTCCTGGATCGCGGCGGCATAGACCTGGTCCTGCTGGACGTGTGGCTTCCCAGGATGGGCGGGATCGAGGCCCTGGAGGAAATGAAGCGGCGCCGGCCTGAACTCGCGGTCGCCGTCATCTCCGGCCATGGCAACGTCGAGATGGCGGTCCGCGCCGTCAAGCTTGGCGCCTGGGACTTCATCGAAAAGCCCCTTTCCATCGAGCGCCTCCTCACCGTAGTGCGCAATGCCCTGGAGACGGCCACACTCCGTCAGGAGAACAAGGCCCTCAAGCAGCACAAGGGCGCCGGCATCCCGGTCGAACCCCTCCTTGGCCACTCCACCGCGATGAGCGAAGTATGCAAGCTGGCCATGCTGGCCGCGACCTCCGATGCCAGGGTCCTTGTCACCGGAGAGAACGGCACGGGCAAGGAACTCCTGGCCCGCTACATCCACGCGAACAGCGATAGGGCCCTTAAGCCCTTCATCGCCCTGAACTGCGCCGCCATCCCCGAAGGCCTGGTCGAGAGCGAGCTTTTCGGCCATGAACGTGGGGCTTTCACCGATGCCGTAAGCCGGCGGATCGGCCGGTTCGAAGCCGCCAACGGCGGAACACTCTTCCTTGACGAAGTGGCCGACCTGTCCCTGTCCGCCCAGTCCAAGCTCCTCCGCGTCCTCCAGGAAATGCGTTTTGAGCGGCTCGGCGGCGAGGAGACCATATCCATCGATGTGCGCGTCGTGGCGGCGACCAACAAGGACATCCGCGCGGAGATCGAAGCCGGGCGTTTCCGCGAAGACCTCTATTTCCGGCTCGCCGTCATCCCGATCCGCATGCCGTCTCTCAGCGAGCGCAAGGATGACATCCCTGAGCTTTGCGATGCCTTCCTCACCCTCGCGAACGGCATCGCGTCCAGGAGCCTCAGCCCCGAAGCCGCCGAAGCCCTCGCGGCGAGGAATTGGCCAGGCAACGTCCGCGAGCTCAAGAACGCCATGGAACGCCTGGTGGTGCTTTCGGACGAGGTCGTGATCAGCCGCGCCACGGTCGAAAAGGTCCTTGGGCTCCAGAAGGCGGCGGAAGCGGCGTTTTCGGACATCCCGGGCCGCTACCTTGACCTCGGGCTCCAGGACGCGAAGGAGCTTTTCGAGCGCGACTATCTTGCGCACAAACTGAAGGAAAGCCATTATAATATTTCCCGCACCGCGGAAGCGATCGGCGTCTACCCGAGCGGACTCCACGCCAAGATCAAAAAGTTCGGGATCGAGCAGGAAAAATGAAAAACTTGACCGAGCGCCAGCAGGCAGTGCTCGACTTCATCGCGCAATTCATCGAGGGGCATGCCTATCCTCCGACGATCCGCGAAATCGCGGATCATTTCTCGATATCCGTCAAGGGTGCCTACGACCATGTGAAGGCCCTTGAGAAGAAGGGCAAGCTGCGCCTGGGCGAAAACCGCTCGCGTGCCCTCGAGATCATCCGCGATGACCGGCATGAAAGGGCGGTGGTCGACGTGCCCCTCCTCGGCGTCGTGGCCGCGGGGAAGCCCATATTCGCCGAGGAGAACTTCTCCGGTCGCATCCCTATCCCCGCCGACATGGTCAGGCAGGCTTCCACCTGTTTCGCGCTCACCGTCCGCGGGGACAGCATGCGGGACGCCGGCATCTTCCATGGGGATATCGCCGTCATCGAGGAAAGGCAGACGGCGGAAAATGGCGAGATCGTCGTGGCCATGATCGATGACGCCGTGACCCTGAAGCGCTTCTTCCGGGAGAACAACCGGGTGAGGCTCGTCGCGGAGAACTCGGCCTATTCGCCCATCTACACCCAGGACGTCAAGATCCTCGGTCGCCTCAAGGGCATCATCCGGAAGTACTGAGCATGAAGCTGGAGACGGTTTACCTCCTGGCTGGGCCTGAAGCGGGCAAGCGACAGGCTTTCATCGCCGAGGTCAAGGCCGCCATCCTGGCGGTGGACAAGGCTCCCGCCGAGGAGCATCGCCTTTACGCCCAAGACACGACCGTGGGCGACCTCCTCTCCCTCCTCAGGAACGGCTCCCTTTTCTCCTCTCGCCGCATCGTGGAATTCCGTGGCGTCGAATCGGTCAAGGCCAAGGACGATATCCGCGCCTTGGCCGACTATGCGGCCCAGCCAGCGAAGGACGCGGTCCTCATCCTCGTCACCGAATCCTTTTACGCCGAAAAAGGGCTCGAAGACGCCGTGGGCAAGGACAGGAAGCGGACCTTCTATGAGCTGTTCGACAACGAGAAACCGCGCTGGGTCGAACGAAGGCTCCGAGAACAGGGCGTCTCCATCGACGAAGACGCCGTCGAGACCCTCCTTGAGCTCATCGAAAACGACACCGAGGACCTGGAGGCCGCCTGTTCCCGGTTGTCCTTGCTCTTTCCCGAAGGGAGCCGCCTGCATGCACAGGACGTCGAGGCCGCCCTCTCGCGCAACCGGCAGGAGGACGCCTTCAGCCTCTTCGCGCGCATGGTGGAGGACGAGCCGCCTTGGGCACTTGAGACCCTGGACACGGTCCTGGCTGAACGCCAGGGAGGCGCGGTCCAGATCGTCTCCGCCCTCACCTGGAGCTTCCGCCGCCTCCTCAAGCTCCACGCCCTGCTCCAAGGCGGAGAAGCCTTCGATACGGCCTGCCTCAAGCAAGGCATCAGGGCAAAAAGCCTCCAAGCCCTCCACCGACGGGCGGTCGAGCGATACCCTAGGCCGGACTGCGAGCGCATCATCCGCCTGGCCTCGGAATTCGACGAACGCTCACGCGTCTCGGGTTCCGCCCTCGAGCGAGCGGTCCTCCAGCTATTCGTCTATGGCTGCATGGTGAAGAAGGGACAGCTCTCGCTCCGCTGATCCTTCAGCGGGATCCATCGGGTGCGACGAATAGCGCCTCGCATGGGCCCAACTCGAGACGCCCCGAGGGGACAGTCCCCGCGTGCGGCGAACCGCCGCCAATTCCCGCCGACAGGAGGACGACGCCGCCTTCTGGCAGTTCCACCGTCCGGGCACGGGATGCGAGATTGAGCAGGACCACGGTGGTGTCGGAGCCGGCCCATGGCGCTCCATGCCCCTCCTTCCCCCTTTCCCAGGCAAGCACATCCCCTCCATTCCCCAGGTCGAGGAAGCGGATCGCACCTTCGCGCAATGAAGGCCGGCTCTTCCTGAGGGAAATCACCGCTTTATACCAATTAAGCATGGACTGTGCGTCCCCTTCCTGGACGGCGACGTTCCGCGATTCCCAGTCGGAATTGATGGGCAGCCAGGGCTGGGCCGGGAAGGAGCCGAAGCCCGCGTCCTCTCCCTGGTCCCATTGCATCGGGGTCCTCTCGGGGTCGCGCCCCAGGAAGCCCAAGGGCCAGGTCCGGACGCCCAGCGGGTCCCTGAGGCGCGACCTGGGCACCCTTTGGCAGATCATCGCCAGCTCCTCGCCGTAGTACACGAAAGGCGTCCCGCGCAAGCCAAGGAGCATGGCCGCTGCGACGCGGGCACGCGCCTCGGTGATCGCCGGGGAGGCGTCGCGGAAACGGAAGGCGGCACGCGGACGATCATGGTTCGAGAGGGTGAAGTTCGGCCATGCGCCCACCGGGAGGGCTTTGTACCAGCGCTCGGCCGAATCCCTGAAGGCGGTGGCGCTCCAAGGCTGGTTGAGGAAATCGAAGTTGAAGGCCATGTGAAGCTCGTCGTCATGTTCCCCATGGCAAGCCGCCGCGAGCTCCGCCTCCTGCCCGTGGGTCTCGCCGATGAGGACGCGCTCCCCGGCTTCCTCGGAGATGCGCCGCATCGCCTTGAACACCTCATGGCATTCCGGCCCGTTCCTGTCGTGGTCATGCTTCTGGAAGAGATCGGGATTGGCCTTCCATGAAAAGGGGTTTGAGCGGAATCCGGCATCCTTGAAATAGGCGGTGGCAACGTCCAGCCGGAAGCCATCAACTCCGATATCATACCAATAGGTCATGATGTCGTAGATCTCCCTCCGGAAATCCGGGTTGCGCCAGTCGAACTCGGGCTGGAACCGCGTGAACGTGGCCAGATAGCGTTCCCCGGTCGCCTTGTTCGGATACCAGGCGGAGCGGAGCTCGAAAAGGCTCTTCCAGTTGTTGGGGACTTTCCCCGCCAGGGGCTTCCAGATGTAGAAAGCATGCTCGGGGGCGGTCTTGGAGGCGCGAGCCGCCTTGAACCAGGGATGTTCGTCCGAGGAGTGGTTCACGACCAGGTCCAGGACTATCCTGATGCCCCGCCGGTGTGCCTCGGCGGAGAGGACCTTGAAATCCTCGATGGTGCCGAACATCGGGTCGACTCCCCGGTAGTCGGCGACGTCGTAGCCAAAGTCCTTCATCGGACTCGGGAAGAAAGGCGATATCCAGAGGGCATCCACACCCAGGCCGGACAGGTAGTCGAGCTTCCCCGTTATGCCAGAAAGGTCGCCGATGCCGTCGCCATTGGAATCAGCGAAACTCCGTGGGTAAATCTGGTAAAACACCGCGTCTTTCCACCACTGCCGCATGGGACCTCCACCTTGTCACTCGGCGCGGACGCGCCCGACTATCTCCAGTTCGACGTCCCGCGCGGCGAAGGCCTGGCATGCCAGTCGCTCGTCGCTCCCGCCGCCTACTGCGGCCAGGCGGAGGAGCTCACCCGGCCCCGGACGGGAAAGCCCCGCGCCGCCCTGGAGGACGCGGATCCTGCAGGTGCCGCAGCGCGCCTTGCCGCCGCAGTCGTGGGGAATGGCCTCGCCCGCGGCCAGGAGGCTGTTCAGGATCGAGAACGCCGCTGAGCCGGGGATGAGGTCGACTGGTCCATCCGCCGGGGCAGGCGCTTCCCCTGGGAGGCCGACCGGGGCGGCGCGGTGAACCTTCAGTATTGCCATGCTTCGAAGTTGCCTCCGGGCGGGACGCCGGTCATTCCGCGATCGTGACGCGGTCCCGGCCGGCCTGCTTGGAGGAGTAGAGGGCCCTGTCGGCGCGGTCGATGAGGGATTTGCCCGAGACATCCCGCGCGGGATCGTACTGGGCCGCGCCGAGGGATATCGTCACGTGGAGGGTAAGTCCGTCATAGACGGTGGCAGTACCCGAGACGCCCTTCCGTATCCGCTCGGCGACCGCAAGGGCATGCTCCTTGTCCGTATCGGGAAGGAGGACGCAGAATTCCTCGCCGCCGTAGCGCGCCGCGAGGTCGACGGTCCGGACGCTCGCCTGTATGATGCGCGCGACCTGCTTGAGGACGGCGTCACCGCACTGATGGCCGTAGGTGTCGTTGAATTTCTTGAAGAAATCGATGTCGATCATGACGATGGAAAGGGCGCGGTCATGGACGGCCGAATGCTCCATCTTCTCGAGGAGGACGGTGTAGAAATAGTGCTTCATCTTGAGCTTCGTCATCATGTCCGTCGTGGTCATCTCGAAAAGGAATGCGTTGTTGATGGCTATCGCCGCCAGGATGGCGATGTCGAGGACATAGGACTTGTCGTTGTCGGTGAAGGCCTCGTCCTCGATCTGCTTGCCGATGATGATGATGCCGTTGATGACGCCCTTGGCCTTGAGGGGCACGACGAGGGAAGGCTCAAGGGAAGCGAGCCCCTCTATTCCGCGGAAGGAGCCCAAGCGCTCCTTGATCTCGTCCAGGCTGTAGCAGCGATAATGGCGGGAGAGGAGCTTGATGAGGTCATGGTCCTCGGCTATGGCAAAATTCGTGGCGTGGTCGACCTCGAAGCCCTTGTAATTCCGGTGCAGGCTGAAATAGGGGGTGTCGATCCCCTTCTTGGCAAAGAGGCCGGCCTTGAGCACCTTCATCTGCCCCATTATCGTGAAGAGGATCGAGTCTATGAGGATATTGTAGTCGAGGGTCGAATTGAGGCTTTTTGACACTTCCACGAGTTGCCGGAGATCGAATACCTGTTTTTCATAGGCGTCTCGCTCGGTCTCATCGAGAGCCCCGAGTGTCGCGGGCTTTTCTGGCATGCTGATAGGGCCCTCCACGAATAACTCCCCAAGTATACCGGGGTCTTCTCGATCGCACCAGAGCAGAAGCCCGCCACGCGGAAAGAAACTCTCGAATGGAAAGCCGGTCCAGGAAATGTCGCTTGCGTCCCTGAAGATGGGATGATAATATGACCATAGGTCATATTATCTGCGAGGTCATTTATGGAACCGACTTTTGACATTCCATCCGCATTGATCGACAACGGGGCCGAATTCGTCGCACCCTTGTTCCAAGGACTCAGCCTGTCCGCGGCGAGACATCCCTTGGCCATCGATGGAAAAGCCAGGGACTACCTCTTCCCGACCCTGTATGCCGACGTGCGCTGTGCGGTAGGGATTTTCCATTGCTCCTTCGCGCGGGCCAAGGACTTCCTGCGTGAAAGGCTCGGGGAAGATGCCCAGCCGCCCAGGATGCTCGGTGGCAGGAGCATCGTGGCCATCTCCTGCTATGAATACCGCAAGGTCCGCGGCGTCCGCCCCTACAACGAGATCGCCATCGCCATACCGGTGCGGATGGACGGGAAAAAGGGGATCCCTGTCCTCGGCGCCTTTTCCGCATCTCCTGATTCGGGCTATCACATCGCCTCGATGCCGGTTACCTCGGAGGAGAACCGACTTCGCGGCCATCACTTCTGGAACCTTCCCAAGATCACGCGCCGCATCGACATCCTGGAAGGTCAGGGAAAATGCCGCTTCGAGAGCTTTGACGAGGACGGCACGACCCTCGATATCGCCCTTGATGTGGCCACCTCCGGCAAGCCCAGGCAATTCTCCGTCCGGTCCTTCCTGGCCACGAAAAAGGACGGGGTGGCTCAGAGGAACCCCACGGCCTTTGAAGGCGAGTTCCAGGTGATGGTCAATGTGGGCACCCTCTGGGGTGCAAGGAGGGGAAGCCCGGCCCTTGGGCTAGGGAAGGGTGAGGCGTCCGGCCTCCTCAGGCGGATCGGCGCCGAAACGGTCCCCCTGCAGACCCGCTATGCGTCAAGCATGAACTCATGGTTTGACCTTCCGGCACGGGATCACCTGGGATACGACGAAAAGGGAGGCAAGGCATGAAGGTGGGCAAGCTGGTTTTCGTGGGAGCGGGAGCCATCGGCGGCAGCGTCGCGGCATGGATCGCCGAGAGCCGCCCGGAGATCTATTGCTACGACAGGCCCGAGGTCCTGGACACCATCGAGGCGAAGGGCATTTCCCACTATGACGGCGCCGCGGGAAACGAATCCGCGAGAACCGTCCACGTCGGCGTCCTGCGCGGCCTCGAATCGCTTGCCGCCGAAGATGTGCTTGTTTTCGGCGTCAAGAATTTCAGCCTTGACGCGGTGGCAAGCGAAGCAAGCCGGCAATCGGGGGGAAGGCCCTTTGCCCTCTCCATGGCCAATGGCGTCGAGAACCAGGAGATCCTGCCCAGGCATTTCCGCCGCTGTGCCTATGCCGTCGTCGGCTATAATGCCTGGCTCGACGGACCTGGCCTCATCGGATGGCAGAACCGCGGCCCCCTCGTCCTCGGTTCCCCTGACAAGGGCGTGAAGGACGAGCTTGCGGCGATCGCGGCGGAGTTCGCCAAGGGAGTCGAGGTAGTCGTCACCGACCGCCTCCAGGACGCCGCCCGCTCCAAACTGGTGGTCAACCTCATCAACACCATCACGACCCTTGTTGGCCAGGGCTACCGCCCCATCACCGACATCGCCTCGATGCAAAAGCTGGTCTCCAGGACGCTCTACGAAGGCGTGCGCGTCGTCGAGGCCGCGGGCTGCCGTGAGTTCCACGTGGGCAACATGCCCGGCTTCTCGAAGATCCGCGCCTCCGCCACCCTCCCGGCCTTCCTGACCCGCGGGATGTTCAAACAGAGCCTGGCCAAGATGGTCCGCTCGAGCATGAGCCAGGATGTCCTCCTGCGCGGCGGCACGGCCACGGAGCTCGAGTCCCTCACCGGCTACATCGTGCGGCTCGCGAAGGAAAAGGGAATCCCCGCGCCATGGAACGAAGGCCTCTACCGGATCGCGAAAGAGGCCTTTGCGAAACCCGGCTTCACTCCCTACGAACCGGCCGCCGTCGTGGAGGCAATCCTCAACGGCAGCATGCCCGGATAGGTGGCGAAAGAGCCCCATTTCCCCTCCGGCCTCGAGCGACCGTCCCTTGCGCTATGCCTCGCAATCGAAGAATCGCTTGAGCAGGTCCTCGAGCATCGCCTGGGCTTCCTTGTCCGAATCGATGCGTCCTTCGACAGTGGGCCAGGAGCATAGGTCGAGGGCGGCTCCGACGATGAGTTCCGAATAGCTGTCGAGGTCGCCGACCTCATGGCGTGGATCGCGGCGGAAATAGGCCCGTGTCATGGGCCCGAACAACGCGCGGGCCGCGGCCACAAACCGGTAGTCCGAGCGCCCGCGCCATGCTGTCCTCAGCTCGGAGAGCAGGAGGGGATGGGCCGCGAAAAAAGCCAGGATGCGCCCGGCAATGTCGTGGATCCTGGGCTTTCCGCCGTCCCCGGCCATGACACGGGCGAGCTCGGCCGTTTCAGGCAGGAAGAGGGCATCGACCAGGGCCTCTTTGGATTCGAAGTAGCGATAGAAGGTGCCCTTGGCGATGCCGGTCCCCGAGGCGAGGTCGGAGATCGAGGTAGCCGCCACGCCCTTGGCCGCGAAGAGGGAACGGGCCGCGGCCAGGACGGCTTCCGCCGAGGTCTTGCGTGGCGCGCCGCGCATGGCTTAGCTGGCGCCCCGGGCTGCCGCGACGCCACGCTCGAAAAGGTCGATGCCCAGGACGGGTTCGGAGCCGCGGCGGCGCATGGGGCCGTTCTCGCGGATGAGGAAGGCTTCGGGATGGGGCATCAGGCCAAAAACGCGGCCGGTGGGATCGCATATTCCGGCGATATCGGCGACCGAGCCATTCGGGTTTCCTTGTCCGGTGGGCGATGCCTTCAGGCCGTAGCGCAGGGCCACCAATCCCTCGGCCTCGAGGGCCGCCAGGACCGTCGCAGCCCGCACGACAAAACGCCCTTCACCATGGCGGATCGGAAGGCTTCGTGACGGAAGCCCGCCCGAGGTCCAGACGCAGCGCGACCTCGCCTCGAACCGCACATCGACCCAATCGTCGAGGAAGCTCCCTGAGACATTGTGCACGAGGCTCACGTCACGCAACCAGCTGGCGCCATTTTCACTCCGGCGGTTCGGCAGCATGCCCATCTTCACCAAGGCCTGGAATCCGTTGCATACCCCAAGGCAGACCCCCCCCCCGGGCTATGAAAGCGTCAAGGGCGGGCTTGAGGCTGCGCCGGAAAAGCAGGGCGAGGACTTGGCCGGAACCGAGGTGGTCGCCCCAGGAAAAGCCGCCAGGCAAGCCAAGGATACCGAAGCCTTCGAGGCGTTGCGGATTGGCCACGAGATCGTTGACATGAAGGCGTTCGCATTCCGCACCCGCGATGCGGAAGGCTTCGGCCAGCTCGGCATCCGCGTTGATGCCGTTCCCGCCGATTATCAGGGCCTTGGGTTTGGGCATCAGGTCCTCCCACGGGGAAGGATGGGCGTCTTCCAGGCCGCTTCGATGTGCGGAAGGTCCGCGTCGAGGAGGGTCTGGCCTCCAAGGCTTGCGCGCAGGCGCGCATCGGCGGTGCTGCGACCGAGGAGGAGGACCATGGAGCCTGCCATCGTGCCCTCAAAGCGCTCCCGGTCTTCGGGCCGGATCGAAACGAGGAGGCGACCGGGGGCTTCGGAAAACAGAAGCCGGGCAGCAAGATCGGCGGCAGCCAGGGCATGTTTTCCCAAGGCGGCGCCAAGCCGTGCGGCCGGTCCATCCAGCCGAATTTCCGCTCCAAGACGGCCACCAAGGCAGGACTCCGCCAGGGCGACCGCCAGCCCGCCGTCCGACAGGTCGTGGATGGAGCGGAGCATCCTCCCCGAAATGGCCCGGGCCAGGAGGCGATATTGGGCAGCCAGGCGCCGCGGCTCGCAGGGAACGACTTCATCGATGAACGGCAGGTCAGGGGAAGGATCTCCCGGCAAGGAGCCCGGATTGAACCCTCGGCTGGGGTCAAGGACCCGCTCGAAGATCGAGGCGCCGAGTCCCGCCCTGCCCTCGCTTCCCACAAGATAGACGAGGTCACCGGCGGACATGAAATCGGTGGACGGGCATTTCCGCACATCGGCCACCGGGCCCACGACGGTCACGAGGAGGGTGGGCTTGACGGAAATGCGCTTGCCCCCCACGGCCGAATCATTCTTCATCGAGTCCTTTCCCGAAACGAGGGGAAGGCCATAGGCGAGGCAGGCCTCCTTGAGCGCGGCGCAGGCGCGCACTAGTCCGGCGAGCTTGCGCTCGCCGCCCGGGTTGGAGGCTCCGGCCACGGGGTCTGGCCAGCAGAAATTGTCGAGGGCCACGGCCGCGTCGGGCTCTCCGCCCAAGGCGATATAGGCGCGGTACGCCTCATCCACCGCCGCGCTCGCCATGAGGCCTGGATCGCAGGCGGATACGCGCACGGCGATTCCATGCCCTATCGCCAGGCCTCGCCAGGAATCAAAGCGCGGCTTGACGACACAGCCATCGCTTGGGGCGTCGCGTTCGACGCCGGTAAAGGGCTTCTCGATGGAGATTGCCTTCACCTCGTGGTCGTACTGCCGAACCAGCGCCTCCTTGCTCGCGACATCCGGGTCGGCAAGGACCTTGAGGAAGAGGGGGCCAAGGTCGGCGATCCCGACAGGGGGCAGGGCGGTCACGGTGGCGGGATTCCAGATCGCGGCCAGGTCCATGACCGGCAGGCCATCATGAAGGAAATCCAATGGAAGAAGGCCGACGGGCTTCCCGCCGGAGCTTATCTCGACCGATCCGGAAGCGGTGAAGGCGCCTACGACTGCCGCTTCGACACCTCTGCGCTGGGCCAGGTCCAGGAGGCCAGGCAGGCTTTCCGGCAGGACGGCGAGGCTCATGCGCTCCTGGCTCTCCGAGACTAGGACTTCCCAAGGCGAGAGGCCTGGGTATTTCCTCGGGCAGGCATCGAGGTCGATCCTGATGCCCCCGCAGGCCGTCGCCATCTCGCCCAGGCTCGAGGACAGGCCCCCGGCGCCATTGTCGGTTATCCCTTGGTAAAGGCCGGCGTCCCGGGCCTCGAGGAGGAAATCGCTCATCTTCCTCTGGATGATGGGATCGCCGATCTGCACGGCGGAGACAGGGCTGCCTTCATCCAGGGCGAGGCTCGAGAAGGTGGCGCCATGGATGCCATCCTTGCCCACCCGGCCACCGACCATGACAGCGAGCATCCCTGCCTCGATCCGCTTTTCCCAGGAAGGCCTGCCACGGACCACGAGCGGCATGATGCCTCCGGTCCCGCAGAAGACGAGGGGCTTGCCGAGGAAGGACGGGTCGAAGACAAAGGCCCCGCCGGCGTTCGGGATGCCCGACTGGTTGCCGCCGTCCACGATGCCGCGATGCACGCCCTCAAGGAGGTCCCTCGGCTTCTTGAGCCCCGCGGGGACCGAAGCGTCGGGCGTCGCGGGGTGGGCAAAACAGAGGACGTCGGTATTGAAGAGGGGCGCCGCGCCGATTCCCGTCCCGAGGATGTCGCGGTTCACGCCGACAATGCCGGTTATCGCCCCGCCGTAGGGATCGAGGGCGGAGGGCGAGTTGTGCGTCTCGGCCTTGACGCAGATCGCATAGTCGTCGTCGAACTTGAAGACTCCCGCATTGTCGGTGAAGACGGAGAGGAGATCGGGGCGCGACGGCGCAAGCGCCGTGGTGGTCGACTTGATGTAGGTCTTGAACAGCGAGGCGATGCGAAGGCGCTTCCCCTTCCCGTTGCCGAGGGCTTCCACATATTCGATGTCCGCATTGAAGATCTTGTGCTTGCAGTGCTCGCTCCAGGTCTGTGCGAGCATCTCGAGTTCGACATCCGTGGCCTCACGCGGGAGGCCGGCGGCCGCGCGGGAGGCCACCGTCCCCGGCAGCGCGAAGAACGCGGAGATCGCGCGCATTTCAGGAAGCGAAAGCGCGAGGAGCCGGCGCGTCGACAGGGCCTCGAGCGCCATGTCGTCCAGGGACGCGATGTCGATGAGCGCGGGCTCGGCGGGATCCTCGAGGCTTACCGAAGGATAGAGGTCGGGAAGCCGATCCCCCCGGGTCCAGTCGGCGCGGGAGACGAAGAGACAGGATTGGATGAGGGGATTCCAGAGGGGGGCGAAGGCGGCCTGGACACCGTCCCGATCCATTGTCCTGCCTCCCGTTCCGAGGAGGAAAAGACGGGAAGTCTGGACCGTTCCCGCAACGACTCCCGCGATTGCGAGGGCTTCGCGGATGGTGATGGCAAGGGTGTCCGTCACGCCTGGGCGGAAGGAGGTCTCGACAAGCCAGTCCCATCCGCCCAGTTCCTCAGGCGCAGGGGAGGAGGCGAGCACCTGCACAACGGGGTCGACGAAGAGCTCATGCACGAGGTCCCGTGGGATCGAAAAATCCGCAAGGACCACGTCGACCATCCGAAGGTCGGATGGCGCGGGGATGAAGGATCCTAGACGCGCGACGATGCCGTTGGCCCGGCCATCCAGCGCGGAATCCGCAAACCAGGTCTCGATCCGCATGGCGCACTCTACAGAAAGGCAGGCCGACCGTCAAGCATGGTTTGGCCTTGGCGGCCCTCAGTAGTAGAGCTCGATCTTCTCGGCTCCCTGCTTGTGCTTCATCTTGAGATAGAGGGCATTGGTGGCCTTGCGGTAGAGGTAGCCCGATACGTCATAGCTTTCGAAAGCCGAATCGGGGCTGTAGTTGATCCCGTAGAGCTTGATCGTCGAGAAGGGCTTGAGCCCGTAGATCGCCATGTAATGCGCGTAGCTCGTAGGGAAGTTGACCGTGATGACGGCGGAGGAAAAGGAGGAGGTCGCGGAAAGCGCCGGAACGCAGGTAAATGCCCATACCCCCGGACCAAGCTCCCGGTACAGGGAGATCTCGCGCGGATAGTAGGCGGTGGAAGCCACGAGGGTGTAGCAGTCCTCCGGCGCCAGGCTGCCCGATTTTTCGGTCGAGCCGTCAGGCTTCGGTGCGAGGCGGGCGGGCAGGAAACCGGAGGGATCGGCGAGGGCGAGGGCGCTGACGACGAGGCTCTGGCCGACGCCGACAAGGACGTCCTTGCCGGATGCGCTTCCCCAGGCGATAAGGCCCTGGCCGGCGGCGAGGCTCAGCCTGAGGTCCACGGACCCATCGTCATCGGTCTTGAGGAACCAGCCATCCTGGGTCTTCACAAGGGCCCCGATGAGGCGGTCCGAGACGGCATCCACCGACTTGAAGGGATTGTCGGCGTCCTGGAGATAGCTCCTGGCCTCGATGCTCGCGGCGATGTAGCCCGTGGCGCCCCGGATGGTGAGCTTGGTGGCGTCGAAGCCACCGATGGCCTGGAGCGCGGACTGGGCGAGGGACCAGGGGCTGCGGTCGAGGAGGAAACTGACCAAGCCCTCTTTTTCCAGAAGTGACGAATCCCCGGCCTGGGAGAGCGCGACGAGGCGCTTGACCTCGGCGAGATCCTGCGATTCCCGCACGGCCATCCTGTCGACGGTGTCGCCGAAATACGGGGTCGTGAGCCAAGAGAGCGACGAGGCGTTCCGTGCGGCCACCGACCTGGCCCGGGCATAGCCTTCAGCCCAGCCGCCACGAATGGCGGCTTCCGCGAGATAGGCCGCCAGGGCGCGTTCGCTGAAAAGCGCCAGGCCTGACTGGTTCCGCCAGGCAAGTTTCTCCTGGTCCCAACGGGTCGTGGATAGACCGGCCCAGGTCTTGGCGACAAAGGCTTCGAGGTCCGCCTTGAAGACCGCGGCGTCCATGGGCGCTTGCGGAAGGACCTTGGCCGGCGCCGGCTGCTTGACGGCGACGACGGCCGCCGGCGGCTGGAGCTTGCGGAGCGCCAGACGGCTGGCGCTGCCATCCGCGAAGGAAAGGATAAGCGCGGCATCCTCGCTCTCGAGGCTCGCCCCATCCAGGACGAGTTCGTAGGGAATCCCGCCAGCCTGGAAAAGCCGCTTGCTGTCAAAAACCGAGCGGCCACCAAGGCTATAGTCGATCCGGATATTCGTCGCTTCGGCGCGGGGTCGTGTCGCGGAGAGCTTGAATGAGGTGGAAGCCGCGTCAGCCACGGCACGGATCTCACCGCCGCCCTCAAACAGGATCCGGGCTCCACCGGGGATTTTTTCCACGGCACGGACGGCGATCGGCGCGGCGCTGCCGTCGGCCAGGCCGATCCTCGCGGGACTGGAGCGCGACAGGCTCATGACAAGCCCCGCAAAATCGATCTTCACCGAGGTCGGCGGCCCTTTCCGGTCGCTTGTGGAATAGCTGGCGGATACGGTGAGGCGGCCGGATTTGGCGAGAAAACCTCCGGAACGCCCGAATTGCAGGAGGATGAGGAGGAAGAAAACGACGATATACATTAGGACGAGGCCGAGGCCACGTCTGAGGACGGAAGTGTTCATGCGGCTTCGGAATATAGCCCTTTTCGACAAGCAATGCAAGCTTGTACAATGGCGGACTCCGGGAGTAACATCCCATGACGCAGCGCCAGAATTGACGGAGTGAAACAATCATGCACAAGCAGCGCCACGCCTCCCCTCATCTCGGCCAAGCAGGCCTTGCCTGCCTTGTCCTGGCCTTGGTCCTCTCCTGCGCCGGCGGTCCAAGCCGCGCGGTCGGCGGGGTCAAGCCCACTGAAGGCGGCGTGAAGCCTTTGCCCGAGGCGACCAAGCCAGTCACGGAGCCTGTGCCTCCCGTTGTCGAGCTGACACCCGAAGCGAAAAAGATAGTTGCCCTTGAAAAGGTCGATAGCCTCCTCGTGGAAGGAAAAGCCGACGCGGCGGTCGCCAAGCTCGAGGAACTGGCAGCCCTCCAGTCCGCGAACGCCGATCTCCGCCTGCTCAAGGCGGCGGCCCTCGCCAGTTCCGGCAAGATCGTCGAAGCCCGCGCCTTGACCGATGATGTGGTAAAGGCCGAGCCTTCCAACCCGAAGGCCCTTGTCATGGCCGCCAACCTCGCCCGCTTCGCCGGCGATGAAAAAGCCCGACGGTCCTGGCTTGACCGAGCCTTGGCCGCGGCGCCGGCGGACGCCACCATCCTTTCGGCCTGGGGTGAACAGTACCTCGACCTGAAAGACTGGAAACGGGCAGAGGATTTTTTCCGCCACTCGGCCGCGGCCGATCCGGGCAATCCCGATGCCGCCCTTGGGCTCGGCCAGAGCCTGTACCGCCAATCGCGCTACTCCGAGGCCGAGGCTGCCCTGGACAGGGCGATCGCCCTCGATCCGGGTTCAGCCTATGCCTATTCCGACCGGAGCAAGACCCGCCTCAAGGTCGGCAAGAGCAAGGAGGCCCTCGAGGACATGGACAAGGCCATTGGCTGTTCTCCTGATTCCTCCTGGCTCTATCTCGATCGGGGACGCTTCCTCCTGGAAGCGGGCAAGGCAGTGGAAGCCCAGTCCGATTTTTCCAAGGCCATCGAGCTTGAACCGGATTATTTCCTGCCCTATGCCTACCGTGCCGGTGTATATGAGGAACTCTCGAAAGACGAAGAGGCATTGGCTGATTACCGGAAGATCCTGGTCCTCGAACCTGACTATTGGTACGCCCACGAATCGGTCGGTGCGGTCACCTTCAGGCTCGGCCTCTGGGCCCAGGCCGCCGAAGGTTTCAAGAAGGCCTATGGATACGCGGCCGACCGCTATGAATATGCCATCCTTGCGGGTCTTTCCCTTCTCAGGGCAGGCAAGAACGCGGATGCCAAGGCCTGGGCCGGATCCATCGCGCCTACCCTCGACCGCGAAAAAAGCGCCAACTACTGGTTGATGCTGCGCTTGATCCAGGACCAGAACGACCAGTCATCCGAGCTCGAGATCAAGATCCAGACCGAGAAAAGCCTGGACACGAAGGCAGCCCTCCTGTTTTACCTTGGGGAATACTGGGTGGCTCGTTCCAAGCCCTCCCTTGGCTCGAAGTATTTCCTCCTCTCTTCCGAGATGAAACGGGTCCAGACGCTTGAATACCGCCTCCTTGGCACAGAACTCAAGCGCTTGGCGCTCCCGGAGAGTCATGGCTGATCCCCTTTGCCCCAAAGGGAACTTTACAGCGCTCGCGGAGATCCTGGACGCCAAGAAGCCCGTCTACGTCCAGACCCATGACTTCCCGGACCTGGATGCCGTGGCCTCCGCATGGGCCCTTGCCGACCTCCTGCGAAGGCGCGGTTTCATCGTCGAGTGCGTCTACCGCGGCCGTATCCGTTCGCGGAGCCTCCAGCGCCTCGTCCTCGAATTCCATCATTCCCTCTGTGACAGCCTTCCATTGGCCATGACTGCCTCAGGGCGAGGCCAGATCGTTGTCGTGGATGGCTCGCCAGCGAACGGCAACGTAAGCCTCTTCCCGGGGGACCTGGTCGGCATCATCGACCATCATTGCTCGACGGCGGTCCCCGTGGCGGCCTACATCGATCTCCGCCCCGAGCTCGCAGCCTGCTCGACCATCATCCAGGGCTACTACGAAGCGGAAAACCTGGAGGTTCCGAGGGACCTCGCCACGGCCCTCATAGCCGGCATCCAGTCCGACACCGACTTCCTTTCCCGCCGGGCTGACCCCGAGGATTTCGCAGCCTATTCGGCCCTCTACCGCCTTGGCGATTTCGTGATGGCAAGCCATATCGTGCGGACGGTCTTTGACCTTGCCGACCTCGCGCTCGCGACCAGGGCCCTCTCGTCTTCCGTCGTGGAAAATGGTATCTTCTGGGCCTTCCTCGAGGGCGAATGCAGCCAGGAAGTCCTGGCCGTCCTGGCCGAGTTCGTCCTCCGCACCGAGGAAATCCGCGCCGCAATCGTGGCGGAGCATGACCTTCTCCTCGGTGGCGTCCATCTATCGATCCGGTCAAAGGACCCTGGCCTCTCCGCTTTCGACCTTGTCCGCCGCGCCCTTGAGGGCCTCGGCTCGGGAGGGGGCCACTCGCATTCCGCGGGCGGTCTTGTCCCCGATTCCACCTTCCCCGGAGAAGGGGCCCTGAGGGAGCGCTTTTTCGCGGCCGTCCGGGAATTTCCAGCCTAAGGGAGCGTCTCATGTCCAAGTCAGCCCGCCGCCTCGAACTCGGCGACCGCAGCATTGTCCTGGTGGGCACGGCCCATATTTCCCCCGAGAGCATCGGCGAGGTCTCGGACCTCATCCGTGAGGAAAGGCCCTCGCGCGTCTGCGTCGAGATCGACTCGGGCCGCTACACCTCGATGAGCGAGGGACAGGGCTGGGCCAACCTCGACATCGGCAAGATACTCCGCGAAGGCAAGGGCTTCCTCCTCATGGCCAACCTGGCCCTGTCGGGCTTCCAGCGCCGCATGGGCGAGGGCGTGGGTGTCCGCCCAGGGGATGAGATGCTCGCCGCCGTCAAGGCAGCCGAGGACTGCGGCATCCCCTTCGATTTCTGCGATCGGGAAGTGCAGCTCACCCTCAAGCGGGCCTGGGCTAAATCGGGCCTCTGGAACAAGGCCAAGCTCATCGCTAGCCTCGGCGAAAGCGCCTTTTCGAACGAGAAGCTCACCGAGCTGGAGATCGAGCAGCTCAAGGACCGGAGCGAACTCGAGGAGATGATGGGCGAGCTCGCCGACTTCCTGCCCTCAGTGAAGGAAGTCCTCATCGATGAGCGGGACCGCTTCCTGGCCACCAAGATATTCGAGGCGGCGAACAGGGTAGGGCTTGCCCTGGATGGGACCGAAAAGCGGCCGACGGTGATCGCGGTCGTAGGCGCAGGCCACCTGACCGGGATCGAAGCCTGGCTTGGAAAGCTCCAGGCTGGCAGCGTATCGACCGACCTCTCAGAGATCGAGACCCTCCCCAAGCCCTCCATCTGGGGAAAGGTGGCAGGCTGGGCGATACCCGCGGCCATCGTCGGCCTCATAGTCCTTGGCTTCTTCAAATCGGGCACCCAGGCAAGCCTTGAGCTCCTCCTCCGATGGGTGCTGTTCAATGGTTCGCTCGCGGCACTGGGTTCCCTCATCTGCCTGGCCCACCCCCTCACGATACTCGCCTCCTTTGTCGCCGCGCCCATCGCGACCCTCAACCCCTTTGTCGGTGTCGGCCTCTTCGCCGGGTTGGCAGAAGCCTTCCTCCGAAAGCCCAGGGTTGCGGACTTCGAATCCCTGGCCGATGACGTGACCAACTTCAAGGGTTTTTACCGGAACAGGGTCACCCATATACTTCTCATCTTTTTCCTGTCGAGCCTCGGCGGCATGATCGGCAATTTCATCGCCCTGCCGATCCTGGCCACAAGGGCCATCGGCGGCTAAGAACGAAGCCGCCGAAGGAAACCGCCCACGAGGAAACATCGACGGCTGGGAAAGGGGCGGCTGCGCCTGTCGCCTCAGGCCTGGCTCGGGCGCCCTCCTCGCCTTCCTAGCCGCATGCGCCATCCCATCGGTCAATTGGCCACGAATGCTGGTGTGGCATGGAAACGCGAGGCATGGCCGTGCTAGGATTCGCCCACTCGAACCCGGGCCTTGTCCCAAGGAGAACCAACATGGAGAATTGCCCCTGCGGCTCCGGCCGTTCATATGAAACCTGCTGCGGCCCCTATATCGCCGGAAAAGCCAAGGCGCCCACTGCCGAGGCCTTGATGCGTGCCCGCTATTCGGCCTATGCCACGGGAGGGGTCGACTTCATCGTCTCGTCCTGCCTCCGCGAGGAAGGCGATGGTGGCCTCGATGTCGAGGCCACCAAGAAATGGGCCAAGGAGTCGCGCTGGCTTGGCCTCAAGATCATGAGGACCGAAAAAGGCGGAGCGGCCGACGACGAAGGCGTGGTTGAATTCGTGGCCACCTACGAACAAGGCGGCCTCCACGAGGAACACCACGAGATCGGCGGCTTCGTGAAGAAGGACGGCTCTTGGCTCTACCAAACGGGCAACGTCATCCCGACGACCGTGGTGCGCACGAGCCCCAAGGTCGGGCGCAACGATCCCTGCCCCTGCGGATCAGGCAAGAAATACAAGAAGTGCTGCGGGCTTAAAGACTAGCGCCAATAGATCGAGAAGCTTGCTTGAACATTTCCAGGACCCGCTCAAGGGGTCCTGGAAATGCAAAAGGGCCGGGGTGTCGCTTCGCGACCCCGGCCCTTTTGCCATGCCACCCCCGGCGGCGCGAGTTCATGAAATGGTGGGGCACATGCTCAACCAATAGGTAGGTCTTGGATTAGCGCGGACATGACCTCGGCCGCAATGCAGGAAGCGGTTCAATCCAGCGGTCTTGGAGCCGCGTTGATGGCCCTGGGCGAAAATTCGCCGTTGGGGCCAGGTGGGCGCCCGGATGCGGGGGGACTGCCTAGCCAAGGGCGCGGAGGATTTCCCCTTCCTTGGCCGCCGAAAGGGCCAGCGGTGAGGGATGGGCGGCGGTCCATCCGGCCACGTCGCGGATGGTCTGCTCGAGGGGCGTGATGGAGAAGCCGGCGGCCTGGGCCTTCCGGGTGTCGAGGTCCATGAGGGCGGCATGCAGGCCGTGTTCTGGACGGAAGAGGGGCAAGCCCACAAAGGAGAGGCCCGCGGCAGCCAGGATTTCCGCAGGGACCCATAGGGGCTCCTTCACGCCAAGAAGGCCTGCGAACTCCGCCCAGGTGGGCCTTTCGCCTCCCAGGTGGAAAGCGCCCGTCAAGCGCTCCCCAACCACCTTGGCCGCGAAGCCGGCGAGGTCGCGAACGTCGAGGACCTGCACATGGTCACTCCCGTCACCGGGAACCAGGGTCGGACCGCTTCGGGCGGCCCGCTGCACCCAATAGCCGAAACGGCCCGTCGGGTCCTCAGGGCCGGCGACGGTCTGCGGACGCAGGATGGCGTATCTTCCGGCGAAGGCCTCCGTCACGATGTTCTCGCAGGCCACTTTCAGGGGGCCGTAGGTGTCACCATCGATTTCGGTCACGCTCTCCTCGGCTGGCGCCACCCGGGACGTGGTCTCACGAACAGGACGGTCCTTGGTGTCGCCATATACCATGACCGCGCTCACATAGAGGTAAAACTCGACACGGTCCCTCAGGAGCTCCACGGTCGGCCTCACCTGGGTCGGTGTATAGCCGCATACGTCGATGCAGACGTCGAAGCGTCGATCCCGCAAAGTCTCCAGCCAAGGGCTGCCGCCATCGCGGTCGCCCAGGAGGCGCTCGACTCCGGAGGGCAGGACCAGGTCATGCCGCCCCCTGCTGAGCACCGTCACCCGATGGCCTCGACCCGCCAAAGCCCGCGCCATAAAGCGGCCGAGGAATCCCGTCCCCCCTAAAATGAGCACCGAGGATGGCTCGGCCGCCCGCATCATGCTTTTGCCCTCATGCAGTAGACCTTCACCGCCTCGACCATGAACTCGGCGAGCTGGGGGTCCACGGCGTCGAAGTTGGCCTTGAAGCGGGGATCGGCGCAATAGTTTTCGGCCAGGGCGACCAACTGGTCGAGACGAGGCGTCCAGAAATGGTCCATGTTTGTCCGCCAGCGTTGCACAAGGGCCTGGACCGCCGGAGCGGCCGCGCCTTGGGGCATGGCGGCAAGGAGTTCGACATAGACCTGCGTGCCTTCCGCCAGGATAGAGGCCTTCTTCTCGGCGCTGTAGGCCTTCCACTTCCGGTTCGATTCGCGGACGATCTGTGGGTCATACATTTGCTCCGCCTCGAGGGCGAATTTTTCCTCTTGTTCCGGGCTGAGTCCTGCGAATATCTCTTTGCTTTCCATAGGTTTCCCTCCTTTCAAATGCAAAATGGTCCTGTCCACGGTCGCCGTGAGCAGCTCAAGGCGCCGCATGCGCT
Source organism: Spirochaetaceae bacterium (assembly GCA_025358255.1). Taxonomy (GTDB): domain Bacteria; phylum Spirochaetota; class Spirochaetia; order Treponematales; family Rectinemataceae; genus JANYKC01. The sequence continues at coordinate 83,145 of JANYKC010000086.1, forward strand.
TGCCCAATTCGACCTTATGGCTCTCCAATGCGGCGCTCACGTCGAAATCACGGCGTCCCATGATCGCGCCGATCTCCTCGAGGGGCAGCCCCAGTTCACGGTAAAGCAGGATTTGCTGCATGGAAAGGACGGACTCCTCCCCGTAGTAGCGATAGCCATTATCGCCAATCCGGGATGGCTTGAGGATGCCGATCCTGTCGTAGTGGCGGAGGGTGCGCGGGGTCACGCCCGCCATGTCGGAAAGCTGCTTTACCGTGAACATCCTGCCTCTCCGATCGCGCCCCAGGCTCTGGGGCGCGATCGAAAGCATAAAACATGACGTAACGTCAACGTCAAGAAAAACCCAACAAGGAAAAACAGGAAGTCTGCGCCCCGCCAAAGGCCTCGGTGCAAGACCATGGGCTATCGATCCGGAAATCGCGAAACCCTAGAATTCCCTCATCGGGATTTGATGGTTTTCATGTCACGGCATGAGGCTCTGGGCATCGGGATGACGACCCAGGAGACAAAGCCAGCCTTGGTGAAGCTCCCCTGAAACGGGTTAGGCTTGGAGGCCGTCCTGAGCCGGCCCTCTTCCCTAATCGACCTGCTTCCGCCCCACATTCCTTCCCACCACCTCGTGCACGTTGTGGATGGAAAGGAAAGCGCCAGGATCGATGCGTTTGGCGATCTCCTTGGCCTTGGGGACCTCGAGGCGCTGGACGACCATGTAGATGATGTCGGTCTCCTTCTTCGAATAGCCGCCCATGCCCTTGATGATGGTGACCGTGCTCTTCATCTCGTCCATGATGGCCTTGGAGATCTCGTCCGTCCTCTCCGAGATGACAAAGATGGACTTCGACTCGTCAAGACCCTCCACGATGAGGTCGATCGCCTTGTAGGCGACGATGTAGGCGACCACGGAATAGAGGGCCCGCTCGAGGCCGAAAATGAGGCCGGCCGCCGCGAAGATGAAGACATTGAAGAACATCACGATCTCGCCGAGTGAAAAAGCCACGCGCTTGGCGATGATGATGGCCAGGATCTCGGTGCCGTCCAGGCAACCGCCATTCCTGATGATGAGGCCGACGCCAAGGCCCAGGACCATGCCGCCGAAGATCGCTGCCAAAAAAAGATCCTTCGTGAGTTCGGGTGCGGTATGCAGGAGTGCCAGCCAAAGCGAGAGGCTCGCGATGGCATAGAGGGCAGTCAGTACGAACTTCCGCCCCAGGAGTTTCCAGCCGATGCCCAGGAAGGGGAGATTGATGACCAGGACCAGGATCCCCAGCGGCAGCTTGAAAAGGTAGCTCGCGATCATGGAGACGCCTACTACGCCACCGTCGAAGATGCGGTTCGGCACCAGGAACTCGGCAAGGCCGAAAGCCGCGAGGAAGGCGCCAAGCTGGACGAGGGCGATCGCCAGGAGAAAATGCCAGATCCCGTTCTTCTTCATGCTTAGGCCTTCCTTGGGGCTCAGCGGTCCTTTTCCAGGACGTAGAGGTATTCGCGCACGTGGATGTCGCGGCCGTGGAGGTTCCGCGATCCCCTGAAGGTATTATAGGGCTTGTGGAGAGTCTCCACCCGGCCGTGGGCCTCCAGGATCGATTGCATCTCGCCGGGCTTGATGAAGCCATCGGAGTTGAAGGAGACGAGGACAAATCGGGCACGGACCGTGTCGACGAGCCCGGCAAGGGCGGCGGCGGCGGCGGCGGCGCGGTTGTAGGCGGAACGACGCCAGGCCTTCGGTATCCCCGAGACGCGGGAGAGGCCCTCCGGCTCCTCGTATTCGACGAGGAGATTGAGCATGAAATAATTCGAGCCGTATGGATGCTGGTTGTAGGGAGGGTCGAGATAGGCGAGGTCCACCTCGGGAAGGTCGAGGCAGACAAGGTTCGCGTCGCCTTGGAGGACCCGCGATTCGCAGGAAAAGCGCGAGAGGACCGGGGGGCGGAGTTCTATGTCGCCCTTGATGCGGGTCAGGGCGTCGCCCTTCCTTCCGCCGAATTGCCCCAGTCCCGTTTCCGTGTTTTTGTAGAAGCCCTTGAAGACACCTGCGGTATTCGCGTGCACCGAGGCCTCGGAGAGAAGGGGGCCGAGGAAATACCGACCCAGGCTGGGAGGGAGCTCGCCCACGAGGCTCCTGGCCGTATCGAGGAAGCGCGCGTTCCGAGCCGTGTAGAACACGCGCTCGCCCGCCTTTATGGCCGCATCATCCTGAGGCGCGTAGAGCCGCGAGATGATGCCGTCCTCCAGAAGGCCGGACCGGAGTCGGTCTCCCATCCAGGCGAAGGCCTGGGCGTATTCCCGGGAGGGAAATTCCTCCCTGTTGGCCAGGAAGCACTCCGAGGCGGCCCGCGCATAGGCTTCAAGGTCATTCACCCACAGTCGCCGCGCATGGCGCTTGAGGAAACGGGAGACCGCGCCGGAGCCCGAAAAGGCGTCCAGGACGTCGAGCTTCCTGCCCCCGAGCCGCGTGACCACTTTTTCCACGCCCTCCCCCACGAGGCCAAGGAGGGCCCGCTTGTTGCCGAGGCAGGTGATGAGCTGGCTTGAAAGGTAGCCGGCCTCTTCCCCGTCGTCGGCCGGGTCGCGGGCGTCATAGCCACCGTCCGCGCTAGCGAGCGAGGAGATAGGAGCCCCCGAGCTCTGCCTCCAGGCCTGCTTGGCCCGTAAACCTGTAGGCATTGAGGCCCGCTGCCCTGGCACCTTCTACATTGGCCGCGATGTCGTCGATGAAAAGGCAGTCGCCGGGCGCCACCCCGAGGGAGCGCACCGCAAGGTCGTAGATCGCGCGGTCGGGCTTGACCAGGTGGTGCTCGGCGGAAAGTACGAGGTGGTCGAAAAAACCGAGCCACTGGGCCCGCGCGTGGAGGGCGGTGACACCATCCAGGGGCAGGTTGGACAGGATTGCCATATGGGTGACGCGGGACCGGAGCGCGGCGATGAGGGAGACCATCCCCGCGTCGAAGCGGAACCAGCAGTCCATGTCGGCCATCCGGAGCCTTTCGGTCGCCCCAGCGTCCAGGACATAGCCTAGCTTCCCGCCCACAAGGCGCCAGTAGTCGATGGCATCGAGCTTCCCGCGGTCGTACTCGAGCCTGAAACCGAAGTACGCCGAAAGGAGTTCCTCCCGTGAAGGGGCGGTGGGTTTCGGGGCTCCCTTCCCCAAGGCCCGGGCCTGCCCGATGAGGTTCCGCATCAGGTCGAATTGGGCCTCGTCCGGAGGCAGGGTGATGACATTGCCGAAATCGAAGATGAGGGCTTTGACCGTCTTCACTGCGGCGCCCATCAGCGTTCCGTCGCCTTCTCGACAAGCTCGAAGAGGGCGGGCATGAGCTGCTTCTTGCGCGAAAGGATGTCCTTGAGCACATAGACCCCTGTCTCCTCCTTGGGATAGGAGAGGAGGGGCAGGAACTCGCGGTCGGCGTCGATGAGGAGGAGGCTCGTGAGGTCGGTGATGTCGGTGACCATGATGGCCGAAAGGTAATAGCCGCCCTCCCGCCTCAGGTGGGCAAGTCCTTGGGCGATCTCCGCGCGCCGCTCCATGATCTCCGCGGTGTCGGAGACCTCCACCTGGCTTACGGAAAGGCGCTTCCCCGAGGCTTCGTATTCCTTCAGGTCCAGCTTGATGATCTCCGCCGCCGGGCGGGAGGCCACCGCGGAGGCGGAACCCATCATGTCCTTCCCCAGGGTATCGATCTCGAGGTCGCAGACATTGGCCAGGTAATCGGCGGTCTCGCGGTCCAGCTCCGTCGTCGTGGCGGAGCGCAGGATGAGGGTGTCGGAGAGGATGCCGCACAGGAGGACCGAGGCGATCGGCTTGGGCAGGGGAACGCGTTGCTCGCGGTACATTCCGGCGATGATCGTGCTCGTGGAACCCACGACCCTGTTGATGAAGGTGATGGGGTACTTGGTGGCGAAGGAACCGAGGCGGTGGTGGTCGATGACCTCGAGGATCCGGTAGTTCTCGATCCCGTCCACGGCCTGGGAGAACTCGTTGTGGTCGACCATGATGAGCTCGATGTTGGGCTCGCGGATGAGGTCTCCCTCGGTGAAGAGGCCGACCACCCTCCCCTCGTCGTCCAGGACGGGCACCGAGCGGCTAGGGCTGTGGGCAAGGTGGACGCGGGCGGACTTCACCCAGTCGCTGCGGTTCACCGGCTTGATGGTGGTGTCGCCCATCGTGTTCACCGGGGTGGAGTAGATGGCCAGGAGGGCGGTGCTCGAGGTGTCATAGGGAGACACGAGGACGGAGACGCGCTTCTCCTCGGCGAGCTCGCGCAGGCCCTTGCCTATAAGGTTGCCGTTCGTGACGATGAGCGCGCGGACGCCGGCCTCGATGGCGATGCGCTGGATGTCCTCGCGGTCGCCCACGAGGACGACCTTGTTGCTGGCGGGCTCCGAGAGGATGTGTGCCCTGAAGGTCTCCGTCTCCAGCGCCCCGACCGTGATCCTCGCCTTGAAGAACTGCTCCTCGTCGAAGGCCACGAGGGACTGGGCCTTGATGATCTTCATGAGATGGGCGACGCTCGTCGTGACCACGGCCTTCTTGTGTGGGTTGATCTTCGTCAGGATGTTCTCCGCGAAAGCCCCGTAGTGGAGCATGGAGACGTATTTCCCTTCGGCGTCCACGATGGGCAGGGCCTTGATCTCGGCCTTGCCCATGACCTGCAAGGCCTCCCACAGCGGCGTGGTGTCGCGCACCGTGAGGGCTGGCCCGTTCAGCCAGTATTCGACCTTGGGGATCAGGTCGGGGACGAATTCCGGCAGGGGGACTCCGAAGCGCTCGAAGATGTACTCCGTCTGGGGATTGACCGCGCCGGCCCTGGCGGCGCGGGCGGTGTCCATGCCCAGGGACCTCTTGAGCACGGCGTAGGCCGCCGCTGCGACCACGGAATCGGTGTCGGGGTTCTTGTGTCCGATGACATAGACGGTGGGGATCACCTGGCGACCTCATAGATCGAAATCGATCGCGGCTCAAAGGCGATCGTGGCCCCTCCCGCGGAGGAGGGATCCCGGCGCGCATGCTCGACGACCGCATCCCCGGACCAATGCGATGAAGCGTCCTTCCACGCGCGGTCCGACAGGTTGATGATGCCGCGAATCGCACCATCGCGCGATTCCAGTGCGAACACGTCCCGGGCGATCCGCCATGCGCCGTATTCCCGGCCTCCAAGGCGATCGAAAGCCGTCACGAGGCGCGCCGTGAAGGCCAGCACCCGCTCCGTCCGCAGCTCGTCCGCGCCGTCCGAGAACATGATCTGCGAGGCCAGGAGGAAGGCCACGAGGGCTACGAGCTCCTTTTCGCGGTCACGGAGGCGGTTGTTCCTCTCGCGGCAGAACACCACGTCAGGGTCGTTCACGAAGACCGTGCCGTCGAGGATGGACCGGCCTATGGTCGCGAGCATGTTCGCGTAGGCGGAAGGCCGTCCCTCGTGCTTCGCGAGCTTCAGGACCCGGTATTCCCAGGCCTCGCGTGTGTCCGCGCCGATGCGCATGAGGGGGAAATGCCGCCAGGACGACTCGAGCGGCGCGCCGCAGCCAAGCCAGGCCACCGGCAGCCCCGACCTGTCGGCCTGCTTCAAGGTGATGCGGCCGATGATGCGCTCGAAATGCTCGAAGGCAGCGCCTCCCCCCCGCCGCTTTCCGGGGAGGAAGGCCGCGTAGAGGAAATCCAGCTTGAGGTAGCGATAGCCCCAGACCTCGATGACGCGCTCGAAGGTCTCCACAAGGTATTCCTCGACGGCGGGCACGGAGAGGTCGAGGCACCAGAAATCGCCGTCCCAGTTGGGGTTCCAGCCTGCGAGGGTCCGCTTCCCGTCCCCGTCCTCGAGGATCCATTCGGGGTGGTCGCGGCATACCGAACATCTTTTCGTGACAAGGAAAGGCGCGAGCCAAAGGCCGGGGACATGCCCTTCCTCCTCGATGCGTTCGCGCAGGACCCTGGCGCCGGCGGGGAATTTGTCCAGGTCGGTGAACCACTCGCCCACGCGCAACTGCCATCCGTCGTCCACCTGGAAGACCGTGGGCTTGCCGCGCTTCAGGTAGTATTCGGAGATGAGGTTTCCGGGTTCAGTGAGTCCGACCAGGTCGGCTTCGATGAGGGCTTCCGAAATGTCCGTGTAGTGGTTGTACCAGGACTCGTAGCCGCCGGGCACGAGGCGGCCGTCCTTGCCGAGGAAGGCCAGTCGCTCGAAATGCCGCTCCGCCCTGAAGACATCGCGGAAGGCGTCCTTGGTGGGGAAAAGCCCCTCGCGCCAGAAGAGCCTGAGCTCGGCGACCCCTTGCCCGGCCTTGAAGCGCGCACCCTCCGCCAGGGCCGCGACAGCCAAGGCATGTCCCTGCCGTTCGGCGCGGAACACAAGAGGTGCCCCGCCCGAGTTTCGCGAGACCAGGAAAAGCCGCCCCTCGCCCGCGCGGATGCCGACATAAAAATAGGAGAGGAGTTCCCCCCGGCCGGCCTTCCTCGCCGGTCCTTGGGAGAACATGCTGAAGCGCTTGATGTAGGAAGGCCGCACCACCTCATCGGCGTCGAGCTCACCGGCGAATGACCAGGACTGCCATCCGTTCACCAGGAAGCTCTTCCTCCCCGGGTCGCCGATCGTCGCGACCCATTCCGCCGGTGCGCCGGCCATCCCGGCCAGGACGCCAAAATCCGCGTTGAAAAGGACAGCCTCGCCCTCGGCGATCACGCAGTCGGAGGCGGCGCTCACCTTGATCCGGAGTTGGCCATCGAGCTCGTCGACATCGAGCTTGAAACGGGGATCGACTTTCACGGCGGAACCTCCCAGAAGATCGGTACACAAATCAGCGCCGGTAGTGTACTATCCGCGCGCGGGGCCGTCAAAGGCCTTCACCAAGGGGAAACATGGTCAAACTATACGCTTTCCTCGGAAACCATGGCCGCGAATACGCCAGGAACCGCCACAACGTGGCCTGGCAGTTCCTCGAAAGCCTTCCCCTCTTCGGCGAACTCCGCTTCGAGCGCAAGTTCAAGGGACGCTTCGCCTCACGGGAAGGCAGCGAGGGCCGCCTCTGGTTCCTCGTGCCGGAGACCTTCATGAACCTCTCCGGCGACTCGGTGGCCGAACTCGCGCGCTTCCACCATATAGGCGTAGACGAGATCCTCGTCATCCATGACGAGTTGGAGATGGCCTTCGGCAGCTTCGGCTTCAAGCTCGGAGGGGGCCTCGGCGGCCACAACGGATTGCGCTCGATGGAAGCGCGCTTCGGCACCAGGGACTTCCGCCGTCTGCGATTCGGCATCGGCAGGCCCAGCCACGACGACGTGGCGGGCTATGTCCTCGAGGACTTCACGCGGGAGGAGCGCGAGGCGCTCGGGTGCTCCGTGTTTCCCAAGGCGGGCGCGGCGCTGGAGACCTGCATGAAGGACGGCTTCGAGGCGGCTTTCGCCAAGTACCAGAAATTCAAGGCGCTCGAATAATCGATAAGAAGGGGGGGGCACGTCCAAAGGACGGCACCCCCACGCCTTGGGCTTGCTCGAGCCTTTTGTGGACGGGAAGCAGCGGGTCCTGGTCGGGGGAAGGCGCAGGGCGAATCGCTTTGTTCGGCCCTGCGTCTTTCCCCGACCACCCGCGGCGCTACTGCTCATCTCAAAGACCCAGGCAATTCTCAACCAATGTTTGCCTGCCAGTGGGTGGTCGCGGCATTTGTCTATGTGGGGCGCGTGGGGCTCTTCTGGCATCTGGATCACGGAGAAGGGGCGGCCCCCCCTCGCTGCGGCGTCCTCGGCGCGCTTCAAAAGGAAGCGCGCCTCCGGTCGCCTGCGCTACCCCCTCTCGGGAGATGAGGCTACCGCATGGGCCGCGGAGGCGGGGGGGCTAGAAAATCAGGTTGTGCAGGCGCTTTTCGTCGGTGCGCCAGTTGGGGTCGACACGGACGCTGAGGCGGAGATGGACGGCGTAATCGAAGATGCCGTTCAGGTCGGCCTCGGCTTCCTCGCGGATCATGCGGATCATGGAGCCGGCCTTGCCGATGAGGATGCCTTTCTGGGAATCGCGCTCGGTGACCAGGTCGAAGCTCGCCTCGAGGCTGCCGTCCTCGAGCTTGCGCGAATCCTCGTAGGAGACATAGACGGCGTGGGGAAGCTCCTCGCGGGTATGGTTGATGACCTTCTCGCGGATGATCTCGGCCATCCGGAACACTGGCTCCTGGTCGGTGTAATACTCGGCCGGATACCAGGCATGGCCTTCCGGGGAACGGGAGAAGAGGGTGGCAAGCAGCTCGTCCAGGCCCTGTTTCGCGAGGGCTGATATCTCCAGGATGGGCGCCTCGGGGAAATGGCCCGCGAGGAAGGCGCGTGCGGCCTGTGCGTCCGAGTCGCGCGCGTCGATCTTGTTGATCACGGCGACGAGCTTCATCGAGATCGCCACGAGAGCCGAAGCCAGCGCGGCCTCCTCCGGGCCGGGCTTGCGCGTCGAGTCCAGGAGATAGATGACGACATCCGCATCGCGGAAGGCGTCTACGGCCACCGCGGTCAGGCGCTTGTTGAAGCGCTTTTCCGAGATGTGGAAGCCGGGGGTGTCCATGAGGACGAGCTGGCCCTCGCTCCGGTTCACGATACCCCGGACGGCGTTGCGCGTGGTCTGGGGGACTGGGGAGACGATGGAGACCTTCTCCCCGCAGAGGGCATTGACGAGGGTGGATTTTCCGGCCGAGGGACGGCCGGCGATCGCGACAAAGGCGGATTTGGGCAAATGGTTCTCCTTAGCTGTAATAGACGGAGGAAGGCTCGAGGCCGGTCCAGACGCGGAACTGCTCGGCGGCCTGGTAGTGAAGCATGGACCAGCCATTGGTCACGCGGGCGCCCGCGGCGCGGGCGCGCATGAGGAGGGGGGTCCGCTCGGGCCGGTAGATGAGGTCGAAAACCGCTTCGCGCCCGGTGAAATCGTACCAGTCGATGGGGTCGCCGGGATCCGCGCCTTCCATGCCTACGCTCGTCGCATTCACGATGAGGTCGGCATGATCTGCCACCTGCTCCATCGCGCGCTCGTCGGCCACTGCCCAGGCGAAGCCGTAATGCTTGGCCATGGCCCGGGCGGGGGAAGCCGAGCGGTTGACTATAAGGCAGGCGGCCCCAAGCTTGGACAGGACATAGGCCACCGCGCGCGCCCCGCCTCCGGCGCCGATGATGGTGGCGCGGAGCCCTGCAGGGTCGCGCCCCTCGAGGAATTCCAGGAGGGCTCGCCTGAACCCTGCGGCGTCGGTGTTGAGGCCTTTCCAGCCGGAGGGAGTGCGGACCAGGGTATTGCAGGCGCCGATATCCCGGGCCTCCGGTGAAAGCTCGGTGAGGAAGGGGAGGAGCGCCTCCTTGAGGGGTACGGTCACGGCCGCGCCGCGAAAGTCCAAGGCGTCCGCGGCAAGGAAGAATGCGCTCGCGTCCTCGGCGGCGATGGGGAGATAGACGGCATCGATGCCGGCGGCCATGAAGGCGGCGTTGTGGAGGGTCGGCGATTTGGAGAGGATCACCGCAGGTCCGCCCCCAAGGCCATATACCTGCGTTTCCTTGCCGATCGAACGGAAACGATAAATTCCCTCCATCGCGTCGGGATCGAGCTGGCCCGGGGAGGCTCCGGGAAGTCCGGCGCCGATCGCGCTCGTGTAGGTCAGGAAGGAGCCGAAGCGCTCGGCCAGGACCCGCGTGGGGAATCCGGAGGCGCCCATGCCCGCGATGATGCGTTTCCGCTGCGGCAGCTCTTCTGCCCAGGCGACAAGGCGCGCCAGGTCCGCCGCCCCGTTGCACATGAAGGCAAGCTTGGGGATCTCGTCCAATGATGCGGCGGTGGCATCCCAGGCGGCATCAAGATCGGCGGGAAGCCCGTCCTTCATATGAATGGAGCGGATTATCCGGGTTCCAAAGGTCGTGCAGGCTTCCTCCACTGCGGGGACGTGGAAGTCGCTTTCAAGGTCGACATAGCTGAAATTCGCAAGTTTGTCCGCGCGCGCGTAGGCCAGGCCCTTGGCGATCATGACGAGTCGCACACCTTCTCCCTCCGCGAACTGTCCTCCTTCGCAACGTCGGCGGACGGTGAGGATGCAGGGAAGGCCGGCCCTCTCAGGAAAGCTGCGGATGAGGAATTTCTCGCTCGGGTCGAGGTAGTCGGCACGCAGTTCGACCATGTCGATCTGGCCACGGTAGAGATCCAGTACCGTGAGATCCTCGGCGATGGAGTGACCGGTCAGCGAAAGACAGACGAAGGCCACGAATCCTCCCCGGGGCGCGGACGGCGCCGTCTTCCAGCATACCCTATCCTGCCATGATCCGCAAAGCGCCGGGATGCCCCGGCATCCTGAGGCAGGGGATCCTTAGAAGTCGGCCCGATAAAGGTAGATGTCCCGGGCCTTCCCCGCATCCAGCACGACGCGGAGGCGAAGGGGATAGCCCCGCCAGGCGAACCGGAACACCAGGATGCCGTCCAGCCGCGACCATGGAGTGCCCAAGGTGGATATTATCTTGTCTTCGCCGTCGCCGACAAAGACGCCATAGACGGAACCTTCGTAGCCCTCGCCGAAACGGATCTGCCAAAGATGGTCACCGATCGCGTACAGGCTCAGTCCCCGGAGAAAAACAGCGACGGTCCCGCCGCCGGCAAGGGCATCGCCGGGAAGGGCGCGCCTTTCAACGGGCGTCCCCAGCCGCGCTTCGGCTTCCGCGGGCGACAGGCCGATCCAAGGCGAGGGATCGTCGGGAAGGCAGGCGAGCGGCGCCTCCTGCGCGCCAGGAGGGAGGGAGCTGCCATCCGCCGGGGCTGTCGCGGGACCGCTTTCCGGCCAGAGTCCAGGCTGGGCGAGCACGAAAAAAAAGGCGAGAAAAAGGAGGGGACGACTCATAAGGCGCATCGGTCGCTACTTTACCCGATGACTCTCGGGGCCAACAAGCGCTATTTTGCGGTATTGGCCGGCATCGCCTTGCGGTTCCCCTGTTTTTGATGGAAAATGGCACCATGGTGCGCAAGCCTATCGCCGCGGTCGCGGCATGTCTTCCAAGCCCGAAACCCACCAGGCAAGACGGCGCACGAGTATAGCCACAAGGAGTCCGAAATGCCCGAGCACCGCCCGGCGCCGGACGCGCCCAGCCGGGCCGTCGACGCCACCATCGAGAGAATCCGCGATGCCCTCCTTGGAGATTGCGATCCGGAGACCCTCAATGAGATCCGCGCCGCCTTCCGCCGCAAGATTCCCCTCCGCCTGCGTTCCTACGCAGCTGCCCTCCTCATCCTGGAAGCCTCGGGCGGCGGCAAGAAAGCAAGCCGTGGTGATGGCCGCCAGCAGCAGAAAAAAGCAAGGCAAGAGCCCAAAGGCCGAAAGGAGGAGGAGCCGAAACAGAGGCCCCCGCGAGCCGACCAGAAAAAGGAAGGCCCTGCCTCCGACGCGCCGGCGGCGCTTTCCGAGGAGACGCGGCCTCGCTTCGAGGGAGAAGGCACGACCGTCTTTTTCGGGATGGGCAAAAGGCAACGCCTCTATCCCCGGGTCCTTCTCCGCATCCTCATGGAAAACGGAGGCCTCGTGCCCGAGGCGATAGGGGATATCCGTTCCTTCGACAACTACTCCTTCGCGGACGTGGATCCCCTCAAGGCAGAGGAGCTTATCGTCGCCTTGGCGTCCTTTGCCTTCCGCGGCCGCGCTCTGCCCGTGAACAAGGCCAGAAAACGCGGCGAAGCCCGCCCCGAAGGCGAGGGAAGCCCCGAGTCAGCGCCCGCCCGTGAGTTCAGGCCCGAAAGTCCCTTCCATGGGAGCGACTTCGAGGAAGCCCCGGACGAAGACACCGGCAGCTATGATGACAACTACGACAATGGGGACGGACTTTCGGACGACTTCACCGACCGTGACGAAGGTCCTGCCGGGGATGAGTTGGATGAGGTCGCCGACGCCGAGGAACTGGACGACGACAGCCTTCCGAAATAGGAATCGCCTCCCGATCTTCCTAGATCCGCGGACGCCATGGGGCATCCGCGGTTTCTTTTAGCGCCATTGGAAAGCCCGCTAACGGACCTGGAAGAAAGCGCGCCATACCACGAGGGCGAGCGCGAAATTGACCAGGTAAGCCAAGGCGGCGAAGGCGACCGTCTCGGCCGCGTGGTACATCGAGAGGCGCCAGAGCTTGCGGCGCTCCCCCGTCGAGGAGGGCTTGATGCCCGATGGTGGATGGGACAGGGAGGCAAGCTCACGTTCCATCCTGCGCTTCAGGCACCTGTGCCAGGCCCGGTTGGCAAGAAGGAAAAATAGGGCCCCCGGCGGAACGAAAGGCAGGAGGGGCGAAAGGGCCAGGAGGTAGGAGAGGTAGCGGATCGAACTCAAGGTGTCGACCTGCGAAAGATAGAGGTAGAGCACGCTTGACACCCCGAGTCCCAGGGCCCAAAACACGAAAGTGGAACGGCTCCAAAGCTCGTTCCGGCTCCGTCCCCCCGCGATGAGGCAGGCTTCGAGCCTGCTTTCCGCCTCGTCATGTGCCACGACGACCAGGGGCTCTCCCACGGCCTCCCTGAAAAGCGGATGGCATCCCTCGTAGGACACCCTGCCCTCCACCAAGATCCTCGTGCCTTCCGAGAGGCTGCGCACTGTGCGCCAGTTCAGGCGCTCGATGGAGCCAGCCCGCTCGGTGGAATCAAAGGCTGTATCGGCACCCCGGGGACCAAGGACATACAAGGGAGAGCGAGAGAAATCCACCACGGCAGAGAGGCTCGGCGACCGCACCCAAAGACGGTCCTTCCCCTCCATAGCCTCGACAACGCCAAAGAGGCGGTAGCTCTGCCCTCCCCCGGTATCGGCGTCGGTGGAACCGCGCGCCGCCCACGCAAGTCGTGCGGCCGCAGCGGCTGCGTAGTCGAGGAGGGGGGCGCCCGAAAGGGAAGCGAGGCGGCGCCGGAACGCCCGCCACGAGGAGGCGTTGCGCAAGGCGGCCAGGCCGGGCAGGAGGAGGTAGAAGAAGAGGGCGACCAGGACGGTGGCGTAAATGGGAATCAGCACTGCTTGCCCTTTCTCGATCGACTCTATACTGTCACTTTACCATGGTCGAAAGCCTCTCGGTAGGTCCTCTCGGAGAACGCTGTTACATCCTCCCCTACGGCAAGGCCAAGGCCTGCCTCCTCGTCGATCCCGGCGATGAGGCGAAGCGTATACTCGGATTCCTGGACAAGGCCGGACTGCTGCCATCCTGCGTCGTCGCCACCCATGGCCATCTCGACCATACCGCGGCCATTCCCGACATCCTTGCCGCCTTCTCCGCTCGCGGCATCGAATTGCCCATTGCCGTCCATGCCCAGGATGCCGCGTATTTCGGCCATCTCGGCGAGGCGACCAACCGGGCCACCTTCACCGGCATCCGGGCCCTCGGGTTTTTCCGCCACTACTGGCGCCCGCTACCGGAGGCGTCCATCATCCTTGACGACGGCGCGACGGTCGGTGGCGACGAATCCCCCTGGCGGGTCATCCACAGCCCGGGACATACGATGGGCTCGATCTGCCTCTATGACGGGTCCGAAGGGCTTCTCGTCTCGGGCGACACGCTTTTCCAGGACGGGGTGGGAAGGACCGACGGTCCAGATTCCGACGCGGAAGCCCTCATGCGCTCCCTTGCCCGCCTCTGCGCCCTGCCCGACGGGACCATCGTCTATCCGGGCCATGGCGAAGCCACGACGATCGGCTACGAAAAGGCGGGGCTCGGCCTTTGCTGACCCGGTAGCATGACATGGGGTGCTCTTCCATGATTCTGGCCCGTCGCTACGGGTCAGAGTCATGGGCTTAAGGCCAATGTTTGGTTGTCGGGTCAGCAAGGCCGCCGTGGGAAATGGGACGTCCTTCAATTGAACAACTGCGCCATCTTGCGGCATACTCTCGCGGAAATGCGCAAATTAATCCCTGGAACGGTCCTCCTTTTCGCCTTGATCTCCACCTCCTGCGCCCAGAAGGTAGAACCTGAGCTCACCGACGGCGCGACCGTCCTTGGCACGGTCTGCTCGATACGCATCCCCGCGGGCGGGATAGCCCTCGGGACGCGGAGCCAAGCCGAGGCTGCCATAGCCAGGGCCTTCGATCGGCTCAGGCAGATCGAAGCCGACCTCACGGTCAACAAGGGCGGCAGCCAGATCGATGCGGTCAACGCCGCCGCCGGCAGCCATGCGGTCGCGGTGGGTCCTGATGCCCTGGCGATCCTCGCCAAGGGCCTCCGCTACGCCAGGCTCTCCGGCGGCGCCTTCGATCCAAGCGTCGGCCCCCTCGTCAAGCTTTGGGGGATCGGAACCGACCGCGCGAGGATACCAACGCCCGGCCAGATCGCGACGACCCGCGCCCTCATCGGCTGGGCAGATGTCGTGCTCGACCAGGCGGCGTCCACGGTCTACCTGAAACGGAAAGGCATGGCACTCGACCTAGGCTCGGCGACCAAGGGCTATGCCGCCGATGAAGTTGGAAGGATCCTCCGGGAAGGCGGTGTCAAAAGCGCTGTCATCGACCTCGGGGGGAATGTCCTCGTAATCGGGGCCAAGCCCGACAAGAGCCCCTGGCGGGTCGGCCTCCAGGACCCGAACAACAGCCGCGGCAACTACCTCGGGATCGCGAAGCTGGTCGACCAGACCATGGTCACCTCGGGCATCTACGAGCGTTTCTTCGAGGAAGGCGGCATCCGCTACCACCACATACTCGACACGAAGACAGGCTGGCCGGTCCAGAACGGCTTGGCATCGGTCACGGTCATCACGGAGAAATCCTTCGACGCGGACGGCGTGACCACGATGCTCTTCGCCCTCGGAAGGGAGAAAGGCATGGCCCTCGCCGAAGAACTCGGCCTCTCCGTGGTCATGGTCGACGATAAACGCCGCGTGTACATGACCCGCGGCGTTTCCCGGTTTTTCGAGATCACCGACCCGAGCTACGTCCCCGCTGAATGAACCCTATTCGAGCTCGACGAGCTTGAGCTTCGCGAAGATCCACGGCGCACCGAGGGAAACCCAAGCGCCAAGCAGCCCGTAGCGGAGGAAGCGGAAAAGCGCGTAGAGCTCGGAGCCTTCGCCGGGGAAAAGCACCTTGAGGCCCAGGTAGATCAAGGCCGCCCCGGCAAACCCCACGAGACAGCGCAGGACCTTCCGGCCGAGCCCTCCGGCCGCCGCCTTGAAGGGCACGAGCTTCTTGACAAAGAGGAAGCCCGCCGAGGCGCCGAAAAAGACGCCGGACATCGAGGTATCGTGCATGGTCAGGGCATTCATGCCCAGGGCGAGGAGGGCGACGCCGGCGACCTTGAGCCGCAAGTTCACGCGGGAAAGTGCCCGCTCGATCCGGTCGCCGAAGCCATGATCGGCCGCCAGGAGGAGACCGCCGAGTGCCCAGCCAACGAACACGTCCGTGGGAAAGTGCACGCCAAGGTAGACGCGCGAAAAGCCCACGGCCAGGGGAAGGACGATGGCCAAGGCGAGGCCCCAATACCTTTTGAACAGGGGAGCCGCCGCGCCCCAGAAAACCAGGGTGCCTTGGGCGTGTCCCGAAGGAAGGCCGTAGCTTGTCTCGACCGCCATCCCGACTGCGGGATCGCGCCAATAAGGCCTAGGCTGGCCCAGGGTGTCCTTGAGCCAAAGGTTGAGGAATGACGAAAAAAGGAATACGACGGTAAGCCGCATGCCGCGCCGCCGATCGAAGCACCAATAGATCAGGGGAAGGGCGGCGAGGTAGAACCACTCGCTCCCGAGGAACGAGACGCCCTTCATGGCGACTGTGAGGGTCGGGCTCGCGATCACCTGTACCTGCCGCACGAGGCCGAGTCCCCAATCGAGAATACCTTCCATGTCGTGTTCCTCCGGTTCCCAATGTATCCTCGCTCGGAATCCCGGCGCAAGCGATCCCTTGCCTTGACGCAGGCCGCAGGGCATACTATAAGTCTCCAGCTTGCCGGCGTGGCGGAATGGCAGACGCGGTGGACTCAAAATCCACTGTCAGCAATGGCATGAGGGTTCGAGCCCCTCCGCCGGCAATTACCTGAGGCTGTCCAGTCGGGCGGTCTCAATTTTTTTTAAACCTCTCGGTTTTTTTTAGGCGGGGACCAGCGGGGCCTGCCGGGGAAGGACTCTCGATGCGATTTTTAGAACAGGGCCGATATCCCTGTCGCTTTATCGGTGGCGGGGAAAAAAACAGGGGGGTATAGTTTCACTTACGGGAGGGCGCAATGCAGGAACTTCCACCGCGGGGCGATCTGGATCGGGCTTTTTTCGGGCGGGACCATGGCTATGATGGGCTTTTTTTCGCGGCGGTCACGACGACAGGCATTTTCTGCAAGCCTTCCTGCCCCGCGCGGAAGCCCAAGCCGGAGAATGTGGTCTATTATCGCAGCCCTTCGGAAGCGCTCTTCGCGGGATATCGGCCATGCCTGCGCTGCAAGCCGCTTGAATCGAGCGCGGATCCATCTTGGCTGGCGGAGCTGACGGCACGGGTCGAAAGGGATCCGCGGCAACGGATCCGGGACGTCGACCTCAGGGCGATGGGGCTTGAGTCGGCCACGGTGCGAAGGCGTTTCCAGGCCCGCTACGGGCTTTCCTTCCAGGCCTACCAGCGGGCGCGGCGCCTGGCCGCTGCCTTCGAGGCGATCAAGCATGGGACAAGCATAGACGAAGCGGTCTTCGATCATGGCTATGAATCCCATTCCGGCTTCCGCGAGGCTTTCACCAGGCTCTTCGGGGTTGCGCCCGGCAGGGTCTCGGCAAGCCCCGGAAGCGATTTTGTCCGCATCGCCTGGATCGATTCGGGCTTGGGGCCCCTTGTGGCCGGCGCCACCGACCGGGGCATCTGTCTCCTTGAATTCTCCGACCGCCGGATGCTCGAGGCCCAAGGGAAGACCCTGGCGGCGCGCCACGGCCTTCCGATCGCACCAGGCGAGCATCCCTTCCTCAGGACCCTCGGCATTGAACTCGAGGAGTACCTCTCCGGAAAGCGCAGGGACTTCAGCTTGCCGATCGATGAACCGGGCACCGACTTCCAGCGGAAAGTCTGGCAGGCCCTCAGGGAGATACCCTACGGGGAAACCAGGAGCTATGGCGAACTCGCGCTGGCGATCGGCGACGGGAAAGCAGTGCGCGCCGTCGCCCGTGCCAACGGGATGAACCGTGTTGCCATCCTTGTGCCCTGCCATCGGGTCATCGGGGCGGACGGCGGCCTAGGCGGCTATGGCGGGGGGATCTGGCGCAAGCAACGTCTCCTCGAAATCGAAAGCTCCTCGGTTCCCAAACGCTAGGGGCATCCATGGAGAGCGGCCCACCGGCATTCGAGTGCAGGCCCGGCTGCGCTGCCTGCTGCATCGCGCCTTCGATTTCCTCGGCCCTGCCCGGCATGGGCTCAGGGAAAGCCGCAGGCATCCCCTGCCCTGCCCTGACACCGGACTTGCTCTGTCTACTCTACGGTAGACAGGAAAGGCCAAAAGTCTGCTCTTCGTTCAAGGCCAGCCGGGAAACCTGTGGATCGTCCAGGGAGGAAGCCATGGCCATCCTCGAGGCGCTCGAGGCAGCCACCGCGCCGGCGTTCCCCAAGTCCAGCTCTTAAGGGTATAGTCCTGCCATCCAGGGAGGAAGCATGGAAAAGAAAAAACGCATCGCCCTCGTGGCCCATGACAATGAAAAGCGGGACCTCGTCGAGTGGGTCCAGTACAACTGGAAGACCCTTCTCAAGCATGACCTCATCTCCACGGGCACCACGGGCCGCCTCGTGGAGGAGACCATGACGGCCAAGGCGGGCGGCACCCCCCCTGCCGGGCTCCACATGACCAGGCTCAAGTCCGGTCCCCTCGGCGGCGACCAGCAGCTGGGCGCCCTCATCGCGGAAGGAAAGATCGATGTGGTCATCTTCTTCTGGGACCCGATGTCTCCCCATCCCCACGACGTGGACGTGAAAGCCCTCCTGCGCATCGCCGTCCTCTACAACATCCCCATGGCCTGCAACAGGGCCAGCGCGGACTTCCTCATCTCGAGCCCCATGCTCGGCGAAGCCTACGAACCCCAGGTCCGGGACTACGCGGGCTATCTCTCCAGGACCATGCCGTCGCGTTGAAGGGAAGGCTTTCCGCAGGGAAGGTTCAAGGCCGCCAGTAGGCGCTTCCGTCGGCCACCCGGTCAAGGAAACGATACTCGATGAGGTAGCGCCTGATCGTTACGTGGTCCGAATACACGGGCATGAGGACGGCGTTGGTCTCGGCCTCCGAATAGCGGCGGCCGGTTTCGAAGAGAGCGGCTATCCTCCTGAGGACGACGAGCTTCTCCTTTTGCTTCTTGGGCCAGAAGGCCACGGCAAGCCTCCCGTCCGCCGAGGTTCCGAGACAGCGGGCCTCGATGGAAGCGGCTTCCGCCTCCGTCACGATGGAACGGTCATCATGTGTGGGCAGGTTCGCCGGATACTCGATGAACCTTTCCTTGTCGGTCAAGGGCACTTCCTCCTCCAGCAGCTGCATGAGGGCAAGGAAGACGCGGGCTTCGACAGCGCGCTTGCGCAGGTTGAAGCGATGGTTCCGTATAGTCGACTCGGATTTCCCGCCGAGGGCGGCGGCGATCTCCCGGTCGCCCTTCCCTTCGTACAGGCAAGCGAGGACCCTCTCCTGGACATCCGTCAGGCCCGGACCCGGCTCGCCTGAACCGAGGAGGGCGGCAAAGGCTCCCCCATGCTCCTGTCCAACATGGGCTTTAGCCGCACGATCGGCGAGGGCCAGCCCCCCCTCGATCGGATAGACCATCCCGACATCGAAGCGTTTGCCACAATAGAGGCAGCGGTAGCTGCCGTCATCAAGGACATAGAATCCACGGGCTAGATCGTCGATCGCGGTTTCGCTGGGCATTATCCCTCTATTTTCGCTCATATTTCAAACATTATTTCCATTTGTCTACATTGTCAAGGATACTTAAGGCTTAGGACGGAAGGCCATCGAAGCCCCCGCCGAAAAGATGGCGGGTCCGGGGCCTTTAAAGCCGAATCTAAGCCCTCCCCTGCCCATGACAATGAAGAGGCTGAAGCGCATTTCAAGGGAATACCTCCAGCCCTTGGACTGAGGCTTCCCTTCGATGAATGTCGGTCCCTCGAAGTCCTGGTCCACGTTAAGGCTTATAGATGCCCGGCCGGAAAGCACCTCGGTCAGGGATAGTCCAAGACGGGCGGATAAGGGCCGCGAGATGCGGGACTTGCCCGCCGCACTCGGCAGAAGGCTGTGTACGCTCATGGAGGACGCCAAGACCAGGGGATCGAGATAGCGGGCGGAGGCGAGGCCAAGGCCAAGGGCCGCTTGGCCGCCCCCGGCGTCGAAACCCCGCCCGGCGCTGCTCTTGGGAGGGGGCGAGGGCAAAGCGAGACCCAGCTCGCCTTGCAGGGAATAGCGCCACGGTCCGCGGCGCTCAGCCCAGGAAAACGACAAGCCTGGATTCCCTGGGGCGAAGGCAAGGCGGGGCAAGCGGGGGTCTGCGCCTCCGAGCCTGAGCATGAATGGAAAACCCAAGGCAATGCCGAATCGGGAATCGACCAGGAACCCGCCGCCCAGGTCCGCCGTCGCGAGAAGCCCCTCTGTCTCCGAAAATGCCCGCAAGCCCACGTCCAGATCGAGGGAGAATTCCCACGGCAGTTGTGGACCCTTTCCGACCCGCTCGTGGAGGGAGGTCTCTCCGAGGAGTCCAGGGCCGAAGCAGGCAAGGCCGAGGGAAAGCAGGAGGATGCGGCGCGTCATGGCCAGGTCCTTGTTGCCCGCCTCGCGGCCAACTCGACAAGCCGGGATTGGCCATCGGCCTCGGCGACCGCCTCGCGGATGGTCCCATCGTCGGCATGTTTGCCCGGAAGCCTCGCCAATAGGATGGTGCCCTGCCACTGACGCTCGAAGTCGGCGCGCCGAAGAACGATAGTCCCGGCCGATGGATCCGCCACGACCAGCCGCTCGTCATCCGCGGCAAGGAGGAGGGCGAAATGCCCCGCAGGCTTCGCGTAGTGGATGACCAAAGGCGCGTAGCTCGCCGCGAGTCCCGGCAGCTGGCCGAAATCGACCCGCCAGGCTTCCGCCGAGAAGCCCCGAAGCTCAAGCAAGCGCTCCAGGTCTCCAATCGAAACGGAGAGATCTTCCTCCGGGGAGAGGCCGAGCTCCCGCGCGAGGCCTAGCTCCTGCGCAGGGAGGCCCCAATAGAGCTCCAGGAGACAGGCCAATGCCTGCAGGCCGCAAGACTCGTCAAAACCCTGTTCCTTGGACCAGAGGAAGCGCCTTGATTCCCGATCCTGCGTGGATGCGACGAGGATGAGGGCGGCCAGAAAGAATTCCCGGATAATCTCCTCCTTTTGGAAGCGAGCCTCAATCGGCCCAGGACGGCGCGCGCGTGGAGAAGTGTCGTCGCCGGACCGGGCGAGCGAGGGGCACCGGCCACCCTCCCTTTTCCGCGCCGCTTCCGGCGGCATGTACGCTCCGCAAACGGCAAAACGATTGAACCTTCACGGAAGGAGTCGAACATGCGAAAAGCAGCCAAGCT
The DNA here is from genome assembly GCA_025358255.1 of Spirochaetaceae bacterium. GTDB lineage: Bacteria > Spirochaetota > Spirochaetia > Treponematales > Rectinemataceae > JANYKC01. Next base: position 103,604 of record JANYKC010000086.1, read on the forward strand.
GAGGGGCCTCAGTCTCATCGCCTTCGTGGCCATCCAGGTCGCGGCGGCCAGCTCCCAGGCTTTCATCGTCCAAGGGCACCCGCTCACGGTGGCGGAGCGCGCCTCCATTCGGGGAGGGGAGACCTGGGTGGAGGTGGACCGCGAGCGAAGTGTCGCCCGCGTCACGACAATCCCGCGTGACCGCTACGGGATGGACTACTCGAGGGCAGGATGCTATTCGGTGGAGGTGCGGAACGTGGTGACCACAAAGCTCCAAAAAGGGAGCGGTGATGCCTACCAGCCGACGACCTTCCCGGTGACGACCGCCGACATGCAGGTCCGCAAGATCGCGGACACCTATCGGCAACAACGGTATGGAAGCTCGGGCGGGGAATGGATTGCGACCGATGCCGTTGCCACGGTCACTGCCTATCCGGTCAACGCCAAGGGCGAGGCCGACATGAGCAAGCCCTATGCGCGCGCGGATTCGGGTTATTTCTGGCACGCGAACAATGCGACCGCATTCGAGAATTCAGTGAGCGCCGGTTGCCTGCTTTCGAGACAGAAGGACATCGATCGCGTCATTTCAACCTTGGCGGCCGACCGGGGGCCGAAGAAAATCAGCGTCCATTGAACGAGGTCTCGCCTTGCCCCCCGGCGTAGAGGCCGGGGGGCCTATCCAGTCACGGCATCAAAGGGGGAACACGATGAAACGCGCCATTGCGCTCGCCTTCGGCATTCTCGCTGCATTGAACGGAACGATGGCCCAGGACAGGCTTTTGGCCGGGGATCTCGACAACGAAGAGAACAGGATCGAGATACACAAGGGCGAAGACGGGGTGATTGATTTCATGAAGGTCACCAGCTACCCTGGCCCCGGCTATATGGAGCAACGAAGCTTGGATGTCGTTTCCGATCCCTGGATGAGGCATGGCCTAGGTATCGTGACCAAGGACAGGATCAGGCAAACCGAGGGACGATCCTACACCGTGACGCCGGAAAGCGGCATTCCCGCGGTGGTCGAGGTATCCGGAGCTTCCATTCGCCTGACCCTTGGGGCAGAGGAGTACCTAGTCACAAAACCCAAGGACTACCTGGTTGAAGCACGACCCGTAGGCCCGGATGGCCGCGTTGACCAAACCCGCCGGTTCGCCTATTCGCTGGCGAAGGACAAGCCACCGGAAAAGGCCTTCACGGGGATAGTCGATCGGAGCTACGAACCCCGAACCGACCTGCTTGCAGGCCGCACCATGGATTGGCAAGCGGTCTATTATCCCAGACGCGCGACCTTCTCAGATGGAAAAATCGAAGCCTTTGTCTATAAATTGGCAGTCAAAGACAGCGATTCGCCCGCGTTTTCCTATTCCTATCACCTGACATTCTCGAAGGACAGGAATGTGAACTTGCGGAATTTCCTCATCATTCTCACCCAGCGCGCTGCCAATCCTGGCCTTCTTATCCATCCAGTCCTTCTCGCCCTACTGTATTTCGATGCCCTGACGGAGTAAAGGCCGCCCTCGGGAAAATGGGGTTTCCTCCTTTCGGTCGTGGTTGCGGCGCCACGAAAGCGGGTCTACTATTAGACGGCGTGGAAAAACTCATCCCCGGAAGGTTCATATGAGCGATGGCAAGAAGGTCCTGGTCCTGAATTGCGGTTCTTCGTCCCTGAAGTACGAAGTCTTTCTCATGCCCCACCGAAAAAGCCTGGGCAGGGGATCGATAGAGCGGATAGGAGAGGCCAAGGGCATCCTGAGCCAGACCTCCCCCAAGGGCCAGGTCAAGAGCGAGGAAGTGTTCCAGGACCACGGGCAGGCGATGCTGCGCGTCGGACAGGCCCTGGTCGATCCGAAGCTCGGCATCCTTGAAAAGATCACGGAAATCAGCGCCGTGGGCCATCGCATTGTCCATGGCGGCGAAAAATTCGCCAGTTCGATCCAGATCGACAAGGCGGTCAAGGACGCCATCGAACAGAACATCGAGTTGGCGCCCCTGCACAATCCCGCCAACCTGGTCGGCATCAATGAGGCGGAGCGCTTCCTGCCGGGAGTCCCCCAGGTAGCCGTTTTCGATACGGCCTTCCACCAGACCATGCCGCCCGCAGCCTACCTCTACGGCTTGCCCCGCGAGCTCTATGACAAGTACAGGATCAGGCGCTATGGCTTCCATGGCACAAGCCATCGCTATGTCGCGAGCCGCGCCCTCGAGATCCTCAAGCGGAATCCCGACAACACGAATTTCATCACCTGCCACCTCGGCAACGGCGCTTCCATCACCGCCATCGAAGCGGGCAAGTCCATCGACACCTCGATGGGCTTCACGCCGCTTGAAGGCCTCATGATGGGCACAAGATCCGGCGATTTCGACCCGGCCATCCTTGGCTTCCTCGAGGAACGCGGCTATTCCGCGAAAGACCTCTCGAACATGGTGAACAAGAAGAGCGGACTCCTCGGGCTCTCGGGGATCTCCAACGACCTCCGCGACCTGGAAGCCGCGGTGGACAAAGGCGTCAACAACGCCATCGAGGCCCTCGATGTGTACGCCCACCGCGTCCGCCAGTATATCGGCGCCTATGCGGCCGAGCTCGTCAAGGTCGATGCCCTGATCTTCACCGGCGGCATCGGCCAGCATGGCACGAGGATGCGGGAACGCATCTGCCACAAGCTCGAGAACATCGGCATCATGATGGATTACGAGAAGAACGCCCAGGATGGCAGCAACGAAGGCGTGGTGTCCCAGCCCTTCTCGCCCACGACCATCCTGGTCATTCCCACGAATGAAGAGCTGCAGATCGCCCTCGACGCCTTCGAACTCCTCTTCCCCCAGGAAGTCCGCGACCGGAGGCGGAGCTCCGACGTGAACCTCTAGAGGGGCCGCACCGGTTCGCAGATGTCGATGACGAATTTCCCTTCAGGGTGGCGGTCCGGCTCGTTCAGGTAGACCTCGTAGCACATGCGGTCGTCAGGCTGCCAGCCGGATGAAGGGAACCAGTCTCCCATGAGGGCATCCCAGGCCGCGCCGAACTGGTCAGGCTTGATCTCGAAGCGCGCGACCGCGAACTTGCCGCCGGGGATGGTCATCAGGTTAATGTCGCCGGAGACCTCGGTGCCCGGCGCGACCGTCACGCAGGCGCTCGAGCGGAGCTTGGCTTCCTCGGTCGTCTCGGGGCTGTCATGGTAAACGGCGAGCGAGAGAGCGCCGGGAACGGCATACAAGCCTCGGGGCCCGGCCCACATTCCCAGGCGGCCAAATGCCTCTCCGACCGTCTTGAAGGCTCCTACATGACGGGCGTAGGCGACCGTAAGCTCCGGCAACTCCTCGACCTCGACCTTGAACGAAGGCTTGTCCATGCTCTTCCTCCAGGTTTCCTCGAAGATGATGGAACCAGGATACAGGTCGGGGCCGTCTCCAGCTTTCCCTGACATGCTGTCGCTTCGATCCCTGGTGCCGAGGGCATGATCGCCAGAGCTTTCGACCTGCGCTCGAGGTCCCAAGGACCGGCGCCTTTCGCGATCCATGCCCCGCCATTCGGAAGCCGTGACACCGAAGCGCTCCTTGAAGGCCCGCGCAAAAACGCTCGGACTCGAGAAGCCCACCGCCATCGCGACATCGGTCACGGATTCTCCCGGATGGTCGACCAGGCGGGCGGCGGCCTGCTGGAGGCGGATGCGTTTCAGGAAATCCGAGACGGTCTCGCCGACCACGCTGGAAAAAACGCGATGGAAATGGAAGCGTGAAAAGGCTGCCACATCGGCAAGGTCATCGATGCCGAGTTCCTCGCCGTAGTGCGCGTAGATATAATCGACGACCCGCTCGATGCGGCCCAGGTACTCGCGCCTGAGAAGCTCCTCGCGCGTGATCATGGGCCGGGACTCCTGCTATCTGACATGGCTTGCAACCTCTTCCTGGAAGCGCCCTTCAGGCGTCCCGCATCCGCAGGACGCCCCGGTTGAGCATAGCATGATTCCAAGGTTCCTGCGCATGGCTCATTGTCCCCATGTCAGGCCCAAGCTATGCTCGCATCCGGAGGCCCCAATGACCTTGCCGCCCTACGGGTGGATGGAATCGATCCAGCGTTCGCTGGCACAGGTGCGGCCCGGCGGTCGGGCACATGCCCGCATGATCCCCTCGTATCGTCGCCATGGGCCGGATGCGGCAGACGACGGAAGGTCGTGGAAGGCGGCCGCTGTCCTCATCCTCCTCTATCCGGACCTTCATGGCCGGCTTAGCTTTCCCCTTGTCCTCAGAAGCCCACATCTTCGGCATCATCGGGGGGAGGTCGGCCTTCCCGGCGGCTCCCTTGAGGCGGAGGAAAGCCCGGCCGATGCGGCCCTCCGAGAGGCCGAAGAGGAGCTCTGCCTGGAAGCGGGGACGACGGCTTCGATACGGCTCCTGGGCGGGCTCTCGCCCATCAGGGTCCCTCCAAGTGGCTTTGAGGTGCGTCCTTTTGTCGGAGCCCTGCCGCAGAAGCCCGAAATGAAGCCACGCAGGGGGGAAATCGATGGCATCGTGGATTTCCCACTTTCTGGCCTTTTCGAAGCCGGTCGAATAAAAAGCGAAGACCGCAACTTCGAGGGAAGGCAGTGGCAGGTTCCCTATTTCGAACTCGAGGAACGCAAGGTCTGGGGAGCCACCGCGATGATCCTGGCGGAGCTCTCGGAAATGCTCGCTTCAATGGCGGGTAAGCCGGGCTGAATGCAGGCTGTCGGAACGGCCTTTACGGTCCCGTCGGATGGGGTGATAATCCCCCGGATATGGCCATACGCGCAATTCCGTCTTTCACCCGGGCAATCGCCCTTGCCGACGCCACGGTTCGCCGAATCGATCCTGCTTCGATGCGCTGGATGTGGGGGGAGGCCCTGTTGGCCTATGCCCTCGGAGAGCTCGACCGCTTCCTCGATGAGGACCGCTATTTGCCCTTCTATCGGGCATATTGCCAGCGATGGCTTGCCAGCCCGCCGCGCGTCGACCAAAGCGACACCGTGGCTCCCGCCCTTGCCGCCCTTGCCACCTTCCGTCAGACAGGTGACCGATCATGGCTCGTCCTCGCTGAGCGCCCGGCGGCCTATGTCCGTTCGGAACCCCGCATCGAGGGCGACTTCGTGAACCACCTGGGCCACAGCCCCGAGGGCAGGCTTTATCCAAAATCCGTCTGGGTCGACTCCCTCATGATGTTCGGTGTCTTCGCCGCACGCTACGCCAAGGCGGTCGGGGACGAAGCCCTTCTCGCCTTTGCTTCCCGCCAGCCGAGGGAATATGCCCGTGTCCTCCAGGATCCCCAGGACGGGCTGTTTTCCCATACTTGGCGGGCGCTGCCCCGCCGCCCCTTCCCCCGGAAACTCTATTGGGGCCGCGGCAACGGTTGGGTGGTAGCTTCCCTCGCTATCCTCCTCGACGAGATAGGCCAGGATGCGCCGGAAACCGCATCGATCCGGACCGTGCTCGCGAGCGTCTCCGAAGCCCTCCTGCCGCTGAGGCGGACCGACGGATTCTGGGAAACCATCCTCCACCCCTCAAGGGGCGGATATCCAGAAGCGTCCGCCACCGCCCTCATCGCCGGCGGATGGATGCAGGCAGTGCGCCAGGGAAACCTCGATCCGCGTTTCCTAGCGCCTGCCATTGCGTCCTTCGAGGCCGTCGCGGCGAGCGTCGTCGACACCCAGGACGGCCCCTCCCTCCCGGGCATCTCCGCGCCCACCATTCCCCTGCCAATTTTTCCCCGCCTCGGCTATGCCCTCGTCCCCCGGTCCAATGACCTGAGCTACGGGCTCGCGGCCTTCTTCCTCGCCGCCATCGAAAGGGCGAAGATCGAGGAAGCGCGGGGCGGAAACCCCGCCGGGATGCGGTCATGACAACATCCTCAGGATACTCCTGCTCCACCCCTGCGCCACGCGCCCTCCGCGTGAACATCCGCTCTTCCTTCCTTACGGCGCTGTGGCCTCGGTCCTTGTGCCCTTGCGGAAATCGAGGTCCAGCCGCTTTCCACCCGCGGCGATCGAAATCGTGCCAGGCTTCCTCTCGGCCTTCACCCATGGTGAATCGAAGCGGGGATAACCTGTAGACATGGCCTTCCCGTCCAAGGTCCAGGCGCCGCGGTAGGCAAATGCGAACTCGCGTCCGCCTGAGGCATAGGCAAGGCTGGCCTTCGACTCGTTGAAGGCGAAGGTGTTGGCGGAGATCCTCGCCTTGAAGCTCCCGTAGGTGGAATCCGTGGCGGGAGAGCCCAGCTCGCAGACCCAGGCGGTCCGCCTCCCCTGCTGCAGGAGGTCCTCTCGCGAGCCCTGGCCTTCCGCGTTCGCGTATCCGAGCGGCGACGAGCCCAGGAGGGCGATGTAGGCCTCACCAACGCGGCCGAAGGCGCGGTTTCCTTCTATCGAGGATTCGTCGAAGTAGGCCGCCGGAAACCAGGCGTGGGTAAAACCGACAATGTCCTTCTCCATGAAGCCCTTCCTCCCCTCGGTGACATAGATCGCGAGGACAACGTTCCGGTCCTGCACGACATCCGGGTTGCGGCCGTTCCCGACCCAGTAGCCGGGTGACTCGGAGAGGGCTCCCCGGGAAAGGAGGGACTTGGCCGGATGGGTAGTGAACACCGAGAGGGCTGGGGAGATGGTCGCGCTCCAGATGTGCTGCTGGTCCCCGAAGCCGCCCGGATGATGGCGCTGGGCGCTCGCGAGCAGGAAATAGGGAGTGCGGTAGGTGTAGGTGTCCGCGCGCTCGATCGCGACGCCATTCGAAACCGGCCGCAGGAGACGGCTCACGGGGCCGAGGAGGCCGGTGTCACGAAGGAGGCCGAGGTCGACCATCGAGAGACCGTGGAGGAATTCGTTGCCAAGGAGGCCAAGCTGGTGCGCATGACGCACCGAAACGGTGATGGCCTCGGGGTTCGTGAAGGCCTCCATGCCCCAGAGCATCATCATCTGGGCCATACGCCTTCCGAGGAGACCTTCGGCGCGGAGTTCCGAAAGGTCGAGGCCGGTGGATCCGCGGATGATCGCGGGCGAGAGATCAAGGGCGACCGCCCGGATGGCCTCCGGGACGGCATAGCGCCGCGACAGGACCAGGTTGAGGTCCATGCCGTGGTCGAGCTTCCACCAGTGCGCCCCCTTCCCCGGTTCGCCTTCCTCCAAAGCGAAAGCCTTGGCGGTGATGCGGCGCATCGAATCACCGCCCCCGCCTTTTTTCCCGAGCTCATAGCCCCGCCCCATGGTCGAGACGAAGGCGCCCCTCCAGGATTGCGAAGCGAGGTCGTAGTGGAGGAGGTCGAGGATGATCGCCGCCCTGGCAGCGAGCTCCGGATCGCCAAGGACAGTCCCCCGGGCCTCGCCGGCGAAATCGACCAGGCCCGAAAGGGGCGCCGCGTCCTCGACATAGTAGGTGTTCGAGTACCACTCGATGAAACCGTAGTCCCAGCGCTGGGAAAGCCAGACCATGAGGCGCTCCCTTGCGATGGCCATATGCTCGCGCCCCGTCTTGCCGTCATTCCCGAAACGCTCGTCGGGGAAGAGCTTGCCCGCGAGGTACTCGCCGGCCGCGAACAGGAGTTGGTGGTTTTCCGACCAGTAGCACATCGAGTCCTTGCCGGGCTGGTCGATCCAGTACTTGAAACCGAGCAAGGCCAGTTTTATGCGCGAGCGGGCCGTTTCATCAAGGCTACCAGCATGGAGCCAGAAAAGGCGGATCAAGGTGGGCAGGCGGAAATCCGAGGTATCCCAGCGCTCGTCCATGAAGCGGCAGGCTCCTTCGATGGCTCCCCGGTCGCGGAGGGGCTCAAAGGCCTGTCCGCCCTCGAGCCTGAGGAGGAGTCCATCGATATCGCCATCGATGCGCAGGGGAGGGTCTGCGGGAAGGACCTTGGTCCTACGGATGCGGGCCAGGTCCAGCGCCACCCAGACACCAAGGGCAGCCACAATGATGAGGGGGACAGCTATTGCCAATGGCAAGTTCAAGGGCTTTTCCCCTCGTCGCCGTAGGCGGAGCTAGCTGGTCCCGGGAGCGATGCGATGCGGGAGATCCCCGCTTCGGCCAGGACAGCGAGGGACGTCGGGAGGGCGGAGGGTGGGCAATCCTCGATAATGACCGGCGCATGGATACCTGAGCCGGCGAGAAGGTCAAAGAGGGCCGAAAAATCGAGGCTGCCGCGACCTGGAGGCACGGCCACCACCCTCCCGGGAAGGGACAGGGCATCCTTGATATGGATGGCAACGATACGGTCACAGGCGAATTCCAGGATGCGGGAGGTGCGCGCGATGGCAGAGGCGGGCTTGCCATCCGGTACCAGGTTGACGGGATCGAGGAGGACACACAGCGCCGGGGAGCCGATGTCGGCGAGGACCCTCTCCATGTCGCCGGGTGTCGAGACGAGGTGGCCACGCGCGGCCTCGAGCGCCACCCGGAGGCCTGCGGATTCGGCGCTTTCCACAAGCCGGGCGAGCGCTTTCATGAAGGCCAGGCGACGCGAGGCATCGGCGAAGCGGAAGGGTCCGCCATATCCCGCTTCGGTCGCCACGGGAGGGCCGCCGAAGGCTGTGGCCGCGCCAAGGCTCGCCGCGAATCTCCTGTACGCGAGGGCGGCCTTCCCCGGGTCTCTTGCGGCGAGGTCGACATAACAGCCGAGGATCGCCACCTTTATGCCCGCGTCCCCGAAAACCCTCGCGAGCCCGATCGCCTTTTCGGCGCCGAGGTCAAGGGCGGCGTCACCTACTTCCTCGAGGGCCTTAGCGGGAGCAAGCTGGATATGGGAGGCGCCGGTCACGGCGAGCCTCGCCGCCAGGTCCCGTGCGCCAGCCCGCCCGTAATCATGGGCGCGAAGGCCGAAGGGGAAACCTGCCCTGCCTTGCGAGGGGCCGGAGCCCTCTTGATCAGCCATGGAAAGGCCTCCTGGCAAAGATCAGGGCGTCCCGTTGCACCGCTTCTGGCGGGCAGTCCCCTTCATAGGGAATGACGAAGAGGCTGGACCTGAGACTACCTCCTTCCCAGGACGGGGCGTAGGGATCGAGGTTGTCCGCCGCGGCAAGCGCGGCAAGGCGGCCAAAGCCCGTCGTCGCGGTCGGATAGCGCCATTGTGGGCCGGCATAGGAGCCGAAGGGATTGAGGAACACTCGCTGCCTCGATTTGGAGAGCCGGACGCGCATCGGGCAGAATGCGAAAAGGGTCTGCGCCTCGTCGGACTGCGCCACAAGGATGCCGCGCCCGGCCGCGGCGACGGCGACCCAGCCGTCGGTGATGTGGTTGTTGAGCGACGTCGGTTCGCGGTTGGGGCCGAAGCGATGGTAGTCGAGGCTGTAGGAGGCGACCTGACCGGAAAAATCGTGTTTCCAAACCCGGACAGGATTTTCCGGCGTAGCGCCGAGGGATGGCGCCATCTCGAAGGGAGCCACTTCGCGCCATCGCGCGTCCCAGTCGCGGGCCAGCCGCAAGGCCTTTGCCCGGTCGAAGCCCCGCCTCTGGGTCGCGGGATAATCGATGCGCAGGTCGACACGAAAACCCTTGACTCCAGCGGCGACCGTATAGAGATGGGTCCAATGCGCCGCGACATCCGCTGCATGTCGTCCGCCTGCCGGCAAGGCGATGATGCCCGAGATCTCCAGTTCCGCAAGCTTGCCCGCAAGCGGCTCCCGTGCCTCGATCGAGGTCACTTCGGCCACCCGCTTTCGGCGTCCATGGCGAATCCATGGGCGCGAAAGGCCAGAGTCGAATAGGGACAAGCCATCTAGACTCGCGACAAGGCCCGTTTCGCGGCCGGCTTCCAGCACGAGGGCTCCAGACCGGATCGACGAACTCGAGACCTGGAGCCCATGTGGGGATCCGTGCTTCCCCCTTGGCGCGGCTCCCAGGTCCGCCGCCTTGCTTGAGCTGGGATTGGCGACGGTCGCCGCGCCGGATTCGAGTCGGATTATTCCTCCGCAGCCCGCCTCCAGTGCGTCGATGCGGGGATCGAAATACCAGGAGCCGTCGCCTGGCCCCCTGGACGCGAGCGCTAGACCGAGCGCCCGTTCAGAAGCGGCAAGGGCCAAGCCGGCGCTGGCAAAGGCATCCCGCAGACGTTCCGCGTTCATGACCGGCGAAGCCATGCCGAAATGCGTAGTGGACAGGGAAAGGAGGCGGGCTGTCAGCGCTTCGCGAAGGGCCTCCGAGAGCTCTCTTCCGCAACCCGCCTCCTCGCCTATCCTCCCTGCAAGGGCAGCCTGCCGCCTCGCCTCGTGTATCGTCGGCCAGAGCCGGGTGTTCTCCTCCTTTTCCGCCCATGAGGAGTAGCCGTCATAGGAGCCATCGGCCAGATCCTGCCCGATGACGATGTCCCCTGCGTCGGTGTGCTCGCGCAGGTAGGCGCCGGGAAGGGAAAAGCGAAGGAAGGGAAGTGAGGCGACGCTCCGGAGCATGGGGACAAGGCCCCGAAGCGAAGGCGGCAGGAAAGCCAGATTGCCCGGCAGGTAGCCTTCCCAGAAGGAATCGTCGGCGTCCATGTCGAGGATGAGGAGGAGGTCACCGCTGCCCTCGGCCAGCTGGAGCCGGCGCAGGCCCTTGAGCCAATGCCGAAGGCTGGCCCAATGTTCGACGACGTCGCCCGGGTTGTAGGCCGGAAGGAGTCGCATCGAGGCGCCGCTTCCCCTGTCCAGGAGCCGCGACGGATTGTAGCGCTGGGCGAGGGGGAGGACCGGCATGAAGGAAGCGAAGCCATTGAAGGGAATGGCGCTGTAATAGAGGGATACCGCCTCGACCCCAAGCGCTCGATAGGTCCCGATATGCGCGGCATTCCACATGCATTCCTGGGGCCGCACGATGCGGGCCCACGAGGGAAAAAGGTCGGCGAGCCCCGAGCCTCCGTCGTTGTGGATGGCCCTGGCGATGGCCTCCCGCAACTCCTCGCCATCATGGGCGGTGAGGAGCCCATTGTTCCAGGACATGAGCTCGACCTCATCCTGTCCATCGGCAACCCTTGCGCGTATCCTGTCTATGATGTCGGGCGCGAAGCGCGGCAGGTAGAGCTCGAGGGAATAATAGTTCTCGATGTCCCAGGCGGCGCGCACGGGAATGCCAGCCGCCTCAAGCTCCGACAGTCCATCAAGGAGGCCCCGGATGATCCGGATGTCCTTGCCGATGCCCTTCTCGTCAAGCGAATCGCCCCGGTAGGAATGATAGAGGTTCACATGGAAGCGCAGGGCGAGGTGGATTGAGGGGGAATCGGGCATCGAGGCACCTCCTGGAGCTAGGGATTCGCGCGGACCTTGCCGCCCAATTGGCCACAGGCGGCCATGAGGCTCAGCCCCCGCGGGGCGCGGCGTTTCACCTGGATGCCCAGGTCCTTGAGGCGCGCCTCGAAGGCATCAAGCTCTTCCGCGCGGGGAGCCCTCCCGACAGGCTCGGAACCGGGATTGTAGGGAATGAGGTTGACGAGGGCCCGCCCGGGCAGGGCGGCTTTCGCCAGGAAGGCGGCGATCCCCTCCGCCGCGCCAGGGCCGTCATTGAGGCCCGGGATAAGGCAGTAGTTGACACCAAGGGCGAAGTTCTTCCGTTGGGGATAGCGCGCAAGGGACTCGGCGAGGCTGGCCAGATCGACCGCCGTATTCACCGGCATCAGGGCCGTACGGACCAGGTCGTCGGGAGCGTTGAGGCTCACCGAAAGGTTGAGGCGCTTGTAGCCGAGTCCGCGCAGGCGTCGGATGCCCGAATCGAGGCCGACCGTGCAAAGGGTCAGGTCCTCCTGGGCGAAGCCCAGCCCCGAGGAATCGAGGAACACCGCCAAGGAGATGGCGACCGCCTCGAAGTTGTCGAGGGGCTCGCCCATGCCCATGAAGACAAGGTTGGAGATGTCCCAGCCAAGCTTGAGCCGGACAATGACAAGCTGGGCCACGATCTCCGCGGCGCTTAGGTTCCGGGTGAGGCCGCTTCGGCCCGTCTCGCAGAAAGCGCAGGCCATACGGCACCCGACCTGGGAGGACAGGCATAGGGTGGCTGTCGCCGATCCGCTCCCGCGATGCGGAACGGGAATGCGAACGCACTCTATGCATGCGCCGTCCTCGAGCCGCAACAAGGCCTTGGCGGTGGTTCCGAGCTCGCCTTCCTCTTCGACGACCTCGACCAGTTGCGGAAGGGCAAGGTGAAAGCGCGAACAGAGGGACCCTGCGGCCTCCCGCGAAATGGCAAGCCCTTCCGGTTCAAAGCGCCCTTCCCGGAAAGCCGCCTTGTAGAGGAAGCCGAGGGCGCGCGAGCGGCCAGGACCAAGGTCCGCCAAGGCCTCGAAGTTTTTTCGGGTGATGCCAAGAATGTTGGTCCGCGCGTCCATCCACGAGCCTCCGCCGCAAGCCCTGCGAGTATAGCGCAAAGAGGACGGCACCGGGAGTGGCCAGGGCCCATCGGAGGGATCCGCTTGCGCGACAGGCAGGCAATCGCGAGACTTGGGCTTGGTAGATTCAACTGGTCAGCGAAGGAGAACCGGAGATGAGTTTCCGGTTCATTGAGGCCCATCGGGAGCGATGGGCGGTCGGGAGGATGGCGAAAGCTCTCGGAGTAAGCCCTTCGGGCTAGTATGCATGGAGACGGCGAAAGCCATCGAACGGGACGTTGTCCGACCGCGATCTCGGAAAACGTCAATTCTTCCACATTCGGTCCGCCCAAGATTCCTCGAGTGCTCGGTGGACGCGGTCCGCATCGAGGAGTTCGTCAACCGTATCGACTACGGATGGAAAGAACCGAAAGGATGCATTCCCATCGCGGTGAGCTCGGGGCGGGAACAACCGCGTCATATAGGCCACCGATGGCGATTTCAACGTTGGCGTCTCATGGGAAGCCGACCTCGTCAAGCTCATCGAGGGCTACCGGAACAAAGGCGTCTTCCTTCCGCCTAATCGGCTACGAAAACCGATTGCTTGCGGCTGCGGATTTCGCGAACGATGCCAAGGACGCCGGCGAAATGGGCGAAGGGCACCGAGTGACCGCCCGCTACGAGATGCTGCCCGCTCACGGCGCGGGCGCCTCATCCCTGGGGACCGCCTCATCCCTGGGGACAGTCCGGATCCGCCACAAGCAAGCGGCGGGGGACCAGGGCTCGCTCCTGGAATTTGCCCTCGCGAAAGTCGCGGACCCCTGGGAGGCGGCCTCCGAGGATCTCCGTTTCGCGGCTTCCGTGGCCGCCGCAGGCATGCTCCTCCGCGACTCCAAATACAAAGGCGTCTCCGACTGGAAGCTCGCCCTTGCCCTTGCAAAGCCAGCATCCGTCCATGACGGATCCGGTAGGCGCGCGGAGTTCGTGGACCTTGCGCAGAAGGCGGAAAAGCCCAAGCGGTTACAGGGCCTATCCGCGATGCCCCTTGCCGCATAGGATCTGTCCATGCTGAACGCGCTTGAGAGTGTCCTCTCCGTCATCCTCATGATAGGCCTTGGCTGGGCGCTGGCCAAGCGTAAATGGTTCGAAGGCACTTCGAGCTCCCTTATCTCAAGGCTGGTCGTCTCGGTGGCTTTGCCGGCATACATGATCTCGAACCTCATGGGCGGCTACGACCGCGCCAAGCTGCTTTCGATGCTGCCCGGACTGCCCATCCCCTTCGCGGCCATGCTTGCCGGCTATGCGATCGCCCGCGGCCTCGCGGCGCTCTTCCGCCTCCCCCAAGGGCGGCGCGGAACCTTCGCCTCTATGTTCTCGCTTTCAAACGCGATCTTCATAGGCCTCCCCGTGAACATGGTCCTCTTCGGCGAAGCGAGCCTACCCTATGTGCTCCTCTATTACATCGCGAACACGAGCCTCTTCTGGACGATCGGGGTTTTCGGCATCGCCAGGGACGGGGCCATCCGTTCCGGCGGACCGCGGCCTTCCATGGTCTCGGGAGAAGGGCTGCGCAGGATCCTCTCGCCGCCCCTCATCGGCTTCCTCGCGGCGGCGGCGATGATCATGGTCGGCATCCGGTTGCCTCGGCCGATCATGAGCCTTTGCAAGACCCTCGGCAACATGACAACGCCGCTTTCGATGCTCTTCATCGGCATCGTCATCTCGCGGGTGGAATGGAAAAAACTCAAGCCGGAGCGCGACCTTCTCCTTATCCTTGCAGGGCGCTTCCTGGTCTCGCCCCTCCTCCTGGTCCTTATCGCCCGCCCCCTCGACCTGCCCCTCCTCATGAAGCAGGTCTTCTTCCTGCAGGCGGCCATGCCGGCGATGACGCAGACGCCAATCCTTGCGGCGGCCTACGGGGCAGACGCCGAATACGCGGGGATAGGGACTTCACTCACGACCGTCCTGGGCATCGCGTCCATCCCCCTGTGCATGGCCGTCCTCGGGTCGGTTTTCCAATGACGGGTGCCGACCGGCCCGCTGCGGGATCCTGACGTAGGCTTCCTGGTCGGCGAGCAGAGCTTCGTAGGCTTCCTCGAGGAGACCGCCGAAACGACCTGCATCGGCGCGATCCGGTCGAAGGCCACGCCGTAGTGCCCGGTGATGCGCGGGTCGGAAAGGAAGCTGTCAAAGCCGGTGTCAAGGAGGAATTCGTAGGGCCTTGGCCGCGTCCCGGCGAATTCGCGGAGATGCTCCCCCGCGAGGAACGGCTCCATGCGTCCGGGCAGTCCCTGGACCAGGAACCCGAAGGCCGCGATGATGGCCTCTTTCGTGATTGCCTCCCGGTTTTCATAATAATTATAAAGGGTCATGACCGAGGAGCCCAGCGATGCCGCGAGCCTGCGCGTGGAGAAGGCCGGGAATCCATCCTTTCCCATGAGCCTGACCGCCTCGTCAACGATCACCCTGCTGTCCGGAAAGGTTTTTCCCCTCGACACGTTTCCACATCCTCGCTTTGGGACTCGCCGCCCCTGGACTTTCCCTGTGCCGCCCCGGTGCGCTTCGCCACGGCCTCCCGGGCCTTCCTTTCCAGCATAGACCTTGTGCTTTGCGGGCACTATGCGCCCGTCCGCTCGATTCGGCCTGCCCTTCGCCCGCGCCGGGAGCCCCCTTCAAATTTCCTTCGGAATGTCCTAATATCTCGGCGGTCTCGGTGCGCTTCGCGGGACGCAGGGCCTCGATTCGGCCCAAGGGAGGCTCCATGAAACGAAAAGCGATCGTCCTGGTCCTGGTCTCTCTCATGTTCGGGACAGCTGCCGGAGCGGAGGAAGCGAAAAAGTACGTCGATGGAGCATACGCTCTCGATTACGTGGACGAGGAGCTCGGCTCCGTGAGCATTTCGGTGACCGTCCAGAACGGCAGGATAGCAGCCATCACCTTCCCATCGGGCAAGGGCGATGTCAACCTCGAGGATGCCGCCCTCGCCGCATGGCTCGCCGCCTTCATCGCCGCTCCTGACTTCCTCGTGGTCGACGCGATCAGCGGGGCATCGCAATCATGCGACCTGATCAAGTACGCGGTCCAGAACGCCTTGAAGAAGGCCGCGGTGAAATAATCTCCACGCGGGACCTCGTGCCCGCTTGAAAAACTCTCGGAGGGATCAAATGCAGAGAAGACTCCTCGTCGCGATCGCCATGATCGCCCTCGCCCTGTCCTTCGTCGCCGCCCAGACCACGGGCATGTCGCTCGGCATGGGCAAGTCGCCCGTATTCCGCGTCGGCCCCGGCAAGGATGCCACCGGTACCCAGGTCTACAGTTTCACCTATGTCTACGGCGCCGTTGTCTTCGACGCCAAGGGCAAGATCCTCGACCTCGAGTTCGACGAGCTCGAAGTGTCCAGCCCCAATTACGATGGTGCTTCCATGCCCCATTTCGCTGGCTGGCCGGGAACCCCGGGCTACAATGTGACCAACCATGAGACCAAGAAGGTCGATGGCGTCTCCGCGAACACGGTCGAGTCGACCATCGCCGACATCAATGGATGGAAGTCCAAGCGCGAGCGCGGCGACAGCTATGGCATGAACGCGAAGAACGACTGGTGGAAGCAGATGGACTTCTACGAGACCCTCTTCATCGGCAAGACCGTCGATGAGGTCGATGCCTGGTTCGCGAAGTACGGCAACGACGTGAACGCGCGCCCCCTCAACCCCGAGACCAAGGATGCCAAGGAGAAGGCCAAGTTCGACGCCCTCAGCGCGGCGGACAAGAAGGTCGCCGTGGACGCACGCTCCGGCGCGACGATGAGCATCGCGGATGCCCATGGCAACGTCCTCGCCGCCCTCCACGACGCCTGGAACAAGCGCAAGCCCCTCGGCAAATAGCCCCTCGGCAAATAGCCCTCGGCGCATCGGACATCGGGAGCCATCCTTCGGGGTGGCTCCTTTTTCATTCGCTCCAAAATTATCGTTAACACCGATGAATGACTAAAGCTTTATTTATTGTCACACAAATCCGCAAAGCCTGCATTATACTTTTTACACCGACAGGAACGGTGGCGGAAAACCGCGCCGTGCAGCTTTCCAGGGAGGGTCATGAATGCTTCATGAAGTGGCGATCGATACCGGGCCGGACCCGGCCTTTGTATTCAAGAAAAAGCTCGGAGTCATCATGTTCACGATCTATGCGGTGATCTACGCGGCCTTTATCGCCATCAACGTGATAAAGCCCGTGTTGATGGAAACGGCCATATTCGCCGGACTCAATCTCGCGGTCGTCTATGGCTTCGGCCTCATTTTGGTGGCCCTTGTCATGGCGCTGTTCTACAGCACCGCTTGCGGGAAGCGCGAGAGGCTCCTCGAAGCGCAAGGGAAGGCATAGCATGATCGAAATACTTCCGGTCGTCATATTTGTCTCGATCGTCGCCCTCGTCCTCCTCATCTCCTTCTACTTCGCCGCGAAGGCCAAGTCCTCCAGCGGGTATTACGCCGCCGGGGGCCGCATCCACTGGGGCATCAACGGTATAGCCTTCGCTGGGGATTACCTCTCGGCCGCCTCCTTCCTCGGCATCTGCGGCCTCATCGCGACGGCCGGATACGATGGTTTCCTGTATTCGATCGGCTATTTGGCCGGATGGATCGTCGCCCTCTTCATTGTCGCCGAACCGCTCAAGCGCCTTGGCCGCTATACCTTCACTGACGCCTTGGACGCCAAGTTCAACAGCAAGGCCATCAAGCTCGTGGCGGCGATAAGCACCCTGGTCGTCTCCCTCTGCTACCTCATCCCGCAGATGGTCGGCGCCGGCGTCCTCATCACCCCACTTCTCGGCTTCCCGCATTACGTAGGCGTCATCCTCGTCGGCGCGATCGTCATCACCATCGTCGCGACCGCGGGCATGACCTCCACGACCTACGTGCAGTTCATCAAGGGAACACTCCTCATCGTGTTCTCGATCGTCGTCGTCGTCGTGCTCTGCCTCCGGGGCCTCACGACCACACCAGACCAGGGCGGCGCCGTTCCCTTCAAGGACTTCAAGACTCTTGCCGCGGCGGATGCCTCAGGCGCCGTCATCCCCTCAGATCCGAGCTACAAGGTCGTTGGGCAGAAAGACGTCAAGAAGCTGCGCTTCGTGAAGCTTGAAAAGGACGGCCGCGCCACTTGGTGGAAAGCCGAGTCTGGCGCTTCCGGCCTCTCCCTGCACGAGACCCAGGAAACCGTCACGGCCAAGGACGGCAGCAAGTACATCAATGGCGCTCCTGCGTCGAGCGCGAACAAGCTCGCCTTGGTCGGCAACCTGGAGGTCATCGCCGGAAAAGCCGGAGTCGAGGCGAGGACCGGTCCCGTCGGACCCTTCAAATTCCTGGCCCTCATCGGCGATCCGACCAGCCAAGTGCGGCGCTGGAAGGAAGCGAAGTTCGTAGACGGATCCACCAAGGTCACCGTCTACTATTCGGAGCTCACGCCCGGCAACCGCATCATGAGGCCAGGCCTCAGCTTCAAGGTCGAAGGGACCCCCCTCGAGCGCATCGACTTCATATCCCTCATGGTCGCCCTTTTCCTCGGCACGGCGGCCCTCCCCCACATCCTTATCCGCTACTACACGGTGCCGAGCCCCGCCGCCGCGAGGAAGTCCACGATCGTGGCCATCGCGGCCATCGGATTCTTCTACGTGCTGACCCTTTTCATGGGGCTTGGCGCGATGACGAGCGGCGTCATCAACCTCACGGACAACAACATGTCCGCGCCCCTCCTCGCCCGATCCTTCGGCACCTTCCTGTTCGCCATGATCTCCGCGATCGCTTTCGCCACCGTCCTGGGAACCGTGAGCGGCCTCATCATCGCCGCTTCGGGCGCGGTGGCCCACGACCTCATGGACCGCTTCGCCGGGATCATCAAGTCGGACAAGGAAAAGGTCAGGGCGGGAAAGGTCGCCGCCTTCGTCGTAGGATTCATCGCCATCATCCTCGGCATACTGTTCAAGGGGGTCAATGTCTCCTTCCTGGTCGGCCTGGCCTTCGCGGTCGCCGCCTCGGCCAACCTCCCGTCGATCGTCATGATGCTTTTCTGGAAGCGGACGACCTCGAAGGGAATAACCGCATCGATCATCGTGGGCATCGTCTCCTCCATCGGCCTCATCCTCCTTTCCCCAACGATGTTCGAGCTTTATGGTCTCGATCCGGCGCTTGCCCCCGTGCCCCTCAAGAATCCGGGCATCATTTCGATCCCCTTGAGTTTCCTGACCATCATCGCCGTCTCCCTCCTGACGAAGCGCGACATGGCCGAGGAGCATGCCCGCCCGGTACAATCGTAGTCGCGGGGCGTGAGGGGATGCGGTCGCCCCCTCACGCCGTCGTTCTGGAGCTCCCATGCCGAAGTTGAACCTTCATTCGCATTCCACAATGAGCGACGGGAAGTTGTCGCCGGAAGCGCTCGCCGACTATCTTGCTGACGCCGGGGTGGCCTGGGCTTCGCTTACCGACCATGACACCACGGCCGGGTCCGCGCGGTTCAGGGAGGCCCTCCTCCGGCGAGGCGTGGGCTGCATCGAAGGGATCGAATACAGCGCGACATCCTCCCTTGGCCTTGTCCACATCCTGGCCTACGGAGCAAGCTCCACATTCATCGAGTTCACCGCTTCCACCCGCCCTTCGCATCCGGGCCAAGGCGGCGAGCTCCCCGCTGCGGCCGACCTCATCCGCGCCATTCGGGAAGCCGGCGGCGCGGCATTTCTTGCCCATCCTCTCACCGTCTCCCGTGATGCCTCCGTCCTTGACACCCTGCTTTCAGAACTGCAGGCCGCTGGGCTTGCGGGGATCGAGGCAATCTACGGGCCTTATACCGCCTCGGAGCGCGGAACCCTTCTCGACCTGGCCGCGCGCCATGGCCTCGCGACCTGCGCCGGCAGCGATTTCCACGAACCCGGTGTTCCTGGACAGGGAGCCTCGATCGGCATGGGCGAGGCGCAGTGGGAGGCGTTCCGCGCCCTTCTCCTGAGGCAGGTCTCGGCTCCATCCTCCTCAGGATCCCCACGGGATCCGCGGCGCGCCTCACCCGCCCTTGCCCTCCCTGAAGTCCGCGGCTTTGCGGCCCGCATCGTGGCCCCGGCATTCGTAGCGCTGTCCCTTTGCCTCACGGCCTTTTTCCTCATTGAGGTCCCGCAATTCTCGAGCATGTTGCTCGAGCGGAAAAAGGAGATGATCAGGGAACTGACCCGGTCGGCCTCGAGCATCCTCCAGGATTATGCCCGGGATGTCGACGCAGGACGCCTCGGACTTGCCGATGCTCAAAAAGGGGCGGCGGAGCGCATCAGGAACATTCGTTACGGGCGCGAGGGCAAGGACTATTTCTGGATCACTGACAGCCTGCCCCGGATGGTGATGCACCCCTACAGGACCGACCTCGAAGGCGCCGACCTCCGCGGCTACAAGGACCGAAACGGGCTCCGCGTCTTCGTGGAGTTCGTCAAGGCCGTGAAGGAAAAGAGCGAAGGCTACGTGGAATACCTTTGGCAATGGGAAGACGACGCGAGCCGGATTGTCCCAAAGCTCTCGTATGTGAGCCGCTTCGCCCCTTGGGACTGGATCATCGGGACGGGCGTCTACCTTGACGACGTGACTGCGGAGACGCGGACCCTCTCCGGCCGCCTGGTGGCGCTTTCGGCCGGCGTTTCCCTTGTCCTGGCCCTCGTGCTTGCCTTCATGGTCTTCCAGAGCCTCGGCCTCGAGCGCGCCCGCCTCCTCGCCGAAAGGGCGATCCATGAGTCGCGCGAGCGATACCGCGCCCTTGTCGAGGCTTCCACGGAAGGCATGGTCATCGTCTCGGGTGGCGCATGCTCGCACGCCAACTCCTGCTTCATCGAGATGACCGGTTACTCGGAAACCGAACTTCAATTGCTGGGCGTGCGCCAGCTTTTCATCCCCTTCGCGGAGAATGACGAAAAAGCGGCCTCCTTCCTCTCCGCCCTTTCCGAGGGAAAGGAGGATCCTTCGAGGCTTCCGCCGCCATTCGAATGCTCCTTGCGGCGAAGGGGCAAGGAGCCCCTCGAAATTGTTCTGACCTCATCCGCCTTGAGCCTCGCGGGAAAGGACGGCATCATACTCGCCGCGAGGGATGTAGGTGCCCGCTTCGAAACGCCCGGATCGGCGAAACCGGACGAGTCCCGCGCGCTGGCAGCCGGGATCGGCTCCTTCGGCACAAGATGGAACAGGCGCGCCGTCTTCCTCGAAGCCAGTGGCGATGCACGCAGGCTGTTCGGAATCCCCGAGAAAGCCGATCTCGAGCAGATCGGGCTCTTCTCCCTCATCCCCGACCATGCCGAAGGCGAGCGCCTTTACGCGCTCCTGTCCTCCGAGGGTACGGTCAGCCGCGTCCCCTTGAGGGTCGGCCGGCGCGGATCGCCCCTGCGGGAAATCGTGCTGACTGCCTTCCTTTCGGGAAGGGATGGACAGGCGGCTGACAGGATAATGGGCATCATCGAGGATGTGTCGATGACGCTCCGCAAAGAGCGCGCGATGAAAACCCGCCTCGCCGGCGATGGGGCCGCGATGCTCTTCCTCACGGCGCCGGTCTCAGGGATCGCTTCCATGCCACAGGCCTGCGGCATGGCCATGACCGTGGCCGAGGCCGCGGCGTCCATGCGGCGGCACTCCGCGAGCGAGCTCATCGTCGAAGGCCCGGACGGCGCCGCGATCGGCATCATCACCCTTGGGGACATGGCGGAAAGGCTCTTCCCCGAGGGTCTCGATGGATCGACGAGCGTCGCTACCATCATGAGCTCTCCCCTCCGGTCCATCGCCCCGACGCGCAGCCTGGGGGAAGCGCTCGAAACCTTGCTCTCGGCGCGGATCGGCAGGCTGGCCCTGCGAAACCCCGGAGGCCCCATTTCCGGCATTGTGCGAGGCCAGGATATCCTTTCTGCCCTCGGGGCTTCCATCCTTTCCTCAAGGGAGGCCATAACAGCCGCATCGTCCGTCGATGACCTCCAGGACCTCATGGCCAACAGCCTTGTCGGGCTTGGATCCCTCCTCGCGGCCGGAGCCAGGCCCCGTTATGTGGCTCGCCTCTTCACGAAGCTTCATGATGCCTTGGCTGCCCGGCTCGTCGAGTTCGCCATCGGCGAGCTCGGTGAACCGCCCTGCACCTTCGCCTTTGTCGTCCTCGGAAGCGCAGGGCGCTTCGAGCTGTTGCCCGGTTCCGACCAGGACAACGCCATCGTCTACCTTCCCCTGTCCAAGGACGGCGAAGCGGAACGAGCCTGGTTCCTTGCCCTTGGCGCCTCTGTCTGCCATGCCCTTTCGGAATTCGGAGTCCCCCTCTGCAAGGGAGGCATCATGGCGATGAACCCCTCCTGTTGCGCATCCCTCGCCGAATGGCGGTCCAGGTTCGCGCATTGGATCAGCGAGCCCGAACCGGACAAGCTGCTGGACATCAATGCCTTCTTTGACATGCGCGCCATAGCCGGCGACCTGGAGATCGCGGACACACTGAGGGAGAGCGTAGTGGAGTTGCTGGGCGCGCGGCCCGATTTCTTCATCCACCTCGCCCATGGGACTGGCCGGGTCAAGCTGCCTTCGTCACCGCCCCGAAACGCTGGGGAACTCAAGGAGGCCGCCGCCCTCTTCTCCAACTTCGCCCGGGCATATGCGCTCAAGGAAGGCCTGGCCGAACAGAACACCTTCGAGCGACTCGAGGAACTCGCCGCCCTCGGGATACTCCGAGACGATACCTGCCGCGACAGCGGTGAGGCGTTCGAGCTCCTCCTCGGGATGCGCCTTGCCCTCGGGCTGGCTTCCGGGCATCCCTCGCAGGTGAAATCCCCGAGCCAGCGCGAAGAGACGGAATTGAAGCGGGTCCTCGCGCAGGCTGTGATCATCCAAAAGCGGATCGGTTTCGATTTCCTCGGCTCCGCGCTCTGATCACGAAGGCAAGCGCCTCGGCCCTCCCCGGTTTTCAGGGCACCAGCAGCTTCGTGAAGAAGTCCACGATCGCGTCATAGCAGCGAACCCGGTTCTCGTACTTGAGCACGTCGTGGCCCTCGTTCTCGAAGACGAGCAGCTCAAGGTCCTTGCCCATCGCGCGAAGCTCGCGCACCAGGTCCTCTGATTCGGCGGCCACCACGCGGGGGTCGTTTCGCCCTTGGATGACGAGCATCGGCGAGGC
Source organism: Spirochaetaceae bacterium (assembly GCA_025358255.1). Classification (GTDB taxonomy): domain Bacteria; phylum Spirochaetota; class Spirochaetia; order Treponematales; family Rectinemataceae; genus JANYKC01. Next base: position 126,000 of record JANYKC010000086.1, read on the forward strand.
AAGACCGCCCAGCCAGGTCTTGGGCAGGCGGTCGATGAAGCTCACGAGGTCATAGGGACCGAACATGTCGCAGGAGGCCTTCCAAAGTCCAGGATGACGCCCGGCCAAGGTGAGGGTCATGTAGCCGCCATACGAGCGGCCGACGACGGCGGCGCGCCCCACATCGAGGCGCCTGTCCTTCGGGAGGACCCTGGTCATGGCATGCACATGGTCCAGGCGATCCTGACCGCCCCAATCGCGGTCGACCCGCTTGGTATAGGCGAGGCCATAGCCGCTCGATCCCCGCGCGTTTGGGACGAAGACCGCGAAGCCGCGCAGGGTCAGGAATTGGATGAGGGGCATCGAGAACCAGGAAAAATCCGGCTTTTCCTGGCTCTGTGGCCCGCCGTGGATGTAATAGACCAGGGGTCGAGGACCCAGCCCAGGGCCTTGGCTGGCAGGTAGAGGCGCGCCGAGACCCGGAGGCCATCGTGCGAGAGGAAGGATGCGTCCTCCCCCGTGGCGAGCAGGCCCTCCGCGATGCCGAGGATCCTCTCCTTCGTGTGCACGTATATCGAAGACCTTGTCTTGCCTTCGATCGTGTAGACCTGTGAAGGCGAGGTCGCGGTCGAGAAGCTCAGGGCATACAGGTCCGCCGCCTCATCCCACATGATGTGCTCGAGCGTGCCGTCCGCGAAGGGCTCTGCGCCGACGAGCGCGCGCCCCAGCTTCATGACGAGCCTTTCCTCGTCGAAGGTAGCCTCCTAGGCCCAGGAGCAACCATCGATGTTGTACTGAACGAGGTAGCGGTCTCGCGCGAGGCGCTCGATGCCCCCCATCTCGCCCGAGCCTTCATGGACCATTCCCTTCACCGTGACAGGAAGCATGGAGCCGGGTTTCGAGAAGCGGACAAAGCCGAGGCCGTAGCAATCCTCGAAAACGGCACAAAGGACGATTGCCCCGGCGCCGGATGGGGAGAATTCAGCGCCGCCTATGCCGTTGAGCGGCACTTCCTCGCCTTCCTTCCGGTCATCGATGGCTTTTCCGTAGAGCACCTTGCGTCCGCCGCCCTTCCCGAGATAGAGCGCCACATCGCCTTCGGTGTAGCCCTCGCCCATGAGGAGCCTCTCATGGGTCGCGTTGTGCGACATCGGGAAAAAGCCCAGGGGCTTTCGGCGACCTTGTCGAGCTTCCCCGTCGCGAGGTTGGCGCGCCAGGTCTCTTGCATCGGCGAGTCCCGCCTTTCCGCGAGGAGATAGACCGTCGTCCTCTTCGCGTCGCAAGGGCCCAGGTGGACCCGGTGTCCAGCGAAGTAATTCCCGAAGGCCGGCTCGGGAAAGCCGCCAGCAATGGGGATGAGCATGGGCAGGTAGTTCTCGTCCCCGTCGTGGTCGATCATCACGAGGATCTTTCCAAGGCCCGGGAAAAGGGAGAATGGGCGACCACCTATCAAGTCCGGATTCTGGAGGGCAATGTGGGGAGAAAGGAGGGGCTCGGGCACGGAGCCGCCTGCATCCATGGCATAAAGGCTCAGGTGTCCGGAGAGGTTGGAGAGGAAGTAAATCCGCCCTTGGCAATGGTGGGGCGAGAGGAAGAGCCTGGCTGACATGAGGGACTCGACGCGGTGGGCCATGGGTTGCTCCTTGTTGCGTGATTATCCCACGTTAGGGCCGTCGATCCAAGGGAAAAGACTCGTTGAGGAAAGTCGTCCTACGGCTTTGGCCAAATCGCCTGAGAGCGCGTATACTCTTTGACGACAAGGAGCGACCATGAACATCGACAAGGCAATGCTCGACCGATCGATAGAACAGACCCTCGCACTCTGCCGCATCCCCAGCCCGACGGGCTTCACGAGGGATGCCGAGCGCTATGTCGAGGCAACCCTGAAGGAAACGGGATATGCCCCGACGAGGTCCGCCAAGGGCTCGATGCTCTGCGACCTCGGCGGCGAAGGCAAGCCTCTTGTCCTCGCGGCCCACATAGATACCCTTGGCGCCATCGTCCGGGCCGTCAAGGCCAATGGAAGGCTGCGATACTCCAAGATCGGAGGCTATCCAGACCTCAACCTCGTCACGGAAACCTGCCTGATCCACACCCGGGAGGGCCTCTCCTTCACCGGAACCTTCCAGCCCGTCGACGCATCCTCCCACGTCAACAAGAAACTGGGGGACGGCAAGATGGACGAGGAGAACATGGAGATCCTCGTAGACGAGCGATGCTCAAAAAAGGAGGAGGCCCTCGCCCTCGGGATCGCCCCCGGCAACATCGTCTCCATTGACGCGCGCCCGATCCTCACGCCGAGCGGCTTCCTCAAAAGCCGCCACCTGGACGACAAGGCCTCGGCAGGCATACTCCTTGCCCTCGCCGAAGCCCTGCGCTCCGGCGCCCTCGTGGCCAAGCGCAAGCTCTGGCTCCTATTCACCACCTATGAGGAGGTCGGCCACGGTGGGGCAGTCCTCCCGGCTGGAGTCGCCGACATGATCAGCGTCGACATGGGCGCCGTCGGCGACGACCTGGGTTGCGACGAGTACAAGGTCTCCATCTGCGCCAAGGATTCCGCTGGACCTTGCGACTGGGAACTCACCAATGCCCTTGTCCTCGCGGCCAAGCGCGCGGAATGCGAATTCGCGGTGGACGTCTATCCCTCGTACAGTGCGGACGCGGATGTCTCGCTCCGCTCCGGTTATGACATCCGCCATGCCATCATCGGTCCCGGCGTCTATGCGAGCCACGGCTACGAGCGCACGCACAGCGACGCGATGGCGAACACCCTGGCGCTGCTCGCGGAGTTCCTCAAGGACTGACTCGCGCCGAGGCCGCCTTCCACCTAGGCGAGGAAGAGGAGGAAGACGCCGCCGACCGCGGTCAGGGATCCAATGATATCCCTCGCCTTGATCCTTTCCTTCAGGAAGATGGCCGAGGGGGCGATGATGAGGACGGGGACTATCGACATGATGGCCGCGGCGATCCCCGCCTTGGTCGACTGCACGGCGAGGAGGCTGAGCGAGACGCCAAGGAAAGGCCCGAAAAATGAGCCGACCCCCAACCCTGCCATGGCCTTGCCGTCCTTGAAGGCAGAGAAGGTCCCCTGCCACCTTTGCAGGGCGGTCAGGACGAGGGCAAAGCCGACGACAGCGGCGCTGACGCGGATCTGGGTGCCCGCGAAGGGGTCCATGTTTCCAGCTCCGAGCTTGCTCAGGATAATCCCCCCGGCCTGGCCCAAGGTGGCGCCGAAGGCGAGGAAGAGGCCCCGGATCCTCTTGGTCCGGGATTCGCAGACCTTCTCCCCCTCAGGGCAACTGCCCGCGATGCTTTCGCCGCCCTTATCCAGGACCACGATAGCAATGCCCCCGAGCGTGAGGCCCATCCCGACGAGGGCGATGGGGCCGAGACGCTCGCCCAGGATGGCGTAACCGAGCACGGCCGTCAGCGCCGGGGCGCTTGCATAGACCAGCATGGCGATCCGCGAGCCAATGTCGATGAAAGCCTGGAAAAGGAGAAGGTCGCCCAGCACGAGCCCAACCAGGCCTGAAGCGGAAAGCCAGAGCCAGGCCGACAAGGGCGCATCGAAGGGGAGGAAGGTCCCTCTCGTGACCAGACAATATAGCCCGAGGAGGATGCATCCGATGAGGAGCCTCAGGAAATTAAGGGCAAAGGCGCCAATACGCTTTCCCGCGATCTCGAAGGCGACCGCGGTCACAGTCCAGGACAGCGCTGTTGCCAAGGCGGCCGCCGCGCCCAAGTTCATCGTATTCATCATCGCTCCTCGGACTTGCGCGTCTTATTGACGCCTATACGGGGTTCCGGCCAAGCCTAGGAGGAAGCCGGGAAAGGATCAAGCCCTCAGCCTTGCCGCCCCCTCAGCGCTGCGGCTACACTCTCACCATGAACCACATCGATTTGCGTTCCGACACTGTCACCTGGCCCACCCCCAAGATGCGAGAAGCCATGGCCGCCGCCGCGGTCGGAGATGACGTGTATGGCGACGACCCCACCGTCAACGACCTTGAGGCCCGCGCCGCCGCCCGCGTCGGCAAGGAAGCCGCCCTCTTTGTCCCCTCTGGCACCTTCGGCAACCAACTCGCACTCTTCACCTGGTGCCCGCGCGGGAGCGAGGCGATCCTCGGAGAGCAGTGCCACATCATCCAGCACGAGGCGGGAGGAGCGGCCATCATCGCCGGCGTTCAGGTCAGGCCGGTCGACGCGCCCACAGGCGAGCTCGATCCTGCCGCGGTGCGCGCGCGCATCAGGCAGGAGGACATCCACCATCCCATCACCTCCCTCGTCTGCATGGAGAACGCCCACTCCTCGGGCCGCGTCGTGCCCCTCGCCGCGATGGACGCCGTTCGAGACGTGGCAGGGGCCCACGACCTTCCCATCCACCTTGATGGCGCCAGGCTCTTCAACGCGGCCGCCTCGCTCGGTGTCGAAGCCTCCGAAATTGCCGCCCGTGCCGACTCCGTCATGTTCTGCCTTTCAAAGGGACTCTGCGCCCCCGTGGGCTCCATCCTCGCCGGCCCGAGGTCCTTCATCGAAGGCGCGCGCATGAAGCGCAAGGTCATGGGCGGCGGAATGCGCCAGGCAGGCATCCTCGCGGCAGCGGGACTCATCGCCCTCGAGGAAATGACTCTGCGCCTCGGCGAGGATCATGAGAACGCGCGCCTCCTTGCGCGGCTTCTTGCCGCCATCCCGGGCGTCACCGTGGATGAGAAGCTCGTGGACATCAACATGGTCTTCTTCAAGGTCAAGGTCGCGGGTGACCAGGCGGCCTTTGCGGCGCGCATCACCGACCTGCTGCGCGACCGCGGCATCCTCATCAATCCGCCATTCGAGGGCGAGTTCCGCTTTGTGACGCATTATTGGATAGACAGGGCGAGAGCGGAAAAAACGGCAACCCTCTTCGCCGAAGCATTCGCGCAATCGATCCGTCACTGACCCAGGAAATCCACGGATGGACGCGCACTGCGAGCGGTGCTTCGACCGCGATGGCGCCGTCCTCGATCGACGCGCCGCCGGAAGGCGGGGCCATGATATGCTTCCGTCTTTTTCGATCATCGGCGAAGCTCGACCATCACATCGGAGGCCTGCACCATGTCGCTTCTCCCCGGTTCCCGAATCCTGGTCAAGATTACGAAACTCGAACGAGAGCGCGGGCTTCTCATCGCCGGTCATCGATTCGAGATGTGCCGAGATCCGGGAATCGCTCCATGGGACATCGCCCTCTCCGATGGGCAAGGAAGGCCCATCACTGTGCGCTTGGCCCCCTTCTCTCTCAAAGACGCATGTATCTTTTTCTCGTTCTTCGGTGGCCACGAAACCTTGTCCCTCCTAATGGAGCAGGACGACAGCAATGCGGCGACCCTGTCATCTCCCGATACGGAAGACGCGCTCATCCGTTTGAAGGCCCATGACTTGGAAGCCTATTACAAAAATCATGGACTCGAGACAGGAGATTACCTCGACTTCGAGCTCGCGGATTCGACCGGCTCTCGCTTCAAAGTCCGCCCGCTCAAGGCATCGAGTATCCCCGAAGGGCGGCGAAAAGCGTGGTTTGCGGCAGTGGCGGAGGGCGTCCAGTGCGCCACGCGCGCCCTCGGGCAGCCAGTCCCTCCTTCCGCATTCATCGCAGCAGCCTTCTCCGCGTCTGACGTATCGGTGCGCACGGAGCCGGCCGCGGCCTTTTCAGAGTATTTCAATGAAGGCGGGGCCCTCCAGATCAAGGAATTCATGGGCCGCGCCTTCATGTGGACGAGCGAAGCCGACATCCCGGCCCTCGTCATGGCCACAGCGAATCGCGGCTACGCTCCTGGCGATGCCGCGGACGACTTGACCCGCTCGCTCGGCGAGCTCGGTATCGCCTTCGATTCCGCCGAGATAGCCTCCTTTGTCCGCGACGCCCTCTGGCATGGGAAGGGCGTGGATTTCGCCCTCGGCCGCTGTTTCGCGGGAGTTTCCGAGCTTGGCCTGCCCCGGAAGAAGCTCGACGCCCTTCTCAGGAAGGCGCGGGCTTTCGCGCAGGATCTAGCGACTTCATGGGATAGATCGGGGGAGAATGCCGAGCTCGCCGAACTGCGCTCCTGCCTTCTCGACATCTACGCGGCCTTCCTCGACTGGATGCGGCGCATCGGGCCCTTCGTATCCTCCCCCGCCGACCTCGACACCGACGAATTCTCCTCCCTTTCCGAGGTGATGCAAGGCATCTGCGACTCGGTCGCGCTGATCGACTCGGACTCCGTTGGCCTGGATGCGGGCATGAACCCGATTGCCGATCTCTCAGCGGAGCTGGTGGGCTTGCGTGGGGTGGCTTCCTCCCTCATGCGCTCGATCGAGGAGAAACTCAAGGGGGGACTAGCTCCACCCGGAGGCGCGACACCGGGGAAGAAAGCAGGGCGAAGAACAAAGGCCACATCGGTTCGGAGCGCCCGCGGAAAAGGCAGGGCCCGCCCCGCCGCGGAAAAACTCTACCTCTTCGAGGCACGCATCTCATACATCGAGCCCCCCATCAGGCGGCGCGTGGCCGTGCCGGGGAACAGGACCCTCGGCGACCTCCATGCGATACTTCAGGACGCTTTCGGCTGGACCGACTCTCATCTGCACTTGTTCCGGTTCCGCGGCGATGTCTATGGCAAACCTTCGCCAGAGGACTTCGAACCGGTCCTCGACGAGCGAAAGATCCGCCTTGACGAACTGTCCCTGCGGGCGAGGAGCCGGATCGAATATATTTACGATTACGGGGATTCCTGGGAGCACGAGCTCGTCGTGGCCGAGACCCGGAAGGCGATTCCCGGCGCGGGCGACAAGCCGTTCTGTCTCGAAGCTGAACGCTCGGCTCCACCCGAGGACTCGGGTGGCCCGCCTGGTTATGAGGATCTTCTCGAAGCTCTCGCCACGCCCGCAGATGAGCGCGATGAGGATGAAGCCGGATTTGTGGAATGGATCGGGGGCGACTGGGATCCGGAGCGCTGCGATATCGCGGCGATCAATACGGCCCTGGAGAAGGACTGACCGATAGGGCCTGTCGCGTCATTACTGACCCGGCATACATGCTGGCCAAAATGAAGCCACGCGTTCCGGCGCGGTCAATCGTTCGCGTTTTGCGATCGCGCTTACTCCCTGATCAAGCAGAAGACCATATTTCCCCAGTGCTGCGCGAGGCCCCTTTCGGGGCCTCGCGACGCG
>JANYKC010000033.1 GCA_025358255.1 Spirochaetaceae bacterium
GGCCCTCTGGGCCCGAAAGCTCACGGGCAATCTCATTCATCATAGCGACCATGGATCCCAATATGTCGCGATCCGCTACAGCGAACGGTTGATCGACGCTGGGGTTCTTCCATCGACCGGTAGTGTCGGCGACGCCTATGAAGGTCTGGCCGTAGGAGCCGGACTCAAATAGACAAGGCTCCGGCAAACCCGGGGCGGTTCATTATGCCTTCCTGGCCGGCGCGCTTCTGGCATCCTCAGGAGACTTGCCTAGACCCTCTTGTAATCCTTGATGGCCTTCCTGAGTGTCGCATCCACGTCCTCGCGCTTCACGCGGACCTGCTCCATGGTATCCCGGAAACGGACAGTGACCGTCCCGTCCTCCTTGGTCTGGTAGTCCACCGTGACGCAGAAGGGCGTACCCACTTCGTCCTGACGCCGATAGCGGCGTCCGATGGCGCCCGATTGGTCGTAGTCCGTGGAGAATTCTTCCTTCAACTCGCGGCGGATATCCAGCGCAAGCTCGGCAAGCCCGTCCTTTTTCATGAGGGGAAGGACGGCGACCGTGACCGGCGCGAGGTTCGGATGGAAATGGAGCACGGTCCGCCAGTCATCCTCGCTGCCCTTGTCGGCGACTTTCTGTTCCTCGTAGGCGTCGCAAAGGACCATGAGAAGCTGCCTAGTGAGACCGGCGCTGGTCTCGATGATATAGGGGATGTAGCGCTCATTGCCGTTGTCCTGGTCGATGTACTGGAGGTCCTTTCCCGAATATTCCTGGTGCCGGGTGAGATCGAAGTTGGTCCGGTTGTGGACGCCTTCGAGCTCCTTGAAGCCCATCGGGAACTCGTACTCGATGTCGTAGGCGTCCTTTGCATAGTGGGCGAGCTCGTCCGGCCCGTGCTGGTGCCAGCGGAGCTTTTCCATGCGCACGCCGAGCTTCTCGTAGTATGCCCAGCGCTGCTTGCGCCAGTAGTCGAAATATTTCTCGTCGTCCCCGGGCTTCACGAAGTACTGCATCTCCATCTGCTCGAATTCGCAGGTCCTGAAGATGAAGTTCTTGGTCACGATCTCGTTGCGGAAGGCCTTGCCGACCTGCGCGATGCCGAAGGGAACCTTCATGCGGTTGGACTGGACAATGTTCTTGTAATTGACATAGATGCCCTGTGCTGTCTCGGGACGAAGGTAGAGGAGGCCTCCGCCGTCGTCCACCGGGCCGATGTTGGTCTTGAACATTAGGTTGAACTTGCGCGTGTCGGTCAGCTCGCCACCGCACTCGGGGCATTCCTTCTTTGCCAGTTTCACCTGGTCGATCTGGTCGGCCCTGAAGCGCTGCTTGCACTTCTTGCAGTCCACGAGGGGATCGGTGAAATTCTCGACGTGTCCCGAGGCTTCCCAGGTTTTCGGGTGCATGAGGATGGAAGCGTCAAGTCCCACGATGTCGTCGTGGAGCTGGGTCATCTCCTTCCACCAGAACCGGGCTATCCGGTTCTTGAGCTCCACACCCATGGGACCGTAATCCCATGCGCCGGATTGGCCGCCGTAGATCTCGGAGGACTGGAAAACGAATCCCCGCCTTTTGGCCAGGGAGACGATCTTCTCCATCGAAATGCTCGGATCACGAATCACGCTGCTGTCCATAACCGACTCCTGTTTCACGAAGCGCTGCGCGCGTCGTACGCGAGCTTCTCGCGCGCGGGCCCTGATTTCACCCCGCCGCCGGTTACGGTGGCGCGCCGGAAGGACATGGCCACTGCCCGGGCTCGATCGGGCAGGGCTGCGCGGCAATGGCCGCGGGGGCGTCATCCGGTAGCGTCACGAGGCTTCCCAAGCCGGGAAGCCTCGTGCGCATGGTGGCTAGTATACGCGAAGGGGCATTCCACGCGCTACCGGGGCTGGCGCATGGGGAAACAAGTCTGTCAGAAGGTTTTTTTCCCTATCTTGGCCCAGGTGTCGCGCAGGGATACCGAACGATTCACGACAAGTGCCGACTGGGTGGAGTCGGGATCGACACAGAAATAACCAAGCCTCTCGAACTGGAGACGGTCACCTTCCTTGGCATTGGCCAGGGAGGGCTCTCCGAAAGCGCCCACCACCTTCTCGAAGGAGGCCGGATTCATGGTCGTCACCCAGTCGATGCCGGGAGCTATGTCCTTGGGCCGTTCGGCCACAAAGAGGTGATCGTACAGGCGGGCCTCCAATGGAAATGCATGGGCGGCGGACACCCAATGGATAGTCCCCTTCACCTTGCGGTTGTCAGGGGCGTCCCCTCCCTTGGTCAGCGGATCGTAGCTGCAGCGGACTTCAGTGATCGCACCGGTCACAGGATCCTTCTTGAACCCCGTGCAGGTCACGATGTATCCGTAGCGCAGTCGCACGGAGTTTCCCGGGAAAAGGCGGAAATACTTGGGAGGTGGAATCTCCATGAAATCGTCGCGCTCGATGTAAAGCTCGCCGGTAAAGGGGATCTTCCGGGAACCAGCGGCCCCATCCTCGGGATTGTTGACCGCTTCAAGGTCTTCGACCTTGCCCGGGCTCATGCCTTCGGCATAGCCAGGCCAATTCTCGATGACGAGCTTGAGGGGTCGCAGGACGGCCATCACCCGGTTTGCCCTCTTGTTGAGGTCCTCCCTCAGGCAATGTTCGAGGAGCTGGATGTCCACCAGGGAATCGGTCTTGGCCACGCCGATGCGGGAAATGAAGTCCCTGATGGATTCTGGCGTGTAGCCTCTCCGGCGGAGGCCCGAGAGCGTGGGCATCCGGGGATCGTCCCATCCGGAAACGTACTTTTCCTTCACGAGGCGGAGGAGATCACGCTTGGAAAGGAGGGTATTGGACAGGTTGAGGCGAGCGAACTCGATCTGCCTCGAGGGGAAGACCTCGGCCTCACGGATGAACCAATTGTAGAGGGGACGGTGGATCTCGTATTCGAGGGAGCAGAGGGAATGAGTGATCCCCTCCAGGGCGTCCGAGAGGGGGTGCTGGAAATCGTACATCGGGTAGATGCACCATGCCGACCCGGTGCGGTAGTGGGGCTCCCGGCGGATGCGGTACATCGTTGGATCGCGCATGAGGAGGTTGGGGTGGGCCATATCGATCTTCGCGCGCAAGGTCTTGGCGCCATCAGCGAATTCGCCGGCGCGCATCCTTGCGAAAAGGTCCAGGTTGTCCTCCACCGAGCGCGTGCGATACGGGCTGTCCTTTCCCGGAGGCGTATAGGTGATGTTGTTCTTGTCTGGCACGTTGGTGCCCCGGTATTCCTTCATCTCATCTTCGGAGAGGTCATCGACGTAGGCCACGCCCTTCCTTATCAGCTTGACCGCAAGGCCGTAGAGATGCACGTAGTAGTCCGAGGCATAGAATTCGCGGTCTTCCCAATCGCAGCCAAGCCATCTCACGTCGCGCTTGATGGCCTCCACGTAGGACATGTCCTCCTTTTCGGGATTCGTGTCGTCGAAGCGGAGGTTGCACTTGCCGCCGAAGTCATCGGCGACGCCGAAGTCGATGAGGAAGGCCTTCGTGTGTCCGATGTGGAGCCAGCCATTCGGCTCAGGAGGGAACCGCGTCCGCACTTCCTTGTATCGCCCGCTCGCCATGTCTTCCGATACAGCTTGCCTTATGAAATCAAGACCGGGACCATCACCTGCCGCACCGCTGTTCGGGGAATCGCTCATGGTATGCTCCTTGACCGCGCTTCAGGGGCGCGGCAGGGATACTATGGCGCGCAGCGTCGGGACAGGTCAAGTCCGAGGGGAAAAACGCCTTCGCGAGGAGGCATAGATGGCCACCGCCAGGATCACGGCGCCGAAGGCCACGATCATCGGGGCCTTCAGCCTTTCGCCGAAGACAAAATATCCGAGGACCAGCTGGATGGTTGGCGAAAGATACTGGATGAAGCCCAGCCGCGTGAGGGTTATGCGATTCGTGGCGACGGCGAAGAGGAGGAGAGGAATGGCGGTGATGGCGCCGCTTAGGGCCAGGAAGGCCGTATCGAGGGCCTTGCCATTTCCGAAGGCCCCGGCGCCCGTCTGGTGGCGGAAAACGATGAAGGCAAGCGCGAATGGAGCGGCAATCAGGGTCTCGGCGGCTAGCCCCTCAAGAGGATCGAGTTTCGCCTTCTTCTTGACCAGGCCGTAAAACCCGAAAGAGAAGGCGAGGATGAGGGCGATCCAGGGGATGCGTCCCATCATCGCCGCTGCGGCGGCAAGTCCCATGAGCGCGATTGCGACCGCGCTGACCGTGAAGCGATCGAGGCGTTCCTTGAGGAACAATGCTCCCAGGGCAACGGAGACGAGTGGATTTATATAGTAGCCGAGGCTGGATTCGGTGACGTGGCCGGAGTTAACCGCCCAGATATAGATGCCCCAGTTCATCGTAATGAAAACCGAGGCAAGCGCGGCCATGGAAAGCCTTCGCCAATCCCCCATCCTGAGGCTGAACGCGGCTAGTTTTCCCTTGATCGCCAGGAGGATCAAAGTGAACATCGCAGCCCAGACAATGCGATGGCAGAGGATCTGAAGGGGTTCGACAGCCGAAAGGGATTTCCAGAAAAGAGGAAGGAATCCCCATAGGCCATAGGCGGCGAAGGCAGCGAGGTTCCCTATTCCGTCGGAACCCGTCGCGCCATTGGCTGCCTTCCAACCCGAGGCTATTCGTTCTTTTCCAAAAGACATGGGCGATACTAATGCGCTCCGCCCGTTCCTTCAAGCCCCATCAGGAAAGGAGGGCAGGAAGGCAGACGATGAACCGGGCTCCACCGAGGTCCGACTCCGAGATTGTGATGGTGCCGCCATGGGCCTTTGCGATCTCCGCTGCGATGGCAAGGCCCAGGCCCCTTCCTCCCGAACCGGAAGCGCGGGACTTGTCGAGCCGGTAGAAGCGTTCGAAAATGTTTCCCCTCTCGCGGGCGGGAATCCCTGGGCCGGAATCGTCCACGCTGAAACGCAGGAAGCCCCCCACCCTGCCAGCGGCTTTGTCTCCAGCCGGGTCGATGTCGTCCGCAGGCATTTCCCGAATGCGCACCAGTCCGCCTTCGGGGGTGTACTTAAGGGCGTTGGAGACCAGGTTATAGATCACTTCCCCCAGCCGCAGGCTGTCCCCCTTCGCGACGGGCGGAGGCGAATCCAGTGCTTCGTATTCCATCGATATTGACTTTCCGTTGGCGACAGGCGCGAAAAGCGCGAGGGCGTTCCTGATTGCCTTCCGCAGGTCGACCCCCTCATTCGTGAGGACCAGCTCGCCGGACTCGATGATCTCGAGTTCCCGAAGCGTGTCGACTAGGCGAGAGAGCCGGACCGTTTCCTCATGGACCGAGACAAGGGCTGCACGGTCGACGGAGAAAACGCCATCGATCATCGCCTCGATCGTTCCCTGGATGAGGGTCAGGGGGGTGCGCAATTCATGGGCCGCATCGGCTATGACCTGCTTCTTGGCCGCATCGAGGCGCTTGAGCTCGGTCGTCATGTCGTTGAAGGAGAGGGAGAGGTCAGCCAATTCGTCCTTGCCTCCGACCGGGACCGGAAGGGACAAGTCTCCCGCGGCTATGCGCTTGGCAGCTTGGGACAGGGCCCCCAGGGGCTTGGTTATCCTCGACGCGAACAGCAGTCCGAGGACCAGGGCCAGGCCCGCTGAGACAAGCGTTGACAGGATGAGGGACTTCGTCACGGACTTAAGGAAGCGCTCCCCGATGCCCGTGAGGGACGAATCCACCATCGAGCCCACGAGGACCGTGCCCCTCCTTTCGAAGCCGGACATGACGGGTATGCCATGGGAGAGGTGCATCGCGGGGTGGACGGTCGACAGCACCTGGCCCGCCGTGTCCGCCACGATCAGCCCAGAGCCATCGGCGACCACCACCCGGTCCGCCACCAAAGCCCGCAGCATGGCCGAGGAATAGGCGGACAGCGGGGTCCTTCCCTGCGCGACCTCGCGGGAGCCGTGTATCTTCGCATCGATCATCGTCGAGACCAGGTCGGGCATCTCCGAGAGGAAGGCCTGGACTCCCGCCCAACCGCCCTTCTCCGAGTACCAATCCCCCAGGATGGTGGCATAGGCCTTCGCCTTCTCCGCGTCGCCCGAGAAGACAAAGGACCTAAACATGGTCTCCGTCGATCCCCGCACCAGCACCAGGGTCATGGACGCGCCGGCGGCAATCACGATGGAGAAGAAAAGCGAAAGCCGGAACTTCAACCTCATGCGGGCTGCTCCATGAAGCGGTATCCCACGCCCCGAACTGTTTCTATATATGAAGGCTTTTCGCTGTCGTCCCCGAGGGCCTTGCGGATGTTCTTTATGTGGGCGTCGATCGTCCTCTCATAGCCGTCGAGGGCGGCCCCGGAAGCGCCTTCGAGTATCTCCAGCCGCGTCCAGACCCTGCCCGGGTCCTTCATCAGGAGGGACAGGATATCGAACTGGACTGTGGTGAGGGATTTCGCGTCGCCATCCACCGTCACGCTGCGCCGTGACAGGTCCATCTCGACCTTGCCGCTGCGGATGGTCGGGATCCTTGCCGCTGGCCTTGGCTCAGAGCGCCGAAGGACAGCCCGGACGCGGGCCACAAGCTCGCGCAGGCTGAAGGGCTTCACCATATAGTCGTCCGCACCGAGCTCGAGCCCCACGACGCGATCCATCTCCTCGGCCTTGGCTGTCAGGAAGATGATGGGAACGTCGGATCTTCTTCGGATCTCGCGGGCCACCGCAAGGCCATCCTTGCCCGGCATGTTTATGTCGAGGATGAGGCAATCGGGAGCCTTTTCCAGGAAGACCCGAAGGGCGTCATCGCCATTGAAGGCCTTCAATGCCTGGAAACCGGAGGCCTCCAGGTAGCCGGAGATCATCGTGACGATTTTCACCTCGTCGTCGGCGACCAGGATCGATTGCGGCATGAGGGCTCCTCCATGATGGCTTTAGTTATATCATGGAAAGCAGGCCGGAGGAACCAAGCTTGGAGTAGTCGGTCCAAGGCCTTGGCGGAAGTGCGGCTTCATTGGCCGTCCGCCCGGGACCATGATGCAGGCAACCGCGCTGGGGAAGGCATGAGGTCCCAAAAAAATGGAGGGCAGTGTCCATGTTGACCGAATTTCCGCACGCGTGGCAGGTCCAGGGCGAGGATGGGCCTCGCCTGTTCACGGACAGCTATTTTGCTCTCTAGGTCTGGTACCGTCAAGTTTCCATTTTCTTTTCTAGCCTTGCTACGATAGGCAAGGGGAGGAAAAAGCGTTCCTGTGGACCGTGGATCATGGCTATGCGCAGTACTGTGCCGACTCGGGGGAGAAACCGGCGTCGTTGCCAAGCGCACCCCGGTTTTCACGACACAAGCGCCGTCCGTCCCCAAGGATGAGATATTGTCAATAGTTGTGGATTGGATTTCTGGACATTCCCCCGGTCAGGCCACCGCATCTTTAACCTGCTCACCATTCACGAACTTTATTCCCACCTCGACGAGGTGGATCAGCGCGAACCCGGTCAATTTCCTCC
>JANYKC010000062.1 GCA_025358255.1 Spirochaetaceae bacterium
CAGCCATGAGCCGCTTTGTCCGCTCATCAAGATGAGGCCAGAGGAGCCCGAACTTTTCCTTCAACAAAGCTGTTTCTGCCATGAAGGCAGTATACTGAGGAAATCAATACTTGTAAATCTAGTTTATTGACAGTTCCTTACTGACCCGGCAACAAAACATCGGGTGCTCTCCCATGATTCTGGCTCGTCGCTACGGGTCAGAATCATGGGCCCAAGCCAATGTTTTGTTGCCGGGTCAGTAGGGCTGCGCCGCCAAGCCTTCTTTCCCAAGCGTGTGCGACATCCAGTGGCGCTCCAATTCCTCGAGGGCGAGGGGAAGGGCTATCGCCTCGAGGTCGCCGTCCTTTGAGGTCACCAGTCTCAGTTCCACCAGCTTCCTCAGCGAGTCATCGACCTCGAAATCGATGTCGGTCTTCAATTCCTCGCGGAAGTAGGCTTCGATCGCCTCGTCAAGCTCGTCCTCCCGGCTGATTGCCGAGGCATTGAAAGCCAGGAAGAAATAGCCAAGGAGGAGCTCCTTGCACTCTTCCTCCTCCGCGTTGTCCATCAGGTAGGTGAAGACGCCCGAATTGTTGTCCAGGTTCTGGAAATATAGGCTTTCGGTCAGGGACTTGAGGTATTTCTCGATGGTGTTCCGATAGCTGAAAAAGCCCTTGAGGGCGACGCCGAAGAGGCCGCCCACCAGGGCCCAGAAACCGATCTGGCTCCACAGTCGCGGGCTGCTTCCCTTTCCCAGGATGTAGCTGATGAATTTATAGAGGGAGGAGCCCGCTCCGATCACCAGGGGGATGACCACTTTCAACTTGTCGAAGAGCTTGATCTTGATGTCCGCGTCGGGGAAGAGCATCTCGAGGTCCACCGTGGGCACGTTCTTGAACAGCTTCAGGTAGATCCTGTCGCTCTGGTATTTTCCCTGCCCCTTCTTGCCCTCCTGCTTCGAGGCATGGAAGCCTTCCTTGAGCTTGAAGACCAGGACCACCTGGCGAAACACGGAGTAGTCGAATCTTTTCCTCAGGAAGAGGGTTTTCTTGACGCTGCTTTCGGGGTATTCACCCCGGCTGTACAGCTCCAGCCACTCATATTCGTCCAGGTCGACTTTCAGCTGCAGTCCCCAGGGCGAGAACCGGTCAAAGGCCTCCTGGAGCTGTCCCTTCGTGATTTCCCGGTAGTTGGCGCTCACGAGCACTTTCCTGATCCCTTCGATGACCTCCTTCGGGGACCCGGCCTGCGCCGTGGGCGATATGCCCGGTATCAGGCCGCTGATCCTGTCTGGGTCAAGGGGGGCATAGGAGGATTTCCAGGCCTCGAGCCCCTCATGGAACCGGTGATGGTAGATCACGCCGATCATCCGGCAAAAAGATATGAATTGGTCCTTTTCTTTCGGACTGGCCAGCTTTTCGGCCAGGTGCGCGACCAGGTCGGTCCTCGAGAAGGGGATGGAGTTGTCGTTCTTCATGGGTTTGCCGCCTTGGTTGCAATTCTAGCGCGCAAAGGCCGCAAGTCAAGGCGGGAGGCCGCCAGCGGAGGGCGTATTCCCTGTCCTTGGGCATGTCACGCCTGACATTTTTCAGGTTCTCGCTCATTTCCACACAGGTTTCGCGGTACTTCCGGATGGCTTCCTCTCCGTCGACCTTCCAGGACAGGAAGGATTCGATTGTTTTCCGGCACCTGCCCATCCGCTCCTCGATCCCCCCCTTTTTACCCCTGCGTCATCGGCCCAACCGTAATCCGGGTATTCATGGGCGACGATTGAGGATTAGGAATGCGCCCGTGGGAAAAGCTTCGTGAGCTCCATGCCCCTTTTCCTGATCGCCTCCTGTTCCTCATCCTGTCCGGCTTGCGTCGAGGTTCCAGTGGGAGGGGTGGACGGCCATATGGAATTTCATGCCTTGCTTATAGAAGACGTAGGTTTGGTCGGGATGGAGCCTGACTTCCCCACCGCCATGCGGCGCCTTTTCGACCTTCGCGCGGGGCCTTCCAGGCCCTTTCTTTCCGTCCATGAGCCTTCCATAGGCCTTGCAGACTTCCATGAAGAGGTCATGCCGGGCAAGCGCGTCCTCCGGACCTGCCAGGTCTGGATGAAGCTCCTTCGCGCGCTTGCGGCAGGCGCTTTTTATGGACGCAAGGTCGGCGTCCTCCTCGACACCGAGGATATGGAAGTCGGAAATCATCGCCTGGCCTTCAGGAAAGGCCCAATAGTGACAAGACAAGGCCGGGGAGCATAACGGCCGCCGCCGCGAGGGAGCATTGCCGGGGTGTATATGCCTTGGTCTTTTTGGGGAGGTGTAGTTGAGCAGGATGAGCCCCAGGCGGAAAATGAGCGCGAGGAGGGGGACCGCGAGGGGCATGAAAGCCATCACGAAGCGGACGATCCCGACCAGGAAATAGAGGATGATCGAGGCAATGGCGAAGACGGCATCCATGTGGTCCTCCGGCGGCGGGCGCAGCCGCGAGATGGGGGCATCCTGGGATGCCTTCCCTCCGAATATTCACCTGGAAGGGGACCTCGGGGGAGTGCACGGAAGCGTCCACGAGGCTACACTCCCACGTGGCTGGCCGATTTGGCTGGCTTCCGGAGGCAGGATGAACAGGCGGGAATTCCTTGAAAGGATTGCGGCCCTCGCGGCGGTCGCCGCGGCGGCCGCGACCGGCGCTGACCGGTTGCTTGCCCTCTCGATTCCCGCAGCCGCGGCTTTTCCCCAGCTCGCGGCCGTGAAGGGCGGGGATGTCTCGCGTCGCTTCGCCGAGGGCATCGCCGCGATCGGGGGCATGGGACGCTTTGTCCCCAAAGGCGCCATCGTCGCGGTGAAGCCGAATATCGGCTGGGATGTCCCTCCTGAGCTGGGGGCCACCACGAGCCCCCGCCTCGTGGCGGAGATCGTCAGGGCAGCCTTGGCCGCGGGGGCGAGGAAGGTATACGTCTTCGACCACAGCTGCGACGAGTGGAGCGCTTGCTACCGCAGCAGCGGGATCGAGAAGGCCGCGCGTGACGCGGGGGCGACGGTCGCGCCGGCGAATGCCCAGGCCTACTACCAGAACGTGGACCTGAGGAAAGGCAAGGTGATCTCCCAGGCCGGCGTGCACGAGCTCGTGCTCGAGGCCGATGTCCTCATCAATGTGCCCATCCTAAAAAGCCATGGCGGCGCGGGCATGACCGGCGCCCTCAAGAACCTGATGGGCGCGGTCTGGGACAGAGGGGACTTCCATTCGCGTGGCCTGGATGCCGCGATAGCCGACATCGGACTTGCGGTGAGGCCGGCCCTGACGATCCTGGACGCCGACCGCGTCATGATGACCGGCGGTCCGCGCGGGACCACCAGGAGCCGCTACGCCGATGCCGGCATGCTCATCCTCTCGCCGGACATGGTCGCCGTCGATGCCGCCGCGGCCAAGGTTTTCGGGAGCGAGGCCGCGGCCTTCCCCTACATCGCGAAGGCGGCGGCCCTGGGGATTGGCGTCGCCGAGCTCGAGCGTGTGGACATCAAGCGTCTTTCCCTATGAGATCCGGCAGCGGAAAGCCGGCCCTCAGGGGATCGTCGAGGCCACGGGGACCTGCGATGTATCCGGCAAGGGCGAGGGCTGTCATGGGCTTCCTTGTCGTCGCCCTGTATGCCGCGGTCTTTCTCGGCGCTTCGCGGTCCTTGCCTACGCTCATGGAGCTTGCGCCTCGTATCCAGCTCATGAACGCCACGCTGCGCCTGGTTTCCGCGCTCCTTTCCGGCCTCGCCGGCGCCGCGGCTGGGGCCGCGGCTGGGGCCGCCGCCGTCCTCCTTTTCCAGACGGCCCTTGCCCTGTTCGCGGGCCGCATCTATTGTTCCTTCCTATGCCCTTTTGGCGCTTTCCAGGACGGCGTGATCTTCCTGGCCCACGCGGTCCGTGGCTCCAGGAAGCGCGCGCCGAAAGAACTTGCCGCGGGCGGCCCCTTCCTCCACGCCTGCATCACGGCTGCCGTCCTTGCCTTGGCCGCGGGAGGGTTGCCGCTCGCGCTCGGGCTGCTCGAGCCGTATTCCGCGTTCGGGAAAATCGTCTCCGGCATCGCAAAGCCCCTTGCCGACCTTGCGGCCAACGCCGCCGCCTTTGTCTCGCGCGCATCGGGGAGCTACGCGGTGGCCTTCCGCGAGCCTCGCCCCGACCTTGAGCGCGCGGTGGCGGCGGCCCTTCCCCTTGCCCTGGCCACAGGTCTTGCCATGAGCCGGGGGCGCCTTTACTGCAAGCTCCTGTGTCCAACCGGCGCCATCCTCCGCCTCCTTTCAAGGCGTCCGCTCTTAGGCATCAGGATGGAGGCCTCGTCGTGCATGGGCTGCGGCGCATGTTCGGCCGCATGCAGGTCCTCCTGCATCGCGCCGGCCGAGGGAAAGGTAAAACCGCCCTTGGTCGATGAAAGCAGCTGCGTCCGCTGTTTCGATTGCCTTGCGGCCTGCGAAGCGGGGGCGATCCGCTTCGGTCGCCTGGCACGGGGACCCGCCATCGTCGAGGCATCGCCCGCCGAGGGCATCAGCAGGCGCCTTTTCCTGGGCAGGGTGGGAGGCCTCGGCCTGGCTTCCGTCCTCTGTGCCCTCGCGGCATCCTTCGCGGTCTCCGTGCGGAGGCCCAAGGCGGTGATGAATGGCTACGGGCGGCTTCCCGCGGCTCCTCCCGGCGCGGGGACGGCGCCTCGCTTCCTTGGCCTCTGCACCGCCTGCGGGACCTGCGCCGCGGTCTGCCCCTCGGGGGTGATCGCCTCGTCCTCCTTCCAATGGTCGGTAAATGATGCGGGCAAGCCCTACCTCGCCTATGACCGAGCCTACTGCCAGTTCGAGTGCGACCTCTGCCTCCGCTCCTGCCCGACCGGGGCCCTCATGCCCTTGGGACTTGGCGAGAAGAAGCTCACGATGCTCGGCACCAGCAAGCTGGAGAGGGAGAAGTGCATCGTCGTGGAGAAGGGGACCCGCTGCGGCGCGTGCGCGGAGCATTGTCCCACGGGAGCCCTCTCGATGCGGATCGTCCATGAGTTGCCGGAGCCCTTCATCGACGAGGCGGTGTGCATCGGTTGCGGAGCCTGCGAGACGGTCTGCCCCGCCGAGCCACGGACGGCCATCCGCGTCGAAGGGGCGGAAGTCCAGGGCCCCGCGAGGCGCCTGCCGCAGAGGCCCGGGGACGCAGGGGATGTGCAAGGCAAGGCCTCCGCGGGCAGGGAGGGCAGCGAAGCTCCGCGCCAGGGCGGAGGCGGCGGGGGCGGCGGAGGCGGCGGGGGCGGGGAAAGCGGGGAAGGGGGATTCCCGTTCTAGGTGGCCACCCTTCCCTGCCCTGCGCCACAGGCCCAAAGGCTTGATTCGAAATGCAGCCTTGGCTACAGTGCTATCGGTGACGTGCTCCAGGAGGCCCCGATGACAGGACGCGATCGTGTACGCATGGCGATGGCCCACGAGGAACCCGACAGGGTGCCTATACTGCTGGGCACGACGAATGCCACCGGAATCAAGATGAACGCCTATCGCGGCCTCAAGGCCAGCTTGGGGATCGAGGCTCCGGAGCGCTACATCTACGATTGGCCCGAGCTGGGCACCGCCTTGGTGGATGAGGAAGCCATGGTGCGCCTGGGGGTGGACGCGCGCGCGGTGCTCGACCGCTATCCTGCCAAGGTTTACGAGCGCGTCAAGGCGCGGCCGCCCCATGACCCCTTCGTCGACGACTGGGGAACCGGCGCCAAGGAGATAGAGCCCGGCCGCTGGTACCCCGGCATCCACCCGCTGGCCGCGGCCACGGGCAGCGCCGAGCTCGCGGCCTATCCCTGGCCCGACATGTCGGACCCGAGCCGGGTGGCCAACGTGCGAGAGGAAGTGAAGGCGCTCTCCGCGCAGGGAAGTTATGCGATCCTTGGCTGCCCTTGGCTCCTCTTCCCCTTCGAACGCGCCCATGCCATGCAGGGTCTCGATGCCTTCCTCACGAACATGCTCACCGAGCCCGAGTTCGCGAGCGCCCTCCTGTGGAAGATCGAGGGGCTGTGCAAGGAGCTCATGGGCCATTTCCTCGACGAGGCCGGCGAGGAGCTCGACATAATCAAGATCGGCGACGACCTCGGGACCCAGGACAGCCTCCTCATCTCGCCCGGCCTCTATCGCGAGATGCTCAAGCCCGTGCATGCCGACCTCATCGCCTTCATCAAGTCGAGGACGAAGGCGAAGGTCTTCTTCCATTCCGACGGGGACGTCTTTGACCTCATCCCCGACCTCCTCGAGATCGGCGTCGACATCCTCAATCCCATCCAGTCCGGCGCCGGGCGGATGTCGGACCTCGCGGCCCTCAAGAAAAGCTACGGGAAGGACCTCGTGTTCTGCGGAGCGATCGATACCCAGCGCGTCCTTCCCTACGGCAGCCCCGCCGAGGTCCGTGCGGAGGTGAAGCGGGTCATCGGCCTCCTCGGTGCCGGCGGCGGTTACATGCTCAGCGCCGTCCACACGGTGATGGACGAGGTGCCAGCGCGGAACATCCTGGCAATGGTGGACGCCGTCAGGGAATTCGGGAACTATCCCCTCGGCTAGGGTGCGCATGAAGACGGTCTTTTCCCTCCTGTTCTCCGA
Source organism: Spirochaetaceae bacterium (assembly GCA_025358255.1). Classification (GTDB taxonomy): domain Bacteria; phylum Spirochaetota; class Spirochaetia; order Treponematales; family Rectinemataceae; genus JANYKC01. The sequence continues at coordinate 6,561 of JANYKC010000062.1, forward strand.
AGGCCGCATCGCGGGCATGAACTGCCTGGCCGCCCAGTTCCTTTCCCGCAGGGTCAACATCCGGAAGCACGAGTACGGAGGAAGCGCCCGGAGGCGGGCGACCTGACAGGCACAGCGGCGACAAGGAGGGAGGATATGGTGGAGAAGAGCGAAGCAGGGCCGGCCACGATCGATGAGTACATCAAGGCCTTTCCCAGGGACATCCGCGCACGGCTCGAAGCCCTGAGGGCCGCCATCCATGAGGCCGCGCCGGAGGCACAGGAGAAGATCAGCTATGCGATGCCGACCTTTTTCCTAAAGGGGAACCTTGTGCACTTCGCAGCGTTCAAGTCCCATATCGGCCTGTATCCCGCGCCGAGCGGCATCGTGGAATTCGCCAAGGAGCTCGCGCCTTACAAGAGCGCCAAGGGCTCGGTCCGCCTGCCCCTGGACGAGGAGCCTCCCCTCGAGCTCGTGAAAAAGATCGTGCGCTTCCGGGCCAAGGAGAACCTTGCCAAGGCGGCAGGAAAAAAAAAGAGATAGGGGCCGACCTACTCGCTGGTTCCCTGCCTGTGGACCATGAGGGAGGTCAAGGTCCCCGGAAGCCCTCGACAAGCGCCCTGATCTTCCCCAGGTAGGCCGCCCGGTTCCCCTCGTCAAAGTCCCCCTGCACAAAGCCCGCATAGGCGTCCGCCTTTTTTCCCGAGGCGGCCTCCATCATGGCGACAATCTTTTCGGGGGCGGTGCCGGCGGAGACTTCCACGAAGGCGGCTCTTGGGAGGCGGCCCTTCATGAGCTTGAGCCAACTGCGGACAGGGGGTGAAAGGCGCCAGGCCCAGACCGGCGTGCAGACGATGACCCGGTCGTAGGCCGAGGGGTCGGCTTTCGGCGCCTGGATAGGCGTCGCCCTCCCCATCGAGGAATCGGCCCCGGCGCCCATGAAGCCAAAAAAGCCGCCTGCGCGGGCCTTCTTCTCGATGATGCGCTCGGTGTCGGCGCCGTAGACCAGGGCCAGATCCTCCGCCACGCGCTTGGTGGCGCTGCCCTGGCTGAAGTACACGACCAGGGTCCGCCCCGCGCCCGTCTCGGGGGCAATGTCCGACGTGATCGACGGCACGACGCCCCCTGCCGGGCTGGGGCCGCTTACGGCATCCGCCCCCGCGGCCTTTGGCGCGCTTGTGCAGGCAGAGAGCAGGGCCAACGTGGCTATGGCCGCGCAGAGCGCGATGGTCGATCCTGAATCCCTGGTGGACAGCTTCATGCTTTCCTGCCTTGTCGAGCCCTGGGTTTAGGGGGGGCGGACGACAGTCATAGACTAGGCGCAACGCCCGCCCTTGTCAATTTCGGCGCACTGGCACCCCCGGCGGCAGGGCCTACACTATCCACATGAACGAAGCTACGAAACTGGACACCTTGGCAGCCCTCCTGGCCCAGGCTCCTGCCGAGGTCTTCATCCAGCCCCACAACGTGCCGGATCCCGACGCGATCGCCGCCTGCGCGGGCATGCAATACCTCCTTGGACGGAATTGCATAGAGTCGGCCATTGTCTACGATAGGGAGATCGAGAAGGCCGATTCCCTCCGGATGCATGGCCTTTTCGGCATCGAGATGACCCTTGCGGCGAGCGTGAAGACCATATGGGAGGAGGACTGGACCCTCCTCGTCGATGGCCAGAAAGGCGGTGGCAACCTGACGGACCTTCCCACCGTCGAGATGGCCTGCATCGACCACCACGAATACCGCCCCGCCCAAAGTTACCGCTTCGAGGACATCAGGCCAGCCGTGGGAGCCTCCTCGAGCTTCGTGGCCCAGTATTTCTTCGAGAACCACATGGATCCGCCGTGCGCCATCGCGACCGCCCTCGTGTTCGGGATCATGAAGGACAGCTAGGCCCTGACGAGGGGACTGTCCGACCTCGACGTGGAGATGTTCTGCCGTCTCCACCATTTCGCCGACGCGAGCCTCATCAAGGCACTCAACGGCGCCCAGCTCACCAAGGCTGACCCTGACCGCTACGTGGAGGCCGCCCGACAGCCTAACGCTTCTTGACGAAGCTCCCCTCGTCGAGCTCCCTGAAGGCGAGGTCGAGTTCGGCCTTGGTGTTCATGACGATGGGACCGCCCCAGGCCACGCTTTCCCGCAGGGGGAGGGCCGCGGCGTAGATGCATCGGCCGCCTTCGCCGCCCGCCTCGAGCTCGATCTCGTCGCCGGGGCCGAAGAGGATGCAGTCGCCGGATGACGCCTTTAGGCCGGCGCTGGACATGCCGCCCTCGAAGACGAAGGCGAAGGCGGTGGCCCCCGCCTGCGGCCTGAGCCTGACGCGGGCCTCCGCTTCGAGCTCGATGTCGAAATAGACGGGATCCCGGGCCACTCCCTGGACCGGTCCGCGCACGCCCTCGAACTCTCCCGCGAGGATCCGGAGCCTTCCGCCCTCGATGCCTTTGATCGGCACATCGGCGGCAAGCACCCCATGGTAGGCAGGATCGCTCATCTTCTCCGAGGCGGCGAGGTTGACCCAGAGCTGGAATCCGCGGACGCCTTTCGGGGAAAGCTGGGGCATCTCCTCATGGATGATGCCGGATCCGGCCTTCATCCACTGGAGGTCGCCCGCTCCGATGACCCCGGAATTCCCCAGGCTGTCTCCGTGTCGGACGGATCCTTCAAGGAGGTAGGTCACGGTCTCTATGCCGCGGTGGGGATGCCAGGGGAAGCCCGAAAGGTAGTCAGCTGGGTTTTCCGAGCCGAAGGCGTCCAGGAGGAGGAAGGGGTCGAGGGCAGCCGTATCGTGGAAGCCGAAGATGCGGCGCAGGCGGACTCCCGCGCCATCCCTGGTCTCCAGGCCCCTGAAGATCTTCCTGATCGATGCCTGGCTCATAGCCCCTCATCCATCCGGAGCGGAAGAAGGATACGGAACCTTGTTCCCTCCGCCTCATCCGAACTGAAGCCGATTTCACCCTTGAGGTAGTCCACGGTCAGCATCCTCATGCTGTAGGTCCCGATGCCGCGGCCACGGCCCTTGGTGGAGAACGAGCGCTGAAAAACCTGGAGCTGGATATCCCGCGGAATGAAGGACGAATTGTGAACGGCGATTTCCGCCTTTCCACCGCCTGTCCCGATTTCGAGCGTGATGGGATCGCCCTTTGCCGAGGCCTCGAGGGCATTTTTGAGCATGTTCCCGATGACGCGCCGGAGGAGGACGGGATCGGTGGCGATCATGAGGTCGGGTGATCCGTCGCGGAGGTCGATGCGGTTGTCCTTGGAGAAATCGCCGAGCTCGATGTTCCGGATGATCTCACGGACGAATGCAGTTAGGTTGATCTCCGCGCTCTCCATCTCCAGGTCGCCGTTTTCCATCGTGAGGAGTTCCCGCTGTTGCCTCACTTCATCGATCAGGTTCTCGGTGGCGGAGGCGAGGCGGGCAAGGTACTCGGCGTTGTGCGGGTCCGGTCCGGCATCCATTCCAAGAAGGCTGATGCCAGCCTGGATGCTGGCGATGCTGTTCATGATGTCGTGGAAAAAAAGGTGCTCGAGGACCTGCCTTCGCTTGGAGTCGGAGATGTCATCGAGGGAGACCAGGACAAAGCGGTCCTTGCCGGTCGAAATGGGGACGGCGGTGGCCAGGATGTCCAGGTTGGCCCCTTTCCCTGGCGAGGAGGTCGCGATGCGGCATTCCTTCGCGGTCTTTTTCCCGGTGTCGAAGGCTTCAAGGATCGCGTTCACTACGCCGCAGGTCCAGCAGGCTTCCGAGGTGCCGCATCCGCCTGGCATCTCCTTTGAATGGACGCAGTTGAGGATTTCGCCGGGGCGCGCGCCCAGGACGTCCTCGGGCGTAAGGCCAAGGCCCGTCAGGGTCGCTGAATTGGCGAACAGTACCTGGCGGCTTCGGTTGACGATGAGGGCGATGCCGGGCATGAGATTGAGCACCACGTCATAGGGTGTCTGGGCTTTCAGGAGGTCGAATGCGCCGTGGATCTCGCCGATGCTGACGCGCTCTGCCGGCGCGAAGAGACTTTCCATGACTCAATTATGCGGTGAAGGCGTTTCCTGTCAATCCGCCGTACGGCGCGAGAGATGCCTCGGGGAGGGCGAGGCCGCTGCCCTTTCCACCTGGTAGGCCTGCATGGCCATGAAGGCGTCGATGAGGCGGGTCTTGTCCGGATAGCTGTCAAGGCCCGCGCTTTCCAGGGCCAGGAGGAGCTCGTGGGTCGCCTCGAGGGTGGAAAGGCACCAGGGTTTGGGCTGGCGCTTGATGTAGTACCGGCTTGGTTCCTTAGGTTCGAACATCACTCGCGGCAGGCAAAGGAGTCCGGGGCTTTCACGAAGGATGGCCTTGGAGCAGGCCCAGGTCGAATCGATGAGGAAGACGACCAGCTGCTTCCCTTCCAGGTTCCAGCCGTCCTCCCCCGCGTCGGGAAGGCCTTGGGCCGAGAGATTGCGGGCTTCCCTCCCTGGATAGAGCAACACCGGAAAATTCGCAGGATCATCGATGAGGGCACGGAGGCGCGGGTTTTCATCGAGGGCTATTCCCTGGATGATCTCGCTGTTGGCCAGGTTTAGGCAGGTGATGCGGCCGGTCGTGCAGCGTTCGTCCCGCCATTCCATGGGGTGCATGAGGAGGACGATGCGCGTTTGCGTGGGCATGGGGGGGGCGTGCGGACAGAGGCAGGAAGCGGCAGGCCTTCGGCATCGCCAGCAGAATTCTCTCGGCATGGCGCCGATGCTAGCACGGCAGGCCACGGCGGCTCAACGGCCGGGGTCATCCTGGGGGGGACGGCGCCCCCCCAGGGGACGGCACCCCCCCCAGGGGACGGCGCCCCCCCCAGGGGACGGCACCCCCCAGGATGCCGAAGCGCCGACCCGCTTGAGCAGGCGCCGCATCTCGGCATAGAATCGCGCCGACACATGAACAATTACCATACGCACACGTGGCGCTGCCGGCACGCCGACGGCGATATCGGCGACTACGTCACGGCCGCGCGGCGGGCTGGACTTGGGGAGCTCGGGTTCTCAGACCACATGCCCTGGCACGACGGACGCTGGCCGTCCTGGCGCATGACGATGGCCCAGCTGCCCGGATACATAGCGGAACTGGAGGGCGCACGGCGTGCGGAATCGCTGCGCCCCGACGGGCTCTCCCTCCTCGCCGGCCTCGAATGCGAATACGGGGAGGAGGAGGAATCCTACCTGCGCGATGTCCTGCTCGGGGAATATGGACTGGACTACTTGGCGGCGGGCATCCATTCCTACGAGGCCGATGGCGGCTGGCGGGATTCCTTTTTCATCACCGACACGCGGGGGCTCCTCGGCTATGCGAGGCAAGTGGAGAAAGCCGCGGCGAGCGGGCTGTTCTCCTTCCTGGCCCATCCTGACGTGTTCTGCAACGGCTATTGGTCCTGGAACGCCGAGGCGGAAGCCTGCGCACGCGATGTCCTGGCTGCCTGCGAGGAGGCCCGTCTCCCCCTCGAGGTGAACGGCTATGGCCTGCGGAAGCCACTCGTTCCCTCGATGGAGGGTCGCCGACCTCCCTATCCCCATCCCCGCTTCTGGGAGATCGCCGCCGACTACGACATCGAGGCCCTTCCGGGCTCGGACGCGCATACGCCTACGGACGTGGGCTCGGGCCTCGTGGAATGCCGCGAGCTGGCCGAGGGCCTGGGCATCAGGATCCTGGAGGGCTTGCCTGTCTTGAAAGCGCGATGATACGGCGGTCCTGCAAATCCAGGAGGAGGGCGAGCAGGGCCCAGACGGCGCAGAAGGCCGCGGTGACGGTCCAGAGCGCGCGGACTCCTCCGGCGAGCATGATGGGGCCTGCCAGCAAGGGACCGAGGGCCGCGCCGCCCGAATAGAAGACCCCCATGAAGGACTGGAAGGACCCGCGCCAGTTCTCCGGGGAGTGCTTGGCCAGGAAGACGCCCATGTTGGTCGCCGCCACGATCTCGCCGATCGTCCAGCAGGCCGTGGCCAGGGCGAATCCGCCTTGGCCCAAGGGAAAGCCATAGGCCCCGAACCCCACCACGTAGAAGATCCCCGAGAGGGCGAAGCAGCTCAATGGCGACATGTCCCTCAGCGCCCGCGCTATCGGAATGGACAGTGTTATGACTATTATCGCGTTGAGGGACATGAGCCATCCGGAGAACACCGGCCCCGCCGCGCCAAGCGCGTCGGAGAGGGTGAGAGGAAGGCCGAATCCGGTCTGCGAGTAGGTCATGCTGGAGAGGAGGGATATGCCTCCGAAGGCCATGAGGATGGGCCTGGCGAGGAAGGCCCTGAGCGCGCCGCGTTCGTCCTTGGTCTCCAGGCTGCTCTCCGAATGGGTGACCTTGGGCGGCTTGACCCTGGCCGCGATGAGGGCCATGGAGACCGCCGTGAAGGCGGCGTCCCCCCAGAAGAGCCAGGGGAGGGCATGGTCGAAAAGGAAGCCTGCCGCGAGGGGGCCGAGGGCCACGCCGACGTTTATCGACCAATACTGGAGGCCGAAGACCTCCTTGCGCCTGCCCTTGGGCGAGAGGTCGGTGAGGATCGCGCCTATGAGGGGCCGGGCCCCCCCGCGGAAGAGGTTGCTGGCCACGATGAGCCAGGGAGCCCAGGTTTGCGCGGAAAGGAAGCCGACGCTGGCCGTGAAGATCGCCCCGGCCAGCTGGAGTCCGATGAGGGTCCGCTTGCGGCCGAAGCTGTCGGCCAGCCGTCCAGAGAAGAAAGAGCCGAACATCGAGGCGGCGAAAGCCAGGGAGACGACGATCCCGGCGTGCACCGGGTCGAACCCGAGGGTCCTTGAGAGGTAGAGGGAGAGGAAGATGGAAACGAAATCGCCGAAACGGTTGACCATCGTCGCCAGGAACATGGACCACAGCGATGCCCCGAGGCCACGGTAGGGAGCGATGAGGCGGCGGATGGCATGGCTGGGCCTGAGGTCTTTCATGGTCGGCGGAGTATAGCGAAACGGGTCGGTGCTGGGGAAGGCTGAATCGCATGCCCGGGCAAGCCCTCCGAGGGACATATGCCCTTTGCGGGACATATGCCCTTCGCCGGACATAGGCCCTTCGCCGGACATAGGCCCTTTGCAGGGCATAGGCCCTTTGCAGGGCATAAACCCTTTACAGGGCTTCCGAAGCTCCCTTCCTTGCACTACTATCTCGGATGGGTATGCATTGACCTGGAACCGAGGGGGAGAACCGCATGAGTCTTGAATCCTATTTCTGGCCATTCCGCGAGAAGATCGTCGGCATCGACGCCGGGATGCCCCTCGTGGACGGGAGCGAGGCTCCCATCGTCTATGCCGACTGGACCGCCTCCGGCCGCCTCTACGCGCCGATCGAGGACTTCATGCGGGAGACCATCGGCCCCCTCGTCGCGAACACCCATACGGAGACGACCTATACCGGCGTGGCCATGACCCGTGCCTACCACCGCAGCCGCGAGATCATCAAGGAACACGTCGGCGCCGGAAGCGACGATTCGCTCATCTTCACGGGTTTCGGGATGACGGCGGCCATCAACAAGCTGCAGCGCATCCTGGGGCTCCGCATGCCAGAAGGCTGCACGAGGAGTTGCAGGGAGGACCCCCGCCCCCTCGTCCTCATCACGCACATGGAGCACCACTCGAACCAGATTACCTGGGAAGAGTGCGAGGCGGACGTCCTCATCGTGCCCAGGGACGAGGCGACCGGGCTTCCCGACCTTGTCTGGCAGGAGCGCATCCTCAAGGAGAACGCCCATCGGTCCCTCATCATCGGCGCTTTCACCGCAGGCTCAAACGTGACGGGCCTCCTGACCCCGCTGCCAGAGATGGCCGCCCTGATGCACCGTTACGGGGGGCTCGTCTTCGCGGATTATGCCGCGGCCGCGCCTTATGTCGACATCGACATGCATCCTGCCAAGTCCGAGGAGCGCCTGGACGCCATCACCTTCTCGCCCCACAAGTTCCTGGGAGGTCCGGGCTCCTCCGGCGTCCTCATCCTGTCGAATGCCCTCTACCGCCGCGCGGTTCCCGACCAGCCGGGGGGGGGCACGGTCAAGTGGACCACGCCTTTCGGCACCCACCGCTATGTCGACGAGATCGAGGCGCGCGAGGACGGCGGGACTCCGGGCTTCCTCCAGGCCATCCGCGCAGCCCTCGCCGTGCGCGTGAAGGAAGCGATGGGCGTGGAGAACATCAGGGCCAGGGAGGCGGAGATCGTCGCCATCATCCTTGAGGAGTTCGCCGCGGAGAGCGCTATCATGCTCCTGGAGGGGGAGAACATCGAGCGACTCGGCATCCTCTCCCTCTACGCCCCCGGCGAGCACCACAACCTCATCGTCCGCCTCCTCAACGACCGGTTCGGGATCCAGACGAGGGGTGGATGCTCCTGCGCAGGAACCTACGGCCACATCCTTTTCAACATCAGGAAGACGACCTCGATCCACATCACGGACCTCATCGATTCGGGCGACCTCACGGAGAAGCCGGGCTGGGTCCGCGTGTCCGTGCATCCGACGATGACGGACGCCGAAGCGCACCATGTGGGCGCTTCCCTGGTCGAGGTCATCCGCAACTACAAGGAATGGGGGCGCGACTACGATTTCCACAAGGAGTCCGGGGAGTTCACGCCCAAGGACGGCCGCGAGGCGGCGCCTGACCTCATGTCGCGCTTCAAGGCATTCTGACAGCTGGTTGTTTCGCGCAACGCGCGTCGCGCGAAACGCGCCTCAGGGCATCTCGGTCAGCAGGTAGGCGGTGGCGACCTCGGCGGCCTGGTAGACGACACAGATGCCGGTCTGGATGAGGTGGTTCTTCCTGTCCTTCTGGAAGTCCCCGCGGATGAGGCGGAGGGGAAGGTAGAGCCATGCGTAGAAGAGCCCAGTCACGGTGTAGATGAGGAGAAGGTAGGAAAGGAAGGTCTCCCTCGACATGGGAGGGACCGCCGCGGGTTTTGCCTGCCCTCTTTCGTAAGGGCGGGGGATGGGCAGGCCGCGGGCGACGAACTGGCGCTCAAGCTCCTCCCGCATCCGCGCATCCTCGCCGTAGCCGCCGTTGATGTAGATGCTGACCAGTTCCCATCGCGAGAGGATGGAGACGGACTCCCGTGAAAGAGGCTCTGTTTCCATGGCTTCCCCCTTGGGGCATTGTAGGGGGCTTTGGCCGAACTGGCAAGGAAATAGCTGGCGTGCTATAGTCGGGCAATGGCGCGAAGTTACTTCTTCTATGACCTCGAGACCTTCGGCCTCGATCCCCGCTATGACCGGATCGCCCAGTTCGCCGGCCTCCGGACCGACGAGGACTTCGAACCGGTCGGCGAGCGGATCATCACGTATTGCGCTCCCGGCCTCGATTACCTGCCAAGCCCCTATGCCTGCCTGGTCCACGGCATCACCCCCCAGGCGGCCCGCGAAGCCGGCGTCACCGAGTACGAGCTGGCCCGCGTCATCCTCGCGCAGATGTCCGCCCCCGGCACGACGAGCCTCGGCTACAACTCGCTCCAGTTCGACGACGAGTTCGTCCGCAACCTCCTCTACCGCAATTTCCACGATCCCTACGCCCGCGAGTGGCAGAAGGGCAACAGCAGGTGGGACCTCCTTGACCTGATGCGCGCGGCCCATGACCTCCGGCCCGAGGGCCTGGTCTGGCCGGCCGGCGAGGATGGGACGCCGATCGTGAAGCTCGAGTCCCTGGCCAAGGCCAACGGCGTGGACCAGGGCGCCGCGCACGACGCGATGCACGATGTCCTGGCGACGATCGGCCTGGCGCGCCTCCTGCGCGCCCGCCAGCCCAAGCTCTTCGACTGGTACCTTTCGCACCGCAGCCGGGACTCGTTGCGCCCCTTGGTCGACCTGGTCGCGCGCGAGCCCCTCGTCCACACCTCGGCGGCCTACACCTCCCCGAGGGGCTGCACGACCCTCATCGCGCCCATCGCGCTGGACCCGGAAAACCGCAACCAGCTCATTGCCCTGGACCTGCGCTTCGACCCAGCCGAGGTCCTGGACCTGGGCGTCGAGGAGCTGCGGCGCCGGGTCTTCACCAAGAGCGAGGAGCTCGATGCCCCACGGCTCCCCCTTTCCCGCCTCAGGCTCAACCGCTGCCCCTTCCTTGCCCCGAGGAACACGATGAGCGATGCCGCCGCCGAGCGCCTCGGGATAGACCTCGCCGCCTGCGAGGCCCACCTCGAGGTGATCAGGCGGGAGCCCGAGCTCATCCAGAAGCTGGTCTCCGTCTTCGAAGGGCCGCAGGCCTCGAACGACCTCCACGACCCCGACCTCCGCCTCTACGCGGACGGGTTCTTCCCCGACGAGGACATCGCCCTTTTCGCGAAGATCCATGAAAGCCTTGACCGCTTGCCTCCTGCCGAGGCGAGGACAGTCCTGTACAAATTGCGCTTCCGCGACGACCGTGCCGCCCAGATGCTCAGGCGGCTCTTTGCCCGGAACTTCCCGCAAACCCTCGGGGCCGACGAGGAGAGGCGCTGGAAAAGCTTCTGCGCGACACGCCTCCAGCTCCCGCCCTCCAACGAGGGCACTGACCTCGGGACCTTCGCCAAGATCATCGGCCAGAAGCTGGAGAACCCAGCCACGCCTTCCCGGGACCGCGGCATCCTCCTGGCTCTCCAGGCCTACAAGGCCGAGCTCGAGGAAGCGGTCATGGGCTACGCGGGCAAGTAGGCGCAGGGCCTGCCCAAGGAGGGAAAGCGCACCGTCGTGCGAAACCGATACGGAGGTACCTGATGGAATATCGCGTCTACCATGTCGACGCCTTCACCGACCGCCTGTTTTCCGGAAACCCGGCCTGCGTCGTCCCCCTCGAGCGCTGGCTTCCGGACGAGGTCCAGCTCCTGATCGCCGCGGAGAACGGCGTGGCCGAGACCGCCTTTTTCGTGGAGACCGCCAAGGGTTTCCACCTGCGCTGGTTCACGCCTGACCTCGAGATGGACCTCTGCGGCCACGCCACCCTCGCCACGGCCCATGTGATCTTCCGGGAGTTCGGCTTCAAGGGCGAAGAGCTCCGCTTCGGTTCCGCAAGCGGCGAGCTCCTCGTCCGCCGCTCGGGCGACTCCTATGTCCTCGATTTCCCCCGCCGTCCCCCCGTCCCTGCCGAGCTTCCGGCGGCGATCGCGCAATCCCTGGCCGTCCAGCCCATCGCCGTGTTCAAGTCCCGCGACTACCTCCTGGAATACCGCTCCGAAGAGGAAATCCTGGGGCTGAGGCCCGACCGGACCATGATGGACCGCATCAACCTCGACCCGGGCGGCGTCATTGTCACGGCGCCGGGGAGGATGAGCGATTTCGTGTCGCGATTCTTCACTCCCCAGGCGACGATCTTCGAGGATCCAGTGACCGGTTCCGCGCATTGCAGCCTCGTGCCTTTCTGGTCGGAGCGCCTTGGGAAAAAGGGCTTGTCGGCCATCCAGCTTTCGGCGAGGCGGGGCTACCTGGAATGCCGTGACGAGGGCGACCGCGTGAGCATCGCCGGCAAGGCCGTCACCTACAGCAGGGGCAACTTCCGGATAGAGGCGGGGAGCGGCGGATGATGGCGGCATTTGCCGCCTTGCGCGACCGCGACCTGGCTGGCGAGGGCATCGTCATCGCCGAGGGTCGGCTGCTTTCGGAGCGCCTCCTTGCCGCCTGCGCGAGCGCCTCCCCCCCGGCAGGCTTCAAGGCGCTGGGCGTGACCTGCGTGGCCAGCCTTGCGCCGCTTTTCCAGGAAGCCACAGCCGGCCTTTGCCCCCTGGAGATCCTGAGCGAAGGCGAGATCGCAGGGCTCGCGGGTTTTCCCTTCCACCGGGGTGTCATCGCCGCCGCGCGCCGACCGGCCTTGGCGGAATTCGACGCCTCCGATTTCGCTTGCCGCCCGGAGGGAGCGGGTCCCTCGCGCATCCTCGTCCTCCCCGCCACCAAGGACCCCGAGAACCTGGGATCCATGCTGCGGAGCGCGGCGGCCCTTGGCTACGGGGCCATCCTTGTGGGCCCGGACACCTGCGACCACCTTTGCCGAAGGGTGGTCCGCGTCTCGATGGGGGCCGTTTTTTCCCTTCCCGTTTTCGCCCTTGGCAACCCGTCGGGGCTGGAGGCCTTGCGCGCCTGCGGCTATGCGCTCGCCGCCGCCGTGCTCGATCCGCAAGCGCGGGACCTGAGGGACTGGCTTCCGCCACCGCGGCTGGGGCTCCTCATCGGCAACGAATTCGAGGGCTTGGGAGCGCCATGGCTAGGTCCCGACGTGGAAAGGCTCACCATCCCGATGTCCGGCGGCGCCGATTCCCTCAATGCCGCTTCCGCCGCCGCGATCTTCCTCTGGGCCTCGCGGTCTTCGGCAGGCAAGCCAGATGCCGGACGCGCGGAAATTCTTGCGCCGGAGCCGGGGATGCCTTAGAGTAGCGATATGGATGCATCGGCGCAGAAGGTTTTCGAGGCAGGTGACACGATCTTCCGCGAGGGCGAAGTGGGCGACCGAATGTACATCCTCCTCAACGGGGCGGTCGAGCTCAGGGTCAAGCTGGACAAGGGCGAGGCCGTGATCAAGGTCGTCGATACCCCCAATGACTTCTTCGGCGAGATGGCCCTCCTGGATGACCGCCCCCGGTCGGCCACGGCCATCGCCGAAAAAAGGAGCATTGTCCTCCTCGTGGACGGGCCGACCTTCGAGTCCATGATCCTCCAGAACGGCAAGTTCGCCCTCAAGATCATCAAGGTCCTCGCTGAGCGCATCCGTCGCTCCAACGACGCGGTCTCGGAACTCATCGAGACCATACCGAAGGAGAGGATAGCCAGGGGCATGGTGGACTATGCCGTGAAGTTCGGCGAGAAGATCCATGACGGGAGCTACAAGGTCGGGATCGAGCAGATGCTGCGCTGGATCAACCAGCACCTCGGCATGCCCATCGATGAGCTCCAGGAGGCCGTCCTCCGCTTCATCAAGGGCGAACGCATCGTCTACGCGGCCACGAGCGCCAAGACCAGGGAGCATGTCCTCCTTTCCCCTGACTTCATCAAGGAAAACGACCGGCGCAGCGACCAGGCATCACGCGGCGCTTGACAGGAGCGCTGCCGATGGGTGATGATTCTATCCATCATGACATGTAGGCCGCTTCAGCCCTGCGTCTTCAAAATCCGCTACCTCTACTCCTATTGATGCGGCGCGTCGGGCGCCGCAGGCCAATCCCCCGATAGACCCGATCTTCCTACCACGCCAAGCAGGAGTAGTCCAATGAGTATATCCACAATGCAATGCCAAGACGGCGTACGCGCCTCCCAAAGCGGTCCCCGGTCGATAGGGACAGAAAAAAGGCTAGCTGCCCTTCGCGCCGCCTCCTTCAGCCTTGCCTCCCTTCCAAAAAGCGCCATTTCCCTGGATCTTACCCAAAGGCCCATCCCCGGTGACCGTCGGACCGGGAGCGGATCCCAGCTTCTCTCCTTCCTTTCCGAGGCGGGACTTCCCCTCCCTCCCTTGGCGGGGCAGGAGGGGGAATGGGGAGGCGAGGGCGAATGGGGAGGCGAGGGCGAAGTCCTTTGCCTTATCGATGCCGCCTCGCTCCCAGGCATGCAGGCGCCTCGTGCCACGGCAGGGCTCTCGCTGGGAATGGCCTTTTACCTCATTTCGGGGACACGCGCCTTTGCCTATGGAAGGCAGGCGGGGAGCTTCCCGTTCCTGGGACTTCTGGAGCCGGGCCGGGGTCTCCCTTTGGCGGCCTGCCGCTTCATCGAGGACCGCTTCGCCTGGCTGGCGGCCAATGCGGTCTTGATCGGCGGGGAATCTCCCCAGGAAGCCAGGATCTGGACGCGTCGCCTTGCTTCCGCTTTCAGGGCCGATTACGGCGCCTGAGGACTGACCCTGGGAGGCTTCCGCCTCCCAGGGCTTGCATCCGGCAGGGAGTGGGCAGCACTATCGAGCCATGCATCGCCTCGTCCTTGCCGCAATACAGGTGGAAAATTCCCCGCAGGCCTTGGCCCTCGGCGCGGCTTCGGTGGCCGCGGCCGTCGCGCGTTCACGCGGCGGCTCCGTGGAAGTGGAGCTGGTCGAGGACTTGCCCGCAGCGACGAAAAAGCCCATCGCCCAGGCTTCGGCGGACCTCGTGGAGAGGGTCATGGCCTGGCGGCCGGATTGGCTGGGCCTTTCAGTCTATTCATGGAACCGGGCCGCCATGCTCGAGTTGGCAAGGCGCTGCCGCGAGCTGGACCCGCGCCTGGTCATTTTCGCAGGCGGGCCCGAGGCCACGGCGGATCCCGCAGGCCTCCTTTCCGCAGGGGCCATCGATCTTGCCCTGCGCGGAGAGGGCGAATCGCTCACGCTGAGGGTCCTCGATGCCCTGGTCTCCCATCCGGCGGGGAAGGGCGAGGCGAGGCTCACGGCCCCTGCGCTCTATGCGCTATCCGCGATGGCAGGCATCGCCTTGCCAGGCGTCGCCTTGCCAGGCATCGCCTTGCCAGGCGTCGCCTTGCCAGGCGTCGCCTTGCCAGGCGAAGCTCCCTCGGCCCTGGCGCCCCTCGAGGACCTTGCCAGCCTGCCTTCGCCCTGGCTTGAAAGGACCATCGCCCCGAGGTCCGGCGGCGTCCTCTGGGAATTGGCCCGCGGTTGCCCCTATCGGTGCGCCTACTGCTACGAGGGCAAGGGAGAACGCGGCACCAGGCGGATTCCCAAGGCCCGCATGGAGGCGGAGCTGGACGAATTCCTCCGCCTCGGCGTGGGACAGGTCTTTGTCCTGGATCCGACCTTCGATGCCGACCGCGCGGGAGCGAAGGAAATCCTGGATCTCCTCGCCGGAAAGGCGCCTGGGATCCATTGGAAGTTCGAGATCCGCGCCGAGCTCGTGGATCGGCAACTCGCCGCTAAATTCGCGGCGATTCCCTCATCCCTCCAGGTGGGGCTCCAGAGCGCCGATCCCGCGGTATCGGCGGCCTGCGGCCGTCCCCTGGACCTCAAGGCTTTCTCGCGGGGCATCGGCTTCCTCAACGGCGCGGGCGCGGTTTTCGGCATCGACCTGATCTACGGCCTGCCCCTGGATAGCCTGGAGGGCTTCTGCCGCAGCCTGGACTATGCCCTCGGTTTCCAGCCCAACCACCTGGATGTCTTTCCCCTCTCCCTCCTCCCCGGGACCGAACTCGCCGGACGGGCCGCCGAGTTCGGCCTGGTGGCCGAGCCCAGCGCTCCCTACCAAGTGCTCTCGTCGCCGGGCTTTCCCGCGGAGGCGATGGCCGAGGCTGCCCGCATCTCCAAGGCCTGCGACTATTTCTACAGCCGGGGGAGGGCGGTCTCCTGGTTCCTCCAGATCCTCAAGCCCCTCCGTCAGAGGCCTTCGACCTTCCTCACGCATTTCGCCGAGTCCTTGCCCCCGGCCGCCCCCTCAGGGAGTCGCGAGATCGAGGCGGTGCAGCTGGACTTCATCGAAAGGCAGTACAAGGCGAAGGGGCTTTTCGCCCTCCTGCCCGCCGCACGGGACATCATCCGTTTCAACGCAGCCTGGGGTCGTGCCCTCGCCGAAGGGGAGGAAAGCGATTTCGACCTCGTCTACGATCCCGAGGATGTCCTTGGTCCATCTGCCCTGAGCCTCGCCGACTTCGCGGGCAGGGCAGTGATGAGGCTCGGGCGTTGGCGCGTTGTCCCGAGTCGTTCTGGCCCGAAGCTTCGGCGCAGCGGGACGGGAAGCGGTACCGGTCCATGGCAGGGGCGTTGATCCGCGCCGGACGCGCTTGGCGATCCGTAGCCAAGGGGCAGCGGTCACCAACTCGGGGAAGATTGCCTTCGCGGCCTTGCGGCGCTACAATGCACGGATGGAGGGCCTTTGACATGGCGAGCGAAAAGGTTCCAGCGGAAGGCATATCTCACCGATCTTCCGATTTTTTTGCCCGCAAGCTCAAGGAACTCGACGCGATAAACCGCGTTGGCGCTGCCATCGGCTCTTCCCTCGATGTGGATTCGCTGTGCGCCCTGGTCGGAGAGAACCTCCTCCAGATTTTCGACACCGGTATAGTCTTTGTCGCCCTCTATGACGCGGAAGCAGGCCTGATCCGGACGCCCTTCCTTTCCATGGATGGCGTCGCAAGGTCCTATCCACCCTTCCGCTATGGCCAGGGCCTGACCTCCCGGGTCATCAAGGCTAGGAAGCCGCTCTACCTGGCGACCGCCGCCGCGAACCACGAAGCGCGGGAATACGCCGTGCACCGGACCGACAAGCCGAACAAGAGCTGGCTTGGAGTTCCCATGATGTCGGGCAACGAGGTCGTCGGGGTCCTTTCCGTCCAGTCCTTCGAAATCGAGGACGCTTTTTCCGGTGACGACATACGACTCCTGTCCACCTTGGCTTCCTCCATCGGGGCAAGGGTCCAGGGAGCCCTCCTTTTCGAGGCGGTGAGCCGCAGGGCCGAGGAGGCCGCGGCCGTCGCCGAGGCAGGACTCTGGATCTCCCAGAGCCTTGACCTGGACACCGTCCTCGGCCGCATCTCCGAGCGTGCCGGTGACCTCCTCACCAAGAGCCTCTCGGCTGTCTTCCTCCTTGAAGGCCCTTCCCTCAAGCCGGTCGCCGCGAACGGTCCCATGGCAAGCCTGGTGGGGCGGGACCCCATCCCCGTGAGCGAGGGCATCCTGGGCCGAGCCGTGCGCTGCGGCAAGGCCGAGATCGTCAACGATACCTTCACCGATCCCGATTCGGTCCGAATCCCGGGCTCCCCTCCGGATGAAGTGGGGGAAAAGCTCATGGTCGCCCCCCTCATGCGCGGGAAGGCCGTCATCGGAGCCATGGCGATCTGGCGGGAAGCCCGCGAGCCTTTGTTCCGGAAGGCCGACCTTGACTTCCTCATTTCCTTGGCGCGCCAGGCGGAGGTCGCCATCCAGAACGCCCAGCTCCATCTGGGCGTGAAGGAGGCAAACCGGCTCAAGTCGCGCTTCCTCGCATCCATGTCCCACGAGCTGCGCACCCCCCTCAATTCCATCATCAATTTCGCCTGGCTCCTCCTCCAGGGGAGCGAGGGGCCATTGAAGCCCGGGCAAGCCGACCTGCTTTCCCGCATCGAGGACGCCGGAGAGAATCTTCTCGGCCTCATCAACGATGTGCTGGACCTCTCCAAGATCGAGTCGGGACGCATGGAGCTCCGCTTCGAGGAGCTTGATTTCGTCGAGCTGGCCGAAAGCGTCCTCCTGACGACGGCGGGACTAGTCCACGGCAGGCCGATAGAGCTGGCGCGGGATTTTCCGGCCGGCCTTCCGCACCTCGTGGCCGATCGCGTCCGGTTGCGGCAGGTCCTCCTCAATCTCCTTTCGAACGCGGCCAAGTTCACCGAAAAAGGCAGCATCACGCTCGGGGCCAAGGCGGAAGGCGGAACGTTCGTCATCCGGGTCGAGGACACGGGCATCGGCATGGCGGTCGCGGACATCCCCCGCGCATTCGAAGAGTTCGTCCAGCTCGATGACGCGGCCAACCGCGGCGCGGGCGGGACGGGTCTTGGCCTTCCGCTGGCCCGGGATATCGCAGAGCTCCACGGCGGAAGCCTCGAAGCCGAATCCACCGAGGGCGTCGGCTCATGTTTCGTGGTCACCCTCCCTTTGGGCGGCCCGGATTCCCTCGCCGTGGAAGCCCCTAACTCGTCCATCGAAGGTGGCTGCCCATGAAAGGACCCCTGCCCGGAAAGAACGAAGTGCGTGTCCTCATCGTGGAGGACGACGAAAACAACAGGATTGTTATCTCCAGGCTGTTGCGCCTTTCATGTGTGGATACCTCGCGCATCGTCGAGTCCGCCGGGGATCCCTCCGCCCTCCTGGCCGAGGGCGGCAGCGCGGTCGACGTGGTGTTCCTGGATCTCCAGATGCCGAAAAAAGACGGCTTCAGGGTCCTCCAGGAACTGAGGGCTAATCCCGCGACCGCCGGCCTCACGGTCATCGCGCTTACGGCCAATGTCATGCGCCAGGACGTCGAGCGCTGCCGCGCCGCGGGCTTTGACGGTTTCATCGGGAAGCCGATCGACGGGAAGCGTTTCGGCGAGATGTTCGGCCGCATCCTCGCCGGGGAGGCTGTGTGGACCGTCGTCTAGACCGCCGGGTCGAGGCGGCGGCCTCGCTCGCGGAGACCCTCGGCCTCGAGACCGAGGCCGAGAAAGCCATCGTCCTGGGCGGCCTGGGCCTCCACGGGGACATGAAGGCTGCCGGCGAAGCGGGCAAGGCCCACGAGGATCCGCTCGCCGATTTCCTCATCGCGGCGGCGCTCAAGGTCCGGGCGCTCGCGGAGAGCGAACGCCGCTCCCGGCAGACCGCCAACGGCATCAGGGCCTCCGGTTTCACCTTCGCCTCGAGCCTGGACCCGGCGGCGATACTCGAGGCGCTGCTGGATTATCTCAATTGGCTGGTTCCCTACGCGGGCGCCAGCGTCCTCATCATCGGGAGGTCGGGCGGGCTCGAGGTGGGCGCGGCCCGGGAGTGGAGGCGCTCGAGTTCGCGCGGGCCCACGGCTCCGGAGCTGGCCCTGGCCCAGGAGGCCATCGACGCGGGCGAATCGCGGCAATGCCTTGTTGGCGTGGTGCGCTGCCTCATCCTTCCCCTCCTCGGCCCGTCGGGGCCGGTGGGCGCAGTCCTCCTCGTGCGGGACGGGGCCGACCTGTACGACGAGGAGCAGACCAGGGCGGCTGACGCCTTCGCGGGCCAGGCCGCGGCGGCGGTCCGCAACGCCACCCTGTATGAGGACCTATGCCGCGCCAGGGACGAGCTGGTCTCCTCCTATGACACGAGCATCGAAGTCCTCTCCCGGGCCCTCGACCTTCGTGACCACGAGACCGAGGGGCATTCCCGCCGCGTGGCTTCGCTCGCGGTGCGCCTCGGGGCCGCCCTTGGGCTCGAAGGCGCCTCCCTCGAGAACCTGCGCCGAGGCGCACTCCTCCATGACGTGGGAAAGATCGGCATACCGGACACCATCCTCCTGAAGCCCGGCCCCCTGGACGCCGACGAATTCAAGGTGATGCAGCGCCATCCCGCACTCGCCAAGGAACTCCTGGCGAACAGCAGCTTCATCGCGAACGCGATCGAGGTGCCCTACAGCCACCACGAGCGATGGGATGGCCGGGGCTATCCCATCGGTCTCGAGAGTGGCGCGATACCGCTCGCGGCCCGCATCTTCTCCGTCGTGGACGTCTGGGATGCCCTGGTCCATGACAGGCCGTACCGCAAGGCCATGGGGCTCGCGGAGGCCCGTCGCTACCTCGCGACCCTCGGCGGGACCCAGCTGGATCCCTTTGCCCTCGATGCATTTCTCGAGCTCGAAGCCGGCCCGTCGACCCGCAATACGGACCTGGGCTTTGGCCCATGATCCGGGTCCGCAGGGACGGGCTTGAATCATTGGGCCGCGCCCCTTGTCGAGCCGACGGGTCGGCCAGCCCTTCTAGTCCTTCCAGTCCAGGAGCCGGCCCTCACCTTCCAGGGACCTGACCTGCGTGACGTCCTGGCTGGCCTCGAGGGCGCCTCGGTATCGGCCTTCGGCATCGCGGAGGGCCGTGTATTCGATGACGATGAAGCGGCCGCCCATGTTGATCCAGAACCTTGCCTTGTCCTTGGTGCCCGCACGGAAGGAATCAAGGATGCGCTGGACGATGGCGACGCTCTTCTGCGGATGGCAATTCTGCACGGCCCTGCCGATGACGGCAGGGCTCCGTGGGAAGATGCGCTCCGCCGAGTCCGAGTAATACAGGACGTGGTCGGTCTCGTCCACGATGCTCAGGTCAAGGGGCAGCTTCCTCAGGGCGAGGTCGAGCAACTCCGCGCCCACGATGCCGGTGTTGAGCTCGATGGTCGCGGCGCCGCGCCCGGCCTTGGCCTCCCCTGCGGCCGCGGCATTGTCCGGGGCCGCGGCGATCAGGGCATCGAGGGCTGAAGGCGCGCCTTTGGAATGCGCCCGCGCGGAGGCGATGGCCGAATCATACTCGGCACCGGGCTTGACCCAGGCGAAGCCGATGGCCTCCTCGCCCGACCGGATCGCGGCCCATTCGGCCTCGGAGATTCGCCTTCCGGCCTCGGGATAGAGTATATGCTCCTCCATGAAGATCATCCGGGTCACCGCCGTCCCCAGCTTTCCGGCCAAGGCGCGGAACGCCCCTGTGTCACCGCCTGCGAGCGTGCCGGCGGCCTCCTTGAGGAGGGCGCGGATCTCGTCATGCTTGGACCACATGACCCGGGAAGGTCCGGTGAAGCCATGCTTCTCGAGCCAGGGGAAGAGCTGGTTCTCCTTGCGCTCGAAGTGCGTCACGATGTGGGCAAGATCGCCCAACGCGTCCCTGGCTTCCTCGACCGCGGCCGGGGAGGGGGCGGCCGCCACGCCGCGGAGGCCGGCGAGAAGCGGCCGACGCCCAAGGGCGGAGGCCGTTCGACGGAGCCTCCTGACGCGCAGCTCGGCCGCGCGGTTCTCCGCCATGAAGGTATGGATCGGATGGCCGCCCATGCGCGAGGGCTTCCCGCCGCGAGCGAGCGCCGATTCGAAAACCTCGACATGGACCTCGCAGAGGCGCTGGATCTCCTCCACCGGAAAGCCGGAATCGACCAGCGCCTGCTCCATCGCGGCGATCTCCGCGGCGCTCGCGCCGTGGATGATGGCGGCGAATTCCCGCTTGACCTCCGCCACGCCCGCGCCGCCATGGAGGCGCTCGACCACTTTCTTGAGGCGTACCTGCCGTTCGGGATCGATGGCGACCTGTCCGTTCATGCTTCCTCCTGGGTCGACCTTCATCCAGGTCAGGCCTTCAGAAGGAAATATAGGGCATTGGCCGGAGGGGGACGGTAACCGACGTTACCATCCTGTCAGGCAATGGGCCTCAATACGTGAAGCGCATGTCGGCCTTGATGATCTTTTCGGCGAAAGCCGTGAAATCGTCGATGAGGAGGGGCTTGGCGATGAGGTAGCCCTGGAAGCCCCGGCAGCCCATCTCGAACAGCATGTCCAGGGCCTTGGGATCCTCGACGCCCTCGGCGACCAGCTCCAGGTCGAGGCCCTTGGCTATCGAGACCAGGGAACGCACGATTATGCGGTCCTGGTGGTTGGTCGTGAGGTTCTCGACAAAAAGGCGATCGATCTTGATCTCGTCCAAGGGGAAACGGTGGAGGTGGGAGAGGGAGGAATATCCCGTCCCGAAATCGTCCACCGACACACGGACGCCAAGTGCGGCGAAGCGCTCGAGGGTTGAGGCGGCGCTCGTGGTATCCTCGAAAAGGCTCGTCTCCGTGAGCTCGATCGTGAGGAGGTCCGGCCTGGCGCCGGTGCGCGCCAGGACTGATTCGAGGACCGTCGCGGTGTCCTCGCTGCGGAACTGGCGGGCCGAGAGGTTGACCGATAGGCCGACCCGTTCCAGGCCGCTCTTGGCCCAGCCGGCCAGGCGGCGGGCGCACTGGTAGAGGAGCCACTTGCCCAGGGGAAGGATAAGCCCCGTCTCCTCGGCAAGGGGGATGAAGGTGGCCGGCATGAGGAGGCCCTTCTCGGGATGGCGCCAGCGGATCAGGGCTTCCGCCTCGATGCGGTCCACGACGAGGGTCTGGCCCTCTATCGCCCGCACGAAAAGCTTGGGCTGGAAGGAAAGGAAGAACTGCTCGCCGATGCGCTCCATCGCGGATGCCTCGATCGCCTTGATTATCGAGTTCTGGAGCTCGATCTTCTCGACGGCGAGCTGGAGGAGGGCGGGGCGGAAGAGGACAAAGGCCTTCTTCTGCTCGGCGGCCACGCCCGAGGCCACGTCGGCGTGGTGCATGAGCCGCGAGCGGTCATCGCCGTGCTCGGGCCAGTAGGCGGCCCCGGTGGAGACTCCGATCGTCACGCTGAAACCGGCGAAGATATGGGGCTCTGCGAGCCGCGGAAGGATGCCACGGAGGAAGGAGGCCAGGGCTTCGCCCTTGAGGCCCGGAAGGAGGAGGACAAACTCGTTTTCCCTGGTGTGGAAGACCTTGTCGTTCTCGCGCAGGAAGCCGGAGATCCTGCAACCCGTCTGGTAGAGGATCCATTCGCTTACGCTGACCTTGAGGGTCTTGCGCACCGTGCTGTAGTTCTCGCCCAGCTGGATGATGAGGATGGTGAAGCAGCCTCTCGGTTCCCGCCGGCGGCATTCGTCGATGAGGTCCTCGATCTCGAGCTCGAGCCTGAAATGCGACGGCAATCCTGTCAGGGGATGATAGGAGATTTTCTTCTCGATGGCGGAAAGACGATGCTCGAGGGCGACGTTTTCCCTGCGCAGGCGCTCGTTCTCGGTCCTGAGACCCTGTTCTACAGGGCCCTGCTCCATGTCCGGTAAGACATCCACGTGTTGTACTCCGTTCGCGAATCGCTTGGAGCTGCCCATCCGTTGGCGGCCCGTCTCCAGTCAGTCGATTTTCGATAGTACAGGCTATGTCCGCCCAAGTCCACAGGAAAAGCGGCGTTTGCCTGTCAGGAATTCGTGTGCCCAAGGGGAAGCGGCGCGGCGAGCACGCCCCCCGCCCTCCGGTGCGTCCCCAATCGCGATCGAGCCGCCATGTTTTTTCACGACGATATCCCAGGAGATCGAGAGGCCGAGTCCTGTTCCCTTGCCAGGGGTCTTGGTCGTGTTGAAGGGGTCGAAGACGCACAGCCGCGAGTCGGCCGGCACCCCGGGGCCATTGTCCGCGAAGCTTACTGACCCGGCAACCAAACATTGGCTTCAAGCCCATGATTCTGACCCGATGTCTAGCTGGCGTTATTCGACCTCGGCGACGTGCTTGATCTCGTTCCAGGCGACAAGGATGGTGGACTCGATCCCCACGTCGGGGTCATGGGGGCCGAAGGCCGACCTTGCCCACCAGAGCGACGACCTCTCCCCAGGCCCCGCGGAGGGTCCGCGAGAAGTTCCCGAGCACGGCGTGGTTGCTCTTGAGGAAGCCGAGGGGATTGTTGATCTCATGGGCGATCCCTGCGGCGAGCTGGCCAATCGAGGCCAGTTTCTCCTCCTGGACTGTGAGCACCTGGGTGCCCGGCAGCTGGAGCTTGGCCTCGGCGAGGTCCAGGTTCATGCGCCAGACCTCCTTTTCGTTGTTGATGCGTTCGGTGATGTCCTGGGCTATGCCCTGTATCTCGCTGATCCCGCCCTTCGAGTACCGGACGGCGCGGGCGGACTCGAGGCACTATCGGCTTTTCCGGATTCGTTGTGGCCCAAATATCCAGTGTTGCGAATAGCCTGCAATACTGCAAACGAAAGGCGGGTTTGCCACCTTGACCTCCCCGACCCTGGCCGGCATCCTCATCCCATGGAGCCTAAGTTCATCCTCCTCGCCGCCTTGATCGTCGCCAATTTCCCCCTTTGCCGCCTGCTTTTCCGTTTCCTCTTCCGGGGCAATGCACCGGCGGCAGGCGCGCCTGGCGGCGAGTCGTCCGCCGCGCCGGCTTCGCCCAAGGACTTCCTTGACCCCGCCTTCAGGCAGGACGTGGGCAGGAAGAACAAGCTCTTCCTCCTCCTTGTCGCTTCCGCCCTCCTGGTATTCATCGAGTATTCCCTTATGCTCGGCCTTTTTCCCGCCCTCCATGCCGGAGCCTTCCCCGGGGCGGCTCCCTGATGCCCCGCAGGAATTTCCTCCTCACCCTCGCCTATGACGGCAGCGATTTCGAAGGCTGGCAGCGAGGGGGCAGCGGCCAGCGCACCGCCCAGGCCGAACTCGAATCCGCCCTCGGCGCCCTCCTGGGCGAGGCCATCGAGGTGACCGGGGCGAGCCGAACCGATGCCGGTGTCCATGCCGAAGGCCAGGCGGCGAGCTTCCATTCGCGGACAAGCCTCGCGCCACTCCGCCTAGTCACGGAACTCAACCGGCGCCTCCCCCCCGACCTGTCCTGCCGCTCTTGCCATGAGGTGGATCCGCGCTTCCATGCCCGCTATCGCGCCAAGGGCAAGCTCTATCGGTACCGCCTCCATGTCGCGGCGATTCCCGACGTCTTTTCCCGCCGCTACAGCCTTCACCTGGGCACTGGCCTCGATCTCAAAGCGATGCGCGAGGCCGCGGCGGCTTTTGCCGGGAGCCATGACTTCCAGGCCTTCACGAACGCCAAGCACCCTGACGACAGCACCCGGCGCATCGATGCCGTGACCGTCGAGGCCTCCGGTGATTTTGTCGACCTTTTTTTCAAGGGAGAGGCCTTCCTCTACAACCAGGTCCGCATCATGGCCGGCGCGATCGTGGAGGCGGGGAAGGGTAGCCTGGAGCCTAGGGCGATATCCGAGGCCCTGTCCGCGGGGAAACGCGCTTCCATGCCAGGCGCCTTGGGGCCTTTCGGGCTTTGTCTCATGGAGGTCTACTACTGACCAAGGCGCCTCTGAGTGCGAACGCCCTTCGAGGCGCGCCTCTCCCTGGCGACTTCGAGGGAATATCCGTTTTTTCCCTCGCCGCTCTCGATGAAGACATATCGGCCGCACTATACTTCAAGAGCGCGGGTTCGCCGCAGGGCGTCCCGAAAGGGCTTTTGAATGACCAAGAGCAGTGCCGGCAGCAGAGCCGCCGAAAGATCCAGCGATCCACGCCTCTCCGAAAAGCCGGTGATGGGACTGTCCTCGAGCCGCATGGGCCGCGCCAATGGCAGGGGCTTGGACCAGCCGTCACGCTCCGCCCTTCCTCGATCCCCTGGCGGGAAAACCACGGAGAAGCGCGAGAAGCTCCTCGACAATATCGAGGGCATGCTCGATGTCCTCACGGAGGACGGGCTTTCCCATGTCCTGGCGGTGGCGACGATGTGCCGATATGAGCTGGCCCTTGTCCGCTGCGATGAGGCGCGCCAGGGAGATGCGGACCAGGCCCCTTGCCTCGACGGCAAGGCCCTGCGCATTGAGAGGTCCGCAGACGGATCAACCTATCATCTCATCTCAGGCAAGGTGTGGAAGATCCTCGCGGCCGAGGATATCGCGGCCCTCTTGCGGATCAGCCGTCATGAGGAGAGCGCCGCCGCCGCCGCGCGCCGCCTTTTCGACTGGATGACCGCCGAGCGCAAGGACATCGCGGCCGATCTGTGCATCCGCGGCGAGTCCTCTTCCCTCCTCCGGGAGTTCCTTGGCGTCCTCACGGAGACCTTCCCTGTACGCAGCCCCCGCCGCCTGCCTTACTGACCCGGCAACAAAACCTCGGGTGCTCTCCTCTGATGCTGGCCCGTCGCTACGGGTCAGAATCAGGGGACCAAGCCAATGTTTGGTTGCCGTGTCAGCGGTCCTCCAGGATCCTGTCCGCCGCCCTCAGTCCCGAAGCCCAGGCCGCGGTGATCCCCCTGCTTGTCCCCGCCCCGTCGCCGATGAGGTACAGGTGCTCCCTGGCCCTGAAATACGTGTCCATGAAGGCAGGCCTGTTCGCGTAGAGCTTGATCTCGGGGTAGTACATGATGGTCGAGGGATGGAGGAGTCCCGGCACGATGGTGTCGAGGAGCTTCATGGCATTCCACAGGGCCCTGAGCACCTTGGCCGGGGCTGAGAGCCCGATGTCCCCCGGTGTCGCCGATGCCAGGGAGGGCTCGAAGTCGTAAAGGTCGCCGGAAAAAGCAGCCCGGGTCGAGCGCTTGCCGAGGCGGAAATCCCCGATACGCTGCATGATGGGGCCGCCTCCGCCAAGGAGGGCGGCCTGGACGCCGAGCATCTGGGCGAAGGCCTGGCCTGAGGCGAGGGGCTCGGTCAAGGGTGACGGTCTTGAGCATGGCGAAGTTCACGAGGCCGTTTTCCGGCCGAGAGGCCGACCATGAATGGCCGTTCACGCTGTACCAGGTGCCGGCTCCTTGGGCCTCATAGCGTTCCTGCACCACATGGGCGGAGCGGGAGTTCGTGCAGAAGGTCCGCGTCTTTTTCGGGAAAAGGAACTTGGGATCGTAATAATCCCCGACTATGGGATAGTGCTCTTGTCTCGTCTCGACGCGGATGCCAATGTCGACGACGTTGTCGGTGAAGGCGATGTCCGCGGCGGTCATCACCTCCTGGAGGAAGGCAAAGCCCCCCCTGCCCGGCGCGATGATGAGGTCGCCGTAGCCGATCTCCCGCGCTTCCGTGGCCAGGACGCGGTTCCGCGGGTCAAGGGTCAGGGCACGCTCGCCCAGCGATATCGACGCGCCTTTTTCGGCAAGCTCGGCCATGAGGCGCTTGATCAAGGCAAGCCCGCCATCGGTGCCCAGGTGGGCCTGGCGGATGGAAAGGAGTTCGACACCGACTTTTTCCGCACGATGGGCGTAACGCTCCAGGTTCTTCTTTTCGAGGATCGTGGGCTTAAGGAAGGCTTCGACCCGGTCGAGGTAGCGGATCGCTTCCCCCTCGAACCAGCAATTCTCCGGAAAGCCGATGGGCCAGCTGAAATTCATCTTGCAGTCGTTGCGCAGGCCGCCGGATGAGTATTCGTTCTTGTCGATGAGGAGGATCGAGAGGGTCGATTTTTGCCCAAGGAGCTCGAATGCCGCCCCAAGTCCCGCCGGTCCCGTCCCCACGATGATGACGTCGTAGTGTTCCATGCCGGTAAAGGATGATAGACGATAGAGGCCCTTCCTGTCACCGCTTTTCCGCCGAACGATTTCTTTTTGGTAACTATTGACAGAAGCGTCGCGGATGCTGTCATGTAGAAACATGAGGTTCAAGGGCGCAAACACCGGGAATAACCGCTCCACTGGCAATCTCGTCTTCACGACGAGGCCACAGCATCGCGCCCAGGTGGATTGGCCTTTATGCCGAGCTCCGCGTTTCCTTCCGGCAGCCAGAAAAGTATTTCCCGCGCTTTGAGGGCGTGACCCTTTTCGGCAAGAGCCCCGTTCCGGCCGAGCTCTACCTGTTTTGATCCATCTTGCCTTCCCGCCCGGGTTCCGAATACTGTAGCTAGGGGGACCAGCATGGACCAAGTACTCCTCGCGCGTATCCAGTTCGGCATGACGATCGGTTTCCATTTCCTCTTCCCGCCCATCACCATCGGCCTGGCATGGGCCCTCGTCTGGCTCGAGTCCCGTGCCGCCAAGCGCGCGGACGCCGATGTCCTGTCGCGCCTTTTCGGCAAGCTCTTCGCCATCCTGTATATCGTGGGCATCGGGACCGGCGTGGTCATGTCCCTCCAGTTCGGCACCAACAGGGGCCGCTTCATCAATTTCGTGAGCGGCATCTTCGGCCCCATCCTGGCCGCGGAGATCCTCATCCCCTTCTTCATGGAATCCATCTTTTTCGGGATCTGGCTCTTCGGCCGCGGGCGCGTGGGCGAAGGCCTGCGGCGTGCGTCCATACTCATCGTCGCGCTCGGCGCCACCATCTCGGCCTTCTGGATCACCGCAGCCGTCTCCTGGATGCAGACGCCGGCGGGCTACGTGCTCTCGGATGACGGCAAGCGGGCCATCCTGCAGGATTTCTGGAAGGCGGTGTTCAATCCCTCCACCCTGTCGCGCTTCGCCCACGTGATGATGTCGGCGGCCACGATCACCGGTTTCGTCATGTCGGCGGTCACCGCCTACCTCGTGCTCAAGAAGAAAGGCGGGGCCTACGCCCGCGTCGTGCTGACCGTGGGCATCGCAACCGCCATCGCGGGCACGGCACTGGTCGCCGGATCCGGCATCAACGAGTCCTACCGCCTTGGCTCCCAGCAACAGGAGAAGGTAGCCGTATTCCGAGGCGTGGCCGAGAACGAGAAAGCCGAAGGCATCAAGCCCATCGGTCCCGGTTCGGACAGCATCAGCGCCGCCTCCCTTCCTGAAGAGACCGCCGAGTATCCGCCAGCCAGGCTTACCATGGGAGCGTACTGGACCATGGTGAGCCTCGCGATAGCCTTCGCCGTGTACCTCGGCATCGTCCTCCTCGCCCTGGTTTTCAAGGTCCTCCCGAAGTCGAAGTTCCTCCTTTGGAGCCTCGTGGCTGTCTTCCCCCTGCCCATCGTGGCCACGGAGGCCGGATGGATCGCGGCCGAAGTCGGGCGCCAGCCCTGGATCGTCTACGGCCTCATGAAGACCCAGGACGCCGTTTCGGTCTCCGTTTCCGCGGGCATGCTCGTCTTCTCCCTCATCCTCATCGGCCTCGTCTATATCCTGTTTTTCGTGGTGAGCGCCGGCATGGTCGTCCATGAGCTGCGCAAGGTTCCCGTCCCGCCCGAATCGGGCGCGCCGGTCCAAGGAGGCAGGTCATGAGCTTCCTCGCAATACTGTGGTTCTGTCTTGTGGCCTTCCTCCTTGCGGTCTTTGCCGTCCTGGATGGCTTTGACCTGGGCGCCGGCATCCTATACGGCCTTGAAAAGGACGGAGAGAGGAAGAAGAGGATCCTCGCCTCCATATCGCCGGTGTGGAGCGGCAATGAGGTCTGGCTCCTGGCTGGATTGGGCTCCCTCCTGGCCGCCTTCGCCCCGGCCTACTCGGCCCTCCTATCCTCGCTTTACGTCCCGGTCATCCTCGTCCTCATGGCCATCCTTTTCAGGGCCTTCGGCGTGGAGTTACGCACGAAGACGGACAACCCGGCCCTCATCCGGCTCTTCGACCTCCTCATCTTCATCGGGAGCGCCATCCCCGCCTGGGGAATAGGCCTCGTGGCGGGCAACGTCCTCGTCGGCTTCCCCCTGGACGCGGGAGGAGCTGTCCAGGGAAGCTGGCTCTTCTTTCTCAATCCCTTCGCGCTCGGCACGAGCCTCGCGTCCCTCGCGTCCTTCACCCTCCATGGAGCCACCTATGTGGCCCTCAAGAGCGAAGCCCAGGACCGCGCCGTTTTTCTGGGACGCTCCATGAAGGCCTTGGCCGCCTTTGCCGCCCTCGCGGTCGCCTGCGCCGTCGCTTCGCCCTTCGCGCTCTCGGCGCGCTTCGCCTCCTCTCCTTCCCTGCTCGGGTTCTGGATCTTCGCCGTCCTCGGCCTCGTGGGCTATAGCGGCGTGTTTTCCGATCTCCGCGCAAAACGTGCGGGCGGTTCTTTCATGGCTTCGGCCATCGGGCTGCTCTCGATCGTGGGGATGTCCGCCTCACTCCTGTTTCCCGTCCTCATCCCCTCGCGGCTCGGCAAGGAGAACGGCATCACCATCCTCTCCGCGGCCGCGTCCGACAAGAGCCTGGCGGTGATGCTCGTCCTCGCCCTGGTCGGCGTTCCCCTTATTGTCATATATACCATCATCGCCTATCGTTCATTCCGGGGCGTCGCTGCGGGCAGGGGCGAGGCGCACTGAGGCGCGCCGCCGGCGTTGCGATCCGTCGAAGGAGCGGTTTGCCGCTCCTTTTTTTTCGCTTTCCTGTCCAGGATACGATAGGATGGGAATAAGGGGGCAATCCATGAGAAGCATGCGGATAGCCAAGGGCGTCACCTGCGTAGAAATTTCCGAAGCCGGATTGTCCCTCCTGTGCGGCTGCCCGGAAAACGTCGTGAAGCATCTCATGAAAGCGGGGATCATCCATCCCCTCGAGAAGGACGGCGTACGCTACGAATCCGGCCCCAACGCCATACTCCTTTCGGAGTGCTCGATCCTTGGAGGCCGGTTCGCCAACGCGGCGGAATTCCCCGTGCTCCAGATGCTCTACCGCCAGGGCATGATCGTTCCGGGGCATCCTGGCAATACGGGACGGAAGCCCATGCTCATTGGCCTTCGCGAGCAGATCGAGGCCCAGAGCCGTTATATCTATCTTGGCAACTATGGCCTTTCCACGATCGAGGCCATGGAGGCGGCCGGCCTTCCCCGGGAATTGGCGGAGGAGCGGCTTCGGATGAAGCTCGCCTTCGCGTTCGGCAAGATCCGCGAGACCGAGGAGCTCCTGGACCTGAAGGTCGTGGATGCCCGCGCCGTGGAGCTGCGAGACGGGGTTTTCGTGCGTCGCCTGGGGCCAAACCGCTATTCGATCATCCATGGGGGAGAGGCGGTCACCGTCGACCTTGACGATGGTCTCGAAAGCCTGCAGGCGCCCTACGACCTCCCTTCCAGGCCTGCCCCGCGCCGGGACTTCTCGGTCGTCCAGCTGGGCGAGGGGGACGGCTGGGACGTCGAGCGCCCTTGCATGGGCTCCCTCATCATGCACGACGGCGAGCCCTGGCTCGTGGACGCGGGACCCGACATCGAGGCCAGCCTCGAGGCCGTCGGCCTCGGCATCGGCGACCTTCGCGGTGTCTTCCATACCCATGTGCATGATGACCATTTCATAGGCCTAGCCTCGCTGTTCAGGGCGCCGCGGCGCCTGCGCTACTGCGCCGTGCCCTGGGTTCGCGCCGCCGCCGCCGCCAAGCTAGCCGCCCTGGCGGGCATCGGGGAGTCCGAATTCTGCCGCTATTTCGATGTCCGCGACCTGGTCGAAGGCCAATGGAACGACGTGGACGGACTCGAGGTATTGCCGGTCTTCTCCCCGCATCCCGTGGAGACCACGATCATCCGCTTCCGCGCCTATGGTCATAGTTATGCGCATTGGGCGGATCTCAGCTCGTTCCGGGTCCTGGACGGGATGCGGATCTCCGGCCCCGGCGCCAACGGGCTGCCTGCCTCCGTCATCGAGAGGGTCAAGGCCGATTACCTGGAGCCTGCGGACCTGAAGAAGGTGGATATCGGCGGCGGGATGATCCATGGCGACGCGAAGGATTTTTCCCAGGATCGTTCCAAGGACCTTCTCCTCTCCCATACCGATTCCGTCGGCGCCGTCAACGAATCCTTTGGCCGAGTCGCCCTTTTCGGGGAGGAATCCCTTTTCAAGGGACTGAGCCCCGGCTCGGCGGCCAAAATCGTCCATCCCGTCCCCGGCAAGGCCATTGCCGCCTTCAGGGCCGCCGCGCTGTTCACCGCCAGTTTCCCCGAAGACTGCCAATGGCGCCTCGCCCAGGCGGCGACGGAGCTCAGCCTGGCGGACGGCAGCGATCTGGTCCTCGGCCTTGAGCGAGGGCTTGTCGTGATGGAATCCGGCCGCGTGGAGATCCAGACCTCGGGTGAGCTTTTTTCCCTCATCGGTCCCGGAGACCTCTTTGGCGAAGAGCGCATCCTGTACGAGGAAGGGTCCTTTTTCCGGGCGAAGGCGCGGGGCCCTGTGGTCCTCTACTTCGTTCCTGCCGCGGTGGTCGAGGAGATGCCCGCCCTTTTGTGGCGCCTCAAGGAGCTCCATGAGAATCGCCTGGCCGCCGCCCGCGCCTGCTTCCGTTTTGCCTGGAGGCCCGAATACGCCGTGGGAGTCACGGAGATCGACATGGCGCATCAGCGGATTTTCGCCGGCGTGGCTGCCCTGTCCGACGCCTATTCCAAAGGCGCGGACTTCGCCGGCATCGAGGACTCCTTCCTCCGCGTCCGGACCCTGGTGATGGACCATTATGACGACGAGGAAATCCGCATGGCCACCGCAGGCTTCCCCGGCTACGCCGAACATGCCCGCCTCCACGCTTCGATAATCGCCGCGGTGGATTCGCAGGCCGATTTGGCGCGCCGTGGCGAGGCCGATATCGCCGCCATCATCGACCTTGCGAAGGACGACCTACTCGAGCATTCCCTCCTTGTCGATCGCCAGTACATCCCCTGGCTCCTCGGCAAACGCTGACCTCCGCCCTTCGCGTCCCACCCTTGTGCGCGCCTGCGAGGATCCTTGCCCTCCGCTGCGGCAGACATCCGCGAGAGCTTCCTCTGCATCCTGCAAGTGACCGCCTCCATTGACCGCCTCCATTGGCCAAACCCCGCCTGAAGCCATTGAGAAAACATGCAGGGCGGCGGGTGGCCAGGGCTAATGCGAAGCGCAGAAGCCATAGGCTTCAGCGACCCGAGGCGTCGCGACGCCTCGGGCAGGACCCGCGCCGATCGGCATTAAAAAGGTCCAAGCAGGCCAAAGAAACGAGGCCACCAAAAATGGCAGCCTCGTCACAGGTCAAGGGGAGTGAAGCTAGCGCTTGCGGAGGTATTTCCGGATGTCCACCGCGACCGCGGCCACGATGATGAGGCCCTTCACGATGTTCTGCCAGTAGGGCGACACATTGAGGAAGACCAGCGCATTGTTCATGAAGGTAAGCATGAGGACGCCGGTGAGTATGCCGCCCACAGTTCCCACGCCGCCCGTCGTGGAGACGCCCCCGATGACGCAGGCCGAGATCGCGTCGAGCTCCCAGCCGAAGCCGAGGTTGTTCGTCGCCGAGCCCTGGCGGGCCGCCTGGAGCGAGCCAGCGAGGCCATAGAGCGCGCCCGCGATCACATAGACCGTGATCAGGGTGCGGGAGACGCTCACACCGGAGACGACCGCCGCCTCGGGGTTGGCGCCTATCGCGTAGATGTTCTTGCCAAGCCGCGTGCGGTTGAGGAGGATCCACATGAGGAAGAGGACGACGACGGCGATGATGATAATGTAGGGAAGGCGGAAGGTGCCCGAGATCGGGATGGCGCCGTTGGCCACGCTGGTGAAGTCATCGCGCAGGCCGCCGATGGGCGAGGCGCCGTGCGGGGGCCTGTCCACATAGAGGGAGACCGCGCCGTAGGCGATGACCATCGTGCCGAGGGTGGCGATGAAGGGCGGCACCTTGAGCCAGGAGATGATGGCGCCGTTGAGGAGGCCCACCGCGACACCGGCCACGATCGCCAGGGCGATGGGCACGATGAGGGGCATCATGGGGAAGTCGGGGAAGATCTTGCTCGCGTAGTCCGTGCGCTGGAGCATGGAGGCGGCGATGCAGGCCGTGAGCCCGACGAGGCGGCCAGCCGAGAGGTCGACGCCCTTGGTGATGAGGATGGGCCCTTCGCCGAGGGCTATGATCACGTAGACCGAGGTGATCATCAGGATGTTGATGAGGTTGTCCCAGGAAAGGAAATTCTTCTGGGCGATGCCCGTGGCCAGGACCAGGAGGAGGAGGACGAGAAGGACGGCCCGCTTGGCGGCGAGGTCCTTGACGGATTTCCAGAGCTTTCCCCCGGCGGCTAAAGTCGTTGCGTTTGCCATATCTCTCCCCGTTTACATGAATTGGGTCGAAAGTCGCATGATTTCCTCCTGGTCGGCGCTCTTGCCATCCAGGATCCCCGTCATCCTTCCCTCGCACATCACCATGATGCGGTCCGCCATCCCGAGGATCTCGGGGAGCTCCGACGAGATCATGATGATGCTTTTCCCCCGCTTGGCGAGGTCGGCGATGATCGTATAGATCTCGAACTTGGCGCCGACGTCGATGCCGCGCGTGGGTTCGTCCAGGATGAGTATCTCCGGCTCGGTGAGGAGCCAGCGCGAGAAGATGACCTTCTGCTGGTTGCCGCCCGAGAGGTTCTGCATGAAGGCTTTCGACGAAGGCGTCTTTACGCTGAGCATGTCGATGCTCTTCTTGACGTCGCTGTCGCAACGCTTCAAGTCGAGGAGGAAGTTCTTCTTGACATAGGACTTCCAGTTCGCGGCCAGGACGTTGTCGTGGACGGCGAGGATGGGGAAGATGCCCGTGACCCGCCTTTCCTCAGTGAGGAGGGCGATCTTCCTGCTGATGGCCTCGACGGGCGACTTTATATAGGATTCCTTGCCATGGAGCCAGACCTTCCCCGAGGCGATCGGACGGAGGCCGAAGAGGGACTCCATGAGCTCGGTGCGCTGTGCGCCGACGAGTCCGCTGACGCCGAGGATCTCTCCCTTGCGCAGGTCGAAGGAGACATTCTTGAAGGACTTGGGGTCGGGCGAGGTGTAGTCCTCGACCTTGAGGACTACCTCTCCGGGGACATTGTCACGGGGAGGGAAGCGGTGGCTCATGTCGCGGCCGACCATCTTGTTGATGATGAGGTCCGTGGTGAGCTCCGAGGCAGGGAAGGTCCCCACGAGGCGCCCGTCCCTCATGATGGAGACTTCATCGGCTATCTGGAGAATCTCCTCCATCCGGTGGGAGATATAGATGATGGCCACTCCCTCCGCGCGGAGCTTTTGGATTATGCCGAAAAGATGGCCGACCTCGTTTTCCGTCAGGGACGAGGTCGGCTCGTCCATGATGATGATCCGCGACTTGTAGGAGACGGCCTTCGCTATCTCCATGGACTGGATCTTGGAAACGGAGAGGTTGACGACCCAGGTGGTCGGGTCGATGTCCATCTTCAGCTCTTCGAAGATCGCTTTCGTATCGGCGAGCATTTTCTTGTTGTTGATGAGCTTGAAAGGCCCGAATCCGGTGACGGGGTAGCGCCCCAGCCAGACATTCTCCATCACGCTGCGGTAAGGGATGGGGAGAAGCTCCTGCTGGATCATGGAAATTCCCGATTTCAGGGCATCCTTGGCGCTCTCGAACTTGACGGTCTCTCCGCCAAGGATCACCTGGCCTGAGTCTATCTCATACATGCCGAAGAGGCATTTCATGAGGGTGGACTTGCCGGCTCCATTCTCGCCCATCAGGGCATGCACGGATCCCGGCTTGACTTTGAGGCTGACGCCGTCCAAGGCCTTGACTCCCGGGAAGCTCTTGGAGATTTCGTTCATCTCCAGCACGTATTCGCTTGCGGCCATTTAAGTCGACCTCCGACTTCCAAATAAACAGGGAGTACGCGATGCGTACTCCCTGCGACTATACACCGAAGATGTGTTTTCCGCCCTGATTACTTGAAGGACTTGTAGTTTTCCTTGGTGACCTTCACGTAGGGGACCCAGATGTACTTTCCGGCGGGGTTCGCGTTGTTGGCGGCGTCCGCGAGGGGGGCCACGTCGGTGGCGGCGGGCTTGCCCTGGGCGAGGGTCCAGGCGAGGTCGAAGGTGGCCTTGCCCTGGCGCTTCGCGTCATTGAGGACGGTGCCGAGGAGGGTGCCCTGCTCGATGGCGTCGAGGGCTTCGGGGATGGCGTCCACGCCGACGACCGGCATGTACTTGTTTCCCTTGAAATAGCCGGCGGCCTTGAGGGCGTTGATGGCGCCGATGGACATGGCGTCATTGTTCGCGAACACGACTTCGATCTTGTCGCCGAACTTGGAGAGCCAGGCCTGCATCTTGTTCTGGGCTTCGCCGGTCTGCCACATGGCGGTGTCCTCGGCAAGCTTGTCGACCTTGATCCCGGCGGCTTCTACGGCCTTGATGGAGAACTCGGTGCGGTACTTGGCGTCGGTGTTGGCCGGATCGCCGAGGAGCATGACGTACTGGAGTTTTCCGTCCTTGTTCTTGTCGGCGGTGGGAGTGGCCTTCCAGTACTCGGCGACGAGCTCGCCTTCGTAGGTTCCGGACTGCTGGGCTTTGGCGCCGACATAGTAGGCGTTGGCGTACTTGGCCATCTCGGCGGCATCGGGCTCGCGGTTGAAGAACACGATCGGGACTTTCTTGGCCTGGGCCTTGCCGATCACGACGGAGGCGGAGGCGGGCTCGACCATGTTGAGGGCGAGGGATTTGGCGCCCTTCGTCAGGAACTGGTCGATGAGGTCGTTCTGCTTGGCCTGGTCGCCCTGGCCATCCTGGATGGAATAGTCGAGCTTGTCGCCCTGATCCTTGGCGAGCTTGTCGATGTTGTTGCGGACGATGGACATGAAGTTGTCATCGAACTTGTAGATGGTGATCCCGATGTTCGGCTTGGCCGGTTTGGCCGGTCCGCAGCCCACGAAGATCGCGGCGATCATCATCACGACGGTGAGAAGTACCACAAAACGTTTCATGAAGTTTCCCTCCTGGAAAATTTGAATACCCCCGAAAAGGGACATTCGTCAATTGGAGAATCTTTTTGCAGCCAGGCTGCTTGATGCGCTATAACGATACAGTAAACCCGATGCTCTTCCTTATTCAACACTTAACTAGCTGAAAACGCAAAAAAAACGCAAGTCGGCTATCTACTTGCGGGCAAATTGAGGTTTTCTTTCGTGATTTTCCTGCAGGGCACCCAGAGGAACTTGTTGTCGGTGATGGGCAACCCGAGCGAGCCGATCGCGCCCAGGCCCGCCAAGGCCAGCGAAAGGCCGTAGGCATTTTTCCCTTGGGCCGCCAGGTCGTCGAGGACGGTTCCGAGCAACTCGCCTTTGTCGATGGCCTCCAGGCTGGCCGGGCCTGCGCCGATGCCCAGGACCGGAATGGTCTTGCCGTCCTTGAACCAGCCTGCGGCCTTGAGCGCGTCGATGGCACCCAAGGCGGTATCCTCGCTTCCGCACAGGACGCATTCGACCTTGCCACCGAAGGCGGCCAACCAGGCGGCCATGGTTTTCCTGGCCTCCTCGCGGCCCAGGTTCGCGCTTTCCCCGGCGAGGGCCTGGCTCCTGATTCCCGCGTCGGCCAGGGCCTTTATGCTCGCCTGTGAGCGGAGCGGAAAGGCGCCACGGCCAAGGCCGCCCGTGAACGCGAGGTATTGCATCACGGAATCGCGGTTCCGGTCCGTTTCGGGATGGGTGTGCCACCATGCGGCGGCGATTTCCCCTTGGTAGGTGCCGGTCTGCCCGGGTCGGGAGCCGACGTAGTAGACCTTGTCCCATTTGACCATGTCATCGGCGCGGGGAGGAAGGGCGAAAAAAACGAGGGGGATCCTCTTGTCCTTGGCCTTCTGGATCAACGCAGCGGCGCTTTTCTCGTCCGCGAGGGAGACCGCGAGGACCTTCACGTCCCTGTCCAGAAGCCGGTCGATCCCGTCCTCGCCCTTTGATTCCGCATATCGCCCGGGCATGCCGAGGATTTCCGATTCGCCTTCGGCGCTCAACCTGAAGGACCGGCTTATCCTCAGGCTTTCGGGATCCGTGGTGGTCAGTTCGACGAGTGCGATCCGGGGGCGGCCATCAGGAGGTGGCCTGCAGGATCGAGGTCCGATCGCGAAGGCCGCGACGCAGGCGAAAGCCGCGACGCAGCCGGAGGCCAAGCCTATCGCGGAAGACTTCCTCAATCAGGCGTCCCCTACCGGCAGGATTCCCTTGGCCCGAAGGCGGAGGGCGGCCATGGTCAGCAGCCAAGGTTTGAGTCTAGCGCTTCGCAAACCGGCTGTCCATCTGCGCCAAGCATGCCTGCTTCCTGGCCCAGACCCGAAGTGCGGCTTGCGCGGCTCGGGTCCGCGAGATAGGCTCCTATATCATGGCATACGATTTCGATTCTCTGGCCGATCTGGCGGACGCGGAATTCTTTGGCGAATCCTATAACGGCAAGTCCCTCATGGCGACTCTCGCCAAAATCTCCGCTTCGGATTCCGCTTCTAACTCGACCTACGAAGGCTATAGCGCATGGTCTGTTGTCCTCCACCTTGCGTGGTGCAAATGGCTTGTCCGCGGCGCCTTCCTCGACGAAGGGGCAAAGGCAGAACCCTACCCCTATCCGGTGGGCAAGGGCGGCTTCGCGGAACCTATCGACAAGGGCGAGGAAGCCTGGAAAGCCTGCATCGCCTATTTCGAAAGCCTCCATCGCGAAACCATGAAGGCCATCAGGCTCCATGCCGCTGACCGGTACGATGAGACGATGGAAGCCTGGGGCATCCCGAAGGGCAAGGCCGCGGTATGGCTCTGCTCCCACGACACCTACCATACGGCGCAGATACGGAACATGGGGGTACCCGGCTTCAAGGCGAAGCGGGCCTACTAAAGCCCGAGCCGCGGGCCCAAGCAGTCGTGGCATGCCTAAGGGCGCGGAAGCCGCCATCGTGGCCGCTCAGGGACTCGATGGGAAGACCCATGCCAGAGAGGAGGTCCATGTCCCGGTAGAGGCTGCGAACGCCTACACCGAAACGCTTTCCCAGTCCGCTGGCGCTGTGGATCTTGCCGTCCGCAAGGAAGAGGATGAGGGAGCGCAGCCTTTCCGCGCGCACGACCAGATCGTGGCCTCGGATGGGTTGCGGGGGAAGGGGAGGACCTTGCCTTGGCCGCGGTGCATGGCGGGCTCCGCGGGGCGCTGCACGGCAAATGAAATTGACATCCTGCCTCAAGCACCATAGCATAAGAAAAGCTCGGTTCACGCCCCAAGGCGTGAGGACGGGCAAAAAACCTGGAGGTTTTCGATGAAGAGGTTCGGTATCAGCATCCTTGTGCTCGCCCTCGCGTGCATGCTCCCAGGCGCGGCTTTCGCGCAGAACGTGGTCAAATTCGGTGTCTTCGAGCCCCTTACCGGCGCCAACGCCGCGGGCGGCGCCGAAGAGCTCGATGGTATCCGCCTTGCCCAGTCCCTCTATCCGACGGTCACGGTGGGTGGAGTCACCTACAAGATCGAACTCGCGATCGCCGACAACAAGTCCGACAAGGTCGAGGCCGCCAATGCAGGCCAGAGCCTCGTGGACCGCGACAAGGTCCAGGTCGTCCTCGGCTCCTGGGGCTCAGGCCTCTCGATGGCCGCCGGCCCGATCTTCCAGGCCGCCAAGGTGCCGGCCATCGGCCTGTCCTGCACCAACCCCCTGGTCACCAAGGACAATCCCTATTACTTCCGCGTCTGCTTCATCGATCCCTTCCAGGGCACGGTCATGGCGACCTACGCGTACAGCAACGTCAAGGCCAAGAAGGCGGTCATCATCCGCGAAGTGTCGAACGACTACTCCGTGGGCCTCGCCAAGTTCTTCGTCGACAGCTTCGTGAAGCTCACGGGCGACCCGAAAGCCATCGTCGCCACCCTCAACTACAACACCGGCGACCAGGACTTCTCCGCCCAGCTCACCCAGATCAAGAGCCTCAAGGCCGACGTCATCTTCGCGCCGGGCAACTACACCGAGAGCGCCCTCATCATCAAGCAAGCCCGCGAGCTCGGGATCAAGACGCCCTTCCTTGGCGGCGACACCTGGGAGATCCAGGAGCTCATCAACGTCGGCAAGACAGCCGTCGAAGGCGCTGTCATGTCCACCTTCTTCGACAACGACGCCCCTCTCACCGCGAACTCCAAGATCTTCGTCACCGAGTTCCAGAAGAAGTACGGCAGGGTCCCCTCGGGAACCACGGTCCTTGGCTTTGACGGCTACCTCCTGGCCCGCGACGCGATCATCCGCGCCAACAGCGTGAACTCGGTCAAGATCCGCGACGCCATCGCCGCGACCAACAAGTTCGCCGGCGCCTCCGGTTACGTCACCTTCGCTCCTGGCTCGGGCGATCCCGTCAAGAGCGCGGTCATCAAGGAAGTGAAGAACGGCAAGTTCGTCTACAAGACGACCGTCAATCCCTAAGGCTCCCCCGGATTCACCATAGAGGCACTACTGACCCGGCAACCAAACGTTGGCTTGGGCCCATGATTTTGACCCGTAGCGGCGGGCCAGAATCATGGGAAAGCACCCGGTGCCATGTGGCCGGGTCTGTAAATTGAGGGACCACGGAGATCCAGGAAGGGTTAGGGGTGGTGGAAATGGCGGGAGGCAATCCCGCTCGCCCTTCCTCCCCGCCTCTCCCCGTGATCCCTGCGGTCGGGACTCAGCGATCTCCATGGCGAATCATCCAAAGGTTCTTTCGTTTCCACTCGACCCACAAGGATAAGCCCTATGGATCTAGCCACTTTTCTCCAGCAATTGGCCAACGCCGCGAGCCTCGGGAGCCTTTATTCCCTCATCGCAATCGGCTATACGATGGTCTACGGCATCCTGCGCCTGATCAATTTCGCCCATGGCGACATTTTCATGCTCGGCGCGTATTTTGCCTTCTATCTCATCGCGTCGGTGGCATTGCCCTGGTGGGTGGCCTTCCTCGTCGCGATCGCGATCACCAGCCTCTTCGGCATCGCGCTCGAGCGGATCGCCTACCGGCCCTTGCGCGATTCGCCCCGCATCTCCCTCATGATCAGCGCGATCGGCGCCTCATTCCTCATTGAAAACCTCGGCGTGGTCATCTTCGGGGGTCGCCCCAAGAGCTTCGCCTCCATCCCCCTCTTCGACACCGTGGTCAGGATGGGCTCCGTCCAGGTCCTCTCCGTGAGCCTCTTCATCCCCGTCATCACCATCCTCCTCCTCGTCGTCCTCCTGTTTGTCGTGAACAGGACCAAGACGGGCATGGCGATGCGGGCGGTCTCCACGGACGTGGAGGCGGCCCGACTCATGGCGATCGACGTGAACAAGGTCATCTCCTACACCTTCGGGATCGGTTCCGCACTCGCCGCGATCGGTGGCATCCTGTGGACCATGAAGTATCCCCAGCTCAATCCCCTCATGGGCATCATGCCAGGACTCAAATGCTTCATCGCGGCCGTCATCGGCGGGATAGGCAACATATCAGGCGCGGTGCTTGGCGGCTTCCTCCTCGGCTTCATCGAAATCATGGTCGCAGCCTTCCTCCCCGCCCTCACCGGCTACCGCGA
The DNA here is from genome assembly GCA_025358255.1 of Spirochaetaceae bacterium. Taxonomy (GTDB): domain Bacteria; phylum Spirochaetota; class Spirochaetia; order Treponematales; family Rectinemataceae; genus JANYKC01. Next base: position 46,523 of record JANYKC010000062.1, read on the forward strand.
CGCCTTCTCCTTCATACTCCTCATCCTCGTCCTCCTCCTGAAGCCCTCGGGCCTCCTCGGCAAGAAACAGACGGTGAAGGTGTGATGCAATGAAGACAAGAAACACGGTTCTTACCGGATTGGCGATCGCCATTTTCGCCCTCGTCCTGTGGCTCGCCGACAAGAACCTCGGCGGCTATGCGATGCGCATACTCAACCTCTCGGCCATCTATGTCGTGCTTTCCCTGTCCTTGAACCTCGTCAACGGCTTCACCGGGCTTTTCAGCCTGGGCTGCGCGGGCTTCATGGCAGTGGGCGCCTATGTGTCGGCCCTCCTCACGATGAGCCCCGAGGTCAAGGAGATGAACTTCTTCCTCGAGCCACTGGCTCCCTGGCTGGCCCGCCTGACCCTGCCTTTCGCCCTGGCCCTCGTGGCGGGCGGCTTTTGCGCGGCCCTGGCAGGCCTCGTGGTCGGCATCCCGGTGCTCAGGCTCAAGGATGACTACCTGGCCATCGCCACCCTCGGCTTTTCCGAGATCATCAGGGTCGTGATAACCAACCTCCAGGGCCTCACGAACGGCGCCCAGGGCCTCAAGAACATCCCCAAGTTCTCCACCACCTGGACGGTCTGGGGAGTCGCGGCCCTTGTCGTGGCCTTCATGGCCCTCCTCACGCGCTCCAGCTATGGCAGGCAGCTCAAGGCCGTGCGCGACGACGAGATCGCCGCCGAGGCCATGGGCGTCAACGTCTTCCGCGTGAAGGTGACGAGCTTCACCATCTCAAGCTTCCTGGCCGGGGTCGGCGGCGCCCTCCTGGGGCACATGATCACGACGATCGACCCCAAGATGTTCAGCTTCATGCTCACCTTCAACATCCTCCTCATCGTCGTCCTCGGCGGGAACGGCTCGATAACGGGATCCGTCATCGCGTCCATCCTTGTCACCGTCCTCATGGAGGCCCTCCGCTTCCTGGACGAGCCGCTCAACCTCTTCTTCTTCAAGACCAACGGCCTTCCCGGCCTCCGGATGGTGGTCTTCTCCGCGATGCTCATGGCCGTCGTCATCCTCCGGCAGCGGGGCCTCATGGGGGACCAGGAACTGACCTGGAGCGGCTTCGAGAAAGCGGGCCTCCTGCCGCGATCGAAGAAGGGGGCCTCGAAATGATGCTCGAAACCAAAGGCGCCACGATGCGCTTCGGCGGCCTGACCGCGGTGTCCGAACTCAACCTCTGTGTGGAGCACGGCGAGATCGTAGGACTCATCGGGCCGAACGGGGCAGGCAAGACCACGGCCTTCAACATGATCACGGGCGTCTACGAGCCCACCGAGGGAAAGGTCATCTTCACGGGGAAGGACATAACGGGGAAGAAGGCGCATTCGATCACCGAGGCGGGCATCGCCCGCACCTTCCAGAACATCCGTCTTTTCTCCACGATGAGCGTACTCGAGAACGTGCTCGTGGGTTGCGCCGTGCGGGAAAAACCCACCTGGTTCAATTCGGTGGTCCGGACGCCGGCCTACCGGAAGCATGACCGCGAGTCGCACAAGTTCGCGATGGAGCTCCTCTCCGAGACGGGACTGGCCGAGCTGGCGGGTGAAAGGGCCACGAGCCTTCCCTACGGCAAGCAGCGGCGCCTGGAGATCTCCAGGGCCCTGGCCTCCAGGCCCAAGCTCCTCCTCCTCGACGAGCCGGCGGCCGGCATGAATCCCCAGGAATCCATCGAGCTCATGGAGTTCATCCGCCGCGTGCGTGACCGCTTCGACCTGACCATCCTCCTCATCGAGCACCATATGCAGGTGGTCATGGGGATCTGCTCGCGCATGTACGTCCTGGATTACGGGGTGACCATCGCGCACGGGACGCCGGACGAGATCAGGCGTGACCCTAAGGTCATCGAAGCCTACCTGGGGGTGGAGTGATGCTCAAGATAGAGAACCTGTCCGTCCACTATGGCGGCATCCATGCCCTCCAGGGAGTGTCCCTCGAGGTGCCGGAGGGCAAGATCGTGACCCTCATCGGCGCGAACGGAGCGGGCAAGAGCACGACCCTCAAGGCGATAATCGGCCTCATCAAGACCTCGGGAGGCTCGGTCTCATGGAACGGGAAAAGCCTGGCGGGCATGCCGACCAAGGACATCGTGGAGAGCGGCATCGTCCTCGTGCCCGAGGGGCGCCGCGTCTTCGCGAACCTCTCCGTGGACGAGAACCTGAGCCTGGGCGCCTATGCCCGGAAGGACAAGTCCGCCGTGGAAGCGGACAGGGCCCGCGTCTTCAAGCTTTTTCCGCGCCTGGACGACCGGAAAAAGCAGAAAGCCGGCACGCTTTCCGGAGGGGAGCAACAGATGCTCGCCGTCGGCCGGGCCATCATGACGAGGCCCAAGCTCCTCATGATGGACGAGCCCTCACTTGGCCTCGCGCCCCTCGTGGTCAAGATGATCTTCGACATCATCAAGGAGATCAACGCCGAGGGGACGACCATCCTCCTGGTGGAGCAGAACGCCAAGGCAGCCCTCATGGCCGCACATTTCGGCTATGTCCTGGAGACGGGGCGCATCACCCTTGAAGGCGAGGGCCGGCAGCTTTTGGCCGATGACCGCGTGCGGAAGGCCTACCTGGGGGAAGCGCTCTAGGCAAGGCCTGGGGCCTGGATCGGGGCACGGGGGCAAGAAGGTGAGCAGGGCTTTTGTAGACGAGGATTCCGGATCAGACGAGGCAGAGGGGATGTTCGACATCCCCTTGCCCCTGCCGCCCGGCGCGAAAAACTACATGACCGGCGAAGGCGCGGCGGGCCTCGCCGCGGAGCTTCGTCTGCTCTCCGAGACCGAGCGCCCGCGGGCGGCCGCCGCCTTGGCGGCCGCCAAGGCCACCGATCCGGCGGAGGCCATCCGCCACCTTTCAGAAATAGAGCGCCGAATCGCCTACCTTTCGCGGATGCGCTCCAACCTTGAAGTGGTCGCCTTGCCGGCGACGGCCGAGCGGGTCGTCTTTGGCCTCGTGGTCCGTGTCGTCGAGGACCGAGCGGGAGGCGGGAAGGAGGAGGAGTATCGCATCGTCGGGGTGGATGAGAGCGACCCCGATCGCGGGCTCCTTTCCTGGGCGAGCCCCGTGGCCAGGGCGCTCATAGGGCACAGGGTCGGCGATTCGGTCGTCGCCGCCTTGCCGAAGGGAGAGAGACGGATGACCATTGCCGAGATTCGTTTTCCGGACACCTGAAAAAAAAGGAGGCGGAAAGCGCCGCTTCCCGCCCCCGCCCTTCCTGTCCGGGTTCTTTTAGGCCGGCCTCATGCCAGCCTACTGACCCGGCAACCAAACATTGGCTTGGGCCCATGATTCTGACCCGTAGCGACGGGCCAGAATCATGGGAGAGCACCCGATGTTATGTTGCCGGGTCAGTAAAGGCCGCCCATGGCCTTGCGGACAGCTACTTGCCCTTGTGCATGAGCTGCCGGGAACGTTCGGCCGCCTTCACCACGGCCTTGATCAGGGTGACGCGGAGGCCGCCGGCCTCCAGTTCAAGCAGGCCATCGATCGTGACACCTGCCGGAGTGGTCACCTGATCCTTGAGCTTGGCAGGGTGCTCGCCCGTTATCAGGACGTTCGAAGCGGCGCCGAGGACAGTCTGGGCGGCCAGCTCGGTGGCGATGTCGCGGGGCAGTCCGAGCTTGACGCCGCCGTCCGCGAGCGACTCGATGATGATGTACACGTAGGCTGGCCCGGAGCCGGAGAGCCCCGTCACCGCGTCCATATGCTCTTCCTCGAGGATGATGGCCCGCCCGCAGGCGCGGAAAATCGACGCCACCCATTCCAGGGCCTGGGTCTTGACGGCCTTGCCGGGCGAGAGGGCCGTCATGCCCTGCCCGATGGCCACGGCCATGTTGGGCATCGAACGGATCACCGGCGTACCCGGGGGGAGGCGCGACTCAATGAACTCGAGGGGGACACCCGCCGCGGTCGAGACGATGAGGCGCCCTGGTCCGAAGAGGTCAGCCGTCTCGGCGAGGATTCCCTCGATCATCTTGGGTTTGACCGCGATGAGGATGTTTTCCGATTCCGCGACCAGGATCCGGTTGTCCTGGACCGTCCGGATGCCCATGCGGGACTCGAGTTCGGCCCGGTGTTTTTCGGAGCGCACCGAAAGGATGATCTCCTTGCGGGATGCGAGGCCCTTGGCCAATACTCCCTGGACAATGGCCTCTCCGATCTTGCCTGCGCCGATGATGCCGAGTTTGTAGGCCATTATGGCCCTCCTTGCAGGGATGTCTGGAGGCCTCAGCATAGCGGAATCGAGGGGGTGTTTCTATGGGGCGAAGCCGTTGTCCGGGTCAATCCGCCTGCGGAGCCTCTGGGCCGGCCTCGACCAGCTCATCGAGGTAGGCCTGGAAATAGGGCATGTCCTCGGCGTCGATGTGCTCGAAGTGGATTCCAAAAACGCAGTTTTCCCCGTCCATCTGCGACCAGCTTACGTGGCCTTCGCAGCGGATGAGCCTTTCACCTTCGTCGGTCGGCACGCCGATCATCAGGAAAACGTTGGTGAGCGGGTCAACTGCTTCCTTCGAGGAACAGCGCATCCCGGCGATCGAGACGTCCAGCCCCTCGGCCCAGAGGTATTCCTCACGGTTGGGGTAATAACCGATGAGCTGGTTGATCCTGAAGCGTGAGCTGTCGCGTTTTTCCATGTATTTCATGGCTACAAGCCTAAGTCTTTCCCCGAGCCTATGCAAGGTGAGAGTGGCCCTTTGGCCATGGCGCCCCGCATCTTGCGCGCGTCCTTGCTTTTCGGGCAGAATCGGCCATGCCGGTCGAAAATGCGGCTCTTTTTGCGCCGTCGGGGAAAGGGCTTTCACTCCTCTTCGAGATCTCTCGGCTCCTCGGCCGCCACGCCAAGCTCGAGGAAGCCCTTCCTCCCCTCCTCGAACTCCTTGAGTCGGGAAGCGGACTGGAGCGGGGGCTCGCTGTCCTGGCCATGCGAGAAGGCCAGGAAGCCCTCGTGCTCGCGGTTTCCGACCCACGCGACCGAAAGCTCCTGGGCCTGCCCCTTCCTTCGATATCGCCTTTCGCCGGAATCCTCTCTGGCTCCGACGACCGTTTGCCCCCCGGTTCCTTGGCTTCCCCGGTCATCCTCCATGAGGGGGTCTGCGGCCTCTTGGGCTTCAGTTTCGGCAATGCTCCCGCCGAGAAGGTTGGCTCAGCGCTGGATGGCGCTGCCATCATGGATGGCGCTGCCATCCTCCTCTCTGAGGCCCTCAACCTACGCCGCCGCCTTGCGGGCAGTGAAAGCCGCGAGGCAGGCAGGCATCGCGACACCCCCTCGCGGGCGAGCATAAACGGCATCCCGGCAGGCGACGCGACCCTCGCGCAGCAGGTCGGCAGATCGCAGGTCATGGCCGAGCTGGCCATCCTCCTGGCCAAGGTGGCACCCACCGATTCCACCGTCCTCATCACGGGTGAATCAGGCACCGGCAAGGAGCTGGCGGCGCGTGCCGTCCATGCCCTCTCACCGCGGGCCAAGGGGCCCTTTGTCGCGGTCAATTGCGCGGTGCTTCCCGAAGCCCTCATCGAAAGCGAGCTCTTCGGCCACGAAAAGGGCTCCTTCACCGGAGCCTTGGCGCGGCGCGTGGGGCGTTTCGAGCAGGCGGCAGGCGGCAGCCTCTTCCTCGATGAGGTGGCGGAACTCAGGCCGGATCTCCAGGCCAAGCTCCTCCGGGTCCTCCAGGAAAGGACCTTTGAGCGTGTCGGCGGCACGGCGATGGTCAGGGCCGATGTGCGGGTGATCGCGGCGACAAACCGCGACCTCGAGCGCGAGGTCTTCGAGAGCCGCTTCCGCGCCGACCTCTATTGGCGCCTCGCCGTCTTTCCGATCAAGATGCCGCCCCTGCGCGAACGGGGAGGCGACATCGTCCTCCTCGCGGACCACTTCACCGAAAAGCATTCACGCAGCACAGGACGGAACGTGGTGCGCATCTCGACGCCGGCCCTGGACCTCCTGACGAGCTATCATTGGCCGGGCAACGTGCGCGAGCTGGAGAATGCGATCGAGCGCGCGGTGATCCTGTCGAGCGACGGGGTCATCCATGCCTACCATCTCCCGCCGAGCCTCCAGTCCGCCCAATCGACGGGCACGGGGCCGGGCTCGACCCTCGATGCGGCACTGGCCCGGCTCGAGCGCGAACTCATCATCGAGGCGCTCAAGATCGAGACCGGCAATGCCGCTGCCGCTGCACGGCGCATGGGGGTGAGCGAGCGACGCATGGGACTCGCCTTGCATCGCTACGGCATCGACTGGCGGCGTTTCCGCCCGACAAAGCCCACCGCATTGTAGGAAAACCGGAAAAACCTACATCCATGTAGGTTTTTCGACCCCGATTGAGGCTCGAAAAGCCAATAAACACCCTGATATCGAAGGCTCTAGCAGATGGCACGGTTATTGCTTTATGCAAGGCAAGCAGATTAGCGACCAAGGAGCCTTTGCATCATGTCCACATCGACCACCACGACCACGCTTGCCGAGGACGGCCTCGGATCCCTCTTCGGTTCCCGCAGCTTCTCCAATGCCATCATGCGGGAACGCCTGCCCAAATCCATCTACGCCGAACTCCTTGAAGTCCAGGCTGGCGAGCTCGAACTTACGCCCGCCGTGGCCGAAGTGGTCGCTTCGGCGATGCGCGACTGGGCTATCGAGCGCGGCGCGACCCACTTCACGCATTGGTTCCATCCCCTCTCCGGTCTCGCCGCGGAAAAGCACGAATCCTTCATCGTGCCCACCGGAGATGGCCGCGTCATCATGGAGTTTTCCGGAAAGGAACTCACCAAGGGCGAGCCGGATGCGTCGAGCTTTCCCTCCGGAGGCTTGCGCGCCACCTTCGAGGCCCGAGGCTACACCGCCTGGGACGTGACGAGCCCCGCTTTCCTGAAACGCGCTCCTTCGGGTGTCACACTCTGCATCCCCACGGCCTTCGTCTCCTATCATGGCCACGCCCTGGACAAGAAGGTGCCACTCCTGCGCTCCATGGATGCGGTAAGCCGCGAGGCCCTCCGCGTCCTGCGCGCCTTGGGCGACACGAAGACCACCAAGGTCCTGCCTACCATCGGTCCCGAGCAGGAATATTTCCTGGTCGACCGGGGGCTTTACAAGCAGCGCCAGGACCTCCTCCTTGCAGGGCGGACGGTATTCGGCTCCATGCCCGCCAAGGGACAGGAGATGGAGGACCATTACTACGGCGCCATCGAGGAACGCGTGGGCGCCTTCATGCGGGAGGTCAACGAGGAACTCTGGGCCATGGGCGTGGCCGCCAAGACCCAGCACAACGAAGTGGCTCCCAACCAGTTCGAGCTGGCATGCCTTTATTCCACCGCCAACCTGGCGGCGGACTCCAACCAGCTGGTCATGGAGACGATCAGCAAGGTGGCGGAGCGCCATGGGATGGCCGCGCTCCTGCATGAAAAGCCCTTCGACGGCGTCAACGGCTCGGGCAAGCATGTCAACTGGTCCCTCGCCACCGACGGCGGCGCGAACCTCCTGGAACCGGGCTCGGACCCCGCGACCAACGCGCGCTTCCTTCTATTCCTCACCGCCGTGATAGAGGCGGTGGACACCAGGGCGGGACTGCTGCGCGCCTCCGCCGCCACCGCGGGCAATGACCGCCGCCTGGGAGGCCATGAGGCGCCGCCCTCGGTCATCTCCATCTTCCTTGGCGAGGCCCTCTCCGGCATCCTCGACGCCGTGGCCGAAGGAAGGCCATGCGCCTCGCCCTCGGGCGGCTGCCTGGAGATGGGCATCTCCTCCCTGCCCAAGCTCCCCCGTGACCTCACGGACCGCAACCGCACCAGTCCCTTCGCCTTCACAGGCAACAAGTTCGAGTTCCGCATGGTCGCCTCGTCACAGTCCGTGGCCACGCCGGCGACAGTCCTCAACTCGGCGGTGGCCGCCATCCTGGCCACCTACGCCGGCCGCCTCGAGGCATCCATCGCCAAGGGAGAGGACCCCCATGCCGCGATGTCGGGCATTGTGGTCGAGTCCTTGGCCGCCCACCGCCGCGTCATCTTCGACGGCAACGGCTATTCGCCCGAATGGGCGAGGGAGGCGGAGCGGCGGGGCCTGCCGCGCTTCCGCTCCGCCGTGGACGCCATCCCTGAATTCGCCTCGGCCTCCACCGTTGCGCTTTTTTCCAGCCTGGGCGTCTTCACGAAAGAGGAGGTCGAGAGCCGCTGCCAGATCTATCTCGAGAGATATGCGAAACAGATCAATATAGAGGCGGGCGTGATGGTCGACATGGCCAGGCGCTCGATCTTCCCCGCGGTGAGCCAAAACGCCGCCCGCTTCGCGCGGGAAGGCGCCGACCTGGCTGCCATCGGGGCGCCCTCTGCCGCCTTGGAGATCCGCGCCCGGCGCATGGCCGAACTCCTGTCCGAGTTGGCCGAAGCGACTGGAAAGCTGGAGAAGGCCCTCGAGTCCGCCCAGGCAGTCGAGGAGCCCCTGGCCCGGGCGAAGACCCACCGGGAGAGCGTCGTGCCCCGCATGGACGAGCTTCGCCTCGTGGGCGATGAGCTGGAACTCCTCGTGGACAAGAAGGCCTGGCCCTTCCCGAGCTACGAGGACCTCCTCTTCGGCCTGTAGCGAAGGCGCGGCCCTTGATGGGAATGAATCCCATCGGCACGGCATAGCCCACCAAGCGCCGCTGGAATTGTCGGCACTCCATTGGTTGAGCCCCGCCTAAGCCAATGAATGCGGGGCAGGGTGGCGGGTGGGGCTGGAAGGGACGGG
>JANYKC010000063.1 GCA_025358255.1 Spirochaetaceae bacterium
CAGCCATGAGCCGCTTTGTCCGCTCATCAAGATGAGGCCAGAGGAGCCCGAACTTTTCCTTCAACAAAGCTGTTTCTGCCATGAAGGCAGTATACTGAGGAAATCAATACTTGTAAATCTAGTTTATTGACAGTTCCTTACCCGGCAAGCCTCTCCACGAGCCTGCGGGCCGCCTCCATGAAGCGCCCGACCGAGGCGATATGCACCGCCTCATCGGGCGAGTGGGGGAAGCGGATCGTGGGCCCGACCGAGAGCATGTCGAGGCCCGGATAGGCGAGGCGGATGAGGCTGCACTCGAGGCCGCCATGGGTGGCCCGCACGCCGGCCTCTTCGCCCCGGCATTCAAGCCAGCTCCGCTTCGCCGCGGCGAGAAGAGGGCTCTTGAGGTCGGGTGACCAGGCGGAGAGCTCAGGCCGAAGCTCGACCGTGGCCCCGCCCGCGCGCAGGATTCCCTCGATCTCCGCGACAACGGTCGCCCGCTCGGCGTCGAAGGCCGCGCGGGTGAGGATCTTGCCCTCGATGAGGAGCCTGGCTCCGGACCCGTCTCCTTCGTCCACGCACCGCGTTGCGAGGGCACCAAGGTTGCTCGAAAGGCGGGCGACATCGGCCATGCCCTCAAGCAGGGAAAAGCAGCCGTCGGGAAGGGCATCGAGGGCCGCGAGCACCCGGGCGCCCGCGGCGTTGTCGAGGCAGGACAGCGCAGCCGCCTCAGGCGCGGGGACGGCCTCCACCGCCACGCGGAGGCCGGGATCCACCGTGCGGAAGCGCGATTCGAGCCCAGCGCGGCGGGTTTCAAGCCTGGCGAGGAAGCCCTCGAGCCCTGCGCTGGGGAGGCCAAGGATGGCACCCGCCTCCCGGGCGATGGCGTTGGGAAGGGAACCTCCCTCGATCCGGGCCAGGCTGATCGAAGCGGCTTCCGGCGCGATGAGGTCGAGGAGGGCACGGACGGCATTGGCCCGGCCGAGGTGGATGTCGCCGCCGGAATGTCCCCCCCTGAGGCCGAAGACCCTCACCTCGATCCAGGAAAGGCCATCTTCCGGAGGAAGGGCCCTCTCGGAGAAAGAGAAGTGGACCCGTCGGCTGCCCGCGCTCCCGACGCCCAACTCCTCCTCCCTCTCACCGTCGAGGTTGAGGAGGTAGTTGCCTGAGAGGAGTCCCTGGGCAAGGTCGTGCGCCCCGCTCATCCCGTCCTCCTCGTTCACGGTGAGGAGGAGTTCGAGCTTTCCGTGATGCAACTGGGCGTCCTCGAGGAGGGCGAAGCCGGCCGCGATGCCTATGCCGTCGTCGGCGCCAAGGGTGGTGCCGGTGGCGCGCAGCCAATGGGGATCGGCAGGATCGATGCGCGGCAGGATGGGATCGCGCAGGAAGTCATGGCTCGAATCGCCGGTCCGCTGGGGCACCATGTCGAGATGGGCCTGGAGGATGACGCCCTTGGCCCCCTCGTGCCCGGGGCTGGCGGGCTTCCTGATGAGCACGTTGCCGGCGCTGTCCCGGAAGGCCTCGAATCCATCGCGCCTGGCCCTCTCGAGCGCCCAGAGGGCCAGGGCCTCCTCGTGGTGGGAGGGATGGGGGATGGCGCAGACCTCGAAGAAGATCGACCAGACTCCGCGGGGTTCGAGCTTTCCGAGTTCGTGCATCCTGTCCTCCTTGGGCATGAGCCAGCCCGGCGCCGGACCGCGCTGGAATTATGCGCACCGTCGGTTTATAGTTGCGCAATTCACCATATCCGTCCAGTGCCGAAAGGAGTCCCCATGCCCCCCATGCCCCCCACGTCCTCCCGTCCACCCCTCCAGGGCCTTGCCCTCTGCGTCCTCCTCGCGGTGACCGCGCGAGGTGCCGCGCAGACGATTGACTACAGGGCAGATTTTTCCGCGGGACAGCCGCCCGAATGGAGCATCCAGTCGAAGCAAGGCGCGGGCAGCGATGGCGGCAAGCCGGCCCTCATCCTTTCCGGCCAGTCCATGAGCTTCGCGAACCTCCGCCGGGCGGTCACGGGGGGTGAATTCTCCGGACGCTTCCGCGTGACCGAGATGAAGGGGCCGGACAACTGGGTAGGCCTGGAATGGGGAGTCCGCCAGCGTGGAAGCAACGCCCTCTCCGTCGGCGGCTACTTCATCACCCTCTACCCCGACGGCAGCGCCCACCTCATGAAGGGACCCTGGAGCGCGGAATCGAAGACGATAGCCGACATCCAGACCGGGATCGACCCCACCCAACCCGTGGATTTCAGGCTTGTCTTCGGCAAGGGCCATGCCGAGGTCCATCTGGGCGGCGCCTTGCGTTTCACCCTCGACGACGACTCCTTCCCGACCGGCTGCTGCGGGGTCATCTGCTACAGCCGGGAGTCGATGTCCGTCGCCCTCCTCGAGGCGCGATTCAAGGGCAGCGAGGTCATCCGCGCCGCCTCGGCCGCGCCGGATCCCCTCGCCTCCCCGGCGAAGCCCGCCAAGGCGGCCGGCGAGAAGGAGCGTTATGCGATCGGGAAGCAGGACTTCTCCCTGGTCTATGTCCCCCCGATGGCCTTCCCCACGCGCATGGACGACGCGGGCACTGCCGAGGTCGGAGAGGCTTTCCTCATCGGCGGCACCGAGGTGCCCTTCGAGCTCTGGAAGGAGGTCTACGACTGGGCCACCGACCACTCCCGAGGCAGCGATTCCTACTCCTTCGCCGGTCCCGGCTGGCAAGGCGCGATACCGGGCTCCTCGATCCCCGCCCTTCCCTTCGGCACCCCCCGCCATCCCGTCACGATGATCAACTGGCGCACGGCCATGGTCTGGTGCAACGCCCTTACCGAATGGTACGACGAGAAGACGGGCGCCAGGCTCGACTGCGTGTACTACGCAGACGCCGCGTACGCGCGCCCCTTGCGCGACAGCCGGGGCGAGTCCAGGGTCGACCTGAGGCCCGGCTCGGACGACATGCCCTACATCAAGGCCGACCAGGCCGGCAACCTTTCCATGGAAGCCTGCACCGCGGCCGGCTTCCGCCTCCCGACCCACGCCGAATGGGAACTCGCGGCGCGCTTCATCGCCGACCGCGACAATGACGGGGACCTCCTCGACGCGGGCGAAGCGACGCCCGGCTACTTCGCCGCGGGCGCGAAGGCAAATGTCGAGGACAGGGCCGCCACCGCCGCGGTCGCCGTCTACAAGGACGTGTCGGGCGACATGACCCTCCCGGTCGGGAGCAAGGCCCCCACGGCCCTCGGCCTCTTCGACATGAGCGGCAACGTCTACGAATGGCTCTTCGAAGGCGATCCGGCCTCGGCGGAACGCCCCATGCGGAGCGCCGCGGGAGGGGCGTGGAACTCGGGAGGCCGGGAACTCGCCATCGGCGGCTGGATGTGGCCGACCCTCTATTACTACAACAGCTGGTGGGGCCTCCGCGTGGCGAGGAAGGCGGTGGCGGGCCGGACCGGCAAGGGCCTAGGCGAGGAGATCCTCAAAAATGGGGACTTCTCCGCTCCGGGGAGCTATTGGGGCGTGTGGTTCGATCCCAAGGACTCCGCGGGGCTGGCCGACCTGTCCGGCGGCGAGGCGGACATCGAGGTGGCTAGGGGCGGCAGCGTCCAGCTCGGCTATCGCGGGCGCTTCCCCGTCGTCGCGGGGCAGTGGTACCGGCTCAGCTTCGAGCTTTCGGGCACCGAAGGCCACAAAGTCCGCGTGGAGCTTGGCGAGACAGGCAGCGACCTCGACGGGGACGGCAACCCCTGGTCCCAATACTGGCAAGGCGAGGCGGACTCGACCTCCCGGAAGCGGACAGTCAGCCAGGTTTTCCAGGTCCAGAAGTCCAATCCCGGCCTCCGCGTGAATTTCCACGTGGGCGACGTCAAGAACGCCAGCGTCCACATCGACGGAGTGAGCCTCATGAGGGTGGCTGCGCCATGAGGAGGATGAGCCCGAGGCCAAGCCTTGCGGTCGTCCTTGGCGCCTGCGCGCTCCTGTCCCTGGCCACGCCGGGAAGGGCGGTCGCCCAGGCCGACCTACCGGCGCAGGCCGGGCCGCCGGCCATCGCTTCAACCCACGAACGCGGACTCGCAGTCCTCATCGCCGCTTTGGATGGGAAGGAGAGCCCGGCCCCGGGACCCTTCCTCATGACGGGAAAGTCCCGGACCCGCGTCGAGCTCCCGGGCGGCGAGGCGGTGGTCCCTGCCGGCGCCCAGGTCCACATCTGCCGCGATGCCTTCCTTGTGGGGGGGATCGCCGCGGTCGAGGTCCACGCGAAGCCCTGGATCATCTCCTCGGAATGGAACATCGAATACACGCTCGACCTGGAAGCCTCCCCCTCGCGTCCTGCGCCTTGGCACTGTACGCCCGCTCCGACGAGTCGAGGCCCGAAGACCGCATTCCCCCTTGGGATTTCGACTTCCCCGCCGCCCGCGCCGGATGGCGCCAACCTCGCGGAGAGGAGGAGGCATGTCGCCATCCTTGACCAGCTCGGCATGGAGACGCCCAGCGCGGCTTTCCTTGCCTGGGCCCGCGCCTTCGAGGCGGGGGGCTTCTCCGGTTCAATCGCCTCGCGGCCCGAGGTCGAGGCGCTCGAGACGCGGTATCCCATCCTCCCCTACATACGGAATGCCGAGGCGAATGCACTTGCCGAGATCAAGGAGACCCGGCTCGAGCACGGACTCAGGCTCTGGAAGCTCTACAATGCGGCATGATCGTGAAAACACCGGAAACCTCCTTCTCATTCGACCTCTGGGAGCGTGCGGTGGACTTCTCCCCCGTCGTGGATTTCGCCGTGGTCTCCCATGTCCACGACGACCACTACCTGGTCTCCTTTCTCAAGGCCATGGCCGCGGCCCAGAAACGCGTCTACTCGACTTTCTGGACACGGGGAGCCCTGGTCTCCGGTTCCGCGGCCCTGTCCCGCGCTTCCCTCAAGCTCGAGTTCCGCGCCTCCGAGCAAGTGCAATTCAAGGAAGCCTGCCTGGTCACGATAGCCGATTGCGGGCCCCAGGCATCCGGTTTCAGGATCATGCACACGGGAGACGCGAACCGGGCCGCCGAGTTCCGCTCGGAAAGGCGGATCGACCTCGTCTCCTCGCCTTTCGATTTCTGGGACCGGAATCCCGACGGGGGGGTGATGGCGCAAGGGGGCTTTGCCCGGATGAATTTCGACCATGGCCTCGAACTCGCCCACGAGCCCGGCGGCTGGCGCTCGCCCTTCGACGAACGCTACCGGAAAATCGATGCCTTGGGGATCTCCGGCAAGGCTTTTTTCCTCACCTGGGGCGAGTCCCTCTCCTTTCCTTGAGGCGGGCGCGGCACAGGCTTGCGCGAGGACGGTCTATCTATGTAGGCTGGAGCCTCCCGCCGCGACCGGAGAAATCCGGCGGCAGGGGCGAAAAGAGGAATACATGGGAAAAGCCCTCGTCATAGTCGAGTCGCCTGCCAAGGCCAAGACCATCAACAAGTATCTCGGCAAGGACTTCGTGGTGAAGTCGAGCATAGGCCACATCAGGGACCTGCCGTCAGGCGGTTCCGAAAAGGTGGTCGACCCCAAGGCCAGGGCCGCGGAGGCCGCCCTCACCAGGAAGATGGCGCCCATGGAAAAGGCCGCCTACCTGAAGAGGCGTTCGGCCGGCCAGCTGGTCACCCGCATGGGGATCGATCCCGAGCACGGCTGGAAAGCCCGGTACGAGATCCTGCCCGGCAAGGAGAAGGTCGCCGAGGAATTGCGCAAGCTTGCCCGCGCGGCCGATGTCATCTACCTGGCGACGGACTTGGACCGCGAGGGGGAGGCCATCGCCTGGCACCTCTCCGAGGTCATCGGGGGCGACGCCTCCAAGTACCGGCGGGTGGTCTTCAACGAGATCACGCAGAAGGCCATCAAGGAGGCCTTCGCCAAGCCGGGGAAGGTGGACACCGACAGGGTCAATGCCCAGCAGGCACGCCGTTTCCTGGACCGCGTCGTGGGCTTCATGATCTCACCCCTGCTCTGGAAAAAGGTGGCCAGGGGCCTTTCGGCGGGGCGCGTGCAGTCGGTCGCGGTCAGGCTTGTCGTCGACCGCGAGCGGGAGATCCACGCCTTCGTTCCGGACGAGTACTGGCAGCTCCACGCGGACACCCTGACGCCACGGGGGCAGGCGCTCGTCCTCGAGGTCAAGAAGTGGGGGGACGAGGCCTTCCAGCCCGTGAACGCCTCCGAGGCGGAGGCCGCGGTGAAGGCCCTGCAGAAGGCCACCTACAAGGTGGCGCAGCGGGAGGACAGGCCCACCAGGTCCAACGCGCCCGTCCCCTTCATCACCTCCACCCTCCAGCAGGCGGCGGGCACGCGGCTGGGCTTCAGCGTGAAAAAGACCATGGCCATGGCCCAGCGCCTTTACGAGGCCGGTTACATCACCTACATGAGGACGGACTCCACCCACCTGGCCGACGATGCGGTCGCCGAGGTCCGCGTCTTCATCGAGGCGAGCTACGGAAAGGACTACTTGCCCGGATCGCCCAACGTCTACGCGAGCAAGGAAGGGGCCCAGGAGGCCCATGAGGCCATCCGCCCCACGGACGTGAACGTGGCCCCGGACAAGCTGGCCCACATGGAAAGGGACGCCGAGCGGCTCTACCAGGTCATCTGGCAGCAGTTCGTCGCCTGCCAGATGGAGGCCGCCCGCTACACGAGCACCCGCATCGAGGTCCAGGCCGGGGAATACTCGCTCCGCGCCCGCGGCCGCGTCCTCCTCTTCGACGGCTTCACCCGGGTCCTCGCGACGCAAGGCGTCGCGGGCGGGAAGGAAGGCGAGGACGACGGCCTCCTCCCCGAGGTCAAGGTGGGCGAGGTCCTGAAGCTCGAGGCCCTCCGCCCGAGCCAGCATTTCACGAGCCCGCCCGCCCGCTTCACCGAGGCAAGCCTCGTCAAGGAGCTCGAGAAGCGCGGGATCGGCAGGCCCTCCACCTACGCGGCGATCATCTCGACCATCCAGGAGCGCGGCTACGTGCGCCTCGAGAAGCGCCGCCTCTTCGCGGAGAAGATGGGCGGCATCGTGACGGACCGCCTCGTCGAGAATTTCGACGACCTCATGGACTACGGCTTCACCGCGAAGATGGAGGAGTCCCTCGACGAGGTGGCCGAGGCGCGCAGGACCTGGACGGCCGTCCTCGACGAGTTCTACGCCGGCTTCGCGAAGCGCCTCGCCAAGGCCGAGTCCGACAAGGGCGGCATGCGCCCCAACGAGCCAGTGGAGATCAGCCTCCCCTGCCCCACCTGCTCCCGGCCCATGCAGATCCGGAGCGCCTCCACCGGAGTCTTCCTCGGCTGCTCGGGCTACGCCCTCCCCCCCAAGGATCGCTGCACCAAGACCCTGAACCTCGTCTCGAGCGACGAGATCGCGGACGACGACGAGGCCGAGGTACGGCAGCTCCGCGCCCGGCGCCGCTGCCCCTTGTGCGGGACCGCTATGGACAGCTACCTCATAGACACGGGACGCAAGCTCCACGTCTGCGGCAACAATCCCGACTGCCCCGGCTACGCGATCGAGGAAGGCGAGTTCCGCCTCAAGGGCTACGAAGGCCCGAGCCTGGCCTGCGACAAGTGCGGCAGCCAGATGCAGCTCAAGTCAGGCCGCTTCGGCAAGTACTTCGGCTGCACCAATGCCGACTGCAAGAACACGCGCAAGCTCCTGCGGAACGGCCAGGCCGCGCCGCCCAAGAGCGACCCAGTGTCCATGCCCGAGCTCGCCTGCTCGAAGGTGGATGACTTCTTCCTCCTCAGGGACGGGGCGGCGGGGCTCTTCCTGGCCGCAAGCAGGTTCCCGAAGAACCGGGAGACCCGGGCTCCCCTCGTCCTGGAGCTCGTCCCCCACCGGGAAAAGATCGCTCACAAGTACCACTACCTCCTCGACGCGCCGGCCCACGACCCCGAAGGCAGGCCGGCCGTCATCCGCTACAGCAGGAAATCCGACGAGCACTATGTGCAGTCGGAAGTGGAGGGAAAACCCTCGGGCTGGCGGGCGTTTTTCCATAAAGGGAAATGGGTGGAGGAAGGCTCGGGCGGCCCTGCGGAACGGAAACCTTCCGTGAAGGCGGCAGCGCCACGCGCGAAAGCGAAGGCCAAGCCGGCGACTCAGGCCAAGCCGGCGGCGAAATCGGCACCGGCGATCAAGGCCAAGCCCACGCCGAAAAAAACGGCGGTCATGGCGGCCCTCGCGAAAAACGCGGTCGCTAAAAAGCCGGTTGCCACCAACCTTGCGGCCCAAAAGCCGGCTACAAAAAAGCCGGCAG
>JANYKC010000080.1 GCA_025358255.1 Spirochaetaceae bacterium
TATGGCGGGGCAAAGGTCAGGGAGCCTTCAGGACTGTCCCTGCGCTTCATGACGAATTTTCTTTATTTCCGAGTCAAAGACTCGTATATTCATTATCTCCACTTGATCCTTCGGGGATTGAACGTTACTATGACCGAAACCCAGCTGAAAGGAACCATATGATCGTAGAAAAAGATCGCGTAGTCAGCATCGATTACACCCTCAGAGATACGACGGGCAACCTCATTGACTCTTCTGAGGGTTCCGAACCCCTTTCCTATCTTCACGGCAACGCCAACATCATTCCCGGCCTTGAAAAGAACCTGGCAGGCAAAAAGGCCGGGGACAGCATGACCTGCGTGATTGAAGCCACCGACGCCTATGGCGAACGCGACGACAGTCTGGTCTTCAAGGTCCCCAAGGCCGATTTTGACGGCGCGGAAGTGGAAGTGGGCATGCAGTTCGAAGCCCACGGGGAAGAAGGCGCCCAGGTCGTCACCGTCGTTTCCATTGAAGGGGAAGAGGTCACCATCGACGCGAACCACCCCTTGGCCGGGGAAAAGCTCCACTTCGACGTGAAGATCACCGAAGTGCGCGAGGCCACGCCCGAGGAACTCGAGCACGGCCATGTCCATGGCGGTGGCTGCGAGTGCGAGTGTGACGGCGAGTGCGACGGCGAGTGCGATTGCGAAGAGGGTTGCGGTGACGAAGGTTGCGGCGATGAGGGTTGCGGCTGCGGCCACTAGAAGTCCGTACCGAATCGCGCTTCGTCCCAAGGCCTGGAAATGAGACTCAAAGTCCTCGATGTAGCCATTATCGCAATGGGCGCCGCCGCGATACTCTTCGCGGCGGCGTTCGTGTATGGAAAGCACGAAGGCAACGCCAATGTGACGATCTCCACAAAAGGCGGCAATTTCGTCTATCCCTTGAAGATCGACCGCCGTGTGGACCTGCCGGGCCCTTTGGGCCTGACGACCATCGAGATAGCGGACGGCAAGGTCCACATCGATGCCTCCCCCTGTTTGAACAAGACCTGCATTGCCTCGGGGTCGATCTCCCAGCCGGGCCAGTGGCTCGCCTGCCTGCCGAACGCCATCCTTGTCCGGGTGGGCGGGGAAGCCGAAAAGGATGGCGTCGATGCCGGAACCTACTGAGCGCGAGGGAAAGGCGCCTCCCCTTGACCGGGCCGACCTGACAGCCCTCCTCGGCGCCTTCTGTTTCTTCCTCTCCGCCATCGAGTACATGATCCCCAAGCCCCTCCCCTTCATGCGCCTGGGGATCGCCAACCTTCCCATCCTCCTTGCTGTCGACCTCCTCCCGCTTCGCTGGTTTCTCGTCCTCGCCCTCGTGAAGGTCGTGGGCATGAGCGTCATCTCCGGCTCCCTCTTCACCTATATTGCCCTTTTTTCCCTGTCAGGCACCCTCGTGGCCGCCCTCGTCATGTGGGTCGCGCGCCGGACAGGGGGCAAGGCCATCAGCGCGGTTGGGGTTTCTGTCGTTGGCGCAATGGCCTCGAACGCCGTCCAGGTCGTCCTGGCGAGGTTTTTTGTAATCGGGGAGGCGGCCTGGTATATCGCGCCGGTCTTCCTCGCGATGGGCCTCATCACCGGGACCATCCTTGGCCTCTTCGCCGAGCGCTTTGTGGTCACCTCGAAATGGTACGCTCGGGCCTCGGGGAAGCAAATGCCCGAGGGGAAACCGACAGAAGGCCTACGCGCCGCGAGCGGCGCGACGAACCCCGTGGGCGGAAAGGAAAAGACGGCACGGATCGCGGCGCGGCGGCTGCGCCAGGCAAGGAAGGAAGCGGCAAAGGCGGACGGGCGCGCCCGTCGGGGCGCAAGGGCAGCAGGCTACGACGCCCTCTTCGCCCCGGGTGCGCTGGCCGCCACCGGACTCCTGTGCTCCCTGGCCTTCCTCTTCCAGCCCCTCCTCTCCTTGAAGGCCGTCCTCTTCTCGCTCTTCCTCCTTGCGGCCCTCGCTTCCGGAAAAAGGATATCCCTCGGGGCGACAATCGTCGTGTCCCTTGGCATCATCGCCGCGAACCTCCTCGTGCCCATCGGGCAGGTGGTCCTGGACCTCGGCGGCTTCAAGATCACCAGGGATGCGCTCCGTGGCGGCATTGAGAAGGCCCTCACCTTCGAGGGCCTTCTGTACATCTCCAAGGCCACCATCCGTCCGGGCATCCGGCTCCGTGGACGCTTCGGCTCCATCGTGGCGCGCGCCTTCGTGTACTTCGACAGGATCATCGAGTATCGGGGGAAGCCCAGGGCCGCGACCTTTTTCGCGGACGCCGACTCCCTCATGCTGGCCGTCTGGGACGCGCCGAAGCCGGAGGGAAGCGGAACCGAAGCCCCTCCTGTCAAACCGGGCATTGGGTATATACTCGAATCGCTGGTAGTGGTCCTTTCCATCTCCGCCCTCGTGGCGGGGCATTTTCCCCCAAGGTGAATACGGTGAAGCTCAAGACGAAGTTTATCGCCATCTCGTCCGTGCCCCTCGTGGTGGCCCTCGGCCTCGGGATCCTCCTCACGATCGAAAAGCTGGCGGACTACAGCTCCGCGCGCGCCGCGTCCACCCTCCTGGACACGATCCGCTCCGGAAGCGCCCTGATCGGGGAAATCCAGACGGAACGCGGCACCAGCGTGCTTTTTCTCGCCGGCGGAACCACCGAGGAAGTCCTGGGCAAGCAGCGGGCCAAGACGGACGAGGTGATCGCCGCGGTGATGGCCAAATCCCAGAAAAGCAGGGATGGGGCCCTTGGCGCCTTTGTCGCGGCAAGCGACAGCCTGGTGACCTATCGAGCCGAGGTGGACAGCCGGAGCGCCCTCAGCTATTCCGTGTTCAGCGAATACACGACGGCGATAAGCGAGCTGCTGAATTCCCTCACCGGCATGGTCCACGAAGGCCCCTCCGCCTACGCGGGGAGATTCTCGACCGCCCTCCTCATCGAAAGGTCGAAGGAATTCGCGGCCAGGACAAGGGGGATAGTCTCGAGCGTCGCGACCCTCAATGTCGCCGTCACCGACGAGAGCCTCAAGTCCATCGTCTCCGACTACGCAAGCATCTTCAACGACCTCCAGAACCCCGTCCTCATGATCACGCCCGAAATCGACATGAAACGGGCCGAGGTGATGGCGGCCCCCGAACTCCAGGTGCTCTCGGACGCCGTCCTCACCATCCTCCGCCTGGGCTTCAAGGGAGGCTTCGGCCTCGATTCCGCCCAGCTGTTCAGCGCAGGCACCAGCATCGTCGCTCTCATCGGCTCCGTGCGTGATGCAGCCCTGACCCAGCTCGACGCTACGGTAGCGGCGGACCTTGCCCACGCGGCCACCGCTACCTGGATCTTCGGCATAGGCATAGGCCTCATAATCCTGGGGACCCTGGCGGG
Organism: Spirochaetaceae bacterium; assembly: GCA_025358255.1. GTDB lineage: Bacteria > Spirochaetota > Spirochaetia > Treponematales > Rectinemataceae > JANYKC01. Next base: position 3,368 of record JANYKC010000080.1, read on the forward strand.
CATCTTCGTGGTCCTTGGGTCCTTCCTTCGCGGCGTCTCCACGATCGCCCGGGCCTTCAACGAGATCGCCGCCGGCGAGGGCGACCTCACGCGCCGCGTCGTTGTCGCCTCGAACGACGAGATGGGCGAGCTGGCCCGGGACTTCAACTCCTTCGCGGCCTCCCTCCACGGCATCGTCGGCAACGTGAAGCGTTCGGCGTCGGGCCTCAACGCCGACATGGAGGAGCTCGCGACCAACATGAACGAGACGGCGAGCGCGGTCGAGGAGATAGCCGCGACGATCGATTCCATAAAGCAGCAGACCCTGACCCAAGGCGCAAGCATCACCGAGTCCTCGGCCACCACGGAGGACATCGCCCGGCAGGTGCGGGTCCTCGTCTCCGCCGTCGAACGGCAGGCCTCCAGCATCTCGATGTCGAGCTCCTCCATCGAGGAGATGGTCGCCAACGTGCAATCCGTCACGGCCAATGTCGAGCGGATGGGCGAGTACTACAAGCGCCTCCAGGCCAAGGGCGCCCAGGGGCAGGAGGCGATCGGCAAGGCCTCGAAGGAAGCCCAGGAGATCCAGGACAGGTCGGACTCCCTTCAGGAGGCCAACGCCCTCATCGCGGGCATCGCGGCCCAGACCAACCTCCTTGCGATGAACGCCGCCATCGAGGCCGCCCACGCAGGCGACGCAGGGCGCGGTTTCGCCGTGGTCGCCGACGAGATCCGCAAGCTTGCGGAGAGCGCCGCGCGGCAATCCAAGGAGGTCGCGCGGTCGATTTCGTCCATCCGCGGCGTGATCACCTCGGTCGCCGGGGCCTCGGCCCGGTCGGAACGCGACTTCGCGGAGATGGTCGAGCAGATCACGATGCTTTCCCGCCTTGAGGAGGAGGTCCTCTACGCGATGCAGGAGCAGAGCGCGGGATCGTCGCAGATTCTCGAGTCGCTCTCCGAGATGAACGTCATCACCCAGGAGGTCTCGGGCGAATCCACCCACATGGGCGAAGGCTCCGCCGCCGTCCTGCAGGAAATGCAGACCCTCCTCCGGATGAGCTCCGAGCTCGAGGGCGGCATGAACGAGATGGCGGCCGGCGCCGAGCAGATCAGGCACGCGGCGGCCAGCACCAACGACCTTTCGTTGCGGGCGGCGGATTCGGTCCGCAGGCTCGCGGCCGACATGGAGAAATTCAAGACGGAATGACGGGCGCCGGCTCCACGCAGGGGTTCACCGGCCCCAAGCCGCCGGCTCGAGCTCGGCTTCGATGGCATCGAGGAAGATGCCCGCGGCCAGGAGATCGGCCGAGCCGCCGGGGCTGAGGCGGCGGGCCACGAGGGCCCGGTCGAGGCCCTCCAGGGCCTCGCGGGACTCCGCTCCGCCCCGAACCACCTTCGCCAGCGCCTCCCCCGCGCCGGACTGCGTGAAGGCCAGTCCCTCCAGGCCGCCGCGGGCCAGGATGCAGGTATCATCAAGATCGCACATCGCGCCCAGAAGCCCCACGATGAGGGCCGCCTGCCGCGCCTCCTCGCCCGCCCCGCGCGCGGCCCGGAGGGGAGGGAGTATCCTCGCCCCGACGATCGCATAGCCGTCCTCCGCCTGGCCCCGGGCACCCCTTGCCCCCTGCTCGCGGTAGAGCCGTCTTCCCGCGCTCTCGCGGCCGGCCGTGGATGCGGCGGCGCCAAGCTCGGCCGCCACGAGGCCCCCGGCCATCTCCGCGGCCAGGGCCCTTATCCGGTCGCCGGGAAAAGGCATGCAGGCCCCGCGCGGGGACCCGTCCCCGGCCAAATCGAGGGCGGCGGCAGCGGCGAGGAGACCGAGGGCGAAGATCGCCCCTCGGTGGGTATTGATCCCCTTCGTGGCACGGAACATGTCGGCCTCGGCCTCGAGGCCGAGGGGGCGGAGACCCGTGAAGACCGTCTTCGGAGGATCCGCCGCGGCGCCCACGGCGAAAGCCGCAAAGCCGGCAAACCAGGGCCGGAGGGCTTCAGCCGAGACTACCAGAAGGCCGTAGTCCATATCCTCATGGGCGCCACGGCTCGCCGGGCATACCAGTCCAGGCTTCAAGGGGAGGCGGGCTTCCTCGAGGAGGGCGTCCGCGGCCGCCTTCCCCAGCTTGACGGCCAGGCCGGCGGGGACAGGCCTGGGATCCCGGGACTTCATCATGGGCGGAGGATACACGCAGGGCCTTGAGGGAGTCGAGTGCGTAGCCATGTAGGACGGATGCCGACACGCGAATCTGAGGCCTTCCTACATACTGATTCCGGACAGGGGTGCATCCTGCTTGCATACGGGGCGCTCCAGGCGCCCTATTCCAAGGAGAGCAAGAGCATGAAGAAAATTTCCGTCGCGCTCATCGCGCTGGTCCTCGTCGCCTCCGTCGCGAGCCCGGTCTTTGCCGCGCCCTATCCGACCAAGCCCCTCGAGATCATCGCCCCCGCCAACCCCGGTGGCGGCTTTGACGCCCTCGCGCGCGCCATCAACCGCGCCCTCGAGGTCGAGAAGCTCTACGGCCAGCCGATGTCCGTCGTGAATAAGCCCGGTGGAGGCGGAGCCGTTGGTTTCGCCTACATGCAGATGAAGGCCAAGGACGATTACGAGATGATCGTCTTCTCCCCGCCCCTCATCATCGGCAACATCAACGGCACCTTCTCGACGGGCAAGTACACCGAGCTCGTCCCCATCGCCCAGCTCATCACCGACTACCAGGTCTTCCTTGTCAAGGCCGACTCCCCCTACAAGACCTTCAAGGACCTCATTGACGCGGTCAAGAAGGATCCCCAGGCCATCAAGTTCGCCGGCGGCTCCGCCGCGGGCAACATGGACCATTTGGCCTTCTGCAAGGTCGCCAAGGCAGCCGGCATCGACCCGGCCAAGCTCGTCTACGTCGCCTTCTCAGGCGGCGGCGAGGCCATGACCACCCTCCTCGGCGGCAACGTCTCCTTCGTGTCCACCGGCGTCGGCGAGGCCCTCGGCCAGCTCCAGGCCGGCACCGTCCGGGCCCTTGCGGTCACCTCGGCCACCCGCCGCACCGGCGTCCTCGCCAATGTCCCGACCGTCAAGGAATCCGGGATCAACGCCACCTACGAAGTCTGGCGCGGCGTCTTCGGCGCCCCCGGCATGACCAAGGCCGCCCAGGACTATTGGGTGAAGACCCTCAAGAAGATGACCACCACCGCGACCTGGAAGGACTCGCTCGAGAAGATGCAGTGGGTCGATGCCTACACCGACTCCGCGGCCTTCACGAAGTTCCTCGCCGACGAGTACAAGTCCTATGAGACGCTCATGAAGGACCTCGGACTCGCCAAGTAAGCCACCGAGACCACGACCGTCACGGATGCCAAAAAGCAGGACCGTGACGGTCCCCGCGAATTGAACCACAGAGGCGCAGGCGAGTGTCTTTGTGGTTTTTTCCAATTCCGATAACATGGAGTCCCCAATGGCAAGAAAGGTAGCGAAGCGCGAAGAGCGCATAGCGAGCGTGGTCATGACGACCTTCGCCGCGGCCTACTTAATCGGCACCTTCCTTTTCATCCCCCGCGCGATGATCAAGCAACAGGTAGGCCCATCCGCCTTCCCGACGGCGGTCGGCGTCATCATGCTCCTCGTCTCGGTCCTCTACCTCATCCAGCAGTTCCGTGGCATCGGCAAGGAAGCGAACGAGAAGCGCGCCGCCATCATCGGCGCCGAGGAAAAGGTGGAGACCAAGGCCGACCTCAAGACCATGGGCATCGTGCTCGCGATCATGTTCGCTTATGCTTTCCTCTTCGATATCCTGGGCTATGCGATCACGACCTTCCTCGCCTTCTTCATCGGAACCATCGTACTGAACCGGAAGCACCTCGTCCGCGATGCCATCATCGCCTTTGTCGCCAGCTTCGGCCTGTACTTCGTCTTTTCCCTCGTGCTCAGGGTCCAGCTCCCCGCCGGCCCCTTGAGCCTCCTCGGTTTCTAGGAGGACGCCCATGGATCTTCTCCACAACATCGCCCTCGGCTTCTCGGTCGCGGGAACGCCCTTCAACCTCCTCCTTGCCTTTGTGGGAGTCTTCCTCGGCACCGTGATCGGCGTCCTCCCTGGAATCGGCCCGATGACGGGCGTGGCCCTCCTTATACCGATCTGCTTCGGCCTCCCGCCCTCCTCGGCCATCATCCTCATGGCAGGCATCTACTACGGGGCCATGTACGGCGGATCGACGACCTCCATCCTCGTCAACACACCAGGCGAGTCCTCGAGCGTCGTCACCTGCATCGACGGCCACGAGATGGCCAAGCAAGGCAGGGCAGGTCCGGCCCTCGCCGCCGCGGCCATCGGCTCCTTCGTCGCCGGCACCTTCGCGACCATCATGCTCATGGCCTTCGGCCCCCTCCTCGCCCAGGTGGCCCTCAAGTTCGGGCCGCCGGAGTTCTTCGCCCTCATGGTGATGGGCCTCACGGTCGTCACGAGCCTCGCGGGACGCTCCATGCTCAAGGCCGTCTTCTCGACGCTCTTTGGCCTCGCGATAGCCATGGTCGGCATCGACCTCCAGAGCGGCGTGCAGCGCTTCACCTTCGGCAACATCCAGTTCATGGACGGCATCGAGTTCCTCGTCGTCGCGATCGGCATCTTCGCACTCACCGAGGTCTTCATCAACATCGCGGAGATGAAGAACCCGAAGGAAGTGAGCATGGAGAAGATCAAGGGCGGCCTGTGGCTCACCAAGGAGGACTGGAAACGATTCTGGCCATCCAGCATCCGGGGCACCCTCTCAGGCTTCTTTGTCGGTGGCATAGCCGGCGCCGGCGCCGCGGTGGCGAGCTTCGTCTCCTACGGCATCGAGAAGAGGTTCAGCAAGCACAGGAAGGAGCTCGGCACGGGCGCCATCGAGGGGGTCACGGGACCTGAGTCCGCGAACAACGCGGCCGCCGGCGGTTCCCTGATCTATCTCCTCTGCCTCGGCATCCCCGGTTCCGGCACGACTGCCATCATGCTCGGCGCCCTCATGATGTTCGGCCTCCAGCCCGGCCCCCTCCTCTTCACCCAGCAGCCCGCCTTCGTGTGGGGACTCATCGCGAGCATGTACATCGGCAACATCATGCTCCTCGTCCTCAACCTCCCCCTCGTGGGCATGTGGGTCAAGCTCCTCAAGGTGCCCGAGTACCTCCTCACCCTCTTCATCCTGATCTTCTCCTTCCTCGGCGTGTACACGATGAACAATTCCGTGCAGGACCTCGTCCTCATGGTGATCTTCGGCATCGTCGGGTACGGAATGAAGCGCGCCGACGTGCCTGCCGCGCCCATCATCCTGGGCATGGTCCTCGGCAAGCAGATGGAGGAGAAGTTCCGCCAGTCCATGGTGATCTCGGACGGCAGCTTCGGCATTTTCTTCTCGAGGCCGATTGCGGTCGTCTTCCTCTTCATCGCCTTCCTCTCCATCACGAACCCCTACTGGAAGCCCGCGATCAACGGCGCGAAGAGGCTTCTCTCGAAGCCCAAGGCCGCGTAGAGGCTCATTGCAATTCGTTGATTCGGCCACTAGAGCCGGCGGCCTTCGGGCGGCCGGCTCTTTTATAAAGCATGCGGAACCTATGGGAAACTTGATGGGCAGGGCCGGCCTGTCCTGCCACCCGCGTCGCTGCCGGCTCTTCCATGAATGAGGCAGTGCTCAACCAGGGAGACGGTCACCTTGGGCGTCCGCTTGCAAGGGCTGGGTCCGTGCGGGCAAGAAATGCAAGGCGGGGCTTGGCACTTCGGGGAAAGCCGGCTTGACTGGATGCAAGGGGAGAAGCTTCGCTAGGCAAACGCGGAATCGATCAGGCGGTCGACGGCTAAGGCGAGTTCAGACTGAGGGTGCGTACGCTCGGCCATGCAGTGGCGCGCATCGCGGCCGCAGGAGAGGCAAGGACGCGGCGGGAGGCCAATCGCGGAACGGGGAATCGGCTCAGGAAGCGGGACGCTCCCGGCGAGCGTAACGACATCCGCATCGAGGAGGCGGCCCCAGAGGAGGCCCTCCTCGAGCCGCACGGCCAAGGCCTTCAATTCGAGGGGCGGAGCCTTGACGGCGCGGAGGGTTTCAGGGCCGGACGGGCCATCGCGCCGCATGCCGGCGAGCACCCGATAGCCGGCCTTCCTCAGGCTGGACTCCAGTGCGTTCTCCGCCAGGTCCATGAGCTTCCGCCGCCGCGCATCGTCCTTGACCGGCCCCGGCGATACCAGGGTCATCGAGAGGACGGGCACGCCCCACGTGGCAAGAAGCCCGGCCTGGAAGGCCGCCCGCGCGTCACGGGCGGCCAGGACCTCCTCCAGGCTCACTTCACCTCGCGGATCGCGTCGATGATGGTCCCGTCGCGGTATTCGACCAAGGCCACGACGCGCTTCCCGTATTCGACCGGATCGGCATCCCCCGTGATGGATCTCGCCAACTCGCGCAGTTCCCCGATGTCCCGGACCTCCACGCCTGCAGCCTTGAGGGCCGCCGACACATCGGGCCTGCGCGGGTTGACCGCCGTGCCCCGGTCAGTCACGAGGATGTCCACGCTTTCCCCCGGCGTGACGATGGTCTCCACGCGGTCCACGAGGGTCGCGGTGCGCGCGCGCACGAGGGGCGCTACGACGACGGAGAGCGCCGCGCCGGCCGCCGTGTCTGAGTGACCTCCCGAGGCTCCGCGTATCACGCCGTCCGAACCCGTGATCACGTTCACGTTGAAATCCATGTCGACCTCGAGGGCGGAGAGGACGACAAAGTCGAGCATGTTGACCGCGGCGCCGGGGCAGCCGGGATCGGCGTAGGTGACGGCGTCGATCTCGATATGCCGCGGATTGACCGCCATCGACCTGGCCGCATCGGCGTCGAAGCTCTGCACGTCCAGTATGGTGCCGACAAGGCCCTCCTCCAGCATGCGCGCGACCTGGCTCGTGATGCCTCCGAGGCAGAAGGTCGCCTTTATCCCGCGCGCGAGCATGAGCTCACGGAGATAGCGGATGACGGCCAGGGATGCCCCGCCCGTCCCGGTCTGGAAGGAGAAGCCGTCGCGGATGGCCCCCGTAGCGTCGATGGCCGCGAGGGCTTTGCGCGCGATGAGGAGCTCCCGGGGGTCCCGGGAGATGCGGGTCGCGCCGATGCCGATGCCCTTGGGGTCGCCCACCGCGTCCATGGGCACCACCCAATCCACGAGCTCCTGGCCGATGCTCGCGGGCAGGGCCGGATAGTCGGCGATGCAGTCCGTGAGGACAATGACGGATTTCGCATAACGCGCATCCACGCGCGCATAGCCAAGGGACCCGCAGGCCGATTTCCCCGACGAGCCGCAGGCGTTGCCATAGGCGTCGCATGCGGGCGCGCCGAGGAAGGCGACGTCGACGCTGATGCTTCCTTCCCGGAGTGCGCGGGCGCGGCCACCGTGGGAGTGGATCAGGACCGCTTCCTCTAGGAGCCCCCTTGAGATCTCGTCGGCGAGCTTCCCGCGCAGTCCGGAGGTGCAGATGCGCCGGATCACGCCGGAGCGGCAATGCGCCACGAGGGGTGCGTGGACGGAGGTGAGGGACGACGGAGCCAAGGTGAGGTCGCGGATGCCTGCGCGGGCGATGGCGTCAAGGACCAGGTTGACCACGAAGTCTCCCTCGCGGAAATGGTGGTGGAAGGAGACCGTCATGCCGCTCTCGAGGCCCGAGCGGCGCACGGCCTCGTCGATGCCCGAAAGCACCTTGGTCGGCCTCCCCGCCGAAAGGAGCTTGCGGGGCGCAGATACGCCTTCGGCCCTGGCCCAGGCCCCGGCGAAGGGCGAAAGCTTGCCAAGGTCCCCCGCTGAATCAGGTATGTCGCGGCCAATGCTTGTGCGGCTCATCGCTCTTCCTCCCCGACCTTCGCGCCCGAAGCCCTCGCGAGGTCCAGGACCCGCGCCGCCCTTTCCACGATGGGCTTGTCTATCATCTTCCCGTCGAGGGATATGACCCCGACACCACGGGCCTCGGCCTCGGCGGCCGCGGCCACGACCCGGCGCGCCTTCCTGACCTCGTCCGCGGTCGGTTCGAACACTCCATTCACAATTGGTATCTGTGCGGGGTTGATCACGGACTTGCCGTCGAAGCCCATCTGCTTGATGAGCCTGGCCTCGCGGAGGAGGCCTTCCTCGTCTGAAAGGTCGGTGAAAACCGTATCGATGGCCATCACGCCAGCCGCGCGCGCGGCAAGCACGATGCGGCCGCGGGCCTCGAAGAGCTCGACACCGTCGGCGGATCGGCTGGTCTTCATGCTCGTCACGAAATCCTCGGCTGAAAGCGCTATGCCCACGAGGCGGCGCGTCGAGGTGGCGATCTCATAGGCGTTGAGGACGGCAAGCGGGCCTTCCAAGGCCGCCATGAGGCGGACTTCCCCGACCGGCCGCCCGCAGGCCACCTCGGCCGCCTCGACCATGGCCTCCAGCGCGACAAGGTCCCGGGCGCACTCGGCCTTCGGGAGGCGGATCAGGTCGGCGCCCGCCCTCACCATGGCCTCCACATCGTCCCTGATCCAGGGTGTGTCCATGCCGTTCACCCGGACAGCCTTCTCTATCCTGCCATAATCCAGGGACTTCATGGCGCAGAAGACAAGGAGGCGCGCGGCGTCTTTTTCCGCCGGGGATACAGAATCCTCCAAATCGAAGATTATGGAGTCCGGCCCGTAGATCTGGGGATCCTTGATGAGGGCTGGATTGTTGCCGGGGGCGAAGAGCATGGTCCGCCTGAGTGTGGCGATCATTTGAGCGCCTCCCAAGGCGCCGCCGCCTTGGCCACGGGCTCCGCCCCGCACGCGGGCTCCGCCCCGCGAAGGCAGGCGGCCAGGACGCGGGCGCGGATCGTGCAATCCAAAGCGCTCCGGTCACGTACCGTGACCTTGGCGCGCGTCACCCCCAACTCGGCGAGGGCGGCGCGCGCGGCCACGCCCACCTTGGCGGCAAAACGCCCCTCGGAGCTTTCGACGACCAGCTCGAGCAGGGGCAGGGAGCCTGCCGGCCTCGGTTCAACAGTCACCGCCGCGTCGCAGGACTCTAGGGTGCCCGCCACCGCGGGTTTCAGTATGTCCATGGCTTTCCGCCTCCTTGTTCCTTGTTCAATGCCGACCATCGGCGGCCGCGACGCGCTCCAGCACATCGCGCGCCTCCGGAGAGCTGAGGTAGGCCCAGGTCGTCTCCGGCACTATGGCGCGCACATCCTCGAGCTTGCCTTCGCGGATCGCCCGCCTCACCGCCGAGGCGCTCACGGCGACGCCGCCTGATTCCAGCCTCGGTATCTCCACCACCTCGACCCCGAGTGGAGGAAGGACCTCGGCCAGGGCCCGATTGTAGATCGCGGTCACGGGGGAGAATGGCTCCTCGGCCACGTAGCGCCTAGTCGCACCGATGGCGGGAGCGATGTGGCGACCGAAGAGGTCGGCGTCCAGCCGCGCGTGGATGGCCGCGGCATCGCCCTTCTTGTCCCTGAGGAAATACGTGGGGAAGGTCGCACGGGATATGATGTAATCCGAGCCAGGCAGGACGGCCACGTTCGAAAGGGCGGTCACGCCTTCCCTGACCAGGTGGATGCGGACTTCGTAAGGGAAACTCGAGGCTTCAGCGCTGACCACGAAAAGGACCACGCGCTCTGAAGCCGCGGCGGCCGTCTTGACGAGGTGGAGGTGGCCAAGGGTGAAGGGATTGCAGTTCATGACGAGGGCAGAGACCGGGCGCCTTGGGGCCGCAGGCCGTACAGGCCGCGCGACGAAACTGGCGCGCAGCTCCGAGAGCCATTCCTCGAGGCCGCCGCCCTTCTCGAGAAGGATCGCCGCGCCACGGGCCGCGGCGATCGGCCTGTAGCCGAGCGACTCAAAAATGTCGCAATTGGCTGGACCCGTGAAGACGAATAGGCGGGACCGGCCGCGTCGCACGGCTTCGGCCTCGAGCTCGGAGACCACGCGAAGGGCCAGGCCTGCGCCTCGCAGGCTTTCGTCCACCGCGAGGCCCTGGATGATGCGGCCGCACAGGGACCCGGTCCCGACAATCCTCCCCTCGGAGAGGAAGGAAACCGCGTATTCCCTCTCGGACTCCGGCGGCTCAAGGCCACGTGAGCGCAGGAAGGCATCCATCTCGGGACCGTCCTCGCCCAGGAAGGGCGGGTGGATCCTGAGCTCAAGCGAATCAAGGGAGGGCATGCTGGCAGTCTAAGCCCGACAAGGCGAAGCGTCTGTAGGAAGGCCCGCGATTGTCCTGTAGGGTTCCGTCCTACATCCGTCGGCAGTCAAGGGTCCCCCACAAGGTTGTGCTTGAAGGCGTAGTGGGTGAGCTGCGCGTTGTTCTCCATGCCCATCTTCACAAGGACCCTTGCGCGGTAGGTGCTTACGGTCTTTACGCTGAGGGCCAGGATCTCCGCTATCTCGCCGATCGGCTTGCCCGAGGCCAGGAGCCGGAAGACCTGGTATTCGCGATCGGAAAGGTTGCGATGCGGCAGGCCAGTCCCCTCCCCTGCCACGTCGTCGAGGAGGAGTTCCTGCGCCTTGGCCGAGAGATAGCGGCGCCCCGCCACGACGGTCCTCACGGCTTCGACCAGCTCGCCGGGGTCGCCGGCCTTGTTGAGGCAACCCGAGGCGCCGAGGCGGAAGGCCCTGAGGGCGTACTGTTCCTCGGGCTGGATGGAGAGGATGAGGATATGGGTCTCCGGCGAGGCGTCCTTGACGTCCTTGATCAGGTCAAGGCCGTCCCTGCCAGGCATGGAGATGTCCAGGACCACCACGTCGTAGCGGTTGTTGCGCGCGAGCTCCAGCGCCGAGGGGCCGTCCGCCGCCTCGTCGAGCCGGGCCGCCGGCAGGCTCTCCTCGAGGAGCTGCCTGAGTCCCTTTCGGATGAGGAAATGGTCGTCAGCTACGAGTATGCTCAGCATCGCCTATTCCCTTCCGCGCCGGGCCGGCACCGAGGCCGCCACCGTCGTCCCGCGGCCGATCACTGAATGCACCTCCAGGCTCCCCCCGAAGGCGCCGCAGCGCTCCCTCATGCCGATGATCCCGAAGGCGTCGCTGGCCTCGGCCTTGCCTGCCTCCATGCCCTTGCCGTCATCCTCGATAGAGAGGACCACCCAGTCGTCCGATGTCGACAGCCCTATGGAGACGTTGTGCGCTCCCGAATGCCTCGCTACGTTGGCAAGCGCCTCCTGGAGGACGCGGAAGAGCGCGGTGGCCTCGGCGTCGGTCAGGGGAGGGATGCCCTCCCCCACCCTTGCCTTGCAGCTGATGCCCGTCCGGCGCTCGAAGTCCCTCGCGTACCAGGTAGCGGTCTCGCCGAAGGAGAGGGCGTCAAGGGCGATCGGGCGAAGGCGTGTCGCCACCGCCTTGACGGCGGCCATGGCGTCGGATATCGCGCCCTGCATGACTTCAAGCCTCGAGGCGCGGTCGCCCAGGGCGGCGTCCAGGTGGTTTCGGAGCCACCAGGACTGGAGGTTGAGGACGGTGAGATGCTGCCCGATCTCGTCATGGACCTCACGTGCCGCATTCGTCCTTTCCTCCTCGCGCGCGCCTTCGACGTGGCGCGCGAAATTCACGAGGAGGGCGTTCCTGGCGCGGAGCCGGGAAGTGCGCATCGCGATGCCCAGCGCGACAAAGCCCAGGAAAAGGATCGCGGCGACGATCCTGAACCATGGCTTTCCCCAGACGGGCTGCTCGACGAGGATGCCGAGGGAGGCGCCTTGGTTGTTCCAGGTACCGTTGCCGTTCGCGCCCTTCGCCCGCAGCAGGTACTCGCCCGGAGGCAGCTGGGCGAGCGTCCCCGCGTTGGAATACCCCAGTTCCGTCCAATTGGACTGTTTCCCTTCGAGCTTGAGGGCATAGCGGTTGCGCGAAGGCGCCGAGTAGTCAAGGACCGCGATGCGGAACCCGAGGCCGGCGTTCCCGTAAGGAAGGATGATCTTCTTTCCGTCCCCGCTGCGTCGGAGCAAGAGCCCGTCGGAGCCGGCGATCGAGGTGATGGCGACGGGCGGCTCGGGGGTCATCCTCGCCGCCTCGGCGGGCATGAAGCGCGTCACCCCCTCGGGGCCGCCCACCCATATCGCCCCGTCGCGGGCGGCGAGCGAGGCGTTCTGGGAAAGCTCGCCCGAGACCAGTCCGTCCTCCGCCCCATAGGAGAAAAAGGTCTCCGCGGCGCGGTCAAAACTGGAAAGCCCTGTGGCAGTGGCCACCCAGATGAGCCCGTTGCGGTCGTCAAGGAGGCCGTAGACCGTGCTGCCGACCAGGCCGGAGCCTATGTCGTAGCGGTGGAAGTCGTTCGTGTCCGCGTCAAGGCGGGCCAGGCCCGAACCGCCGGTGCCGACCCAGAGGCTCCCCTGCCTGTCCTCAAGGACGCAGTTCACGCTGGCGTCGACCAGGGACCCGCCTGTCGCGGCATCGGGGAGATGGTTGACGAAGCTGCCCGTGCGTGGCTCGAAGCGCGACAGTCCCCCATCCCAGGTGCCGATCCAGAGCCTCCCTTGGCGATCCCGGTAGAGGGAACGCACCGAGGTCCCGCGCAGGGTCGAAGCGTCGCGCGCATCGTGGCTGAACCGCTCGAAGCGCCCGGTGTCGGGATTGAGCCGGTTGAGTCCGCCGCCCTCGGTGCCCACCCAAAGGCGCCCGTCGCCATCCTCGAGGAGGCTCCAGACGACATCGCTCGAGATGGAGAGGGGATCGGCATCATCGCGCCTGTAGCGGTGGATCTTGCCATCGACGGCCTTGCGAATGAGGCCGGCGCCGTCCGTTCCTGCCCATATCGAGCCGTCGCGGCCCACGAGGACGGCATAGACCTTCCGCGATGTGCGATCCGGTGGCATTCCCGGCAGGGGCGAAGCCGTCCCCCGCTTCGCGTCGAGCACGACGATGCCCTGCCCGTCCGTGCCCGCGAGCACCCGTCCGTCGGGAAGCTCGGCCATTCCCCGCACCTGCCTGATCGCCTCACCGCCCTCGAAACGCTCGAACCTGAGGAAATGCGCCGAGGCCACATTGAAGGTGCGCGTCCCGCCGCCCTTGAGCCCAGCCCATACCAGGCCGCCACGATCCCTGTAGATCGCGCGCACCATCGCAACATCCTTGGCAAGCGGCGGGCGCATCGCAAGGCTCGAAGGGTCGAGGCTGCCGATGCCCGAGTCGGCCCAGCCTATCCAGATGTCGCCGTCAGGGTCCTCGCCGAGGGCGCGCACCGCTTCCTCGGGCTGGGCCATCCCCGCCATGACCCGCGCATGCCTGAAGCGCCCCTCGACAAACTGCTCGACCCCCCCGTTCCCGAGTCCGATCCAGAGACGGCCCGCGCGGTCCGCCAGAAGGCTTCGCACAACGTCGGAGGCCAGGCTTGCCCCGTCATTCCGGTCATGGGTCCAGGTCTGGGTCCGTCCATCCGCCATGACGTGGAGGAGGCCGCCACCTTCGGTGCCAGCCCACACGCCCCCCGCAGGATCCGCGACAATGCACCGCACGGCATAGCGGGTCTGGGAACCATCGGCCTTGGCTGGAGGAGGGACAATCCGCGAGATGGACTCGGTCGCGGGATCAAGCACATTGAGGAGGCCGTCTCCGGTCCCCGCCCAGAGCTTTCCGTCCAGGTCCCTGCCGAGGGCCAGGACGCGGTCGGAACTCAAGGAGGCGGGATCGGCCGGCGATGCCCGGGTCACGACAAAGGAATCGGCATCCGGATCGTAGCGAGCCAAGCCACCGCCATCGGTGCCGACCCAGAGCCTGCCGCGGCCATCCTCCGCAAGGGCGAAGACCACCGAGGCTTGCAAGGATCCCTTCCCTCCAAGCGGACGGTAATTCTCGAAGCTCTCGCCGTCGTAGCGCGAAAGTCCCCCGAAGGTCCCGAACCACATGAATCCCGAGGAATCCTGGAGGATGCAGTAGACCGAATCGTTCGCGAGCCCCTCCGCCACCCCAAGCCCGTAGTGCTTGAGCAAGGACGGATCCGCCGCCCACCCCACCCCGCAGGCGCACAGCGCCAAGACGGCCGCAAGCGCGTTGCCGAGGATGCTTTTGCCTGGATGGATAGCACGAAGGTTCATATCACCCAGTATACCCGCCAAGGAGTCCGTCTGGTAGGCGGAAATGCGCGGGCATCCTAGACTGCAACGCGCCCGCGCGGATGGCACGCCCTTCCCTCTTCCATTTCCCAAGAACCGTGAAGGCCACGAGCCCGCAACCGCGCTCCCGAACCGTCTTTCAGGGTTGAACCCCGCCCCAGTTTTATTTTGCAGGAAGCAGCGCCGCGGGTGGTGGGGGGAAGGACGGGAGCGCGCTACCGCGCGTCCTCCCGCCCTTCCCCCCACCAGGCCCCGCTGAACCCCGAAAGAAAAAGGTTCGACCAAGCAATTCTGATTATTGGTCCTTGACGACGATGTTGACGATCTTGTCCTTGACAACTATGACCTTCACGATCGACTTCCCCGCGATCCATTCTTGGACCTTGGGCATGGCCTTCGCGGTCGCCTCAAGCGCATCGACCTCGGTGCCGGCCGCCGCCGAGAACCGCTCCCGGATCTTCCCGTTCACCTGCACCACGATTTCCTTCTCGTCGTCGGCGGCCAGGGCTTCGTCCCAGGTGGGCCAGGAGGCCATGGCGATGCCGCGGGCAGGATTCCCGGCCAGGCCACCGCGATGGCCGAGCTTTTCCCAGAGCTCCTCGGCGAGGTGGGGCGCGTAAGGCGCCAGCATGAGGACCAGGGGTTCATAAAGCGGACGGGGCAGGCTGTCGAGCTTCGCGAGCTCCGTCGAATAGACCATCATCTGCGAGATGGCCGTGTTGTAGTTCATCGTGGACGTGTCCCCGGTGACCTTCTTCACGACCTTGTGGAGGAGGCGGACAAGACCCGCGCCTTCGGCGGCGGCCGTCGCGGCATCGGTCACGCCTTCCACCACGGGCTTGTCCCCGAGGGACCAGCAGCGTTCCAGGAAACGCACGACGCCCGTGAGGCCCGCCGTCGACCAGGGCTTGTCCGCGTCGATGGGGCCCAGGAACATGATATGGACGCGGAGGGCGTCAGCGCCGTCCTCGGCGACGTAGTCGTCGGGGTTGACCGTGTTCCCGCGGGACTTGGACATGCGCACGCCGTCCGTGCCCAGGATCTGCCCCTGGTTCACGAGGCGCTTGAAGGGCTCGTCCGTGTTCACGACGCCGAGGTCGAAAAGGACCTTGTGCCAGAAGCGAGCGTAAAGGAGGTGAAGCACCGCGTGCTCGACGCCGCCGACATAGAGGTCGACCGGCATCCAGTAATCGATCGACTCGCGCGAGGCGAAGGCTTTCGTGTTCTTGGGGTCGAGGTAGCGCATGTAGTACCAGCATGAGCCCGCCCACTGGGGCATGGTGTTGGTCTCCCGCCTCGCCGGACCGCCGCACTTCGGGCACTTCGTGTTGACCCACTCGGGAATGGTGGCCAGGGGGCTCTCGCCGGTGCCCGAGGGCTCGTAGCTCTTCACGTCGGGGAGGAGGAGGGGAAGGTCTGATTCCGGCAGGGGCACGACGCCGCAGTGCTCGCAATGGATAAGGGGCATGGGCTCGCCCCAGTAGCGCTGGCGGCTGAAAAGCCAATCGCGGAGCTTGTAGTTCACCGCCAGCTTTCCCAGTCCTTTTCCCTCGAGCCACGCGGTCATGGCTTTCTTGGCCGGCTCGGTGCGCAAGCCGTTGAACTGCCCCGAGTTGACGGAGATGCCATCGGCTTCGGTGCATTCCACCGGCTCGTCGCTGCACGACCCGATCTTCGCCTCGACGCTTCCTTCAGGCGCGACAACCTGGATGATGGGGAGGCCGAACTTCTTGGCGAAGGCCCAGTCGCGGCCATCGTGGGCAGGGACGGCCATGATGGCGCCCGTGCCATAGGAGATGAGGACATAGTCCGATATCCAGATCGGTATGCGCTTGCCGTTGACGGGATTGACCGCATAGGCACCCGTGAAGACACCCGACTTGTCCTTGGCCAGGTCGGTGCGCTCGAGGTCGCTCTTGCGGGCCGCGGTCTCGATATAGGCATCGACCGCCCCTTTTTGCACATGGTTGGTGATGCGCGGAACAAGGGCGTGCTCGGGCGCGAGGACCATGTAGGTGGCGCCGAAGAGGGTATCGGGCCTGGTCGTGAAGACTTCCAGCCTGTCCGCTATTCCCTCGACCTCGAAGACGACGGTCGCGCCCTCGCTCCGGCCTATCCAGTTGCGCTGCATCTGCTTGACCGGCTCCGGCCACTCGACATGGTCGATGTCGGCCAGGAGGCGGTCCGCGTAGGCCGTGATCTTGAGTACCCACTGGCGCAGCTTCTTCCGCGTGACCTTGGTGTGGCAGCGCTCGCACTCCCCGTCGATCACTTCCTCGTTCGCCAGCCCCGTCTTGCAGGAGGGACACCAGTTGATCGGCTTGTCGGATTCGTAGGCAAGGCCGCGCTTGTAGAGCTGGAGGAAGATCCACTGGGTCCACTTGTAGTATTCGGCGTCGGTCGTGGAGATCTCCCGGTCCCAGTCATAAAGGAAGCCCATGGACTTGATCTGCTCGCGGAAGCGTCCCACGTTCTCGAGGGTCGTCACCGAGGGATGGGTCCCCATCTTGATGGCGTAGTTCTCCGCCGGAAGGCCGAAGGCGTCGAAGCCCATCGGGTGGAGGACGTTATAGCCGTTCATGCGGAGATAGCGGCAATACATGTCGGTGATCGTGTAGTTCTCGACATGGCCCGCGTGGAGGCCCGCCCCGGAGGGATAGGGGAACATGTCGAGGACATAGGCCCGCTTGTCCTTGGGAAATGAGGCGTCCTCGGTGACGCGCCAGACCTTTTCGGACTCCCATCGCGCCTGCCACTTCCTCTCGATCTCGGTGAAGGGATATTTCGCCATGATGCAAGCTCCTTGGTTCGATCGATAATAGCGAGCTTTGCTGCCTCAGGGCAAGGGACGGGCGAAGGGCGGCCTTTGTCGGGGGAGCTTGCCTGAACCTTTTTAGGACGGAATTGGCGGGGCCTGGCGGAGGAAAACCCGGGAGGGCGCGCGCGAGGAAAGCGCGCGCTCCCGGGCTTTCCTCCGCCACCCGCGGCGCCGCTTCCGGTCTCGAAGGCTGGGGCGGGGCTCAACCAACGGAAGCCGTCACCAAACGCGATAGCCATGCGGGGGACAGAGCTTGGGAAATTGGCGCTTGAACCGATATCGCGGGGGCATAGGGGGAATGACCACATGAAGGCGCGCGCTCCCGGGCTTTTCCGTGCCACCCGCGGCGCTGCTGCAGGTCTTTTCTACCGCCTAGTTCAGCATACTCTCGAAGCAGACCCGGTATACTGTGCCGATGTCGCTTCGGGGCTTAAAACCAGCGAAAAAAGCGACGGGGTGTAGCCTCCCGCTCTCTTTTCCAATCCCTTCCCGCGCTTCTTTCGTCTGAACTATGAGAAAGCATCGCGGGAATCCCATGATCCAGGGCCTGGAAAACAATTCAGGTCACCACGGATTCCCGATATTCCAGGGAACGC
>JANYKC010000088.1 GCA_025358255.1 Spirochaetaceae bacterium
GCGTTCCATGAAATATCGGGAATCCGTGGTGACCTGAATTGTTTTCCAGGCCCTGGATCATGGGATTCCCGCGATGCTTTCTCATGGATCAGACGAAAGAAGCGCGGGAAGGGATTGGAAAAGAGAGCGGGAGGCTACAGCATCCTGCCATTGCCATGCGCCGGAAGCGCGAACGAAAATTGCGGTGGAAGCGGCGAAGGGGTGGCGTGGAATAATAGCCCTGCCATCCTGTTTCCTTTCTTGTGGAAAATGATGATCTTATCCATAGAGATCATGAATCGGGCTCGACCGGAAGGACACAAGGGATGAAGTATCGAGGATTCCGCAAGGAAACTTTGCTCGCGGCCGTCCAGGAGCTTGAAAGCCTTGGGCTCAAGCCTTCTGAAGTCAATGCGATCCTCAATCTTGCCGGAGCGAAATGGCGGGCTGTCCAGATCCGCGAAGGGCGGGGTGAGGAACTGCAGGATGAGGAAGACAGCCTCGTGTTCCATGAGGCGACCGTCGCGATCATGCAGGCCACAATGGCCGGAATACAGCAATTGGCCAAGCTCGGTCACTCGACCGAAGGCGAGAGGTTCATGCTCCTTGGCATAAGCATCGCCATGAACGGGCTATTTTCCCGCGGCCACGGCCCGATAGGGCGATGGCTGCGCGGGGGCGACCGCAAGGCCAAGGAGACCGTGCTTTCCTTCGCTATGGGCGCGAGCGTCCTCGCGGAGGCCCAGGCGATAGACAGCCTCGTGCAGAGCGTCGTCATGTTCCGCTACGGAGTGAAATTCGAGGAGGAACGGGACCTCAGCGCTCCGATACTCGCTGTGATCGGGAAGCTCGGCAATTCAGGCTACGCTTGCCTTAATCCAGTCGTCGACGCCACGAAGAAAGGGAACGACAGCTAGGGCGGCCGCTTGGGGTGGAGCGCGGCCTCCAAGGGCCTCGATGCGCCGGCAGGTCGCATCCCTGGCATCAGCGGCCCTTCACCGCGTCCATCGCCACCTCGGCCCAAGCCCAGAGCCGCTGGGGGTTGCGATGCACCGTGCTGATATCCTTCATGATGAGCTCCACATTCGTGCAGCCCTCGGCCTTTGCGGTGTCGAGGCCTTCCACGATCGCCCTGCGTGCCGCCTCGGGGCTCCACTCCTCGTCGAGGAAGATGGCCGGATTGGGCTTGAAACTGGCCACATAACGGTCTCCAAGCCCCGAGAATATCCGCGGGAGGTTGTTCCAGGGGCTCACGGAGACCTTGCGCAGGTTGGGGATGCGGTACAGGAGCTCGACCTTGCGGTCGAGGGGTTCGCAGCAGCCATAGTAGTTCAGGCCCCATCGCCTCATCCAGCGCAGGTCGTGCTCCATCGCGAACTCCCAGTGCATCTCGGGTGAGACGCCCGCAAGGATCTGGGCATTGGAGCAGCCCCACATGTCGGCGGTGTGGACATGGTCGGGGTCGAAAGGCGAGCCGGGAAGGGCCGTGGTGTAGCCGTAGCCCCCCGATCCGATGCGCACGTTGGAGCAGTCCAGCGACAGCAGGTTCTGCTCCTCGAACTGGTCCAGCTCGACCATCCATGCGTCGACCATGCGCTCGTAGGCGGCGTGGACCATGCCGGGGCGGTCGATCATGTCGATCATCGCCTCCTCGATGCCCCACCAGCGTATGAGGTAGTCCCAGGGCGTGAACCAGATGTGGGTCTGTCCCGTTTTCCGCACCGGGATGATGTCCTTGTAGAGGTTGCCCATCGCGGCATAGGTCACTTCGGTGGTCTTCCTGCCATGGGTCACCTTGGGCATCTGTATCTTGGCGATGTCCCCGATCTCCTTGATCTGTACCTTGAAGTGTCGGGAGACGATCTCGTTCGACTCGTCGGTGCGCACGATGTCCACGTCCTCGACGATGCCGAAATCGGTGGAGTGGATGGCCAGGGGGCAATCCAGCCATGGATTGACGACCATGTCGCCCTGGAGGTGCTTCCACTGGTAGATCGTGCGCCTCAGGGTCGTCTCGAGCCCGCGCGCCCACTGGTTGCGGGTCATGAGCGCGAGTTCGTCGTTGACGTTCATCTCGTGCCAGGGGATCTCGTTGATCCAGACCATCGGGCGCTCGGCCTTTAGGTCATTCAGCCGCGTCCAGAGCGCGGCACGCTCCGCGTTGGCGCTATCCGCCGCGATGCGCGCGACCTCTTCCCCAAGCCTGCGCAGGACCTCCTTCTCGTCCGCATCCAAGGATATCTCGTCGATGACCAGTGGCGGTGAATAGCTGCCGGGATCATGGAGCATGGCGTTCCCTCCTGGAATCGTTCCATTCACGGATGGCGTCGTATAACGCGAGGACGTTCTCCAGCGGTGTCTCCCCGAGGAGCCAGTCGTGGCTCGGGCCGGCGACATAACCTCCCCCCGGCGCCATCGCGTCGAGTGTCCTGAGCGTCTCCGCCCGGGCGATGGCTGGACTGCCCTCGAGGATGGCCATCTGGGTGTCGATGGCCCCGTTCAAGAGGACAGCGTGGCCGAAATCGCGCTTCAGGGCCGCGGGTTCCATGCCGGCGCAGCGGGGCTGCAGGGCATGGAGGCCATCAAGGCCGTCAGAGAGCATGAGGGGGATGAGGGGGCGGTAGCCTCCGCAGCAATGCAGCATGACCTTGAGCCCGTGCCGGTGGCCGAGGTCGCAGAGGCGGCGGAGGGAGGGCGAGATGAAGCGCTCAAAGAGGTCGGGGCCAAGGAGGGGGCCCATCGTCGAGCCGAAGTCGTTGCCTATGAAGAATATGTCGATGAGGTCGCCGGCCTCCTCGAGGATTCGCTCGCTCGAGGCGACGTAGAAATCGGTCACGCGCTCGAAGAGGAGCGACGCGGCCTCGGCCTCGTCGTACATGAGGAAAAAGAGTCCTTCCATGCCCACGAGGTCGATGGCGTCATGCCAGAAGGGAGACCAGTCGCCGCCCAGGATGGCGTATTCGCCGCCCCAGGTCATTGCCTGGGAACGGAGGCCGGTGACGTCGACCAGGGAGGGATCGGGCCACTCGTGCCCGCGGACCGCCTGCATGGCCGGCTTCCCGGCGGCCATGCAGGCGGCCAAGGGATGGGCGAGGGGTTGGCCGTAACCGATGCCGGACCGCTCCACGCCAAAGGGGCTCCGCCAGGTCGCGCCCTCCGCAAGGGCGGGGCCCGGGTCACGCCAGAGCGCGGTGACCCTCCGGAAATCGTCCCCGATGCGGAGCCGGAAACCTTCCTCGTCCACTCCCAGGGAGGCCTGCGCCTTTTCGAGGAAGCCAGGCGAGGCGCCGCACCAGCAGGGCACCCGGTCCGGCTCCTCGTGGGCAAAGGCGCTCATCACTGTCTCGCGTGGGGTCATCTTGCCTCCGGAAAGACATGATAGCCATCGATCAAAGGAAGGGGCAAACGCGAAAATTGCCGATCCGGCATCAAGAATTAGTGATATTCCTCACCGAGCCGCGCTTCACGAGCAGCTGTTTCACCTTGAGGACATGGAGCTCCTGGGGGTTTCGGGTGATGCGGTTGAGCATCATCTGGGCGGAGACCCTGCCCATGTAGGAGGTGTCGATGCGCATGGTCGTGATGGGCGGCACATAGCAGAGCGAGTAGTCGAGCATGTCGCCGGGGGCGATCACGGAGAGCTCCTCGGGGACCTTGATGCCCAGCCGTCCCGCGACCGTGATGACCCTGATGGCAAGCTCATCGTCGAGGGTGAAGAGGGCCGTCATTCCCCTGCGGGCGCCTGCGCCGACGCCGCTGGCGGCGCGCGCGCTTGTCGCAGAGCGGAGGAAGTCCTCGAGCCAGTCCGTGGCGCAGGCATCCCCGTCGCGGGGCATGCGGCCGCGCATCGTGTCGTCGAACTCGACGGAGAACTCCTCCACCGCCTTCTTGAAGCCGAAAAAACGGTCCACGGGAAGTACCGGCAGCCCGGCGCGCTCGCAGTCGAGGTAGCCGATCCGGCGATGGCCCGAGCGGATAAGGAAGGATGCGCCTTCGTAGGCCCCCTGGAAGTCATCCACGCACACGGTATAGAAGCGGTCCTGGAAACTCGAGTTCATGATGATGACGACGGGCATGCCTGCCGCCTCGAGCATGAGGACGAGCTCAGGGGAGGCATAGTGGATGGTCGCGACGCCAACAGCACCCGATGAACGGATCTTTTCCGCCACCTCGCCGTCGGGCTCGCTGCGCGAGATCGGGATGAGGATGGTGTTGAAGCCCGCCTGCCTGACCGTAAGCTCGAACTCCTGGATCACTGGCCTGATGAGGGTGAGGACAATCGACCATTCAGGGTCGATGTCGAGGAGGATGGCGATGTCCGGCTTCTCCGGGCTGTGGCGGTCGTCGCTTTTTTTCCGCTTCTGCCGGTAGCCGAGCTCGAGGGCGGCCTCGAGGACGCGCATGCGCGTGTCGGCGGATATTCTTCCTTGGTCGGACAGGACGAGGGATGCGGTGGAGAGGGACACACCGGCTTTTTTGGCTACATCGTCCAGTTTTGGTTTGTCGGCCATGGTTTACCCCTGCTAAAGTTTAGCATATATTTTACTATCAGTCAATAAAGAAAGTATGCAAAAGGGGCAATCGAGGATGTCGCGGGCAATAATTTAGCAAAAGCTTAGTTGATGATTGTCGGATAGATGCCAGACTTGTGGCCGCGATCCGCGTGCAACATTCAGTAGGAAGAATCCCATGGCGCACACCGAGAATAGTGTCCCGAACCTTTGGGTTTGAATCAGGTCAAACCATTTTTCGCGTTCCTCCTTGGGGACATAAAGGTCCTCAAAGGGGGCCCCTTGCATTCCTTCCCGTTTTGCCCTAATCCCCGCTGCAACCTGCACTTACATGCTCCTGACGATCGTTGGTTCGCCCGTGATGGCTTCCACACAAGCAAGGCATTCGGCCATGTGCCCCGCTTTCGCTGCCGGTCCTGCGGAAGGTCCTTCTCGACCCAGACCTTCTCGCTCG